>CALKUH010000065.1 GCA_937996795.1 uncultured Verrucomicrobiota bacterium | reverse complement strand
AGCTGTTCTCGAACCTGAACCGCCGCGACTTCGCGGTGCTGCCGGGCGATGAGGACCCGTCCAGCGTGACGGCGTCCAGCGCGACGACCTACTTCCGCGCCTACCCGATGAGCGGCAGCGGCAACGGGCCGTACACGGTCACGCTGCCGGTGAACAAGTGCGGCGCGTACCGCATCAACGCGCGCTACAAGATCAACGGCGTGCAGTACTACTTCACCGACCACGCGCTGCGCCGCGACCTCGCGGTCGTCGTGACGCCGAAGAAGGCGCTGAACCTGACGATGTACGAGTTGAATCCGATGACGGCGGAGGCGACCTCCGACCAGTTCGCCGGGCGCAGCACGTTCCGCGACATCTACCAGGATGACACCGGCGACGGGCTGAACATCATCAGCACGAACTACTTCAAGCAGCTCGGCGTGAACATGCTCTGGCTGCAGCCGATCCACCCGATCGGCTTCGACAACCGCGAGACGGATCCGTCCACGGGCCAGGACTACGATCCGGGCAGCCCGTACGCGGTGCGCAACTACTGGCAGGTCAACGGCGTGCTCGGCGACCCCTACACGGCGGACGGCAGCCAGGCGATGCTCGAGTTCCAGGAATTCGTCGCGGCGATGGACCAGACCGGCGTGGGCATCATGCTGGACGGCACGTTCAACCACTCCGCGTGGGACTGCGAGATCGGCCAGCCCGCGGTGGATATGTTCGACTGGGCGACGAACGCGACCGACTTGATCCGCACGGCGCGTCCGCAGTGGTACTCGCGCAAGGGCAACTACGGCCTGCCCGCGACGTATTACCAGGGCGACCAGAACAACGACATCGCCACCGCGCCGGACCGCACGGACTTCGGCAAGTGGAGCGATGTGGCCGACTTCTTCTTCGGCGCGTACGACGCCCTCGTGCAGGGCCAGACCGACGATTGGAAGCAGCGCTACCTGCTGCAGGAAGACCAGTTCTACGGCTTCGCGACCAACGCGACGCGCGAACTGTGGGAATACTTCGCGTACTACCCGATCTACTGGCTGGAGCAGTCCGGCCACCCGGTCGGCACGCCGCCCGCCCAGTCGCACAAGGGCATTGACGGTCTGCGCTGCGACTTCGCGCAGGGCCTGCCGAGCGTGTTCTGGGAATACACGATCAACAAGACCCGCAGCGTGAAGTGGGACTTCCTCTTCATGGCGGAGTCGCTCGACGGCTACCGTGAGATCAACGGCGACAAGCGGAACGGCCTCAGCTTCCGCTCGGCCCGCCACTTCGACATCATGAACGAGAACATGGTGTTCTACTGGCGCGACCAGTACTTCGACTACAAGCCGTTCGGCGGCACGCCCTATTCCGAGGCGAACCCGACGACCTTCCCGACGTGGCAGGCGTTCGACAACCGCCGCAACGCGTACGACGTCAGCCCGATCCTGCTGAACCTCTCGGGTCACGACGAGATCCTGCCGCACGACGCGCAGTGGCGCCTGGTCTACGGCTATGCGATCCAGGCGGCGTGGGACGGCGTGCCGATGCTGTTCGCCGGCCAGGAAATGGGCCTGCAGAACTCGTCGGTGGTCTACTCGAACCGCGGCAACGAGGCGAAGAACAACTACGCCCGGTACGAGGTGAACTTCGGCAAGGGCATCCCGCAGTTCAAACGCTACAACCACCTGACCAACGTGTGGAACACGGTGGGCGAGGGCTGGAAGGTCGCCATCCGCCAGGCGTATGAGCGCATCAACCGCGCCCGCCTGTCGTCGCCGGCCCTGCGCAGCCAGAACAACTACATGCTGGCGGGCACGAACGGCTGGAACCCGCACATCTTCGGCGTGGCGAAATACGAGCAGGCCGGCGTCAGCGCCTCGACGCAGGACGTGGTGTTCGTGTTCGTGAACAACAACTACCAGGGTTCGACGAACCGGTTCGACACCTACAACGTCAATGTCGACCTGAGCCCCGGCGTCAACTGGTTCGGCATCGACTCGGCCAAGACCTACAACATCGTCGACCTCGCGTCGCCGAACCCGACGAACTACATCTGGTCGCCGAGCAAGACCGGCGCGGAACTGAAGACGCAGGGGCTCACGGTGATCCTGAACGGCAATCCGTTCGCCGGCCAGCAGCTGCAGTACCTCAAGCTGGTGGACGTCAATGCGACGTATCCGGACAGCGATGGCGACGGAATCCCGAACTACAGCGACCCGGATGACGACAACGACGGGCTGCCGGATTGGTGGGAGGCGCTGTACGGCAACCTGAATCCGAACGACGATTCGGACAACGACGGCATGACCAACTACCAGGAATACCAGGCGGGCACGCATCCGCTGCAGGCCGCGTCGGTCCTGGAGATCACGGCCCTCGTGCTCAGCAACGGGATGACCCAGGTCAGCTGGGACGCCGTGGCCGACAAGAACTACCGCGTGCAGCGCGGCGGCAGCGTGCACGGCGGCTGGCAGCAGATGTACTTCGGCACCGCGCTGGGCACGAACCCGACGGTGAACGCCGGCATGGCGCCGGATTCGAACCAGTTCTTCCGCATCGAATTGAAGCCTTAACGCGGGGGCCGCATCGAAAAGGCCCCGTCCTGGGCGCGCGAGCGCAGGGGCGGGGCCTTTGTCCTGCCCGCGCCAAATAACCCGAAGAACCCCACCTATCTCCTTGACTCTCCGCTCAGGATTTCTATTCTCTCGCCCCTTTGAACGAGGTAACGCCCATGTCGCAACGCATCTTTGATACGATTTCGTCCGAACAGTTGAAGGACAGCAAGCTCCCGGCCTTTGGTGTCGGCGATGCTGTGAAGGTCCATGTGAAGATCAAGGAGGGCGACAAGGAGCGCGTGCAGGTGTTCGCCGGCACGGTCATCGCCCGCGACGGCGCGAAGCACACCGAAACCTTCACCGTCCGCCGTATTTCCTACGGCGAAGGCGTGGAACGTATTTTCCCCGTCAGCTCCCGCAGCATCGAGAAGCTCGAAGTCGAGCGCACGGGCAAGCCGCGCCGCGCGAAGCTCTACTACCTCCGTGGCCGCAGCGGGAAGAAGACGAAGATCCGCGAAGGCCGCGCGAAGGCCGACGCCGCCGAGCCGGCGAATGCTACGGCATGAGCGGACAGCCTGGTCCCTCGGACACCTGATTCTCGCCGGCGTGGATGAAGCCGGCCGGGGCCCCCTCGCGGGTCCCGTCGTCGCCGCCGCCGTTTCAATGCCGCGCGAACTCCTCGAAGCGGAGGAAACCCGCCGCTTCGCCGGATTGACGGATTCCAAGCAATTGACCGAACCCCGGCGCGAGGCCTTTTTCGCGCTGCTCACCTCCGATCCCTCCATCGCCTTCGGCGTGGGCCGCGCCGAGGTGGAGGAAATTGACACGCTCAACATCCTGCGCGCCACCCATCTCGCCATGCGTCGCGCGGTGGAGGCGTTGCGGCGCGAGGTGGCGTTGATCCTGGTGGATGGACGTCCCGTGCCCGGCCTGCCGTATCCCTCGCAGGCCATCGTCAAGGGCGACGCCTCCAGCCTGCTGATCGCCGCGGCCAGCGTCATCGCCAAGGTGACGCGCGACCGCTTGATGCTCGAACTCGACGAGCGCTATCCCGGCTACGGCCTCGCGCAACACAAAGGCTATGGCACCGCCGCCCACCTCGACGCGCTGCGCCGGCTGGGCGCGACACCTGTTCATCGCCGCTCCTTCGCGCCGGTTCGCTCCGCAGCCGGCGGGTAGGGCATCCGGCGCGGTGAGCCAACGCGCCCTGCCTTTAACTTCTCGCTTGGAACTTGCGCCCCCACACGCCCACAATCGCGCATGCATCTCGGCGCTTTATTCAAAAAACTGCGCGCTCCGGCCGAACCCGCGCATCTGGCCTCCGGCCGCTGGGGCGAGGCGCAGGCGGAGCGGTTCCTCGGGAAGCAAGGGTATGCCGTCGTGGGCCGCCGTGTGCGCGTGGGGCGCGACGAACTCGATCTCGTGATGCGCGCGAAATCAGTGATGGTGTTTGTCGAGGTGAAGACGCGCGCGAGCGAGGCGTTTGGCCGGCCGGTGGCCGCGGTGGACCGGGCGAAGCGCGAGAAACTTTCGCGCGCCGCGGTGCGCTACCTGATGGATTTGCGCGAAAAACCTGAATACATCCGCTTCGATGTCGTCGAAGTGATCGGCGTTCCGGATGGGCCGGCGCCGCGCATCGAACACATCGAGAACGCCTTCCCGCTCAGCGCCCGCTATCGACTGCCATGGTGATTTCTCAACACATACAGCGGATGAACCGGTGGACCGTTTGCCTTGCGCTGCTTGCCAATTGCGCCGGCCTGTCCGTGGCGAAGGCGCAGGAACTGCAGGTGGATGCGCTGTGGCAGCAGGGGCTCGACCTCGTGGACCAGCAGCTCGACGCGCACGGGTTGCAGGTGGATCGCGATGCGCTGGCCCGCATTCCTCGTCTTGATGAACTCACGCGCTTCGCGCAGCAGGTCGAGAGCGTCCTTGAGGGAGGCAGCATCGAGGAGCTGGCGTGGATGAAGCCGGAACTGGAAGCCACGCTGGCCTGGCTCGACCAGTGGCCCGCGGCGGGGCCGTATGCCAGTTGGCTGCGCCAGCAACTGGACTATATCGACGTGGCGGAGGAGGCGGTGTCCGCCGTGCCCGAGCTTCCGCATCGACCCGCGCCGCCCGCGAAGACCCCCGCCGCGCCGCTGCGTATTCCGCCCAAACCGCCGCCCGCCTCTCCGTCGGCGCGGGCGAAAGCCGAACGGGCGGCGCAGTCGGCGGAGACATGGAAGCGGAAACTCGCGGCGCGACCCGCCCCCGCGCGCGCCACCGAGCTCGCGCCACGGGTCAAAGCCATTTTCCGGGAGGAGGGGCTGCCCGAGGCCCTGGTTTGGCTGGCGGAAGTCGAATCCAGCTTCGATCCCAAGGCCCGCAGCCCGGTGGGTGCCGTGGGCCTCTTCCAGTTCATGCCGGCCACGGCGAAACGTTTCGGCATGAGTCCGGAACGTCCCGACGAGCGGCTGGATCCATTCAAGAGCGCCCGTGCCGCCGCTTCGTACCTGCGCTTTCTCCACCGGCGCTTTAATTCCTGGCCCCTGGCCCTCGCGGGATACAACGCGGGGGAGGGCCGCGTGGGCCGCTTGTTAAGCCAGCAAAATGCGGTCTCCTTTGACGCCATCGCGGATCGACTGCCGCTCGAAACCCGCCTCTATGTGCCCAAAATCGCCGCCGTGATCGAGAAGCGGGAAGGCGTATCTCTGGCTTCGTTGCCCCCGCCGGCGGGAGGCTTGTGAAATTAAGAAAAAATTGAAGGAAAAAGGCTTTACATGGTTTTGGGGGTTAGCTAATTATTTCAACAAGGTTGGGCTTTGAATTGGGAGAAGTTATCATGAAGTCACGTTTCCTCGGCGTTTTGACGGCCGCTGCGCTCGCGGCCTCCAGTGCATTCGCGGCGAATCTCGGCACCGACACGGCGGCCGACGCGGTGTATAACGACGGCCTCCAAAATGGCGATAACGGCGGCTCGGGCTTCAATGCGTGGTCGCTCGCTGTGCAGGGCACGGGTGGCGGCTTTATCGGTGACGCGGTCGGCCAGGGCTTCGGTGATATCAACGATCCGTCTGGCGCGGGTGGCGAGGCGTGGGGCTTCTTCGGCAACCCGGCGGGCGCGAATGGCATCAACGCGGATCGCACCTTCGATGGCGGTGCGTTGACGGTCGGCCAGACGTTCCTCATCGATCTCGCGATTGCCTTCCGCAACGGCAACAAGGGCATCGATCTCGACGTTGGCGGCACGGGCGTCTGGAACTTCAACGTCGGCAGCGACCTTTACACGGTGAACGGCGTCGATCTGGGCTGGAGCTACAGCCAGACGTCGATCTTTGAGTTGAGCGTCACGGCGACGGGCGCGGGCACCTACGACGTTACGCTCACGCGCGGCAGCGATGTGTTCAACCAGTCGTACGCCAACGGTGGCACGGGCATTGATGGCTTCGGCCTCTATGTGTTCGGCACGGATGCCGGCGACGACCGCAACAATCTCTTCGTCAACAACCTCGCCATCGTTCCCGAGCCGTCGACGATCGTCCTCGGCTTGGTCGGTGCGCTGGGCTTGGTCGCGGCGCGCCGCCGGATGCAGAAGTAATCGGCGCTCCAGCAGATTCTCGACAAGGGCCCGGGTTTCCCGGGCCCTTGTTCGTTAATGCGGGTAGGGCGGCTTGGCCCATGTATCCGTCGAAGCGCCGCGCGAAGGAGGAAGCCGCCGCGGGGCGCCCTACTTCTCGGGAAACATGTCGCCCAGCGTGAAGCGTCGGGAGGGCGCCGATTTTTTCTGATGCCGCACGACCTCGCGCCCCAAGCGGTCCAGCCATTCGAGAAACGAGAGGCACGACATGACCTGGGCGCCGGCGGCGGAAACGGTGTCGCACTCCAGCCGGTCGGAGGTCACAACGCAAACGTCCGCGGGCGCGGCATCGGTGTGCACCATTTGTTCGATGACGGTGTCCGCCGTCTTGTCGCCCGGCGAATAGATGATTTGCAGGTGGCCGGTGTCGATGCGTTCGCGGCTGCTGGCCCGGCCATCGAAAACCAGTTCCACCACGGGGGCCAGCGCGTCGGACAGGCGGTCGATTTTGCGGATCAACTGCTCGCGCGCCAGCCGCATGTTGTCCGGGCGCAGGCGGGCTAGCGAATCATCGCGGTACAGCAGGCTGTAGCCGTCAATGATGAGGCGGCGCGGCATGGGGCGCCGGTGGATCAGCCGCGCGCGGCGGCGGGGCCGGTGGACTCGCGCACGACCAGTTGGATCGGCAGCGTCTTCTCGATGAGTTGGGCTTCACCCTTGAACAGCGCGAGCGCTGAATCGACGGCCATGCTGCCGATGAGGAAGAGATCGTGCCGCACGGTGGTCAGGCCGGGATTGGTGAACGCCGCGGCGGGCGCGTCATCGACGCCGACGACCGAGATGTCCTCCGGCACGCGCAGTTTGCGCTCCTTCAGGCAGCGCATCGCGCCGATGGCCATCTTGTCGTTGCCGCCCATGAGCGCGGTCATCTTCGGATGGCGATCCAACAGCCAGTGGGCGGCCTCGTAGCCACCCTGTTCGGTGAACCAGCCGTCGGCCCACGGCACATCCTCCGCGCGCAGCCCGTTGGAGGTGCAGGCCGAGATAAAATGCTCGCGCAGGTCCAGCGCGGTGTAGGTGTTCGTGCCGCTGAGATATCCGATGCAGCGATGCCCGAGGCCGAGCAAATGCTCCGCCGCGACGCGCGCGGTGGCGGCGTAGTCCGCCGCGATGTAGCTCATCTTGCGGCCGGGCAGGTAGTGATTCACGAGCACCATCGGGAGTTTTTCCTCCTCGACCTGGTGCAAATAGGTGTCGTGCACCGAGGAGCCGATGAAGAGCGCCGCGTCCACACGCTTCGACTTCAGGATGTTCAAATACTCGCCCGTCGACACAAACCGCTGGTTCGCGACATCCAGCAGGACCTTGTAGCCGAGCTCCGAGGCGCGGTCGTAGATGCCGCTGACGATTTCGCCGAAATAGGTGTCCGCGAACACGTGGTTCAAATCCGGGACGACGACGCTCAACACATGGCTTGAGCGGGAGGCCAGGCTGCGCGCGAATGCATTCGGCTGATACTGGTGGCGATCGACGGCCTGCAACACCTTCTCGCGCGTCGACGGACTGATGCGCGGGTTGTTGTTGAGAACGAGGGATACCGTGCTCAATGACACGCCACATTCGCGGGCAATGTCTTTGATCGTCGTACGGGCCATGGATAAATCCTTTTACTTAAGCGCAGTATGTGCGCCAACCCGTTGCGAATCAATGGCGAATGAGCCGATGCGCGCGGCAATTTATCCCGAATCGCCCATCCACGCGTCAAAACGCGGATCATCGCGCAACGCGCGTATGGCGGGGAGGTTGCGTGAAAACCATGGCCGCGTGGCGGGGCGCAGGGCCGGTGGAATTTGCTCCAACGTGGCCCATGCGTCATCGACGCGGCCTTGTCCGCCGGCGATCGCGGCGCGAATCAACACCGCTTCTTCATCCCGTGCGTTGGCCAGCGCAGCCTCCTGCACGCGTTGCGCGGTGGTGAGGTCCCCCGCGTGCAGGGTGAGGTAAATGAAGTAGCGGGCGAACGGCCCGCCGCGCGGGGTCAGGACAAAGGATTCGATGCGGGCGAGACGTTCGGCCGAGGGGCGCAGCAGGTAGCCGCACAGCGCGAGGTCATAGAACAGCGCCGGATAGCCCGCACCCGCGGCGCGAACCCGGACCAGCGCCTGCTCCGCATCGCCCCACGCCTGCGCTTCCATCAGCGGCTTGAGTTCCTGCAGCAGGCGCACGCAGGCCGGCAGCAGCGTTTCCAGGTCGGCGTTTTCGACCGGATTCAACAGCGCGCGCACGGCGATGCGATAGCCGTCGGGTGTAAGCATGCGTTCCGTGGCGCGCCGTTCGTACAGCAGCCGTTCGCCGCATTCGAGCACCTGATGGCCGGGCATGACGGCAAACATCGCGGTCGCGTCGTCGAGCCTGCCCTGTCCCGCGTGCCAGAGGGCGGCGACATAGCGCGTCGTGAGGTCCGCGGGCGACAGGTGCAGCGCGCGCCGGATGTCGCGCTCCGCGTCGTCGCGGCGATCCAGCAGCAGCAGCGTCGCCGCGCGCTCGGCCAGCAGGGTGCCGTTCCCGGGATACTGCTCGACCAGTTGGTTCCACAGGTCGAGCGCGAGCCCTGGGCGCTCGCGCTGGCTGAAGATGCGCGCTGCGAGACCCTGAACGAGCGGGTGGCCCGGCATCAGGCGCAGGGCGTCTTCGATCAGCGGTTCCGCGGCCGCTGCGTCCCCGCGCGCGAAGGCGGACGATGCCTCCGTGTAGTATTTCGCGGCCTGACCGGGCAGCGGCTCGCCTTGCGGTAACGCCGGCGCCTGGCGGCGCGGCGGCGCGGTGTAGGCCCATGGCGCGGCGTCGAGGCCGCCGCGCGCGGAGAGGCCGCCGCCCAGCGCGAGGGCCAGCAGGAACAGGGGACGAAGCATCATGCGGGAACGATGCCGCGCACGGAATCGTCCCCGCAATAAAAAACGCGTGAATATCCGGGGCGCGACCCGCGTCCCATGGACAGAACGGCATGGAGACGGCGGCGGTGTTCTGCTAGGCTGTCCGATATGGGAGATGTCATATGAAAGCTCTTGGGTTGATCCTCACGTTGTGCCTCGCCGCGATGACCTCGCTTCATGCGGAGGCGCCGCTGCGCGCGGTGGTGCTCGAGTTCCAGGACCAGACGGGACAGCGCTCCGACGCGCTGCTCGGCGGTGCGATTACGCCGGGCGCGATGGCGGAAAAAGGCGTGTTCCTGCTGGGCAAGCAGCTCGCCAACCGGCAGGACTTCGTCCTTGTGGATCGCCGCGACCTGCTCGCGCAGATGGATCGCCTACAGCCGCGCGACCAGGGTGAACGCACGCCGGTGAAGCCCTCGTTCCTCCAGGCGGCGCAGGCGCTGCGCGCCGATGTCGTGCTGCGCGGCTCGCTCCTCAGCCTGTCGCCCGGCAAGCAAATGATCAACCAGGGCGGGCAGCAGGTGGAGTTCTCCACGTTGAGCGTGCGCGTCGGGCTGGAGGCGCTCGACGCGAAGGACGGGTCGGTGATCGCCGCGCAGGACGGCGTGGCCCGCCAGCAATTCCGCCAGACCACGCAGCTCCAGACCTCGCTCGGCGAAGACGACGTGATCCAGCTTGTGGAGCGCGCGCTGGGCGACGCCGTTCCGGCGCTGGAGAAAGCCCTGCTCGCGCGCGCGGAGCAGGCGCGCAGCCGCCCGACGATCAAACTGTCGGTCAAGACGGACGCCGACCCGGCGCTCGTCGAACTCGATGGCATCCTGATCGGTTCAACGCCGATCGAAGGGCTTGACGTCTACAAAGGCGACCATGTGTTGACGGTAGGGAAGCCGGGTCACCAGCAGGTCACGAAGCGCATTCTGTTTGAACAGGATACGGTGGTCGAAATTCCGATGTTGCGCGAGCAGTTGACGGCGGAAGAGCTGAAGCAGATTTACGAAAAGATCCAGCTCAAGGTCATCCAGACCGATCCCGGCGTCATCATCCACACGCTGGAATAACGGGCGGGCGCTTCCGGATGCACCTGCTTCTCATCGGCGGTAACGGCATGCTCGGCCGCGATCTCGCGGCGGCGGCGACGGCGCGCGGTCACACGGTACATGTGCTCGACGTGCCGGAGTTCGATATCACGCGGGAGGACTCCTTCGCCGCGATGCCCGGCGCGGATGTGGCGATCAACTGCGCGGCGTACACGCGGGTGGACGACGCGGAGAAGGAGCGCGAGCTGTGCCGGAGAATCAATGCGACGGGCGCCGGCCTGCTGGCGCGTGCGTGCGCGATGCGCGACCTGCCCCTGCTGCATGTCAGCACCGATTATGTATTCGACGGGCGCAAAGGAGCGGCGTATGTCGAGTCGGACCCCGTCGCGCCGCTTAATTTTTATGGCGAGAGCAAGCGGGAGGGGGAGGAACTCGTGTTGGGCGCGGGCGGCCCCGCCCTGGTGGTGCGCACGCAATCCCTGTTCGGCGTGCACGGACGCAATTTCGTGCGGGCGATCCTCGGCCAGTTGCAGAAGGGCGTGCCGTCGCTGCGCGTGGTGGCCGACCAGGTGTCCGCGCCGACCTACACGCGCCACCTCGCCGACGCGCTGATCGACCTCGCCGCGCGGCCTCCATCGGCAGGCATCGTGCACGCCGCCGCATCGGGCGCGTGTTCGTGGTGGACGTTTGCATGCGCGATCGTCGAGCGGGTGCGGCCCGGAGTCCCGGTGGAGAAGAAGACCACGGACGAGATGAACTATCCGGCCTTGCGCCCCGCGCAATCTGTCCTGGATACCGCCCGGCTCCAGCAGTTGATCGGGCGCACGCTTCCCTCGTGGCAGGAGGGCCTGGACGCCTACTTGGCCGAGGAACCGCTGACCGCGGTCGTGCGAGGCGCCTGAGCGCCGCCGCTCAACCCAGGTCCTTGAACAGCACCTTCGAATGCCGTCCGCTCTTGTCGTAGGCGGCGCGCCGCGCGGCGGGCAGCATGTCGGCCGCGCCTTCGCGGAAGCCGCCTTTGTGCGTGAAATAATTGAAGGCCTGCGTCGAAAGGGCGAGCAGGCGCTTGACGCCGCGCTGCCGCGCCTGGTCCTCGATGAACAGCATCAACTTCGCCCCGATGCCCTGGTTCTCGTGGGCCTCGGACACATAGAGGCACTCGAGTTCCGCCGCCTTGAGCTCGCCCTCGTCATACATCTTCAGACCGACGCAGCCGACGATGTTGCGGTCGATCTCGAAGACGAAGAAATCGTTGATGCGCTCCTCCAGCGCCTTGCGCGTGCGGGGAAGCAGCTGCTGGGCCTCCATCGAGTCGCGGATGAGCTTCATGATCATGCCCGCGTCTTTTTTCAACGCGGGCCGGATGGCGAGGTATTCGTTCGCGTGGATCATCGTGCCCACGCCCTCGTTGGAAAAAATCTCGCTCAACAGCGCCTCGTCCTGCGTGCCGTCGATGATATGCACCCGCTGCACGCCGTTGCGGCAGGCGCGGACGCCATGTTTGAGTTTTGACAGCATCGGCGCGGGCAGTTCGCCCTTGTGCTTGCGGATGTACTCCTCCGCCTCCTCGACGGAGAATTGCGCGCTGAGCCGGCCGGCTTCGCGCACGCCGTTGCTGGTGCTGATGTGGATCAGCTTGGCGGCCTTCAACGCCTCGGACACCTCCAGCGCGACGCCGTCGGAATTCACGCGGTAGGTCCGGCCGTTGCCGTCGAAGCCGAGGGGCGGCAGGATCGGGATCACGCCCTGGTCGAGCAGCGTGTGCAGGAAGTCGGTGTCGATGCGCTCGACCTGGCCGGTCCACTGCTGGTCGACGCCGTTGAGGATGCCGGCGGGGTGCGCGATGATCGCGTTGGTGACCACCGCGCGCTGGTCCGTCTCGCTCAGCCCTTCGAGGATTTCGTGGGCGAGCCGGTTGGCGGCGAGCAGGGACAGGCGCAGGGTTTCCGCATCGGTGACGCCCATGCCGTCGAGGTCGGACGCGGGCACCTTCAGTTCCTCGGACAGGGCCTTGATGTGCACCGAGCACCCGTGCACGAGCACGATGCGGATGTTCAGGCTGCGCAGGACCGTGATGTCGAGCAGCAGGTTGTGGAAATTGTCCGAGGCCAGGACGCCGCTGTCGATGTTCAGCACAAACAGGCGGTCCCGGAACCGGGCCGTGTAGCGCAAAATGCCGCGCAGGTCTGCTGCTTTCATTGGGCGGCTAGTAAAGCAAACCGGACCCATCCACAGCAACAGGACTTATAGGCCGCCTGGGACCTGTCGGGATTCAGTCCCGGCGTCCGCCGAGCAGGCCGGCGCGCATCAGGAAATAGAGCAATTGCAGGACGGCGGTCACGGCGCCGGCGACGTAGGTGAGGAACGCGGCGTTGAGCACCTTCGCGGCGTGCGGATACTCCGCGGCGGTGACGATGCCGGAATCGACCATGTAGGTTTTCGCGCGGGCGCTGGCATCCCATTCGATCGGCAGCGTGATGATCGAGAACAGCACCGCGGCGGCGAACAGCCAGATGCCGAGCTGGACCATGCCCATCGAGCCCATGCCGAGGCCGATGGCGAAGAGGATCGGGGCGATGTTCTGTCCCGCGATGGTGACGGGGAGCAGGACGGCGCGCAGGCTCATCAGGGCATAGCCCTGCGCCTGCTGCAACGCGTGGCCCGCTTCGTGGCAGGCGACGCCGATGGCGGACAGCGACTGCCCGTTGTACACGTCCGGCGACAGGTGCAGCGAATGGGTCTTCGGGTTGTAGTGGTCGGACAGGAAGCCCTGTGACTGGTGGATTTCCACGTCCTGCACGCCCTGGGCAACCAGCATGCGGCGGGCGGCCTCGGCGCCGGTCAGGCCGGAGCGCGCGCCGACCTGCGCGTACTTCGAGAACGTGCTCTTCGTCAGCATCGCCGCGATCATGCCGAGCGCGAGGCCTGGCAACGCGAACAACAGAAATAGAGGATCCAGCATCATGGCGTTTCAAACTCCTTGTGGCGTAAAAATACGTCATTCCGATAGACACGCAAGGCCAACCGGCGTTCAACCGGCGGTGGCTCAGCGGGCCGGTTCGGGTTGGGGCGGGGAGGAGAGGACGGTTACCGTGCGGGGGGCGACGGTCAGGGCGTGGTGGCCGCGGGGTGACTCCGGGTCCTGTTCCTGCGTGGTCCATTCCAGGCGCCAGGGTTTGCCGGGCGCGGGGGGCAGGTGGAAGTGGGCGGGGTGTTCGCCCGCGTTGAAGATCAGGAAAAGGGAGTCGCCATCGGCGGGCGCGCCCGTCGCTTCCCGTGCGCCGTTCAGCAGGCAGGCGACGGCGTGGTCGTGGTGCCAGTCCGGCGGGCGGCCTTCGCGCCCGTACCACGCGATGTCGGGTCCGCCCTTGAACCCGTGGCCGGTGAGAAAGCGCGCGCGGCGCAGGCAGGCGTGGGTCTTGCGGAACCGGATCAGGCGGCGCGTGAATTCCATCAACTCGCTGTTCGCGCGAAGCAGCGACCAGTCCACCCACGAGAGTTCATTGTCCTGGCAGTAGGCGTTGTTGTTGCCCTGCTGCGTGCGCGAAAACTCGTCGCCCGCGAGCAGCATCGGCACGCCCTGCGAGAGAAAGAGCGTGGCGAGCAGGTTCTTCTGCTGGCGCAACCGCACGGCGTTGATGGCCTTGTCCTCGGTCGGTCCCTCGACGCCATAGTTCCGGCTGTTGTTGTGGCGCTCGCCGTCGTTGTTGTTCTCGCCGTTGGCTTCGTTGTGCTTCTGCTCGTAGGTGACGAGATCGCGCAGCGTGAAGCCGTCGTGGCAGGTGACGAAATTGATGCTCTTGAGCGGCGACTGCCCGTCGCGGTCATACAGGTCCGCGCTGCCGGCGAGCCGCGTGGCGAGCGGGCCGAGCTGGGCGGCATCGCCGCGCCAGAACTTGCGGATGTCGTCGCGGTAGCGCCCGTTCCATTCGGAAAACCGGTCGCTGGGGAACGTGCCGACCTGGTAGGCGCCGGCGGCGTCCCACGCCTCGGCGATGATCTTGCAGTCGCGCAGCGCGGGGTCCTCCGCGATATGCTCGACGATCGGCGGGTCGGGCAGCAACTCGCCGTCGCGCCCGCGGGTGAGGATCGACGCGAGGTCGAAACGGAACCCGTCCACATGCATGTGCAGGTGCCAGTAGCGCAGGCAGTTCATGATGAAGTCGCGCACCACGGGATGGTTGCTGTTCACCGTGTTGCCGCAGCCGGTGTAGTTCGTGTAGTGGCGGCCGCTCTCATCCATCAGGTAGTAGATGGAATTGTCGATGCCGCGGAACGAATAGGTCGGCCCGCCGTCGCCACCCTCGGCGGTGTGGTTGAACACGACGTCGAGGATCACCTCGATGCCCGCGCGATGCAGCGCGAGCACGAGCTTCTTGAATTCCTTCACCTGCAGGCCGAGCCCCGCGCCGCTGGCGTAGCGGCTGTTCGGCGCAAAAAAGGCGAGCGTGGAGTAGCCCCAGTAGTTGCGCAGCTCCCGGCGCTTCATGTTCTCCTGGAAATACTCCATCTCGTTGAATTCCTGGATCGGCAGGAACTCCACCGCGGTGATGCCGAGGCGCTGGAGATAGGGGATCTTCTCGCGGAACCCGCGGTAGGTGCCGGGGTGCGCGACGCCGGAGGAGGGGTGGACGGTGAAGCCGCGCAGGTGCGTTTCGTAGATGATGGTTTCGTTCAGCGGGATCTTCAGCGTGCGGTCGTCGGACCAGTCGAACTCGTCGCGCACGATGATGCCCTTGGGGACCGCCGCGCCGCGCGTGGCGTGCAGGCCGGGCGTCAGCCCGTCGCGGCTGCCCCACGCGGGCGGGCGCGAAACGGCCTGCGCGTACGGGTCGAGCAGCCACTGTTCCGGGTCGAAGAAATTCTTGTGCCCCGGCGGTTCGATGCCGTCCATCCGGTACAGGTAGTACATGCCGACGCGCGCGGTGCGGACGTGGATGTGCCAGATGTCGCCGATGCGGTTGTGCTCGGGGCTCAGCTCGAATTCCTCGCGCGGTTCCTCCGCGTCCGGCGCATCGAACAGCATCAGCCAGACGCGCGTGGCGTGGCGGCTGAACAGGGTGAACTGGACGCCATCCGCGACGGGGTGCGCGCCGTAGGGGATCGGCATCGGCACGCTGGGCAGCAGGTGCCCGGACTCGCGCACCGGGCGGGATCGACGGATGCCGATCACGCGTCCGCCTTTCCGGGTGTGCGCGGCCTGCGGTCGACGGGCGCCTGGTAGAGCCCATGCGACGGCTGGCCGTGCAACGTGCGGCGCGACTGTTCGGCCGCCTGCTCGGGCGCCTGCGCGCGCAGGCCCTGCACCACGCCGTCCACGGCCTTCACGACGCCCTCCATGATTTGCTCCGAGAAGCCGGCGGCGTCCGCCGTGCCGGGACCGAGGCTGTGGCGCAGGCGCAGCTTGATGAGCGGCAGCACGTCGCGGATGAGCGTGTCGCGCGTCACGAGCAGCGAATCGATCGTGAGGTGATCCAGATGGGTCATCGCCAGTTCCGGCGACCACGCGCCGAGGTGGCGGCAGCGGTGCATCGCCGCCTGCGCGACGGTCCACGTGAGCCAGATGACGGACAGCGCCTGGCCGAGATCCTCCGCCGCGCGGCCCATCGGCGGGCTGTTGCGGTAGATGCCTTCAAACAGCCGCTGGCCGATGCGGTAGTACTCGCCGCCCGCCATGACCCGCCACACGTCGCGGATCACCATGCCGTATTCCATCAGCGACGGGCGCGTCACGTAGCAGTCCACGATGCAGCAGATCAGCGTGCCCTGGTGGTAGAACGTGAGCAACGGGTGCACGACGGGGAAGGGCGGCTCGATCGCATCGCGCACGACGGCGGTCATCTTGTAGCGGGCGAACTCGACGGCGTCGCGGTCCAGGTGCTCGACCAGCGGCTGCCACACCTCGGCCTCATTCTTGGAAATGCTGCGGCGCAGATCGTCAAGCAGCGGGTGCGCGCCGAGCATGCCCTCGAGGTCATACGCGCGCTGGCGGTAATGCTTCGCCTGCTCCGGCGAGAGGCTGCGGTGCGCGGCGGCGCGCTTGATGCGCGCGATGTGGTGCTGCACCACCCGCTTGAGATCCTTGAAGGTGGCCTTCTCCGGCGGCGGCAGGGCCGGGGCGCCCAGCGTGCGCAGGCGGGAGCGCGCGAGAAGGAAACGAACGACCAGGTATACCGCGCCGGCCGCGAGCAGGGCGCCGGCCGCGTAACTTGCCAGCGGATGCACGCGGCGCAGGATGAGCACGACGCGCGTCAGTTCGCTCGCGGTGACGAGCGCCATCAGGCTCGCGAGCGCGAGGCTGCCGATGCAGATCGCGCGCCACAGGCGGCGGGTCACGGGATAGGTGCGGGATTTCATGCGGAGAGGATTATCGAAGCCCGGGGGTGCGGTCAATCGATTGGGGAGGGCGTCGTGCGAGGATGTCCAGCGCCGCCGCGCGCGCCGCCGGGGCGATGTCGAGATGGAAGGCGAGGAACTGGCCGAGCGCGCGTTCGGCGGCGGCCTGTTGGGAAAACGAAAGGGCCGTTGTGCGCGCCGTTTCCGGGGCGCCGCCGGACTGCCACTCGCCCAGCGCGCGCAGCGCGGGGCCGGGCGTCCAGATCGGATCGCGCAGCGGCGTCGCGCGCTGGCAGCGGGCGCAGCGCCAGACGCCCTCCGACGCGGAGAACGCCGCCTCGGCTTCGCCGGGCGCCGCACCGCACGCCGCGCACACCCCCCTCAACAGCAGATCATGCCCCTCCAGCGTGAACCCCGTCGGCGTCAGCCGCGCCAAGTCGCCCGGGCACCCTTCCACCTCGTACATCTTCCCGCACACCCGGCAATGAAAGTGATGGTGGTGCTCCTTCCCCGCGAGCTCATACCGCGGCGGCCCCCCCGGGGCTTCCACGCTCACCAAATCCCGATCCGCCAGCATCCCCTTTACCGTGCGATACACCGTCGCAAGCCCGAGCCCCGCCACCCGCTCCTGCGCGACGCGCAGAATCTCCTGCGCGCTCATCGGCACACCCTCCGCCTCCAGCACGCCCCGGATCGCCTCACGCTGCTTGGTGTTCCGCTTCGAAGTCGCGGGCAACGCCTCCAACGCCGCGG
>CALKUH010000064.1 GCA_937996795.1 uncultured Verrucomicrobiota bacterium | reverse complement strand
CGGGTGCGGACTCGACGGCAGGTGCGGCGGCATCGGCCACCGGGGCGGCCACGGCGGGCGCGGCGGGCGCGGCGGGCGCGGCGGCGAGTTGCGCCTTGGCTTCGTCGAACGCCTTCTGCGCGGCGGCGAGCTTGGCTTCGAGATCGCGGGCCTGCGCGGCGCTGCTGGCCTTGAGCGCGTCCAGCTCGCTGGTGAGCGACGTGACCTGCTGCGCGCTGCGCTGGGCATCGGTCTGGGCCTTTTGCAGCGTGGCCTGCAGGCCGGCGGCGACTTCCACTTCCTGTTCCAATTCGCCGATGCGAACCGACTGGCGTTCGCTCGTGTCCTTGAGGGCGATCAGGGCGGCGTTGACCTTGGGCCAGAGCGCGGCCCAGTCGGCCGGCGCATTCGTGTCGATGGCGACGCCGGCGATCTTCGCGGCTTCCGTTGCCGCGGTGGCGTGCACGCCGAGCGCGGTTTTGAGCCCGCCTTGCTGGGTGAAAAGGAATCCTGCGCCGCCGAGCCCGATCACGGCGAGCGCGCCGGCCACGCCGAGGCCGATGACCATGTTGTTGTTTTTCTTGGGCGGCGGGGCGACGGGGCGAACTCCGGGACGGGGCGGTGTGTAGGCCATGGTGCGGTTCTCCTGAAGTTAAGTCCTGCCTTTATAGCCGTTGTGAAGCAACGAAGCAAGCGGGCGAATGTTCCTCCTTCTCTTCGATTGTGCCGCCGCGCGGGCA
Organism: uncultured Verrucomicrobiota bacterium; assembly: GCA_937996795.1. Classification (GTDB taxonomy): domain Bacteria; phylum Verrucomicrobiota; class Kiritimatiellia; order CAIVKH01; family CAIVKH01; genus JAMLJG01. The sequence goes on along the minus strand of CALKUH010000064.1, from coordinate 18,256 downwards.
CGGGCTATACTGCGGGGCTCGCAGCGCGCTGCGAACACCATGTATCGATTGATTTTTCTATCCGGTCGCATGAAAGGCCGCCGTCTGGCGGTGAAGCAGGGCACGCTCGTGATCGGGCGCGATCCCGGCTGCCAGGTCGACCTGTCGGACGACGATCAGGTCTCCCGCCACCACGCGCAGCTCGAATTGCGGCGCGACGGGGTGTGGCTGAAGGACCTCGGCGCGCTCAACCGGGCGACGGTGAATGGCGAGCCGGTGGATGAGGTCAAGCTCCGCGCGGGCGACAAGATCGATGTCGGCCATACCCAGATCGAGTTCCAGCCGCTGGAGGCGGTGGTCCATACGCCGCATCGCCGGCGCAGCCGCATCCACCTGATGACGCTGTGCGCGGTGGGCGGGTTGCTGCTGCTCCAGGCGTTTTTTATCGTCATCTTCCCGCTCTGGCAGCGCGGCTATTTTGGCGGCAGTCCGCCCCCCGGCGCGGAGACGGCGGAGATCGTGGCGGCGCTGACGAATGAACCCGCGCCCGGGATCACCACGAACGACACGGCGTTGCTTGACGAAGCGGCCAAACGCACCCATGTGGGGCTGGAACCGCCGCCGCTGAAGGTGGAGCAGACGGGCGACGTCGCGTCCGCGGCGATGCAGTCGGAAGTCGCGGCGCTGAAGGAAGTGGTGACCGGGTTGAAGGAGCAGTTGCAGGCGCTCACGACGCAGGTCGTCGAGACGGCGGTGGCCCCGCCCGAGCCTGCGCCGCCATCCACATCGCCCCCGCCCGTTGCCGTGGCGACGCAGGCGCCGGCAGTGGTCACGGCTCCGGCTTCCGACCGTCCCGCGGAGACGGATCCGCTTGCCGAACGGGAGCGTGAACTGCTGGCGCTGGCGCAGACCGAGTTCCGAAAGGGGAACTATGTCACGGCGGATCAGGCGCTGGAACGGCTGCTGATCCTGTCGCCGGACCATGTGCCGGGCCTGGTGGAGCGCGCGCGGACCTATGAAAAGCGCGGCCTGCTGCGCGAGGCCGGCGAGACGTGGGCGCGCCTGCTGAATTTGACGGGCGGCACGCCGCTGTACGCCGAGGCCGCTGCGGAGCGCCAGCGGCTCGCGCGCGAAGAAGCGCGGTTGGCGATGCTGAAGCAGGAGACTTCCGGCGGCGCCGGTACGCGCCCCGGCCGCCGCATCCGCATCGTGTCCGTGGATCGCGAACGCTTCCAGTCGTCCAGGGAGTTCGACGAAATGCGCGCGTTGCGCATCAACCTGAAACCGCGGATGGGCGAAGGGCGCGTGGATGTGGATGACGTGGAGGTGCGCGTCGCGTTCTTCGACCGCGTCGTCGGCCGGCAGGAGCTGGTGCCCACGGGCGCGAAGGTGCCCGATGCGCCGCTGCGGATCGATACCGCGTGGGACGGCGGCGAGCAGAAGAGCGTCACGGCCACGTACATCGTGCCGCTGAATTTCCGCGCCGATGAGGAGGCCCGCACGGGTCAGAAACGCGTGTACGAAGGCTACCGGGTGCAGGTGTGGTACAAGGGCGAGTTGCAGGACGAAGAGGCGCTTCCGCGCGCGCTGCAGAAAAAGCCGATGCCCGCGCTGCGCGGGCCCGCGGAGGCATCGCCTCCGACGCCGTCCGCGGAGCCGCGCACGGATGTGAACGCGCCGATGCCGCGCCGATGATCCACTTCTTTGGGGGGCTTGCTGATGAAACAAACCTTGGGTTCAAGAAATCTGGTGCTCGTGGGGTTCATGGGCACGGGGAAGAGCGCGACGGGCAAAATCCTGGCCGAGCGCCTGGGCCGCGCGTTCATTGACATGGACACGACGATTGAGGAGCGGGAGGGGCGCCCCATCCCGCGCATCTTCGCCGAGTCCGGCGAGCCCCACTTCCGCGCGCTCGAGCGCGCGCTGGTGCAGGAACTCGCCGCGCGCCAGGATCTCGTCATCGCGCCCGGCGGCGGCATCGTGCTCAATCCCGACAACATCCGCGACTTCGCGGCGACCGGGCGCGTGATCTGCCTGCGCGCGACGCCGGAGATGATCCTGAGCCGCGTCGGCCACGACCCGAACCGCCCGTTGCTGCAGACCGACGACAAGCTCGGACGCATCCGCGACCTGCTCGGCAAACGCAAGGCCCTCTACGACGCGATCCCGCTGCAAATCGAAACCGACGGCAAGACGCCGGCGCAGGTGGCGGACGAGATTCTGGCGCTGGGCTGAATATCGGTTGGTCCGAGCCCTGTAGAGCCGGCTTTACGCCGGCTGTCCGAATGTAGCCGGGGTAAACCCGGCTCTACGGTCTGAATCTTAATTGAGAATAACGCTAAGAAATCCTCCCCCCGCGCGTTGTCCTGTTGAGAGGACACACCCGATGGACCGTATGCAAGGAGCTGCTGCATGACAATGGACGACGCCACCGCCCGCTGGGTCAACCAGTTGGTGCAGCAATATGAGCAGCCGCTCTGCCGGTATGCCTATTCGCTGATCCGTTCGGTGAGCGCGGCGCAGGACGCGGTGCAGGAAACCTTCCTGCGCCTGTGCCGCGAGAAACCGGCGAAGCTCGAAGGACACGAGGCGGCGTGGCTGTTCCGCGTCTGCCGGTCCCGGGTGCTGGACCTCCAACGAAAGGAGCGCCCCGTGCAACCCCTGATGCCCGAACAAGCCGAGCGGGTCCCGGCCGCGGAACCCGACCCGGCGCAACACGCCGTGCGCGATGAGTCGGAGTCGCTCGTCGCGCGCCTGCTCGAACGGATGCCGCAGCCGCAACAGGAGGTCATCCGTCTCAAGTTCCAGCAGGACCTGAGCTACCGCGACATCGCCCGCATCACGCGCCTGTCCGAGGGCAATGTGGGCTATTTGATCCACACCGGTCTGAAAGACCTGCGCCAGCAAATGCAGTCCCTGCAGGGAGCCGTGTCATGAAGTTTGATCCCAATGATGTCCAATGGACCGCGTACGCGCTCGGCGAGGGCGATCCCGCCACGCGGGCGGAGATGGACCGCGAAGTCGCCCGCAATCCCGAAGCCCGCGCGTTCGTCGAATCGATCCAGGGCGCCGCCACCCAGGTGCGCGCGGCCCTCGCCCGCGAACCCGCGATGGAACTGCGCCCCGAACAGCGCCGCGCCGTGCGCGAGCGGGCGGCGGCTGCCCGACCCGCGCTCCACTTCCCGCTGCGCCCGCTTGTCGCCCTCGGCCTCGCCGCGGGCATCGTGGCCGCGATCGGCGTCGGCCTGTTCCGCGCAAAGCCACCCGTGACCGAACTGTCGATGGCGGACAAAAAGCCGGACCTCAACGTGACGTACACGACGGATGAGCGGATGGAGTTGGACACGCTGGCGGAGCTGCCGGCGGAGCAGGCGCTCGTCGAGAGCGTCGCGCCGCCGCGCGAAGCGGAAAAGGAGGAGCTGTCGGATCTGGTCGTCGCCGATGCGAGTGTGCCGGTCGATGTCGGGATGAACTTGGCCCGGCCGAAGGTGGCCGGCGAAAGCTCGCCGCTCGTGATGAAGAATCTTTACGCCGGTCGATCCCGGGTCAGCGAACGACAGGAGGTGCCATCCGCGCCACTCGCGTCGGTTGCACCCGCATTCGCCCGGCGCAATATCAACGGGTACATGGCGCGCGGGATGGTGAAATCGGGCGAGATGCCCTCGGAGCCGCGTATCATCAGCCCTTCGCTCGACGACTACGACGTCATCAACGAGAACCCGTTCCAGCGGGTGGCGGATCATCCGCTGTCCACGTTCTCGATCGATGTGGACAGCGCGTCGTATGCAGTGGTGCGGAAGTATCTGCTGGAAGGCACGCTGCCGCCGAAGGATGCGGTGCGGATTGAGGAACTGGTGAACTATTTCCGCTACGACTATCCGCAGCCGGTGGATGGACGTCCGTTCGCGGTGCATCTCGCGGCGGCGCCCGCGCCGTGGAATCCGCGTCATCACCTGGTCCGCGTCGCGCTGAAGGCCAAGGAAATCGACCGCCGCGAGCGGCCGCCGGTGAACCTCGTGTTCCTGATCGACGTGTCGGGCTCGATGTCCGACGCGAACAAGCTGCCGCTCGTGAAACGCTCGCTGCAGGCGCTCGCGAAGCAGCTCGATGAGCGCGACCGCCTCGCGATCGTCGTGTACGCCGGCGCGGCGGGGCTGGTGTTGCCGACGACCTCGGGCGAACGCACGCCCGACATCCTCGCGGCGCTGGACGGGCTCAACGCCGGCGGCAGCACCGCGGGCGGCGCGGGCATCCAGCTCGCGTACGACACGGCACGCGCGCAATTCGCGACGGGCGGCGTGAACCGCGTGATCTTGTGCACCGACGGCGACTTCAACGTCGGCCTCACGCAGCGCGGCGACCTGGAGCGCCTGATCGAGGATCAGGCGAAGAGCGGCGTGTACCTGACCGTGCTCGGGTTCGGCATGGGCAACTACAAGGACTCCACGCTGGAGCTGCTGTCGAACAAGGGGAACGGGAATTATGGGTACATCGACGACTTCTCCGAGGCGCGCCGGCTGCTGGTGGACGAGATGCTCGGCACGCTCGTGACTGTCGCGAAGGATGTGAAGATCCAGGTCGAGTTCAATCCCGCGCGCGTCGCCGGCTACCGCCTGATCGGCTATGAGAACCGCATGCTCAAGAAAGAAGACTTCAACAACGACCGGGTGGATGCCGGCGATGTCGGCGCGGGCCATACCGTGACGGCGTTCTATGAAGTCGTGCCCGCGGGCCAGCCCGTGCCCGGCCCCGGCGAGGTGGATGCGTTGAAGTACCAGCGCGACGTGCAGGCGGATCGCCCGGTGTCGGACGACCTGTTGACGGCGAAGCTGCGCTACAAGCTGCCCGATGGCGACACGTCCACGAAACTGGAGTTCCCGCTCGCCGCATCGAGCGTGCGTCCGCTGGAAGCATCGGGGGATATGCGCTTCGCCACCGCCGTCGCCGGCTTCGGCATGATCCTGCGCGAATCGCCGAACAAGGGTGACCTCGGATTCGACGACATCCTGAAGCTCGCCGAAAGCGACCTCGGCGCCGATGTCGGCGGCTACCGCCGCGATTTCCTCAACCTCGTGCGCAACGCGGCGGCGTTGAGGAAGTGACCGGGTGGGGATGCTTGGCCATAACTGTAGCCGCGCTCGATGAGCGCGGAGGCTTGGTGCTGGTACCGCGACCAACGGTCGCGGCTACAGATGACAAATAGGTCTAGGCGTCACTTGTCGGCGCCGCCGCCGGCGGCTCCGGGAACTTGCCCTTCAGCGCGTTGCTGACGAGTTCCGTGGTGTCGCGGGGGAAGTTCTTTTCGATCATCCAGCGCAGGTAGCCGGGTTCCATCTTCGCTAGGTCGCGCACCTTGGCGCCCTGTTTGCTGCCGAAATTGATCGTCAGTTCGCCCGCGACCCATTTGAGCTTGCCGGTGGAGTCGGCCCAGCCGGGCTTCCGCGGATTGCAGTAGTCGCTCAGCTGGTCGATGGATTGCGGCAGGTCCGCGTAGCGCTCGTACTGGCCCTCCAGCACGTCGATCGTCGCGATCACATCGTCGAGCGCGCCGTGCGCGCCCTCGTGTTTCTTTCCTTTATAGAAGAGCAGGGCGGCGGAGAGGTCGCGCGGCTCGCGCTGATGGAAGATGCGCTGCGCATCCACCACGCGGCGGCCCTCGACGGAGAACGGCACGCCCGCGCGCGTGAATTCCTCGCACAACATCGGGATGTCGAACCGCAGGATGTTGTAGCCGCCCAGGTCGCAATCCTGCAGCAGCGCCGCGACCTGTTTGGCAATGGTCGGGAACGGCGGGCAGTCCTTCACGTCGGCGTCGTAGATGCCGTGGACTTTCGAGGACTCGATCGGAATCGGCATGCCCGGGTTGACGCGGAACGTATGGGTCTCCCGCCGGCCGTCGGGGAAGACCTTCACGATGGCGAGGTCGACGATCCGATCCGTGCGGATGTTGGTGCCGGTGGACTCAATGTCAAAAAACGCGACGGGGCGGTCTGTCTGGATGGGAAGCATGGCGCGACTCTAATGGGCGCGCGCTTGCCGCCGCAAGGAAATGCGCTATGCTGCGACCTATTGCCATTCCGGAGGTACCCCATGGCATCGTGCGCGACGCTGGCTGACGACAATCTCGCTTTTCTCCAACAAAGCCGCGACCTCGTTTCCCGCCTGAGCAGCGACACCTATGCCTGCACGGGGCATCCCGTCTTCGGCAGCGGGGTGGGCGCGCATCTGCGCCATGTGCTGGACCACTATTCCAACCTGCTCGCCGGGTTGCCGTCGGGCCGTATTGATTACGATGCCCGCGCGCGGGAAGCGTCCATCGAGAAGGACCGGACGGCGGCCCTGGCGCGTCTGGATGAACTGATGGCGGGCATGCGCGCGCTGGTGTTGCACGCGGACAAACCGCTCAAGGTGAAAATGGATTGTGGCGACCAGACGGACGCGTCCGGGTGGTGGACTGATTCGTCCACTCGCCGCGAACTGCAATTTCTCATCAGCCACACGGTTCATCACTACGCCCTGATCCGGCTGATCCTGAAGATCCAGGGCATCGACGCCGGCGCGCAATTCGGCGTCGCACCGTCCACCCTGCGGCACCACGCCCAACTCGCATGTGCACAGTAACCTGGCGTCGCGCCGGGCCGTCCTACGAAATCTTTTTCAACCGCGACGAGCAGCGTTCGCGGCCATCCGCTCATCCACCCTCCGTGCTCGGCGCCGCGCCGCGCCGTTTCATCGCGCCCATTGATCCGCGCGCCGGCGGCACCTGGCTCGCGGCCAACGAGGCGGGGCTCTCCGTCTGCGTGTTGAACTACTACGACGGCCAGCGCGCGCCGCCGCCGCCGAACCCGTGCAGCCGCGGACACCTCGTGCTGGACCAGATGCCGCTCACCGCCGCGCCCGACGTGCGCGATGCCATGGCGCGGGCCGACCTCCACCGCTATCCCGCATTCGTGCTGCTGGCCTTCGATCCGCGGACGGCGGTGTGCCTGCACTGGGATGGCCGCGCGCTGCGGGGCGAAGCGCTGGCGGATGAAGGCCGCCCGATCAGCACGTCCTCCTTCGACACGGACGAGGTGCTGCGGGAGCGGCGCGCGCGATATGACGCCCTGGTCGGGCGCGGCGACCCCGGGCCGGAAGCGCTGCTTCGTTTCCACCGCGACACCATTCCTCGCGGCGGCGCCTACTCGGTGTGGATGGAGCGCGCCGACGCGTGGACGGTCAGCTTCAGCCGCGTGACGGTGGAGCCGGGGGCGATTCGATTCCTGTACCAAAGCCGTGACGCGAGCCCGCCCGTTGTGGTCTCATGTCCGCGTCACTCATGACCGCGATGTCACCGTTCCGCTCGATGCCCCGTTTGCGCTGGCTGCTGGCCTATCTCCTCCTGCTGCTCGCGTCGCATGCGGTCGCGTCATGGCTCTCGCGCACGAGTCGTCCGCTTCCCGAGCAGAAGACGATCGCCGTGCAGGTGGCGGACGCACCGCGCCCCGTGACGCTGGCGTATGTCGATCGGCCGGCGACGAACGCGGGCGCCCCGGTGGTGTTGCTGCTGCACGGAAGTCCGGCGCGCGCCTACGACCTGCGCGCGTTCGCGGAGGCGCTTGGCGGCGGGGTCCGCGTCATCGCGCCGGATCTGCCCGGTTTCGGCTCGTCCTCGCGCTCGGCGCCGGACTACTCCATCCGCGCCGCCGCCGCGTACCTGGAGGCGCTGCTCGACACGCTGGCCATCGAACGCGTCCACGTCGTCGGCTTCAGCCTCGGCGGCGGTGCGGCGCTGCACCTGCACGAACGCGATCCCGCGCGCGTGGAATCGCTGACGCTGCTCGCCTCCATCGGGGTGCAGGAGCTGGAATTGCTGGGCAGCCACACGCTGAACCGCGGCCTGCACGGTGCGCAACTGGCGCTCCTGTGGAGCGCCGCAAACCTGCTGCCGCATTTTGGCGCGCTGGACCGCGTGCTGTTTAATGTGCCGTACGCGCGCAGTTTCTATGACACGGACCAGCGTCCGCTGCGCGGACTGCTCGAACGCTTCGAGCCCCCGATGCTGATCCTGCACGGCGCGGAAGACCCGCTCGTTCCGCCCGCCGCCGCGCGCGAACACCATCGCATCGTGCCGCAGAGCGAATGGATCGAATTGCCCGGCGCGCACTTTCATGCGTATTCCGAACCCGAACGGATCGCCGGCCTTGTGCTCGACTTCGTGGAACGCGTGGAGCGCGGCGAGGCGGCGACCCGCCCGCAGGCGGCGCCCGTCCGGGTGGAGGCCGCGGCCGTTCCGTTCCGCGACGTGGAACGCAAAGCCGCCTCCGGCCTCGCGCTCTGGCTCATCCTGTTCCTCATCTGCTTCAGCACGCTGATCAGCGAGGACCTCGCCTGCATCGGCGCGGGCCTGCTCGTCGCGCACGGGTTGCTGGAATTCTGGCACGCCGCGGGCGCGGCGTTCGCCGGCATTTTCGGCGGCGACATCCTCCTGTACGCCGCCGGGCGTTACATCGGGCGGCCCGCCCTCCGCCGCGCCCCGTTCCGCTGGTTTGTGCGCGACCAGGCGATCCAGGACAGCGCGGAATGGTTCGCGCGGCGCGGCCCGATCGTCATTCTTGCCAGCCGATTCGTGCCGGGCAGCCGTCTGCCGACCTACTTTACCGCGGGTCTGCTGCACCAGAACTTCTGGAGCTATCTGCTGTTCTTTTGCGTCGCGGGCGTGATCTGGGCCCCGTTCCTCGTCTGGCTCGCGGCGACGCTTGGCGAGCGCGCGCTCGACCTGCTGCACGAATACAAGGCCTACACCCTCGGCGGCCTTGTGCTGGTGGCGCTGCTGCTCTGGCTCATCATTGAATTGATCGTCCCGCTGTTCACCTTCCGCGGGCGCCGCCTGCTGTACAGCCGCTGGCAGCGCCTGCGCCGGTGCGAATTCTGGCCCACCTGGGCGCTGTACCTGCCGCTCTGGCCCTATCTCGCGTGGCTCGCGCTGCGCCATCGCGGCGCCACGGTCTTCACCGCGGCCAATCCGGGCATGCCGGCCGGCGGATTCGTCGGCGAATCGAAGTCGGCCATCCTCACCGCACTCGCCGCGCCGGACGACCCGCGCGTCGCCCGTCATCACCTGGTCCGCGCGGGCGCCGCGGGTGATGAGGCGCTCGCCGCGGTGCGCGCGTGGATGGCACGGATCGGCGTCGCATACCCCGTCGTGCTCAAGCCGGACGCCGGCGAGCGCGGCACGGGCGTCGCCATCGCGCGATCCGACGCGGACGTGCTGCGCTATTTCGAGAAGCCGCGTCCGCCCGCCCTCGCGCAGGAATTCGCGGCGGGCCGCGAATACGGTGTTTTCTACTACCGCCATCCCGGCGAGCCGTCCGGCCACGTCTTCGCGATCACCGAGAAGGAGTTCCCCGCGCTGGTCGGCGACGGAAAACACAGCCTGGAAAAATTAATCCTCCGCGACCCGCGCGCGGTCTGCATGGCGCGCTTCCACCTGCACCAGCAGCGCGCGCGCCTCTCGTGGGTGCCCGCCGCCGGGGAGCGAATCGCGCTGGTCGAGTTGGGGAACCATTGCCGTGGCGCGATCTTTCGCAACGGCGCGCGCCTGATCACCGCGGAACTCACCGCCGCCATCGATGCGCTGAGCCGGGGGTATGACGGGTTCTTCTTCGGACGCTACGACCTCCGCGCGCCCTCGGAGGATGCGCTGCGCGCGGGACGCGATCTCAAGGTCATTGAACTCAACGGCGTCACCTCGGAGGCCACGAGCCTCTACGACCCGTCACACGGTCCGCTCGACGCGTGGCGCATCCTGTTCCGCCAGTGGAAAATCGCCTTTGAAATCGGCGGGAAAAACCGGGATGCCGGCGCAAAGGTTACCCCGGTGCGCGACCTGCTAGACCTCGTCGCGCAGCACCGCCGCCAGCAGTAGGCGGGGCGGCTACACGCGCACGGCAATCGCGGAGAATGCCGGCAGCACGTCGCCCTGCAATCCGCCGAACAACGTCGTCCCGGCGAACGACGCCGCGTGGCGCAGGCGCCGGTCATGCGGGCCGAGGTTTACGGCGCAGCGCACCGTCGATTTCCCCAGCTTGCGCTCGAACGCGAGTACGGCGTGCTGGTTGGGCTGGCACGCCTCACCCGCATCCACGAGGGCGAAACTGCCGCGCACGAATTCCTTGTTCTTCGTCCGCAGGCGAATCAGGTCCTGGAACAGGCGGTAGATCGCGGCGCGCTCCGCGGGGTCGCGCGCGAAGGAGTTGCCCTCGAATTCGACCGACTCCTGCTCGCGCACATGGTCCGCGCACTGGATGCGGCGGCGCTTGCCGATGGGATTCATCCGGTCGTGGATCGGCGGCCGGTTCACCGCGCCGAATTCCTCGCCCGTCAGGATGAACGGCAGCGTGCGCGGCGCCATGAACACCAGCATGTTCACGGCCATCGTCGCTTCGGGGCCGAATAGGTAGAACCCGCGCCCCTCGTCGTGGTTGTCCGAATAGCGCGCGACGAACGGCGCGCCCTGCTTCGGATATTTTTCCTCGTAGTTCAGGATCGCGCGCGCAAACGCGCCCGCGATGCCGCCGTGCAGGAAGGCGTCGTAGCGGTCCTTGAAGTCGTGATTTCCCGCAAGGCCTGCCGCGGGCACGATCGTGGATGTTCCGTCCTCCGTGATGCCATAGAAATTCGCGCAGACCTTGTAGAAATCATCGTCATACGCCGCGTTGATCCCGCGGTCGAAGAGATCAACGTTGTTCCCGATGCCATAGCACTCGGCGAGGAACAGCAGCTCGCGGCCCGCGTGGCGCGCGTGCAGCTCCGGCATCGCGTCGTTCCAGAACGACTTGTCATTGATGAAATGCGCCATATCGAGGCGGAACCCGTCGATGCCGTCCGGCTGGCCGTCGGCGTCCTTCCCGAGGAAGCTCAGCCAGTAGTCGTAGATCGCGACCATCTCGCGCCGCAGCGCGGGCTGCGTGTAGTCGAGCTTCGCGGTGTCCGACCAGTCGCAGTCGTAGAACACCTCGCCGTTGTCGCGCTTCACGTAGAACTCGGGATGCTGCGCGATCCACACATTGTCGCGGCTCGTGTGATTCGGCGTGATGTCGAAAATCACCTTGAAGCCGGCCTTGTGCGCCTTGCGCACGAGATCCTTCATCTCGTCGAGCGTGCCGTACTCCGGTTCGATCGCGCGGAAGTCGCGGATGGAGTAGGGCGAGCCGATGCCTTTGCGAAACGCGTGGCCGATGGGGTAGGGCGGCATGAAATAAAGCACATTCGCGCCGAGCTTCTTGATTGCCGCGAGGTGCTTCGCGACGTACGCCAGCGGGGAGTCCGCCAGCGGTTTCTCCTTCGCCGCCTCAATCGCATTGCGCGGCTCCCGTGCCGCCAGCCCGCGCAGGTTGATCTGGTAGATGACCGAGGAGGCGATCCAATGTTTCATAGTGCGCTCACGCTATCTTTTCGTTCGGCGTCGGACAAGGCTGGAACTGGTTGGTTAAAACGTTTTACTTGCTGGATTATTTGCCCTAATGTCGCGTACTCGTCCAGTACCGTTTTACGGGGTGCAATGGGGGGTATGATGAAAACGGATCATCGCATATGGGTGGTAGCTGCTTGCTTCGCTCTCGTGGCTTTTTCGACGAAGGCGCAACTGGAATTCATCCCATTGAGCGACCTGCCGGGCGGCGTCACCAACAGTGCGGCCAACGGCGTTTCCGCCGATGGTGCGGTGGTGGTGGGCCACGGCAGTACGGCCTCCGGAATGGTGGCGTTTCGCTGGACGGAAGGCGGTGGGTTAACGGCCCTGCCGATGCTGTCGGGCGGCACCGGCTCCGTCGCCTATGCCGCGTCGGCGAATGGCAGCGTCATTGTCGGCGGCACTTTTTCGGCCACCGGCCAGCAAGCCAGTGCCTGGGCCACAAACGGGGTTGCCGGACTCGGTGACCTGCCCGGTGGCAGCGTCGAAAGCACGGCCCGCGGCGTGTCCGCGGACGGCCAGGTCGTCGTCGGCCATGCCACCTCGGCCTCGGGCCGCGAAGCGTTCCGCTGGACCGGCGACGTCATGACCGGCTTGGGCGACCTGCCCGGCGGCGCGTACCAGAGCGAAGCCTATGCGGTGACCCCGGACGGATCCCGCGTCACCGGCTATGGCACTCCGGGCGGACAAAGCATTTTCGTTTGGACCAGCCTCGACGGCCTGCAGGATTATTACAGTGGGGCCCGGGCCTATGACCTCTCTGACAGCGGCGCCGTGCTGGTCGGCCACATCAATTCCACCTTCGTCATCCCGAACATCATCACCATCAACTACCGGCGCGCCGCGCGCTGGAATAATGGCGTCGTGTCGGTCATCGGACCGGAACTGTCCAGCGGCGGCGAAGGCTATGACTCCGTGTTCAACGGCGTCACGGCGGACGCCGCGCTGGCGGTCGGGTCGTCCCGACTGGGCGGTGTGTATCAGGCCATCTCGCACGATTCGTTTAATGGCGTGCGCAACCTCCGACAGGTGCTGGTGGACGGGGGCATCGACATGACGGGTTGGACGCTGACCGCGGCGACGGCGATTTCGGCGGACGGCTCGGTCGTGGTCGGCTACGGGACCAATCCCGACGGGAAGCAGGAGGCGTGGGTCATCAAGGGATTCGGCCTGAACCTGATCCTGCGCTGGGTCGGCAACAACGCCCACTGGCCCGCGAACGGCGAACTGACCGCATCCGATGAGTTGTGGATGAACCTCGATTCGCGGGACCTCAGCGTCGGCGTCACCGGCGTCGTCGTGTATTCGACGGACAAAGGCAGCACATGGAATACCGCGCCCCTGGCCCGCGGCACGCCGGGTCTCGATTACGACCACTGGTACCAGAGTTTGGGTTCATTCCCCGCGGGAACCACCATCCGCTACAGCCTCGCCGTCGAGGACGCCGATGGATTCCAGCTGTGGGACAACAATCAGGGCAAGGACTTCTACGCTGTCGTCAGCCCCGGTTTTACCGGCCCTGTCGAGTGGGTCGGCAACGATGTGAACAACGGCACGGTAATCCACGCGGTGTCGAATGTGCCGCTGCAATCCACGCCGTCGCTGGCGTTGACCAACATTCAGGGCGGCGTCGCGCACCTGCTCGCGCGCGAACTGCAGCCGGGCGCCCCGTACACCGTTGATACCAGTGCATCCCTTGACGCGTGGACCCATGCGGCTTCGCTCCAGCCGGAGGGAACCAATGCCGCCGTGGCGGTGACCAATGGCGCGAATACGGCGTACTTCCGCATGCACGCGGCGGCGACCTCGTCCTACATTGTCGTCACACGCGAGGTGTGGCCGCAGGATTCCGGCAAGACCGCGCGCCTGGGGTATCGCCTGAATGGCGGAGACTGGCAGACGGCGGAAATGTCGCATGTCGGGCAGGCCGGCAACAACGACGTGTGGCGCCGCATGGTCGGCCCGGTTGCATCCGGAACCACCATCGAATACATCGTCGAGGTCATCAGCGCCGCCAACGGCGGGTTGTCGTATTACGACAACAACGACAACAATAATTATTCGTTCACCGTGCCGTAACTGCGCCGCGCCCCAGGTGTCGGCGTTTCGCGCCCGCCAGTTAGTGGGCCGTCACAACGATTCCTTCACCCGTTCCGCGTACGATCACGACATCCTTTTTTCGCGACGACGGCGTCACGACGATGTTCTCAATCTTTCCGTCGCGCACGCGGCCGCTGATCGTGGTATTGCCGGGCGCATGGAGCTTAAAATCAGCGTCCCAGTCCCGGGGCCATGCGGGCAGCAGGTATATCTTGCCGTCGACTTCGGAGCCGGTGACCGGCTCGGTCTGCATCAGCATGGATTGGAACGTCTTCATCAGCACGCCGCCGTGATCCTGATCCGGAGTCCAATCGAAGTTCGGCCCCCAGAAGGCGGGGAAGCGCGAACGCTCGTCATGGGCGCGTGCACGGGCGACCAGCCCGCTGCGGGCGTCGTCGGTCAGCCCGAGGTACGCCATAAAGATGTCGTCCTGCCGCCAGCCGGTGTTGCCTCGGTTCCAGCGATGCTTCAGGGCGCGCACGGCCAGCGGGGCGTTGGTGCGATTGAAGCTCGCGAGGCGGAAGGGGAAGACGCTGTAGAGTTCCGCGTTCTCCATGTTTTTCTTGATGGCGAAGCGTTCGGCGGGCGCAAACGCGGAGCCGTCCTCCGTGTCGCGCACGGGCAGGTCCGGCAGTTTGGCCTGGAAGGCGCGCAGCGTCTCGGCGTTCGCCGCGTCGAGCGCGCCCTCCGGCAGCGCGCGCAGGCGCGCGCAGATCGCGTGCAACCCGGCGACCTCGGGCATGGGGTTCGTGCAGTCCCACCAGGTCTCGAGAGCCTGCGACGGATGCATCACCAGCTTCCCCGCGGCATCGGTCGTGTAGAAGCCGTCGAAGAAACGGATCACCGCGAGCGCGGTCGGAAGGATTCGGCGCCGGAGCAGTGACTCGTCGCCGGTGTGGTCGTAGGCGTCGAGCATCATGTAGACGAGTTCGGGCCCGGCAACCCATTCCCATTTGTGCCATTGGCTTTCCTGCAGCGGGTCCTTGCGCTCCGTCATGGGCGTCCAGCCGTAGGCCTCGCTGAACACGTCGCCCCAGAAATAGACGCACTCCGGATAGAAGGCGCCATCAATGCCGAAGTAGGACTTCGTGCGATGCCGGTTCAGCGGCAGGAGATCGTCGACGTACATCCGCCACAGGGGCTCCATGAAGTCGGTGTCGCCGCTCGCGCAAAGGCTGACATAGGGCAGCCGCGTGTTCTGCCACCAGTAGCCGGGGCCCCAGCGGCGGTAGTCGGCGTAGCCGGCGGTATTCTCCGCAGGCACGGTGAAGATCGATCCGTTGAACTTGATCGGATGTCGTCCGCGCCCGGCGCAAACGGTGAGGTACCGTTGCAGGGCGTAGCCGCGCGACACGATGAAGGCGTCGTCGTCCTCGGTCTTTCCGCCGCGCGTCCACGCCTTGATCCAACTGCGATCCCAGAAGTCGCGCCACCACGCCTCGTGCGCGGTGCGGCGACGGGCGAGGGGGATGGCGTCGATGCGCGCAGCTTGCGCGAGAATGTCGTCCCTCCAGGCCTCGACCGTCGAGGGATGGCGCGTCAACAGGTGAACGCGGATGTGGTGGGTGTGGACCGCGGGCAGACCGAGCGTCGTATCGTCCACGCGCTGCGCGGCGTCGGCCGTGATGATCGCGCCGAACGTCCTGTGGAGCAGCGGGTCAACGCGCGGGAAGTCCGCAACGCCTTGGATGTCCGCCGCAAGCGCGGGTCCGGTCGAGCGCGTGTTGTGGTGATACCAGCCGATGTGCGGGCCGATGTTGGCGAGAACGGTGTCGGGCTCCACGAATACGGGCTCGCGCATTTGCCCGGGCTTCTCGCGGTCGAAGAGCACATCGCTGATTTCCAGCGACGGCAGCGCCTCGCGGGTCTTGCGCCACAGCTCGAACGACGCGGTGGCGCGGCGCGGCTGGTCGCTTTCGATTGCGACATCAATGCAGGGATGGTGTGCGTCGACGGATAGGGCGAGCCGTGCCGCGCCATCCGTGCCGCGCACTTCGACGCGCATCGTGCCCCGCGTGAGGTCCAGCTCCTGCCGGAACGTAGCGTTCGGTTCGACAAGCGGCGGCTCGCAGCGCACACGCACCTTGCCCACCTTGAGCAGCCGTCCGTTTTCATCCCAGGCGTCCGTCTTGCCGATAAAGAAGACGAGGTCGCCGGAAGGCTCCACCCACGCATTGGCCGTGAGGTCGCCGTTCCCGAGCGGCATCGAGCCGTCGTGGTCGGCGCTGGGACGGTCCCAGACGATGTGATAGTCCGAAACGCTCAAAACTGCGTCACCTTCGCCACCCATCCATCGCGCGTGTAGGTGGTCCATTCGCCCACCTGTTTGCCGCGCTCGAATGTTCCGGAACGCATTCTGGACCCATCTTTTCGGAACCACTCCCAATATCCGTGAAGCTGATTCCCAAACATCTGGCCGCGCGCGCACACCGACCCATCCCGGTGCCGCTCAATGCGCTCTTCCAGTTTTTCCACAGGGCGGTCTCGCCTTCGCTTTGCCACCGTGCTGCCGGTGGTTCGCCGCACCTTTTCGTACAACTCTATAAACGTCTTTGCCGGCACGCGACGGATGGCCTCGCCGATGACATCGAGCGCGAGGTCGTCCAGCGTCTTGAAACGGATACAACTTTTGCCCATGTCCAGCTTCTTCCCGGTTTTCTTCCAGGCAGAGCGAAACCATGCCTCCTCGGTGGGGGACATGTACGTGCACAAATAGACCGACATGTAGTTTTTCTGCGAAGCCAGCGCGGCGAAAGGCAGGGCTTGTTTCGGGTTGCAGTGATACCCCTGCGGATACACGCGATGCGGCACGCAGTAGGCGATCATGCCGTAGCTCATGTTCTCGACGTACTGCTTGTCGAGATTCCGGCGGATCACCCGGCGAACGGCCTCGAGTGCCGCACGGCGATCCGGGGGCAGTTCCGCCAGGTACGCATCAACCGTTGTCGCTTTAGATTGCATGGGGACTCATCCTCGCTCGTGACCGGATCACAATGATGGGAAACGGCTTCCCAAAGGATAACGGATTTTGCGCAGTCGTGTTCATGCGGGCGGACTCGCGAGGAAACGCCCTCAGCGCAGCCGGTGTTTGTACACCCCATGCTGCTGGTATCGCTCAAGGTCCGAGCGCACGCCCGGATCGGAAAGGTCCAGGTGGGGAATGTCTTTCAGGGCCGCCAGCAGGCGCTGGCGGGCGGCCTCGGCTCCCGCGTCGGCCTTCGGGTCCTTGATTTCGCGCAGCCCCTTTTTCGTGTCCCGGTACAGGCGCCCGTCCGGATGGCCGCCGATCGGGTCGACCGCCTCGAGGACCCAGTCCGCGTCCCGGATCATCCGGGCCGTTCCAATGTAGCTGTAGAGGAACTCCCGCGGGGACCCGCTTCGGCCCGCCAGGTAGTCCGCCTGCGAAACCCCATCGAAGCTATAGCCGTCCGGCAGCGCCGCCCCGGACCAGGACGCAAACGTCGGCATCAGGTCGGCGACACTGACGAGCGCGTCCGAAGCGCCGCGGGCTGAGATCCAACGCTCGGGGCCGGCCACGACCATCGGTACGTGCACCGCCTGCTGAGTGGCCGCGCCCTTGCCCCGCCACTGGGTGGCGTTGTCGGAGAAAAACAGGATGATGGTGTCGTCATTCCCGCCCATGTCTTCGATGGCCTGGAGCATTCGACCGACCAGGGTGTCTGCGTAGGCCACGCACGCTTCAAACGTCCCCCCGCCATTCGTCCCAGGAACGCCCTCGGCTGGTGTCGTGGGCAGGGCCCAACTCCCCGCGTGCTTCGCCGCGATCGTGTGCGGAAGGTTCATGCTGAAGTAGGCCAGAAACGGTGTTCCCTCCGCCCGCTTCCGCTTCATGAAGTCGATCAGGAATTCGGCGAACAGGTCGTCGCCAAAATCCTCCGGTCTGGTGTCCATCAACTTGTTGTTCTGGATGATGCAGGGATGCCAGTAGCGGGAAGTGACCGGGGACGTCCAACCCGGCGGCGGGTCCTTGGCTTCATACGCGCCATCGAAGCCCGCGGCGGCCGGATGCCTCGCGTAGGCGTCGTGGTAGCAGGCTTCATCGAAACCGGCATCGGCATTCAGCGGATCGCTCAGCGCATGAATTTTTCCCGCAAGGGCGGTCGCGTAGCCCGCCTTCGAGAGCATTTTCGCGACCGTCAGGTTGTACCGGGTAAACTGCCTCGCCTTGCGCCCCTCCGGCAGCGTCCATAGCGCGTTATGCCACACCCCGTTCTGGTGCGCATAGCGGCCCGTCATCAGCATCGCGCGCGTGGGCATGCACATCGGCGTGGCCCAGGCCCGGGTAAAACGGATCCCCCGTCCGGCCAGCCGATCAATGTTGGGCGTGGCCGGACCGCCGTAGCACCCGAAGTGATCGGGGCTGACGTCATCCGCCATGATCATCAGGATGTTGGGTCGCACCCGGCTCTCATCGGCCACGGCCAGCCGGCCCCACCCGAGCACGCAGGCAAAGGTTCCCACCAACATCACCCATCGTATCGTTGTCGTGATCATCGCGCTCCTTGCGTCAGTATCATCCCGGAAATTCGCCGGCAAAATAGAAGGGGATGCGCCCAATTGCTTCCCGTCATCCTCCCAAACGGCAGGATCGTCGTAAACTCGATATCGGCTGCCACGATTGTCGAAATGGCCGCATTCCGGCTCGCGGCGTACGGAGCCGGTTTTGATGGCTCAAGCGAAACATCGGGTTGCGCGCGCGGCTTG
>CALKUH010000063.1 GCA_937996795.1 uncultured Verrucomicrobiota bacterium | reverse complement strand
GGCGCGGGGGGTCGCGTAGATGTCGGTTACGACCTGGCCCTCGATGGGCTCCACTTTTTTCTTCGTGGCGTCCACCTGCCACAACTCCTTGATCGCGCGCAGGCCGGGCGCGGTCTTGTGCGCCTCGGACTCGCCTTTGGGGGTCTTGCGTGGCTCGGATTTCGGGAGGCGGCGGCCAAAGAGTTTCATGTGGATAGCGAAATGCGGGGGATGTCGTCGCGCGGACGGGTTTCGCTCACGCGCACGGGGCGGTCGGCGATCAACTGGTTGTGGAGCCCGGCGGCGGCGCGACGGGCATCCGCCTCCTGTTCCATGTGGACAAACGCAAATCCAAGCGAACGCCCGTTGAACGGGTGCTTTACGATGCGGACGGAGGCGACGGGGCCAAACGCGCCAAAAGCCCCCTGAAGATCCGTCTCGGAGGCCTTAAACGATAAATTTCCTACGTACAACGAGACCATGGCGTGTGGATGCGGCGCGTCTGAAATTCGCTTCCCCGAAACCCCGAACTTGAGCGTTTCATACCCAGCGCCAACCCCTTTGTCCAGCCAGAGCTTGTAGCTGGGGCAATTTACAGGCATAACCCGCCCGGAATGAATCGTATTGCTGCCATCGTCGGCCGACCCAATGTGGGGAAATCGGCTATTTTCAACCGCATCGTCGGGCGTCGCATCGCCATCGTCCATGATGAGCCGGGGGTGACGCGCGACCGGCTGTCCGCCGAGGCGCGCTGGAAGGACCAGCGCTTCGAGTTGATCGACACCGGCGGCTTGGGGCTGATGGACGGCGAGTCGGCGCGCGACGTGATTACCGCCGGGACGCGCGAGCAGGCGGAGATCGCGATCCAGGACGCGGCGGTGATCATTTTTGCGGTGGACCTCTCCGCGGGTCTGACGCCGTTGGACCGCGAGGTGGCGAAGATGCTGCATGCGTCGGGCCGTCCGGTCGTGCTGGCGGCGAACAAGTCGGACCACGAGGGTCTCGACGCGCAGGCCGCCGAATTCGAGGCGCTCGGCTTTCCCGTCTTCCCCGTCGCCGCGCTGCACAACCGCGGGTTCGATCCGCTGATTTCGGCGATTGTTGCGCGCCTGCCCGAGGCGGAGTCGCCGACGGCGCGGCAGCCGTTGCGTGTGGCCATTGTCGGCAAGCCGAACGCGGGCAAGTCGTCGCTCGTGAACCGCATCCTGCGGCACGACCGCGTGATCGTATCCGACATCCCGGGCACGACGCGCGACAGCATCGAGGTCCCGTTCACGATCGGCGAGGGCCCGCAGGCCCGGCACTACCGGCTGGTGGACACCGCCGGGCTGCGCAAGCTGCGCCGGCAGGAGGAAGCCGTCGAGCGCTGGAGCGTGATGCGCGCCCGCAAGAGCATCGAAGAGGCGGACATCGTGGTGCTCGTGCTCGACGCGGAGCAGGGGCCGACGGAGCAGGACAAGAAGATCGCGGGCCTGATCACGGAAGCGCGCAAGGGATGCGTGCTGCTCGTGAACAAGTGGGACCTCGCGCAGGCCGACGTCAAGGTCACGCAGCGCGAATACGAGAAGGCGTTGCGCCGCGCGATGTATTTCCTCTCCTTCGCGCCCATCGTGTTTGCCTCAGCGCAATCCGGCTACAACGTGCGCAAGGCGATCGAGACCATCGACTACGTCGCCGCGCAGATTTCCACGAACATCCCGACCAGCACGCTCAACCGCGTGTTGCACGACGCCGTGAAGCGCGTCTCCCCGCCGCGCGTCGGCGGCAAGCGCCTCAAGTTCTACTACGCGACGCAGGTGGGCGAGCGCCCGCCGCGGTTCCGGTTCTTCGTCAACCAGCCGGAACTCAACACGCCCGCCTACCAGGCGTACCTCGTGAGCGCGCTGCGCGCCGCATCGGGGTTCGAGGGCGCGCCGATCGTGTTCGAGTTCCGGTCCAGCCACGAGCGCAAGGAAGAGCGGCGCCGTGGCTGATCCGCTGCCCATCGTCAGCCTGATCAACCTCGGGTGCGCCAAGAACACGGTCGATTCGGAGCGCATCCTCGGGCGACTCGCCGAGGCGGGCTACATGCTCGCGGCCGATCCGTCCGAGGCGGAGATCTGCCTCGTGAACACCTGCGGCTTCATCCACGAGGCGCGCGAGGAGTCCGCCGGCGTCCTGCGCGAATTGCAGCAACTCAAGCAGCGCGGCTCGCTCAAACACGTCGTCGCGCTCGGCTGCCTCGTCGAGCGCGCGCACGGCGCGCCGGAGCTGAACAACTTCCTCGACCACGCCGATGTCGCCGTCGGCTTCCAGGACTACCCGCGCCTGCCCGAGCTGCTGCGCGACCTGAAGCCGGCGCCGCCCGCCGCCGCGCACGGGACCGTGGCGATCCTCGACAAGCGTTACACCGGCCTCGCCGGCGCCGCCCGCTCGTTCACGCAGAGCTACAACGAATTCCTCACCGCGCCGCGCCTGCGCATCGGGTCGCCGCACCTCGCGCATCTGAAAATTTCCGAGGGTTGCTCCAACGGCTGCCGGTTCTGCGCGATCCCGTTCATGCGCGGCACGCAGGTGAGCCGCCCGATGGAGGACATCGTCGCCGAGGCCCGCCAGCTGCTCGACGCCGGCGCGCGCGAGATCAGCCTGATTGCGCAGGATACGAGCTCCTACGGACGCGACCTCTACGGCGCGCTGCGCCTCGCCGACCTGCTGCGCGCGCTGGCCGCCATCGAGACCGACGCGTGGTTCCGCCTGATGTACGCGTTCCCGGCGTACCTGTCCGACGAGATGCTCGACGTGCTCGCGTCCGACCCGCGCTTCTGCCCGTACATCGACATGCCGCTGCAGCACATTTCCGACCGCATGCTGATGGACATGAACCGCGGCCTCGGCCGCGACGAGACGCTGCGCTTGCTCGACCGCATCGCGCAAAAACTGCCCGGCGGCGCGCTCCGCACCACGTTCATCGTCGGCTACCCCGGCGAAACGGATACCGATTTCGCCGAGCTGCTCGCGCTGGTGAAGGAGGGCCGCTTCTCCCACGCCGGCGTCTTCCTCTATTCCAGCGAACCGAAAACCCCCGCCGCGAAAAAAGCCGACAACGTTCCACTCGCCGTGAAAAAAGAGCGCCGCGACGCGCTGATGCTCGCGCAGCGCGAGGTCTCGCGCCAGCGCCTGCGCGCGCGCGTGGGCGCGACGGTGGACGTAATGGTCGACGGCCCCGTGCCGCCCGGCGCCGCGCACCCGAAGGGCGCAGGCATGATCGGACGCACCCGGCTCGAAGCCCCCGATGTGGACGGCCTCTGTTTCCTCAGGGGCAAGGCGTGGAAGAAGGTCGACCCCGGCGCCGTCGTGTCCGCGCGTGTCACCGACGCGCTCGATTACGATTTGATCCTGGAGGCCTGACGCGCGACAGTGACGCGATGAGCTATCGCGATCCACGCGTGCAGGCATTTGAGAACGGGCTGAAGCGCGTCTTCGACCGTATCGACCGCGAGCTTGAGTCCCGCCACGGCCAGCGCTTCATCCTGCACCCCGCGCGACCGTCCGACGGTATGACGGGCAACCCGCAGATGGACGGCCTGTTCAACATTGGCGCCGCCTTCAGCGCGGGCTACGGCAGCACCCACGGTCCCGGCTACATCGTGGATGTGCGCATGGTGACGGTCGAGCATGTGCCGCCTGCGGTGCAGGAGGAATGGGAGGCGGAGGTCGTGGAACTGCTTCGACGGTGGCTGCCAGCCGAATTTCCCGGACGCTCCCTGCATGTTGACCGCGACGGCCACGTATTCAAAATCCACGGCGACCTTCATCTCGGCCGCGTGTAACCACCAGCGTTATGATGTTGCCGCGGCTGCAACGGGCGGGCGGCCGGACTGGCAGCACTGTTCGGGGCAGACGTCGTGGTTCGGCGGGCGGGCGCCGATCGCGCGTTTCGGCGTGGCGGGATTCACGCGTTCCTGGATGAGTTCGCCGAGCATCTCGACAAAGAGCGGATGCGTGCCCGGCGTGGAGGCGCGCACGAGCGGGAGGCCGAGCTCCTGCGCGAGTTCCTTCGCCTCGCGGTCGAGGTCGTAGAGGACTTCCATGTGGTCCGAGATGAATCCGATGGGCGCGAGCACGACGGCGGATGCGCCGCCGGCATGCGCCGCGCGGATCGCGTCGAGCACATCCGGTTCGAGCCACGGTTGTGTCGGTGGCCCGCTTCGGCTCTGGTACACGAGGCGCCAGTTCGCGATGGAAGCGGCTTCCGCCGTGAGGCGCGAGGCCTCCTGCAGTTGCGCGGCGTATGCGCTGCGATCCGCCATGGCGTTCGGGATGCTGTGCGCGGTGAAGAGGGTCGCGGCGTTCGCGCGCGCCGGTTCGGACAATCGGTGGAACGCCTGCTTCCAGTGGCGTGCCCAGACGTCGATGAACAGCGGGTGGTTGTACCAGACGCGGATCTTGTCGGATGTCGGCGCGCCGGGGCCGAGCGCGGCGAGCGCGCGGGCGATGTCCTCGCGGTACTGGCGGCAGCCGGAGTAGCAACTGAAGCCGCTGGTCACGAGCGTGAGAAACTTCCGAACGCCCGCCGCCTGCATCGCGCGCGCCGCGTCGGCGACATAGGGGATCCAGTTGCGGTTGCCCAGGTAGATCGGCAGGTCGAGGCCGCGGCACTGCAGCTCAACCTCGAGCGCGGCCTGGAGCTGACGGTTCTGCGTATTGATCGGGCTCACGCCGCCAAAGAGTTCGTAGTGGTGCGCGACCTCGCGCTTGCGCTCCTCCGGCACATTCCGGCCGCGCAGCACATTGTCGAGAAACGGCATCACATCCGGCAGGCCTTCCGGCCCGCCGAACGACATGATCAACAACGCATCATAGGGACCCGCGCTCATACGTTACTCCCGACTTCGCACCCGGCGCTCGCACCTTTCAAGAAACTTCGCTACTTTCCACGGTTTATGCCCTCGCCGTCCACCAGGATTTCCGGTGTGTTGTACATGCTGGCCGCGTCCGTTGTCATGGCGCTGGTGGGGACGACGGTGAAGTGGGCGACGGATGGGCTTCCCGCGCCGATCGTGGTGTTCTTCCGCAATTTCTTCGGGTTGGTGGTGTTGGTCCCGTGGCTGCTGAAACCCGGCGGCATCCAGATCCGCACCGCGCATCTCCGCCTGCACGCGCTGCGCTGCGTGTTCGGGTTCTGCGCGATGAACCTGTATTTTTATGCGATCTCGAACCTGCACCTCGGCAGCGCGGTGGCGCTGAATTTTACGTCGCCGCTGTGGATTCCGTTTGTCGCGGCGCTGTGGGTGAAGGAACCGGTGACGCGGCGCGTGCTGCTGGCGTCCGCGGTCGGGCTGGCGGGCGTGTGGTGCATCCGCACGCCGGAGAGCGGCGCGGTGTCGTGGGCCGGCGCGGCGGGCTTGCTGTCGGCCGTCTTCGCGTCCGCCGCGCTGGTCGGGGTGCGGCGCCTGACGCTGGCGGGCGAGCCCGCGGGCCGGATCGTCTTCTACTTTGCGCTCGGGTCCACGCTGGCGACGGCGCTGCCGGTGCCGTGGTTCTGGGTCATGCCCAGCGCGGAGCAGTGGGTCGCGCTCGCCGCCACCGGCGCGCTGGCGTCGTTTGCGCAGCTTCTCCTGTCCCGCGGATTCGCGCGCGCGCCCGCCGCCGTCGCCGCCGTGTCCTATTACGGCACCGTGCCCGCCGCGGCCTTCTTCGGCTGGTGGTTCTGGGGCGAAACGCTGACCCCGGGGTTCGTCACGGGCGCGCTATTGATCTGCGCCGCCGGCGTCGCCGTCTCATGGCCGCGGCGTCTTGTGAAAGCGACGGCGGTCAGCTAGGGTTGTCGGCGTGAGTGCGTATCCCAATGTAATCCAACGACCCCGCCGCAACCGTCGGACGGACGCGATCCGGCGGCTGGTGCGCGAAACCGAACTCTCCGCGGGGCATCTCGTATGGCCGGTGTTCGTGTGCGAGGGGCGGAACCGCCGCGTGCCGATCCGGTCGATGCCGGGCTGTTTCCGCCTGAGCCGCGATCTGGTCGTCAAGGAGGCGCGCGCCGCGTGGAAGCTCGGCATTCCCGCCGTCGCGCTGTTCCCGGCGATTTCGAACCGGCTCAAGGACCCGCTGGCAACGGAGTCGGTGAATCCCGACGGCTTGTTGCAGCAGACGGTGCGCGCGTTGAAGAATGCACTGCCGGAGTTGTGCGTCATCACGGACGTCGCGATGGACCCCTATTCCAGCGAGGGGCATGACGGCTATGTGGACGAGCGGGGCCGCATCGACAACGACGCGACGCTCGGCATCCTCGCCGAGATGGCCGTCGTGCAGGCGCGCGCGGGCGCGGACCTCGTCGCGCCGAGCGACATGATGGACGGGCGGGTGGGCGTGATCCGCGCCGCGCTCGACGCCGCGGGCTTCACCGACACCGGCATCCTCTCCTACGCCGCGAAATATTGCTCCGCATTCTACGGCCCCTTCCGCGATGCGCTCGACTCCGCGCCGCGGCATGGGGACAAAAAGACCTACCAGATGGACCCGGCCAATGTGCGGGAGGCGGTGCGTGAGGTGCAACTCGATGTCGCGGAAGGCGCGGACCTGGTGATGGTGAAGCCGGCCGGCGCGTACCTCGACGTGATCCGCGCCGTGCGCGAAACCGTGACCGTGCCCGTCGCGGCCTACCAGGTGAGCGGCGAGTACGCGATGCTGAAGGCCGCCGCCGCGCGCGGCTGGCTGGACGAGCGCGCGTGCATGCTGGAGGCGCTGACCGCCATCCGCCGCGCGGGCGCCGACGTGATCCTGACCTACGCCGCCCCCGACGCGGCGCGGTGGCTGGCATGAGGGTCGCCGTCCTCGGCGCCTCGCCGAACCGCGAGCGTTACTCGAACCAGGCGGTGCGTCTGCTCGATCAGTTCGGGCACGAGGTGATTCCGGTCAATCCGGGCCATGCGGAAATCGAGGGGCTCGCCGCCGTGTCTTCGCTGGATGCGCTGGAGCCGGGCTCCGTGGACACGCTGACGATGTACGTGGGCCCGGAGCGCAGCGCCGCGATGGGGCCGTCGATCCTGCGCCTCGCGCCGGCGCGTGTGATTTTTAACCCCGGCTCCGAAAACCCCGAACTGGCCGGCGAGTTGGAGGCGGCGGGCATTGAGGTCCTTGAGGCCTGCACGCTCGTGATGCTGCGTGCGGGCCAGTTCTGATCCGCCGCCCCCGCCTCGCGGGTTGACCGCGCCTGCCGCTCGTGCGATGGTTGCTCCATGCTGTTCACGCGCATCGCCCGTTTCACCCTCCCGCTTTTCGCCGCGCTCACGATATCCGCCTGCGTACAGGTGGAGCAGACGCTCACGCTGCTGCCGGATGGATCGGGTACGCTGAGCGTCCAGTATGGCATGAAGCTGGAGACGATTGCCGACCTTGAGGCGCGGGCGAAGCACGAGGCGGAGGCCTCGGGCGAGGAGATGCCGACGCCGATGTCCTTCGACCCGGAGCAGGTGCGCGAGGACTTCAAGGACTACGAGCCGCTCGGGATCACGCTGGAGGAGGCGCGCTCGCACGAGAAGGATGGATTTAAATACATCCTGATGAAGATGCGGTTCACCTCCCTCGCGGCGCTGGCGCAGACGGAATTCCTCTCCGACCGCAACATCCAGGTGCGGCGCGTATCGGAGGGCGTGTATGAGTTCCGGCAACTCGCGCCGCCCAATGGCGCCGCGGAGATGGAGGAGATGCGCGACATGATGCGGGAGTTGCTCGCGGGGTTCCGAGCCTCGCTGACCGTCGCGGTGCCGGGCGCCGTACGCGAGACCAACGCGGACGAGCAGCCGGACGGCCGCAGCGCGCGGTGGGTGTTTGATTTGGAGAAGGATCCGGAAGCGCTGATCCGTGCACAAAAGATGGATCTGCGCATCGTGTTTGCGGCGGATGGACCGGGCTTGCCGGAATTTCCGGCCCGGTAACCGTGCGCGCCTCCAACGCGACGCCAGACGGCGGCGCAAAAGACGAACGTGACGTCCCTGAAAAAAACGTCGGAATACCAGGAGGAACTCCGCGCGCTCGCGGAAAGCCTCCCCTTTCCCGAAATCGAACAACCGGAGTTTAAACGCGCGTCCTACCAGCCGGCCTCCGTGCGCCAGCCGCGCACCTATGTGTCGCCGGATTCTTCGATGCAAGTCGTGGGCCGCTTCCTGGTCGAGCGCGGCACGGTGGAATTGCTGGGGGCGGAACAGACGCAACTGTTGTTCATGGAAATCCACTGGTGCTGCAGCAAGTTGCGGCGGATGAGCCGGCAGCGGCCGAAGATACCCGCCGAGGGACGCGACCTGCTGGTGGAGGCGCGCCGGCTGGTCTCCCGGATCGAGGCGGCGGAGGAGGAACTGTTCATCGCGAACCGGCGCATGATTGTGAACTGCATCAAGCCGTATTACTGGATCGGCCCGGTCTGGCTTGCGGATTTCCTGCAGGAGGGCTCGAAGGCGCTCGCGAACGCGGTGCGCAAGTTCGACTACACGCGCGGCACGCCGTTTTATTCCTATTCGCAGAAAGCGGTGCAGAACCGCCTTCGCAATTTTTTCCGCGACCATGTGCGCGCGGGCAGCTTCGGCATCCGGCCCAGCCGCGAGATGCAGCTCGTGAAGAGCATCATCGACACGTGGAAGCGCGACTACGGCGAGGAGCCGTCCGATGAGGCGGTCGCGAAGATCGCGGATTTGCCGGCCGAGCGCGTTGCGAAGGTGCGCGCCTACGTGCACCAGTGGGAGCGCATGCCGACGCCCCCCGTCTCGCTGGATGCGCTGTTCAACGAGGATGGCGGCAATCTATACGAGGTGGTCGAGGATCCGATGGCGCGCGAGGCGTCGCAGGGCGCCGAGGTGGCCGAGGTCTGGAAGGCGATGGAGCGGTTGCCCGATCGCGCGCGCTATATCATGAAGCTGCGTTTTGTCGAGGGCCGCACGCTGGAGGAAACGGGCAAGCTCCTCTCGCTGACCCGCGCGCGCATCAAGCAGATACAGGACGCCTCGCTGAAAAAACTGCGGCAGATCCTGCGCAGCCCGTTGGGCGAGTAACGCGATGCCCAAAAAGAAAGCCCCGGACGAATCGCGTGATCCGTCCGGGGCGTGAGGCCTTGCGACCTCGGGGGGGTTAGCTTTGGCCGGGCTTCGCGGCGCGGGTGTCCACGATGTCGTGACCGGCTTCCGTCCAGGCTTCGATGCCCTGCGGATACTTCACGACGCTCGTGTACCCGAGCCCGATGAGGCGCTCAGCAAGGGTCTGGCTCGCGGGGCATTTTTCATTGCTGCAGTAGGTGATGATGCTGGCGGCCTTGTCCGGCAGCGCGGCGGCGATCTGCTCGTCCGTCGATTCCGCGCTGACCGAGATGGCGCCGGGCAGCCGCTTGCCGTCGTCCCACTTGGCGGACCGCGCGTCCACAATCGTGAGCGCGTCGCCCGCGGTGATTTTCTGCTGCAAGGCGGCGGTGTCGATGGTGTTCACCTTGGCCGACTTGGATTTCTTTTCAGCGCCGCAAGCCGCCTTCTCGCATCCCTCCGCCTTTTCGGCCTTGGCGCCTTTCTTCCATGCGCAGCCTTCACCCGCCTGAACGGCGCCCGCGAGGCCCGCCGTCAACAATCCCAACAGTATCCAACGTGTCATGGCACTCCTCCAGTTGATGTTAGTTGGTTCGCGCGAGGCGAATCCTCCTTACAGCCCATTGAGACCATCCGGCGCGCAATACGTTCAAAGATTCGTCGGCATCGGCGGGGGACTGGTTTACTCTGCCGCCTGCATGGATGCCGACCTCACAACAATTGCGTCCCGACTGGGACTTCTCGCGGCGGTCGTGCTGGCGGGTTGGTTCGCCCGCCGGCGCAACTGGCTCGGCGACCCCGCCACGCGCGTCCTCGGGTTGCTGTGCGTGGATGTATTCCTGCCATGCCTGACCTTCACGCAGATGCTCCGGATCGTGAAGCGCGAGCTGCTGCTGGAGCAGGGGGCGGTCCTGCTGGTGGGGTGTGTGTTGATGGCCGTGCCGCTGCTCGCGGGGCGCTGGCTCTCGCGCGCGGAGGCGCCGGAGCGGCGGCCCACCACCTGGCTCGCGATGGCGATGCCCAACTGGATCTTCCTTCCGCTGCCCGTGGCCTCCCTGTTGTACGGCGAGGCGGGCGTCGCGACGGTGTTGCTGGTGAACATCGTGGCCCAGTTCTTCCTGTGGACCACCTGCATCGGCATCCTGCGGGGCTTCCGGGTTACGGCGAGCGCCGGAATCCGGCGCGCCTTGAATCCGGGGTTGCTGGCGACCCTGGCCGGCGCGGCGCTCGCGCTGGCATGGCCGGGCGCCTTCTCGCGCCTTGAGAACACGCCGGTGGCGGGCCATCTGTTGGGCCTGGTGGCGCTGGCCGGTACGCTCACCATTCCCCTGTCGATGCTTGTGACCGGCGCCCAGCTGGGTGCGCTGCCCCGGCGCTGGCGTGTGGACGCCACCGCGCTGCGTGTGTTGGCGGGGCGCCTGGTGATCGCGCCGCTGATGACCACCGCCGCGTTGGCGGGGCTATCCGTCCACCTACCGCTGACGGGGGATATCTGGCGCACCGCGGTGCTCATCGCCGCGATGCCCGTCGCCGTGAGTTGTGGCGTCCTGGTGGAACGATTTGGCGGCGACCGGATCGCCGTCGCACAGGCGATCCTCGTGACCACCGTTGTCGCACTGGTGACCGCGCCGCTCTTTGTCCTGCTCGCCGCGCGGTTGTTCTGACGTGATCGCGGCTACTCGTAGCGCAACGCGTCGATCGGGTTGAGCAGCGCGGCCTTGCGCGCGGGCCAGAGGCCGAAGACCAGGCCGGTCAGCGCGGAGAATCCAAACGCCAGCGCGAGCGCCTGCCCGGTAATCGTGACAACCCACCCGGCGAAGTGGGACAACGCCAGCGCGACGCCCGCGCCGAGCGCCATTCCGATCACGCCGCCCGTCACGCTGACCGCCACCGCCTCCACGAGGAACTGGCCGAGGATGTCGCGCCGCCGCGCGCCGATGGCCTTGCGGATGCCGATCTCGCGCACGCGCTCGGTCACCGACACGAGCATGATGTTCATGATGCCAATGCCACCGACGACCAGCGAGATGGCCGCAATCGTCGAGAGCAGCATCGACATCGTGCGGCTGGTCGACGTGAGCGCGGACAGCATCTCGGCCATGTTCTGGACCTGGAATCCGTCCGGGGACGAATCTGACAGCCGGTGCCTCCGCCGCATCAGGTCCAGCGCCGCCGCTTCGGCCTGCGGGATCAGGTCCTCGCGCGCAATTTCCATTTCAATCGTGTCCACATGGTCGCGACCCGCCAGCCGGTACATCGCCGTGGTGACGGGAATGATGATCGCGTCGTCCCGGTCGCGCCACGGCGATGAGCCCTTTTCCGGAAGCACGCCGACGACTTGGAAAATCACGCGGTTGATGCGGATCGACTGGCCGACCGGGTTCGCGCCGCCGAACAGTTCGCGGACAATCGTGCGGCCCACCACCGCGACGCGCGAGCGCAGCCGGTTGTCCTCCTCGGTGATGTAGCGCCCCACGGTGGGTGTCATCGCGCGGATGTATTCGTGCGGCGGTTCGACGCCGGACACCTCCGTGTTCCAGTTGCGGCCCTGGAAGACGACTTGCGCGCGGGTGGACAAGGCGGCGGAAACGTGTTTCACGCCGGGCACCAGCTTCTCCACCGCCCGCGCATCCTCCAGCGTGATACGGCTGACCTGCCCGGCCTGCATGCGGACGCCGCCGGACTGGCGCGCGCCGGGGCGCAGGATGAGCAGGTTGGAGCCGAGCGTGGAGAACTGCGCGCGGATCGCCTCCTTCGCGCCGGCGCCGATGCCGAGCATCGCGATCACCGAGGCGACGCCGATCAGGATGCCGAGCATCGAGAGGAACGCGCGCAATTTGTGCGCCCACAACGCGCGCCACGCGAGCCGGCCATACGTTGCCATCGCCCGCGCGTTGTGGCGCCACGGCGCCGTGGCGGAGGCGGGGGGGCGGGTTGTCGCGGGCACGGGCGCGGGCGCCGCCCGCACCTCGTCGCGCTGGATGCAGCCGTCGCGCATGTGGATGATCCGTCGCGCGTGCGCGGCGATGTCCGGCTCGTGCGTGACGAGGATGACGGTGATGCCCTGCTCCTCGTTCAGCCGCTTCAAAAGGGCCATGATTTCGTTCGCGCTGGCGCTGTCGAGGTTGCCCGTTGGCTCATCGGCGAGGATCACGCGCGGTTGCGTGGTGAGCGAGCGGGCGATGGCGACCCGCTGCTGCTGGCCGCCCGACAACTCGTTCGGCTTGTGGTCCATCCGCGCGCCAAGGCCAACCTGCTCCAACAGGCGTTCGACGATGTCCGGCCGAGCCGCCGTGCGGCTGTAGAGCAGGGGCAGCGCCGTGTTCTCGCGCGCCGTGGTGCGGGCCAGCAGGTTGAACTGCTGGAAGACGAACCCGAACTCCTCGTTGCGGATGCGCGCGAGTTCATCGTCCGAACGCGACGCGATCTCCGCGCCTTCCAGCCGGTACGACCCCGCGTCGGGCACGTCCAGCAGGCCGAGGATGTGCATCAGCGTGGACTTGCCCGAACCGGACGGCCCCATGATCGCGACAAAATCGCCGGCCTCAATCGTCAGCGACACGCCGCGCAGCGCATCGACGCGCACGTCACCCATGAAGTAGACCTTTGAGACCTCGCGGATGTCGATGAGGGGTGGGGCGCGCATGGGAATCCCGCAGTCGTTAGCGACGCCGGCCGAACGAGGGGGTGAGCGGGCTGGATTTGCGCTCCGTGGACGCGCCGAGTTGGAGATCGGGCACGAGAACGCGGTCGCCCTCGGCCAGGCCCGCGGTGATTTCGACGAGGCGTCCGTCGTCCAGCCCGCGCTGCACCGTCCGCGTCACCGGCGGGTGGCCCGGCAGGAGCACCCGGGCGGCGCCTTCCGCGTCCTGTACGGCTTCCATGGGCACCACGAGGACGTTGTTGGTTTCCTGCATGATGAACGACACCGCCGCGGACATGCCGCTGCGGGCGAAGGGCGGCGGATTCTCGGGCAGGACGTCGATGTTGTAGATCGTGACGTTGTTGACCAGCTTGGACTCAAACGCGATGTGTTCCACGCGCGCGGGCAGCGCCTGCTCGGGATAGGCGTCGAGCCGCACCTCCGCGCGCTGTTGCAGGGCGATGCGGGCCATATCCGTCTCGTCGACCTGCGCGCGCACGATGAGGCGGTCGGAAAGGACCAGCACCGGTTTGTCGGCGGACACGGACTGGCCGGGTTCGAGCGCGCGCGCGATGACCGTGCCGTCGAGCGGCGCGATCACGGGTGTCGGGTTGTAGAGTTTCTCCCAGCGGGCCAGCTCCTCCGGGCCGCGCGCGCGCGCCGCGTCGAGCAGCGTGGCGCGTTCCGTCGAGCTGACCCAGGCGACGACCGCGCCGCGTTTTACGGTGTCGCCCTCGCGTACGAGGACTTCCTCCAGGCGTCCCGCCACGGGGCTGGCGAGTTCAAGGCGCGTCTGCGGTTCCAGCACGCCGGTGGAGAGCACGGTCTGGCGAATCGAGCCCCGCTCAACGGGGACTTCGCGGAAGGACGGCGCCTCCTCGCGCGCGGCGCGTCCGCGCCACCACCACCAGCCGCCGCCGGCGAGCGCCAGCAGCACAACGATCACGAGTGTTTTTTTCATGGTGAAGCAAAAAGCGATTGTCCGCGGACCCGGTCCCACTCCGCCGCCGCAAGCGCCGCGTCGCGCCGGCTCGACAGGACCGACTGCTGGCTCTGGATCAGCTCGTCCTCGATCTGGTCCCAGTTCTGGAAACTCAGCAAGCCGTTCGCGTATTGCGCGCGCGCGATTTCGGCGCGCACCTCCGCCGCCTCGAGGAACGCAGTCTGTACCTCAAGCTGTTCGCGCGCGTCGCGCAGCGACGCCCACGCCGACTCCAGGTCGAGGGCCGCATCCTGATCGGCCTGCCGAGCCTGCGCCTCGGCCTGCCGCATCGCGGCCTGTGTGGCGGCGAGCTGGTTGACGTTGCGGCCGCCGGTGAAGAGCGGAACCGACAGGGTGACGCCCGCGCTCCACGCTTCGCTGTCCGGCGGCCATTCCTCACCGCTGCGGTCGATGCCCGCGCGGAGCGCCAGATCGGGATAGATCGCGCCGCGCGAGATGGAAACAGCGGCGCGTGCGCCGTCGAGCCGCGCCTTTGCAGCGCGCACCGCCGGGGTGCTTTGAGCCAGCTCGTTCCACAGCGGAGCGGCGTCGGGGGCCGGTGTCGTCCAGGTTCCGCGGGCCACCCAGGCTGTGCGGGAGGGGAGTCCGAGCACGTTCGACAACTCGCGCTGCTGGACGCCGATGCTGCGCCGCGCCTGTTCGACCTCGATCTCCGCCTGCCGCGTACCCGCCTGGGTGCGGAGCAGCGAGCCCTTGTTTTCCGATCCGCTCTCGTGGCGGAGCTCGACGAGGTCGAGGTTCTGCCGCCGCCGTTCGGCGATCGCCTCTGCAAGCGTGACGCGCTCCTGCGCGAATTGGAGGCGGATGAACGCGCGCTGCAGGCTGGCGCTCACGTCGGCTCGCGTGCCCGCCGCATTCGCCTCCGCCGCCGCGAGCGCCGCCTCGGCCTGACGGACCCGCGCGCGATCCGCTCCGCCGGAGAAGATGCTGTACTGCGCCGCCACGCCGGCCGCGGTGGAATCCGACGGCCCGTCCTCGCGGCTGTCCGCATCCGAGCGCGAGTAGCCGGCGGAACCCGACACGGTCGGCCAATAGGCCGCCTGCTGGGTCTTCAGCGCGTAGCGCGCCTGCTCAACCGCCTCGCGCGCAATGATGAGGTCCTCGTTCGCTTCGGCAGCCCGCGCGATGCTCTCCTCAAGCGTGATCACCGCCGCGGTGTCCAGCTCCCCCTTGACGAGCGCGGGCGCCGACAGCAGGCCGAGCAGGATGAGGACGTGGCGGGTCATAAAGAGATACAACGAACCACGGGACCGGCTTCGCGTAAAGTTAATCACGAAAAAATCAGACACGAACGAGAGGCTTTTTGCTCGAAAACGTTCGGCGAAGCGAGTGACGAGTGGATCAGCCCTTCATGCCGGTGAGGGTGACGCCCTGGATGAAGTATTTCTGCGCGAAGAAGAAGATCAGGATGACAGGCAGGGTCATCAGCAGGGAGCCCGCCATCATCATGCCGAAGCTGCCGCCGGCCTGGACGTTGAACGCGTAGAGGCCGAGGGAGAGCGGATAGAGGCGCTGGTCGCTCAGGTAGATCAGCGGGCCCATGAAGTCATTCCACACGCCCATGAAGGTGAAGATCGCGATGCAGGCGAGCGTGGGTTTGATGAGCGGCAGGATGACGTGCAGATAGACCTGCCACGAATTGCAGCCGTCAATGCGCGCCGCATCCTCGAGGTCGCGCGGGATGCCTTTCATGAACTGGCGCAGCAGGAAGATGTTAAACGCGTTGCCGCACAGGCTCATCACCCACAGCGGCGTGAGGGTGTTGTACCAGCCGAGCCATTTGATGATGAGGAAGTAGGGGATCATCGTGACCTGCCCCGGGATCATCATCGTCGCCATCATCAGGCCGAAACTCAGATTGCGACCGGGCCAGTGCAGCCGCGCGAACGCGAAGGCGACGAGCGAGCAGGAGAACAGCGTGCCGAGGATGTTGAGGATGACGAGGAAAACGCTTGTGCCCGCATAGCGCCAGAACGGGATGTAGTCGAGCGCGCCCCGGTAGTTGCGCTGCACCTTCGCCCACCACGCACCGGACGTGTCGTTCTGCCGGATCACCAGCGTGAGCTTCACGGCGCGGTCGCCGCTGACGGGCGAGGCGACGCCGGGCTGTTCTTCGAGCGGAATCCACAGGCGGATCTTGCTCGATTCGTCGTCCGGTCCCGCGTCCTGCAACGTGACCATCGTCCACTGGAAATTGCCCATGTACTCGACGCGTTTGCCGCGGAACGTGCGGCCCTGTTTCTCGACGAGGAACTCGACCGGATGCCACGAGTCGTCGGGGCGCAGGAACAATTGGATGCGGTGCAGGCGCTCGACCGGGAACGGGAGGTCGAGCGTGCGTGTGAGCCGGATTTCGCCGCCGCCCGCGGGCGGGAATTCGTACACCAGGTCCGCGAGCGGCGTCGCGCCTTCCGCGCCGTCGGCGAGCGTCGCGCCCTCGACCTGCCAGAAGGAGGAGATCGGCGCGCCCGCGGTGAGGTCCTGTTCCTGCAGGTCGAAGCTGCGCACGCGCACGCCGGCGAAGCTGAGGCGGCGATGCACCTTGCGCACCGCCTCGTCGACAAGGTCCGGTGTGATCCGACCCGCGAGTTCCGCGCCGAGTGTTTCGGGCGGCTGTTGCCATGTGGCGGCGGGCAGGGTCTCGCGCAGGCGCTGGTAGAGTCCGGGCGCCAGCAGGGCCGGCGCGTCGTCCGCATTGTGCGCCGCCGGCATCCGCGCGCGGTGCGCGTCCAGCGCCGCGCGCAGGAGCGGCTCCACCGCGTCAAATGTCTTGCTGCCCGGTTTCTTGAAATACGCCGCATCGAGATAGGGCGACGCCGCGGCGGGCACGGGGCGCATCGGCCAGAAGGTGATGCGTTCGCCGAACATTTCGCGGTCCACCTTGAAACTCGTGCCGATCATCCAGACGAACGGCAGCGAGAAGATGAACGCGCCGCCAAGCAGCAGGCCGTAGATCACGAGCGCGCGCGCGAGCCCTCGCAGCCGCCGCGCATCGCGCGCCTGCTTCGCCTCTTCGTCGAATTGATGGAGATCGGTGAGGGACATGGGGACGGGTTTCAGGTGTCAGGTTTCGGGTGTCGGGGAGGAGTGGTTCACGATCATTCCTGCGCGCCGTTTCGATGTCTTCCCTGACACCTGAAACCCGACACCTGACACCTCACTCTTCTTCATAATGCACCCAGCGTTTCGAGGCTTTCATCTGGAAGGCGGTGATGAGGACGACGATGAGGAAGAGGAACCAGGCCATCGCGGCGGCATAGCCCATGTGCAGGTAGCGGAAGGCGTTGTTAAAGAGGTGATAGGCGAAGAACAGCGTCGAGTTCACCGGGCCGCCCTGCGTCATGATGAAGGCCTGCGTGAAGATCTGGAACGTGCCGATGAGGCCCATGACGAGGTTGAAGAAGATGTACGGCGTCATCATCGGGATCGTGATGTATTTGAACTGCTGCCAGGTGTTCGCGCCGTCGATGGACGCGGCTTCGTAGTAGCTCTGGCTGATGCCCTTGAGGCCGGCGAGCCAGATGATCATGCCGCCGCCCGCGCCCCACAGGCCCATAAGGATCAGCGCCCACTTGCTCGTCGCCTCGTCCTGCAGCCAGTTCGGGCCCTCGATGCCCACCGCGCCAAGCGCGGCGTTGAGCAGGCCGCTCTGCGGGTTGAAAATCCAGATCCACAGGATGCTCGACGCGACGGCGGGCACGATGCTCGGCAGGTAGAAGAGCGTGCGCCACACGGCAATGCCGCGCACCTTGAGGTTCAGCAGCAGCGCGAGGCCGAGGCTCAGCCCGAGGCCAAGCGGGATGCCGACGACCATGAACAACGTGTTCCACATGGACTTCCAGAACAACTCGTCGCCGCGCACCATGAAGACATAATTTTTCAGGCCCGTGAACACCGCGGGATTCAACACATCGAACTGGCAGAAGCTGATGACGATGGAGAACAGCAGCGGCCCGCCGGTGAAGACGATGAACCCCGCGAGCCACGGCAGCGCGCACAACACGCCGTCCGCCCATTGCGAGCGGAAGTAGGACCCCTTGCTGCCCTCAAGCACCGTCTCCTCCGGCTGCTCGCCGGTGAACAGTCCCGCGAGCGAGAAGCGGCTCCGTTTGCGCGGTGCGGTCACCGGGCGCGTTTCGCGGCGGTAGACGAGGACGACCACGAGGACGATCAGCGCGACGTAGAGCCAGATGAACCAGGACCAGCTTCGGATGGTGATGCCGTCGGGCGGCGTGAGGATCGCGTCGAGGTCGCGCTGTGCGATCGCGGTGTAGTAGTCGAGCGCATCCTGCGGCGTCTTTTTCCCGAAGATGGCGTCCTCCATCGCCCAGATCTGGCAGTTCCACAACTTCTGGCCGACCGGCGTGACGGGGCGGAAGCGCGAGTGTTCGAGCAGGTCGTTGAACACGCGCATCGACTCCTTGAACTTCGGTTCCAGCGCCGTGTTGTTTTCCACGTACGTCGCGAAGGCCCACTCGTTCTGGCTGCGCTGCGGGTATTGGCGCGGCAGGTAGGGCCGGCCCTGGCTCATTGCGGTGAAGTTCTCCGACGCGCGCATGATCTCCATCGCGCGCTGGCTCGTGAGGAACCGGATCAGCTCCCATGCGCCGGTTTTCTCGCGCGCGGTGGACGGGATCGCATACGCCCAGCCCGCGAGCCACGAGAGGTGCGTGCGCCCCTTTTCAAGTTCGCGCGCGGGCATCGGCGCGGGCGCGGCGGCGAAGTTGAGGTCGCGCCCGTAGAAGGCGAGCGACGACATGATCCACACACCGTCGATCTTCATCGCGACCCTGCCCAGGACAAACGGGTCGAGCTCACCGCCCTGGAACGTGGACTGGAACGCGTACACGTCCTGCGCGCCGCCGAGCTGCTGGTAGATGCGCGTCATGAACGTGAGCGCGTCCACGATCGGCGGGTCGTTCAGCGTGATGCGGCGGCCGTCCGCGCTGAGGAACTCGCCGCCCGCCTGCCAGCCGTACATGTAGAGCCACGAGTTACCGTAATTCGGGATGAAGCCGATGGTCTTGATGCGGCCGCGCTCGTCGCGCTCCGTCATGCGCACGGCCATTTCCTCCAGTTCCTCCCACGTGCGCGGCGGCTGCGCCTCGCCCGCGGCGTTGGTGTAGCCGTGTCGGATGAGGATGTCCTTATTGTAGAGTAATACGCGGTTGTCCGTGTCGGACGGGATGCCGTAGAGGCCTTGCGACCCGTCCGCGGGATTGCGGTACACCGCCTCGTCCCAGCAGCCGGGGAAAAAGTTTTCGCGCAGGATCGGCTCGATCGCGGGCTGCGGTTTCGCGCCCTCCGCG
>CALKUH010000062.1 GCA_937996795.1 uncultured Verrucomicrobiota bacterium | reverse complement strand
GACGTTGGACGTGAAGAGGAAGAATTCCGACAAACTGATGTGTGAGACGTGAGGTCGTATGCTCTTCGGACTGATAACAAAACTGGACACAAAGCTCGCCTGGATCTGCCTCGGCATGATTACGATTGGAGCCATCGCCTCCACCCTATTGCTCGGCCCGACAGTGGGCGCCATCGCTGGCGCTTTCCTGTTCGTCGCGCTTGACGGCTTGGACTGTATATGGACGGTCGCGACAGGCGCAGCTCGCCTAGAACGTGGAGAACGGGCCGAAAGGGAAGACACAGAGCGGATTCGGGATCAGTGCAAAGACAACCCGACAATCAAGTGAAGATCGTCCAACAATGCAATCGACCGTAGTCTCCACCCGCGGCACGCCGGCTGCGGGGCACCCGGCGTGCCGGGGTTCCGACCCGGTCATTGCAGTCGTTCGGCCACAGAGGATATGAAACCATACGACCAGATTGCAGACGATCTGATATCGGACGGTGCCCTTCGCGACTTCTACATCGAGTCTACGTCATCAGACGATTGGGACAACCTGCTCGTTTGCCTGCCACGCATTGCCACACGGTACGAGTTCTCGTACAAGGGATCCTCAGCCACAAAGCCCACGAGATTTGCGGACATTCAGGCGATGCAGGTAGACGATATGCCTGTCCTGCATGTGACGATCGCTGATGCCGTCGTGAACTGTCACTTCTTCTGCGCGGATGAGATCGAAATGGACTTCCGACCAGAGGACTTCAGAAGCCCTCCGAAATGGAAAGAGCTTCTCGCCTATCTCCAGGCCGTCGTCGATGCTGTCGGAAAACCGGGAATGATCACGATGGAGAATGCGAAATGCGCAGTCATTGACAGGCTGGAACCAAGACAGAAGGCCGAACCAGGCGGTCGAGGGTACGGCTCACCCGTGGCGGGTTCGCCGTCCCCTCACCGCTAACGTTGTGCTTTGGAATGATATGAGATGAAATTTAGCAGTTCACAGTTCGTTGCACTCGTTACCACACTCGGGCTCATTTTTCTCGCCGCACTGGGGTGGTCCGGCCTTGTTCAAGATGGTGGGGCAATCATCGTCATAGTTGTATTCCTCGCCATCGCAGGCATTGTGCCGTTTTTGATCGGGCTGATTGTGCAAGCTATCTTTCGTAAGAGATCGATTCCTTCCTACATCGCATGGGCCTTGGCATTCATCCTAGTCTTTACGCAATGGCTTCTCACACTGCAAACGGCTCTTGAAGTGCCAAATCTCCCACTTGTTGAGTTTATTGGATCAGTGTTGATCATAGGACTCTTCATGGACACCGGGATGAAGAGTTGTCGAGCATTCCGAGAAGGACTAAAAGCACAACAAGGCAGTTGAGGGTAAGTCTCACCCGCGGCGGGTTCGCCGCCCCTCACCGCTGACGTTCGCCCAATAATAACGCTTGACGGTATTACCGCGGCGCGTTATTGTTTATCCATGATTCAATCCTTCCGAGACAAGGAGACCGAAAGGATATTTCGCCGTGATCTATCCAGAAAACTACCACACGACATTCAACGGCTTGCTCTTCGCAAACTGTTGATGATCAACGCGGCATATGACTGGCGCGACCTAAAGGTACCACCAGGCAATCGTCTGGAAGAATTACGAGGCGACAGAAAAGGCCAATACAGCATACGTATCAACCAGCAGTGGCGAATATGCTTTAAATGGACAAAGGGAAACGCGGAAGACGTTGAAATAGTTGACTACCACTGAGGTGACCCGTGAAAAAAACGAAACTACCCCCCATTCATCCGGGCGAAATACTGACGGAAGAATTTTTGGCACCACTACAGATAACGCAATATCGACTGGCGAAGGATATCCATGTCCCGGCCCGACGAATCAACGAGATCGTACATGGTATTCGCTCTATATCGGCCGACACGGCGCTGCGACTCGGCCGATATTTCGGAACATCTCCGCAATTCTGGCTAAACCTCCAATCCAGCTATGATCTAGCAACAGAACAAGATCGGATTGGAGATCGGATTGAACAGGAGATTCAGCAGCTGGCCGTAGCCTAAAACATTTGGGCGAACAAGGCGGTGGTGTGGTACGTCTCACCCGCAGCGGGTTCGGCGCCCCACACCGCTGACGTTGTGCCAGAAATGACGCTTGATTTCTGCACATCGCCTTACTATATTGTAAGGAGGAGTAAATAAGTAAGGACATTCCGATGGTTACGGCCACGTTGACAAGCAAGGGGCAGCTCACGATCCCCAAGGTGGTGCGGGAGTCGCTTCGCCTGCAGGCCGGCGACCGGGTCCTGTTTGTTGTCCACGGAGACGCGGAGGCAGTGATGCAGCCGCTCACGAAGTCCGTGGACGAAGTGTTCGGACGGCTCCACAACCCTGTTCAGCCGCGGAGGAGCATCGACGAGATGAACGCCGCCGTGGCGAAGCGCATGAGGAGTCGAGCGCGATGATCGCGGTCGACACGAACATCATCGTTCGTTTTCTCGTACGCGATGACGAGAAGCAGGCCGAGGTCGCCCGCATGCGGCTCAAGCAAGCCGAAGAGAAGCGGGAGCGTCTGCTGATTCCTCTTCTCGTGGTCCTGGAGACGATCTGGGTGCTCGAAAGCGCATACGACAAGACGCGCGCCGAGATCCTGGACGCCATCCGGATCATGCGACAGATGCCGGTGTTTGAGTTTCAGGCTAACGACGTCGTGGAACGCCTGCTTGCTGACGGAGCGGCACGCAGCGCGGATCTCGCCGACATCCTTATCGCACACTCCGCGCGAGCCCTTGGATGCGAAAGCGGCATCACCTTTGACAAAGGTGCCGCCAAACTGCCCTTCTTCAACCTGCTGAAATGACCCGGCACAACCAGCCGG
Organism: uncultured Verrucomicrobiota bacterium; assembly: GCA_937996795.1. GTDB lineage: Bacteria > Verrucomicrobiota > Kiritimatiellia > CAIVKH01 > CAIVKH01 > JAMLJG01. The sequence continues at coordinate 42,481 of CALKUH010000062.1, read as the reverse complement.
TGGTGATCACCGGATTGCGCTGAAAAACCGGATCTGACGCGCCCAACGTGCGCGTCTACAGCGGACATACCCCATGAGTTGGTGGTATTCCTGTAGCCGCCCACGATGGGGGCGGCTTTTTCTGAAGAATTGTAGTCCGTAAGGTTATAGGGTAGCGTGCCGAAGACTGGTTGTTTCCCGTGTCGAAAAGAGAAACAAAACAGGAGAAGCAGCAGATGAAAACGAAATGGGTCGTGTTTGCGGTCGCAGCACTGGTGGCGGGGTCGGCCTTGGCGGCTGAACAGAATGCCGGCGGAGTTACCCCGAATCTGGACAAGGGAACCAAGGTTCTTGAAGGTTCAGGTGTCCTCAATGTGATGGGGGATGATTTGCAGATTCAGCTCGCCTACGGCCAGTTCCTCGCCGACGGATTCGAAGTGGCCGTGCTTGCTGGATTGCGCGACGACGATCGCTACATGAGCACCGAGTTGGGCGTTCGTGCCGAGTACAATTTCCTCCGCGATTCGGCCCTTGTGCCGTTCCTGGGCGCCGGCGTTGTCTGGGCCGATGCCGAAGCCGACGAGAGCGATCTCGACGCCGACGCCGCCGTTCTTTCGGTCGGTGGTGGCGTGAAATACTTCATCCGCGACGACGTTGCGCTTGCCTTGGACGGCAGCTACCTTGCGGCCACGGATGATATCTTCGTCGATAGCGAAGACGGAGAGTTGCAGGATGACGAAGTCCGCTTCCTCTTCAGCGTTCGCTACTACTTCGACTAAATGCCGTATTGAACGGCGGCCAACAGGCGCCTCCTGGAGTGCGCCGCGAATCGCGGCGCCCCGGAGGCCTGTTGGTGCGGCTGTGAGTCAGCCATGACCGTACACCGCCCGACATGGACCAGCTGACCACCACCCTCGTTGCCGGAATGATCATCGGGCTCGGCGCCACGCTCACGTTCGATGGTTGGGCGCTGACCCTGAAGCACGCCTTCAAGATTCCACCGTCCAACATATGTCTCGTCGGGCGCTGGATGCTCTACATGCGTGAAGGGGTCTTTACGCACGTGAATCTTGCGGCGGCGAAGCCGAAGGGCGCCGAGTGCGCGGTCGGGTGGTGCGCCCACTATGCCATTGGCGTCACCCTGGCCGGCGTGTTCCTTGTTTGGGCGGGTCCTCAATGGCTGCGGCACCCGACGCTGCTGCCCGCGATTGTGTTTGGCGTGGTGACGGTTGTTGCGCCGTTTTTTGTCATGCAACCAGCCTTTGGACTGGGATTCGCCGCGTCGAAAACGGCGCACCCGGGGCGGGCGCGGCTTCGCAGCATGATGAATCACCTGGCGTTCGGCGCGGGCCTCTACCTCTTCGCACAACTGGTCCACCGGCTGGGACTGACCTGAACGAGAACGCCGAATGGAAGCGGGTGGGGGATGGTTGCCCGACTAGGATTTGAACCTAGACAAACAGATTCAGAATCTGTTGTGCTACCGTTACACCATCGGGCAAACGAACGTCCAGCATTAGGGCGTCGGGTCGGGAAAGTCAAGCAGGGGACACTGTGAGGATTCTCTTCATTCGCCACGCGCGGGCGGTCGAGGCGGACGCCTTCGCCGGGGGCGATCTGGCCCGTCCCTTGACCCCGGAAGGCCGCAAGCGATTCAAGCGGGTTGCGGCCCGGCTGGCGAAACGCTACCCGGTGCCGGACCGGCTGATCAGCTCGAATGCCGTGCGCGCCCGCCAGACGGCCGAGGCGCTTGCCGCCGCGTACGGGTGCCCGAAGATCGAGGTGCGGGAAGAACTCAATCCCGGCGCGTCCGCCGCGGCGATCCAGCGCGTGGTGGAGGGCCTGGGCGATGTCCGCTGGGTGGCGCTGGTGGGGCATGAGCCGGACTTCTCGCAGGCGGTGTCCGCGTGGGTCGCCGGCGGGCGGCTCGACCTGAAGCTCAAGAAGGGCGGGGTCGTCGAGATCGAGACCCTGTCCCGCGGACATGCCCGGCTGCGCGCGGTCTGGGATCCGGCGCGCATCTAACCCGTCCCCGTCGTCGCTCTCCTTCTCGTCCCCGAAAAGGGGACGTGGGGATGCCCGGCGGCGCGCCCCGCAACTGGTTTTCCAATTTGCATCGACACCGGCCCGTTTTCAGGGATAAACGGCGAGGGTTTACCGAAGGCGAAATGGGCGGTATGCGCAAAGACAACGTCGATCTGATCTGCAACATTGCGGAGCTGGCGGGGCTATTTAAAAAAAGCTCCAGCCTGGAGGATTTTCTCCAGACCGTTGTCAGCATCGTGGCCTATCACATGCGGTCGGCCGTCTGCTCGGTCTATCTCTATGACGAGAAGACGCAGGAACTCGTGCTCACCGCGACGCAGGGGTTGAGCCCCGAATCCATCGGCAAGGTGCGGCTGCGCCTGGGCGAGGGCCTCACGGGCCTGGCGGTCAAGGAATTGCGCCCGATCCGCGAGGGCAGCGGCGACCGGAACCCGAATTTCAAGTTCATCCCCGGCATCCAGGAGGAGCGCTATCGGGCCTTCCTCGCGGTGCCGATCCTGCGCGGGCTGGAGCGCGTGGGCGCGCTGGTGTTGCAGGACCCGGTGGAGAACTATTTCGAGGACAACGACACGAAGGCGTTGCAGGCGATCGCCGCGCAGCTCGCCGCGACGATAGAAAACGCGAAGCTGCTGATCACGCTGCACCAGATCCAGGAGAGCCAGGCCGCCGCCGCGGCGCCGGTGGTGCTCGACGAGGACGACCCGGATCTCAAGCTGCTGCGCGGCTCGCCGGGTTCCAGCGGGATTGCGATCGGCGTGGCGACGGTCTTCGGGCCGGATCACGACCGCTTCATCCTCGCGACGGCCAGCCACGCGACGGCGTGGAAGCTCGAGGATTTCCACCGGTCGCTCGCGAAGACGGAGCAGCAGCTTGAGGCGCTGCAGCTCCAGATGGAGGAGCGGCTGGCGGATGTCGCGTCGATGATTTTCAGCGCGCACCTGCTGATCGTGAAGGACGCGAAGTTCTCCGGGGCCATGCAGACGCTTATCGAGAAGGGCGCGCCGGTCGAAATGGCCATCCAGTCGGTGGTCAACGAATACATCCAGCTTTTTGGCAACAGCGCGAATCCGCGCCTGCGCGAAAAGGTGCAGGACGTGAAGGACATCGGCCGCCGCCTCATCAAGAACCTGCAGACGGGCGAGGAGTCGGAGGGCGACTACCGCGGCCGCGTCATCATCGCCGGCGAATTGATGCCGTCCGACATCCTCAAGCTGTCGGCGCAGAAGGCGGAGGGCCTCGTCCTGGTCAGCGGCGGCACGACGTCGCACGTCGCGATCCTGACGCGGTCGCTGCAGCTGCCGATGGTGGTGGTGGACAACCGCAAGCTGTTCAACCTGGGCAACGACGTGTTGCTCGCGCTCGACGGCGAACAGGGCAACCTCTACGTCGATCCGTCCACCGACGTGCTGCGCACGTTCCGCGAACTGGCGGAGAACCGGCGCGTGGTGGAGTGCGAGGAACCGGAGGTGCGGGAGGAAACCACGACCCGGGACGGCGCGCGCATCCGCGTGCTGTGCAACATCAACATGTTGAGCGAACTGCCCGTCGCGCGCCGGCTGAAGGCGGAGGGGATCGGCCTCTACCGCAGCGAATTCCCGTTCATCGTGCGCAACGATTTCCCCTCCGAGGAGGAGCAATACCGCGTTTATCGCAAGCTGCTGGAGGGCCTGCCGGGCAAGCCCGTCACCTTCCGCACGCTCGACGTCGGCGGCGACAAGATGCTGTCGTATTTCCCGAGCGTGAACGAGGCGAACCCGTTCCTCGGCCTGCGCGCCATCCGTTTTTCGCTGCGCTACCGGAACATTTTCACCCAGCAACTGCGCGGGCTGCTGCGCGCGGGCGTGGACACGGAATTGCAGATCATGTTCCCGCTCGTGTCCTCGGTGGAGGATTTTACGGACGCGCGCGCGGTCGTGCAGGAGTGCATCGCCGCGCTGGCGGAGGAGGGGCTTGAGCACAACCCCCGCCCGCGCCTCGGCGCGATGATCGAGCTGCCGTCCGCCGTCGAGGTCGCGGAGGAACTGGCGGAGGAGGCGGATTTCCTTTCCATCGGCGGCAATGACCTGGTGCAGTACATGCTTGCGGTGGACCGGACCAACGAGCACATCTCCGACCTGTATGTCGCCTATCACCCCGCCGTGTTGCGGGCGTTGAACCGCGTGGCGCAGGCGGCCCGACGCCACCGGAAACCGCTTTCGTTCTGCGGCGAGATGGCATCGGACCCGAAGATGATCCCGTTCCTGCTCGGCATCGGCATCCACGCCCTGAGCGTCGAGCCGCGCCAGATCCCGCGCGTGCAGCAGGTGGTGGTGAACCTCCGCGCGGATGAGGCCGAAAAACGCGCGCGGCACCTGCTCTCCCTCGGCCGCGTGCGCGATGTGGCCCGCGCGCTGGAGATCGGTTGAGTCCATGCGCGGGCTGTGTTTGCTGCTGATTGCGCTGCTCGGCGCCGGGGTGGCCTCCGCGGACACGAAACACGGATGGACCCGGCGCGTGCAGGGCGGCGTGAACGTGACCGAGGGCAACAAGGACTCGACGCAGACGCGCGCGGAGATCGGCGCGACGGGTCGCGGGCCGGGCTGGGAGTCCGAACTGAAGCTCCGCGGCGACATCGGCGAGCTGAACAGCGAAAAGAACCGCGAGCAGGTGACCGCCGAGGCGCAGTTCAACCGCGAAATCAACCGCCTCACCTACATGACGTACCGCCTCGATTTTTTCTATGACGGCATCGCGGAGATCGACTATCGCGTGGTGCTCAGCCCGAGCCTGGGCCGCTACCTCGTGCGCGACGACGCGCAATCCCTGCGCCTCGAGGGCGGGCCGGCCGGCGTGGTCGAAAAAAAGGCCGGCGAGCGCGAGGCGTATCCCGCGCTGCGCTTCGCCGAATACTACGAGGGACGCGTCACGAAAACCGCGCGCCTGCTCCAGGGCATCGAATACGTGCCCGAGTTGCGGACGGACGTGGATCGCTATTTGGTCAAGGCGTTCGTCGAATTGAAGTCCGATCTCGACGAGCAACTCACGCTGCACGTCCGCTTCGAAGGCACGTATGACAGCCTGCCCGCCGAGGGCAAGGAGGAGCAGGACACCGTGTTCAGCACCACGCTGGGGTATCGCTTCTGATGAAACGCGCGCTGCACGTGCTGGCGGTTCTCTCGGCGCTCCTCGTCGCAACGGCGCGGGGCGAGGTGACGTACAGCGTACGCGACCTCGGCACGCTCGGCGGCGCAAACAGTCGTGCCCATGCGATCAACGAAGACGGCGTGGTCGTTGGCGAGGCGGAGACGGCCGCGGGCGCGCTGCGCGCGTTCCGGTGGACGCCCGATGACGGGATGCAGGACCTGGGCACGCTGGGCGGCGAGATCAGCCGCGCGTATGCCGTCAATGACCGGGGCGATGTCGCCGGCGAGGCCGAGGACGCCGAGGGCCGGATGCTGCCGTTCCGGTGGAAGGCCGGGCCGGGACTGTCGGCGTTGCCGCTGCCGGAGGGATTCCGCGAAGGCTTTGTATACGCGGCGAACAACTTCGGCGTGTTCGCGGGCGGCGGCGAGCGCGACGGCGTGTCGCGCGCGCTGGTGTGGACGGTGGACGGCGTGTCGGTGCCGGAACCGCTGCGCGGGCTCGGCGCGAGCCTGATCCACGCCGTGAACGACGTGGGGGAACTGGCGGGCCAGGTCGAGGACGCGCCGGAACAGGACTATGTGAGCCGCGCGTTCCGGCTCGGCGACGCGGGCTTGCAGATCACGCGCCTGTCCGCGGGCGCCGACTTGAGCAGCGCCGCGATGGCGCTGGCATCGGACGGCCTCGCCGCGGGCTACGCCGAGTGGCGGGAGGCGACCCATGCGGTGCACTTCGGCGCGGACGGCGCGCCGCGCGACCTCGACACGCTCGAAAACGTCTACAGCATCGCGCACGACCTCAACGACGCGGGCGTGGCCGTGGGCCTGTTCGTCAGCAGCCACGAGGACGAGGATCGCGCGTTCATCGCGCGCGACGGCGCGATGGCGGACCTCAATGAACTGGTCGAGACGGACGAGCCCTGGCTGCTGATCGAGGCCCGCGGCATCAACAATCGCGGGCAGATCGTGGGCTATGGCCTGCTGCGCGAGCGGGAGCGCGCGTTCCTGCTCACGCCGAACCCGCCGGCGAAGACGCCGCGCCCGCGCATCCGCATGACGGCGCCGGCGCCCCGCCACTCGGTGGTGGAGGGGACGCCCGTGGCGCTGGAAGCGGAGGCGCAGGCGGAGGCGGGTGTGCGGCGTGTGACGTTCTTCTCCAGCGGCGTGATCCTGGGCACCGCCACCGGCGCGCCGTATCGATGGACGTGGGAACAGCCGCCGGCGGGCATGCATCACCTGGTGGCGGCGGCGGTCGACATGCGCGGCCGGGTGAGCCGGTCCGCGCGCGTGCCGATGCAGGTGCGCCTCGCGGCGGACGAGGGCCTCGCCGCGGCGCTGATCGAGCCGGACGACGGAACCGCGCTGAGCGCGGGGCATCCGCTGTCGATCGTCGCGGAGGCGATGGCGCCCGAGCTGCGCGACCCCGTGGTGCGCGTCCAGCTCGACGGGGTCGACATGGCCTCCACCAACGCCCCGGTCCTACAGTGGACCTGGACGCCCGCGCAGACCGGCCTGTACACGTGGGTGGCCGTCGCCACGGACGCGTCGGGCGCGGTGGCGACCTCGCGGCCCGCGCGCGTAAATGTCACGGTGGACGGGGATTTGTAAGGAAGCGGGGCGCCGACCGAACCAACTTTGTGACCGCGGAACCGAACGAATGTCCGGGGAGCGGGTCTAACGGGTTGGACCATCGGTGCGGCCATGATCGATTCCGACAAAACCATAAAAATTTACCTGCGTGAAATCGGGCAGACGGCGCTGTTGACCCCGGCGGAGGAGATCGTCCTCGCCGCCCGCATCAAGAAGGGCGACGAGGAGGCCAAGAGCCTGATGATCCGGGCCAACCTGCGGCTCGTCGTAAAAATAGCGCACGACTACTCGCGCTACGGCCTGCCGCTTCTCGACCTGATTTCCGAGGGCAACATCGGGCTGATGAAAGCCGTCGAGCGGTTCGATCCGAAAAAAGGCGGCAAGCTCAGCACCTACGCCGCGTGGTGGATCAAGCAATCCATCAAGCGCGCGCTCGCGAACCAGAGCAAGACGATCCGGCTGCCCGCGCACCTCGTGGACAAGATCGCGCGCATGCGCCGGACGGAGCACCAGCTCACGGAGCGTTTCGGGCGCGAGCCGACGGTCGAGGAACTGGCCATCGAATTGCAGGTGGAGCCGAGTGTCGTGACGCACTGGCAGACGGTTTCGCTGAAACCGGCTTCGCTCGACGCCCCGGTGGGCGACAGCGACAGCAGCGAGTTTGGCGAACTGATCGGCGATGACCGCGCCCGCACGCCGTTCGACGAGATCAACGACCGGCACCTGAAGCTGGAAATGGAAGGGCTGCTGGATCGGCTGGACCGGCGCGAGCGGGACATACTAAAGTACCGATACGGATTGAAGGGGGCCCGCGTGGAAACCCTGGAGACCGTTGGACGCCGGTTCAAGATCACGCGCGAACGGGTGCGCCAGATCCAGAATGCCGCGGTGACGAAGCTGCGGCAGATGATGGACGAGAACGCGCGGATCAGCGAGCCGGAGGAAATTGCCGTATGAGTTTGGCCCAGGTGAAAGCCGCGATCCGTGACATTCCCGATTTTCCCAAACCCGGCATCCTCTTCAAAGACATCACCCCGATCCTCCGCGACCCCGCGCTGTTCCGCGCCGCCGTGCAGGTGTTCGCCGACCGGCATCGCGGACGGGCGTTGAATCGCATCGCGGCCGTCGAATCGCGCGGATTCCTGTTCGGCGCCGCGCTGGCCTACGAACTCGGCATCGGCTTCGTGCCCATCCGCAAGAAAGGCAAGCTGCCGTACCACACGGTCGAGCAGACCTATGACCTGGAATATGGGACCGCGACGATTGAGGTGCACCGCGATGCGTTCGAGCCCGGCGAATCGGTCCTGCTGCTTGACGACCTGCTGGCCACCGGAGGCACCGCGCGCGCGGCGGCGCAGTTGATCGAAAAGCTGGGCGCCCGCGTGCTGGAAATTGATTTCCTTGTCGAACTCTCGTTCCTCGGCGGCCGCGCCAAACTCGAACCCCACCCGGTCTTCGCCCCGATTGTTTTCTAGCGGGCCACCTGCCTCCGCGGGCTGGCCGCCGCGACTACGTCTTGGCAGGGGCGTCGCTCGCGGGTATGGTGTTCGCGCAATAGCCGCAGGGTAATGCACATATGATTCATCGGCCACATCCGGGCGAGACGACGTTGATCGAAATCCGCCCCTCGGTCGCGATCGTGGGCGCGGGCATGGCCGGCGTCACCGCGGGCCGTTTGCTGGCGGAGCGCGGCTATCCGGTGACGATTTTCGACAAGGGGCGCGGCGTGGGCGGACGCATGTCCACGCGGCGCGAAGGCGAGTGCGCGTTTGACCACGGGTGCCAGTTCTTCACCGTCCGCGACGAGCGCTTCAAGCTCTACGTGGAGGCGTGGCAGGAGCAGGGCCTTGTCAGCCCGTGGCGCCACCGCATGGCGACCTGCGATCGCGGCGACATCGCCGTGCTGCAGGACGACACGGTGCGCTACGTCGGCGTGCCCGGCATGAACGCGATGGTCAAGGGCATGGCCGGCGGCCTCAACGTCCAGCTCGCCACGCGCATCACGGCGTTGCGGCCCGGCGATGAGGGATGGCGGCTGGTTTCCGAATCCGGCGAGCTGCCCGACGCGTACGATCTCGCGATTGTCACCGCGCCGCCGGACCAGGCGGCGCCGCTGCTCGCCGCCTCGCCGCGCTTGCAGGCGCAGGCCGCCTCGGTTCGCATGCAGCCATGCTGGGCGGTGATGGCGATGTTTGAATTCGAGCTCGACGCGCCGTTCGAGGCGGCGTTCGTCAAAAACAGCCCGCTCGCGTGGGTCGCAAACGGCGGCAGCAAGCCCGGCCGCGCCGCTCACGAGGCTTGGGTCCTGCACGCTTCGCCCGTGTGGTCGCGCGAGCATGTGGAGGATCCGGCGGATCGCGTGCGCGACGCCCTGCTCGCGGCGTTCTACGAGGCGCTCGGCATCAAGGACGTGCAACCCTCCGTTGCGCTCGCGCATCGCTGGCGCTATGCCGCGCCCGAAAATGCGCTGAACACCGGGTTCCTCTGGGACGAGGAACAGGGCCTCGGCGCCGCCGGGGACTGGTGCCTCAACGCGCGCGTCGAGAATGCGTTCATCAGCGGACTCACCCTCGCCGAACGCATCCTGTCGCAGCATCCGCGCGCCGCGCTGTAATGCGGGTCCATCCGCGCGCGAAGACCCCGTGTGCGCGCCATCACCCTCATTTTCCCCCATCAATTGTTCGACCCGCATCCCGCCGTCGCGCCCGGCCGCCCGGTGCTGCTGGTGGAGGACTCGCTGTTCTTTGGCGACGCGCGGAACCCCGCCGTATTCCACACGCACAAGCTCCTCCTGCACCGCTCCACGATGGCGGCCTATCGGCGACGCCTGGATGCGCGCGGTGTGCGGGTGGCCCTCCGACCCTATCGCCCGGATGAGACGGTGTCGGCGGTCGTGGCGGACCTCGCGCGGGACGGGGTGGGCGAGGTGCATGTGGCCGACCCGGAGGATTTCCTGCTCGAAAAACGGCTGCGCGCCAGCGCGGCGCGGCACGGGATCGCGCTGCGGATGCATCCCTCTCCGATGTTCCTCACCGACCCCGCATGGGCCGACGCGTTGTTTGCGAAACACGGCCGCTACCGCATGGCGGAGTTCTACCAGGCGCAGCGGCGCCGGCTCGGCATCCTGATGGACGGCGGGAAACCCGCGGGCGGGGCGTGGAGTTTTGACGCCGAGAACCGGAAGCCGTTGCCGCGCGGCCTTGCGCCCCCGCCGGTGTCCGCGTTCCGGTACGATGCCCTTCATCAGGAATGCGCGCGCGGCGTCGAGCGGGCGTTCCCCGCGCATCCCGGCGCCGTGTCCGACTTCTGGTTCCCCGTCACCCACGAACAGGCCTCGCGCGGACTGGACGAGTTCCTTGAACACCGCTTCGCGCGCTTCGGCGACTACGAGGACGCGATTTCCGCGCGCCACACCGTCGTGTTCCACTCCGTGCTGACCCCCGCGCTCAACATCGGGTTGCTCACGCCGGACACCGTGGTGAACCGCGCGCTGTCGTTCGCCCGCGCGCACCGGGTGCCGCTCAATGCCGTGGAGGGATTCATCCGCCAGATCATCGGCTGGCGCGAATTCATCCGGCTGATGTACCGCCGCGAGGGCGTCCGCATGCGCACCTCGAATTTCTGGAACCACACACGCCCGCTGCCGAAGTCGTTTTACGACGGAACGACGGGCCTCGCGCCCTTCGACCTCGTGGTGCGGCGCGTCCATCGCGAGGCCTACTGCCACCACATCGAGCGCCTGATGGTGGCCGGCAACCTGATGGTGCTGTGCGGCATCCACCCCGACGCGGCGTATCGCTGGTTCATGGAGCTGTTCATCGATGCCTACGACTGGGTCATGGTGCCCAACGTGTACGGCATGGCCCTGTTCGCGGACGGCGGGCTGTTCGCCACGAAGCCGTACATCTCCGGCTCGGCGTACCTCCGCCGCATGAGCGACATCCCCGCCGGCCCGTGGTGCGCGACATGGGACGCGCTGTTCTGGCGCTTCATCGCCACCCACCGCGCCGTCTTCCTCGCCCACCCCCGCCTCTCCATGATGGCGCGCACCTGGGACAACCTCGCCCCCGAAAAACAACGCGCCCACCTCCGCCACGCCGACGCATTTCTTGCCCGCTTGGAATAGTATACAGTTCCCCGCCGGCGTATGGATCGATACGAATGAATCTCAGCGCAACGAATCTCTTGCTTGCGGCAGGCCTGCTGTTGGCGTGCGGGGTGGGATGCTTCCTGCTAAAGCGCGCCTGTGCGCGGACGATGGTGCTGCCCGAGGAACTTTCGCTCGCGGCGGCGTGGATATTCGTGGTGGGAAGCCTGATCTGGTTGGGCGTCTTTCTCAATCATTCCACATTGCTTGGATTTGGCGCCCCGTGGACATGGCTGGCGGCGGCGCACTTTGCATTTGCAGGCTATGGGGCGCTTACCGTGACGTCGCTCGCGTGTCGCGTCGTATCCAGCCCACTGGCGTTGCGCATGCTTCGCAGCCTCCTCCTTGCGCACCCGATTGCGTATTTGGTGACAGCCGCGGGAATTTCCGGATATCGTTTCTGTGATGAGGCGGGCGCAACGATCTATGCGGTACTGTTTTTGATCCAGCTGGCAGCTGTTGTTCTTGGGCGACCGAATCGAATTGCGCGCGCTCCCCGGCGATTGATGGTGGTGGCGCTGATGGTGCCTGTCTTCACCATGGCGCCGGCGCTTGCGTGGGCGTGGGGATTCCCGATCTTTGATCTTGCGGATATGGTGCGATATCACGGCCTCGTAAATGCCGTCGGCCATGTGGGGCTTGGGCTTGCGGCATTTGTCTGGGGACGTCCGCCCGCACACGCCCCCATGCTGGAAATCCCGCGCGAGACGCCCGAGACATGAACCTCTTCAGCTTTCATCTTGCGACCGTGACACCCGCCGCCGCGGTGGCGGCGTTATGTCGGCCACCGGCGAAGAAGAATGTACCTGGCCTGCGTCATGCCGAGTGCCTTGCGACGATGACGCTCGGGGCGCCCATTTTTTCCTCCGCAAGAATTCAACTCCACACCCTCGCCGTTTTTGCATCCTGGGACAACGAGCGATCGCTTGAGGCATTTCTGGCGGACACGAAACTGGGGCACACGCTGTCAGCGGGATGGCATGTGCGTCTCGCGTTCCTTCGTCGTTGGGGTCATGTGGCCGAGTTCGACGATCTTCCCGTAAACATGGAGGACACGGACCCCTCGCGCCCGGTCGTCGCGGTGACGCTCGCGCGGCTGAAACTGACGCAGCTTCCGAGGTTTATTCGTTGGGGTCGGCCCGTTGAGCAACTGGTCCATGACCATCCGGGCACGACCCTCGCCTTGGCCGCCGTGCGCCCGCCCCGCACCTTTTGCACCTTTTCGGTGTGGCGATCCCGGCGCGAAATGGAGGACATGGTTCATGGACGGGATGCGGAGCCCGGATCGGATCGACATGCCAAAGCCATGAATGAGCGAACCCGCAAAGAGTTTCACCACGCGTTCACGACGCTCCGATTTCGACCTCTTTCGGAACACGGGGAGTGGCTGGGCCGCGGCGACTATGTTCCTTCATAAGGATCAATGCCCCGCCCCTTGGATTTTGCCGTACCGCCGTGTTACGGTTCCGCGCATGGCTGATCAACTGTTACTGGGCCGGTTGGAGGGGTTTGATGTCGCGGTGGCGTACGCGCTCACCGCGGACACGGTGAACGAGGCGGTGCGGCGGCATGATTGCGATCCGGCGGGCGCGCACATGCTGGGCCGCGCGATGACGGCGGGGGTGGTGGCCGCCGCGGCGCTGGGCGAGGGGCAGCGGCTGAACCTGCGCTGGGCGTATGAGGGGCTGCTGCGCACGATCGTCGTGGACACCGGGCCCGACGGCGCGACGCGCGCGTTCATTTCGCCGCCGCAACTCGCCGAGGCGCCGGACGAGGGCGCGATCTATGGCGCGTCGGGCTCCGTCCAGGTCGTCCGCAGTCGCAAGGGCGCGGTGGTCGCCCACGGAAATACGCGCGCGGACCTGCTCGACGTCGTGGAGGACGTGAACCACTTCCTCTGCATGAGCGACCAGGCGGAGTCCGCGCTCGCGGTGATGATCGCGCTTTCCTCCAACCCGGCGGCGCCGGTGCGGCTGTGCCGCGGGCTCCTGCTGCAGGCGCTGCCCGGTTGCGACCTGGTGCGCTTCCAGCGGCTCCGCGACCGGCTGTACGCGGAGGACGTGCGCGCGTGGATGGCGCGCGGCGATGAAACCGACAACCAGGTGGAAAACGTGCTGCGCGCGCTCTGCGCCGGCGAAACGCCCGCGCCGCGCGTGACGCTGGCCCCGTCCACCGCGCCGTTCTTCCGCTGCTCGTGCAGCCGGGAGAAAATGAGCGGCGTGCTGCGCGCGCTGCCCTACGGCGAGCGCATGGACATGGTGCGAAAGAACGAGCCCGTCGTCGTCAACTGCCGCTTCTGCGGCCACCGCTACGAACTGTCCATCGACGACTGCATCCGCGCCTGGAACGAAAAGCCCGCCGACTAGTGGGCGTCGGTGGATTCCGGGTCGAGCGCGAGTAATAGCTTTCGCAGCGAGGCTTCCATCCCGCGCGCCTCGGCGTCGGACAACACGGCCCGGTTCAGACGCGCCTCGTGGAATCGGGCGGGCAGGGCGTCGTCGACCATCCGGCGCCCCTTCGCGGTAAGTGTGATCAGCACGCCGCGGCGGTCGGCGGGGTCGGGCTGGCGTTTGACCAGGCCCGCCGCTTCAAGCCGGTCCAGCCGATTGGTCATCGCGCCGGATGACAGCATGACGGACTGCATAAGGCGCGTCGGCGTCATCTGATAAGGCGGCCCGCTGCGCCGAAGTGTTGCCAGCACGTCGAACTGCCAGGGCATCAGGTTGTACTCCGCAAGCAGAACCTCGAGCCTGCGTTCAAGGTGTTGCGCGAGCCGAAGCACGCGCCCCGCGATGCCCATGGCCGAGGGGTCTACATCGGGCCGCTCGCGCCGCCACTGCTCAATCAGGGTGTCGATCCTGTCGGTCTGCATGCCCGAACCCTACCCCAAACAATCTTTATATCAAGACAGTTGACAAAGGGCCGGCGCCAGGTGATTATCTTTATATAAAGATTCTCTATATAAAGAATCGTCGCGGGCGTGGTGTCCGCGGGTCGGAGAAAACAGGAGGAGTTATGAAGCGTGTACTGAAGAGCATGGCGGTGATGATCTGGATGGCGGCGGGCGCAGCGGGGGCTGCGGGTACGCCCGTTCCTGCGGCGGGCGTGAGTCCATGGGGGCCGGAAGACGAAATCGGGCGGTTGAACTTAATGACCGATGCGTCCCGCGCGGCCATCCTGGGCCGGATTGCGGGCGGGGCGGCGTACGACCTGTCGGTCGATTTCTTCATCGGCATGCCCAGCTTCTATGGGCTGGGGGATCCGCGCTACCAGTTCTGGCTTACCCATACCCCGCACGGAACCTTGGTCGATGACCCGGCGGGGGTGGGGCAGGAACAAAACCGAACGGTAAGCTACACCGGGGATGCGGTGTCGATGTATACGCATACCGGAACGCATATCGATGCGTTGAACCACTTCGGGCTCAACGGCGCCATCTGGAACGGGTTTACCGCCGAACATCACCTGGGGGATCGCGGTTGGCACCGCACGGGGGCCGAAACCATCCCGCCAATTGTCGCGCGCGGGGTGATGATTGACGTCGCCGCAGCCAGGGGGGTGCCGATGCTGCCGCCGGTCTACCGCATCACCGCGGAGGATATCGAGCAGACCCTTGCGCTACAGCAGGTCTCGCTACAAACCGGTGATGTCGTGCTGATTCGAACAGGGCGCATGCAGCAGTTTGCGGACGCTGAGGCGTTTATCAAGGATCCCCCGGGACTCTCGATGGATGGGGCGCGCTATCTGGCCGAGCGCGGCGCGATGGTTATTGGGGCGGACAATCTCAGCCTGGAGACGTTCCCGTCGGAAGTGGAGCGCAACTGGGTTCCGGTCCACACCTATCTCCTCGCAGAAATGGGCATCCCAATCGTGGAGCTGGTGAATTTGGAGGAGTTGTCAGCTGCCCGCCTCTACGAGTTTGCGTTTATCGGCGCGTCGCTCAAACTGCGCGGGGCAAGCGGAGCCCCCTTCCGCCCGATTGCGTTTCCCGTTCGGTAAAAAAGCCGCGCCCCGCCGGGCCCACCGGCGGGGCGCGGACCCGGAGCGTTCCAATGAATGACATAGGATTTACCCATATTGCCCTGCAAGTAACGAACATGGAGCGGAGTATTGCCTTCTATTCCCGTTATGCGGGAATGGAGCCGGTGCACCGGCGCGTCGATGCCGGTTCCGGGGTGCGCGTGGTTTGGATATCGGACCGGACGAGGCCATTCGCACTGGTCTTGGTCGAGTCCGCGCGACTGGATACCGTGCTCGCCCCCTTTGCGCACCTTGGCGTGGGATGCCGAAGCCGAGCAGAGGTCGACCGGCTCTGTGCGATCGCGCGAGAGGAGGGTGTACTTGTCAGAGAGCCGAAGGATTCCGGCTATCCAGTGGGCTATTGGGCCTTTCTGCGAGATCCAGACGGTCACACGCTTGAATTAACTTACGGACAGGAGGTGGGGCTCACAGTGTCCTTGTCCGCCAGCCCCGAACCTCCTGACCGTACCAGGCCCTAGTCGCGTGGCTATTTGCTGGCGGACCAGGTGCCGTTTCCGCCGCCGCCGGCGACAATGGTGAAGTCGCCGCCCATCGAGGTGCGCGCGTCGTTTACGGAGCCGTCGAATTCCGCGACTACGCCGCCCTCGGTTGTGATGGTCATGGTGACGGCATTTCCGCTGACCGTGCCGGTGACCGTGCCCTGCACGCCGCCCTCGGTTTCATAATCGCCGCTGAGGGCGTCGCCTTCCTGCGTCAATGCGAGGGTGAAATCTACGCCGGTGCTGTAGCTTGCATTCCACGTCCCGGTCATCGTCGCCGCTTCTTCCGCGGGGGGCGCGTCGTCGTCATCGTCATCGCTGCCGCCGCACCCGGTTGTCACCGCGCCGACCGCAAGGGCCAGCGAGCACGCCACACTCATCCGAAGCAACCACTCGCGCATGGGGAACCTCCTTGTGATGAGGTCATCATGGTCGCCCTGTGGAGGCCTGTAAAGATCCGGCTTCAGGCGCGACAGGCGGCGGGGTGGCCCGATAGACTCCACGGCAACCATGCCGCCGCCCGACATTGAGTTGATTGTCGCGCGCCACCGCGAGGATCTCGCGTGGCTGCGCCGGGTTCCGCGCACCGTGCGTGTCCATGTGTATGACAAATCCGGCGCGCCGCCCGCGCCGGGCCATCGGGCGCTTCCGAATGTCGGCCGCGAGGCGCACACCTACCTGCATCACCTGGTGGAGCACTACGACACGCTGCCGGATCTGCTGGTCTGCGTGCAGGGCCATCCGTTCGACCACGCGCCGGACCTGCACAAGCGCATGCGCGCGCTGGCGGAGGGGCGCGAGCGCGTCGAGGCCTTCCGCTGGCTGGGCTTCCTGGTGGACGAGGACGACGCGACGGGTTCGCGACTCTTCCAGCGCTGGAGCAAGAATCCGGCGCGGACCCCGCTGGACATGCGCGGCTTCTGGAGCGCCGTGTTCGGCGACCGCGCGTGCCCGGAACGCTTTGTGTTCTTTGGCGGCGGGCAGTTCATCGTCGCGCGTGAAACCATCCGCCGCCGCCCCCGCGCCTTCTATGCGCGCGCGCGGGACGTGGCCGCCGGGTTCCCCGACGCGGCGCACGGCTTCGAGCGATGCTGGGATGCCGTCTTCGGCGTAAACGGGCTTCCGCCGGAATTGCGCGGGCAGCCGCTGCCGATTTTTCTCAAACCCATCCGCCGCCTGCGGGAACCCTCCGCGGGTTGATTTGAATTGTACATCCGTCGCCGCTATGGTGAGGATGGTCGCAGGAATAACGGATGAGTGCGGACCTGAATTCAATCCTGGGCGGATGGGCGTACGATCCCGCGTCGATCAACGCGCGGTGGATCGTCGGCCTGGACGGCAAACGCAAGGTGCAGCTGCGCCTCGACCTCGGCATCCTGCAGATGGAGCCGAACGGGCGGCCCGACGGCCAGCGGCCGCGCGGCTGCGAGACCCTGCTCGACTACTATCTCCAGCGCGAGGACGCCGAGGGCCACGAACTCACCGCGTTCCAGATCGAGGCCTCCGCGTGCGGCGAGCTCCAGCAGGAGGCGGCCCAGTTCTACTACCGCTACATCGCCCTGTACGCGCTGCGCGACCTCGACGGCGTGGTGTCGGACACCGACCACAACCTCGGCATCCTCGACATGGTCTCGCGCCACGTCGAGGACGACGAGCTGGCGTGGCAGTTCCTGCAATTCTATCCGTACATCCGCATGATGAACGCGCGCGCGCTGGCGGAGAAATCGGCCGAGGCGCACGAATACGACGAGGCGATCGCGATTCTCGAGGAGGGCATCGACGACATCCGCACCTTCTGGCGCGACCAGGGCGACGAGGAGGACGAGGAGCAGTCGCGCGAAATCGAGCTGCTGACCGATCTGCTCGGCGACCTGCGCGGCTCGCGTCCGCGTTCCGAGGTGGACCTCTTGCAGGACGAACTCGCGCGCGCCATCGCCGCGGAAAACTACGAGCGCGCGGCCACGCTCCGCGACACGCTCCGCGTGTTGCGCAAGGCCTGACCGGGGATTCGTCGCGATGCCTGAAACACGCGGAGAAGTCGAAGCCCGCATCACCGAGGCGCTCGTTAAATTCGAGCGCGAGTACATGGGCCGCGGGCCCACCGAGGCGCGGACCTACCTGATCGACGACCTCGTGCTGGTCCGGTTGCAGGGCGTCATCACGCGCGCGGAACAGCACCTCGCCACCGCGGACACCACCGGGCGCGGGCGCGACCTGGTGAAGCAGAGCCGTATCGAACTGCTGGAAAAGGCGCGGCCCCAGCTCTTCGAACTCATCTCGACCATCACCGGCGTTCCGGTGAAATCCCTGCACACCGACATCAGCGTCAAAACCGGCGAGCGCATCATCCTCTTCACCCTCGACCGCGTGCGCGAATTCCGCGCCGGTTCGGGTTGACAGGGCCGCGCGGTTTTGTATCACTCGCCTCATTCGTTGGGAGTTACCTGCTGATGAGGCGGGGAGCGCCAGGCGATGCCAACTGATGTTTCAAGTCCCGGGTGAGCCGCAGGGAGCGCGCGGGAGGTGAGGCCGGATTCACGGAAGTGGATTCGGCCTTTTTGTTTGTCCGAATCGAAAGGAAGAAGGAAATGAGCAAGGTTGAATTGGGTTTCGAGGTTCCGCCGGAAGTGAAGGAAATCCTGGCCGCGTGCCCGTCCTACACGGTGGCGCGCAACCAGCAGGAGCTGACCGAGCTGGCCGTGCGCGACGCGGTGAACGGGATCCACGAGGTGGCGTACGACGTGCCGGGCAAGGGGCGCGTGGTCGAGGTGCAGGTGTGTCGCGTGAAGAACGGCATCTCGGCGAATTACCTGGAGCCGTACATGCGGCGCCGCGACCCGGACTGCATGGTCATCGCCGACGAGCGGCCGACCGACAAGCCGCGGTTCCGCGAGGAATTCGGCAGCACGTTTGAATCGCTCCGCGCGGAGACCTTTGCGTGGCTGAAGACGCAGGAGCTTGCGCTGTTCCCGTTCCACGCGGGCGGCACCGACATCGGCGCGGACGCGCTCGTCGTCGGCCCCGCCAACGCGGGCTTCTTCGCGCTGGGCCTCGCGCTGCTGCAGGGCATCCTCGAGACCGAGAAGCTGCGCCCCGACTTCAACCCGCGCGCGATCATCTACGTCGCGCCGCCCTTCCGCCACACCCACTTCAAGGGCAAGCAGATGGTGGTGCACAACCGCCGCAGCCGCATCCACGAGTTGTTCAGCTACAACCTGTATCCCGGCCCGAGCGCGAAGAAGGGCATCTACGGCGTGTTGCTGACCCTCGGCGAAAAGGAGAACTGGGTCACCGCGCACTGCTCGACCGTGCAGGTCATCACGCCCTACGAAAACAAGATCAACATCATGCACGAGGGCGCGAGCGGCGGCGGCAAGAGCGAGATGCTCGAGCAGGTGCACCGCGAGCGCGACGGCTCGCTGCTGCTGGGCAAGAACACCCTGACCGGCGAAAAGCGCACGCTGGTGCTGCCGCGCAACTGCGACCTGCGCCCGGTCACCGACGACATGGCGCTGTGCCACCCGTCGCTCGCGAAGAACGACGGCCGGCTCGCGGTGATGGACGCGGAACAGGGCTGGTTCGTTCGCGTGAACCACATCACCCGCTACGGCGTGGACCCGCACCTGGAAGAACTGACCATCCACCCGAAGGAGCCGCTGCTGTTCCTCAACATTGATGCGCATCCCGGCAGCACCGCGCTGATCTGGGAGCACATCCAGGACGAGCCGGGCAAGCCCTGCCCGAATCCCCGCGTAGTGATCCCGCGCAAGATCGTTCCGGGCGTCTATTCCGGCGCGGTCAACGTGGACATCCGCAGCTTCGGCGTGCGCTGCCCGCCATGCACGAAGGAGAACCCGAGCTACGGCATCGTCGGCCTCTTCCACAAGCTGCCGCCCGCGCTGGCCTGGCTGTGGCGCCTCGTCGCGCCGCGCGGCCATGCGAACCCGAGCATCGTCTCGACCGAGGGCATGAGCTCCGAGGGCGTCGGCTCCTACTGGCCGTTCGCCACGGGCCGCATGGTGGACCAGGCGAACCTGCTGCTGCAGCAGATCGTGGACACGCCGAAGATGAAATACATCCTGTGCCCCAACCAGCACATCGGCGCGTGGAAGACCGGCTTCATGCCGCAGTGGATCGCCCGCGAATACCTCGCCCGCCGCGGCGGCGCGCGGTTCACCCGCGAGCAGGTCAAGCCGGCCCGCTGCCCGCTGCTCGGCTACGCGCTCAACAGCGTGGTCGTCGAAGGCCAGACCATCCCGTCGATCTTCCTCGAGGTCGATCGCCAGAAGGAAATCGGGCCCGAAGCCTACGACCTCGGCGCGCTGCAGCTGACCAACTTCTTCCACCAGCAGTTGGAACAGTTCCGCGACAAGGACCTGAACCCGCTCGGCCAGAAGATCATCGACTGCTGCCTCAACGGCGGCTCGGTCGAGGACTACGCCGCGCTGATTCCCCATCCGATGCTGGACGAGGAGGGGTAAGCGTTTGATGAACAAACGCCCGGTGATCTTCACCGATCACCGGGCGTTTCTGTAGACGCGGTCATTCGTCTTGGTTCCGCCGCCCCCGTCCGGCTATCGTGTCGGGACGTGGAGGGCGTGTGCGCGTTTGTGTGGACATCCAATCGGCGGTGGGCTCGCGGGCCGGTGTCGGCCGCTACACCAAGATGCTCGTCGAGCATCTCGGCCCGCTGCGCGGCGACCGCGACCTCGCGCTCTTCCACTTCGACTTCCAGCGGCGCGGCACCGGCTTTGCCGTTGAGGGCGCCGCCGAACGCGCGTGCCGCTGGGTGCCGGGCCGCTTCGTGCAGAAGGCGTGGAAAACCATCGGCTGGCCGCCGTACAACTGGTTCGCCGGCGAGGCCGATGTCTATCACTTCCCCAACTTCATCCGCCCGCCCCTGCCGCGCGGCGCGTCGGTCGTCACGATCCACGACATGGCGTTCATGCGCTACCCCGAAACGATCGAGCGGAAGAACCTCGCCTACCTCACGTCGCAGATCCGCCAGACCGTCGAGCGCGCGACCGCGATCATCACCGTGTCCGCGTTCACCGCGCGCGAGGTGCACGAGCTGCTTGGCGTGCCGATGGATAAGGTGCACGCCATCCCGTCCGGCCTCGACCCCGCCTGCGCGCATCCCCCCGCCGAAGCCGTTCGCGCGCTGCGAAAGCGCCACGGCCTCGACCGCCCCTACCTGCTCTCCGTCGGCACCCTTGAGCCGCGCAAAAATTTCCCGTTCCTCGTGGACGCCTTCGAGCGGATGCCCGACTTCGACGGCGACCTCGTCATCGCGGGCCGCCGCGGCTGGACCTTCCAGCCCATCCTCGACCGCATCGCGCGCTCGCCGCGCCGCGACCGCATCAAGGTTGTCGAAGACCTGCCCGAGGCCGACCTGCCCGCGCTGTACGGCGGCGCGGACCTGTTCGTCCTCGCCTCGCTCTATGAGGGCTTTGGCTTCCCGCCGCTGGAGGCCATGGCCTGCGGCACGCCGGCGGTCGTCTCCATCGGCGGCTCGCTCGCCGAAATCTGCGGCGACGGCGCGCTGGTCATCCCGGAGCTCGATGCGGACCGCTGGGCGCACGAGATCGGCGCGCTGCTCCGCGCGCCCGCCGCGCTCGATGCGCTGCGCCAGCGCGGCGCGAGCCACGCCGCCCGCTTCACCTGGAAGGAAACCGCCCGCCGCACCTGGGCCGTATACGAAAAGGCCTGCGCGCGGTGACGCGCCCGCCGGATGTGCAACGTCTGTTCCGCCGAAGGCGGATCCGCCTCCGGAGGAAAAAACTGTTCGTAACCGTTTGCAACGTCTGTAAATTACAGACGCTGCACAAGAACCCCGAATGAAAATCTGCATTGATGCCCGCTGGATTTTTCCCGAATTGTCGGGGATCGGCCTCTATACCCAGGAGCTGATCCGCGGGCTGGTGCGCCAGGATCGCGAGAACGAGTACACGCTGCTGTTCGACCGGATCGCGTTGCAGGACCGGACGCGCGGGGCGACGCGCTTCGACCAGTCGCCGCGGTTCCGCGCGGAGCGTGTGCCGTACGGGCTGTTCAGCGCGCGCAACCAGGCGCTGCTGCCGCGCTGGCTGGCGGGGCGCGGGTTCGATGTCTACCACTCGACGAACTACATGATGCCGCTGATGCAGCCGGGGCGCGTGCGGCGCGTGGTGACGATCCACGACCTGATCCCGCTGCTGTTCCCGGACCATGCGCCGAAGTCGAAGAAGACGAAACTCTTCCCGCTCTACAAAGGGCTGATGCGCGCGGTGGCGGCGCGGGCGGACCTGATCATCGCGCCGAGCGCGTCCACGCGGCGCGACATCATCCGCGAACTCGCCGTGCCGGACGCGCGCGCGTCGCGCGTGCTGAGCATCCCGGAGGGCGTGACGGCGGAGTACAAGCCGGGCGCGCGCCCGGCGGATCGCGCGCACAAGGTGATGTTGTATGTCGGGCGCAGCGACCCGTACAAGAACCTGCCGCGCCTGGTCGAGGCGCTCGCGGGTGTGCGCGCGAATGGCGTGAACGCGCGGTTGCGCATCGTCGGATCGCCGGACGCGCGGTATCCCGAGGCGCCGCGGCGCGCGGAGCAGCTCGGGCTCGGCGCGCACATCGACTGGGTGGGCTACGTGACGCCGGAGCAGCTGGTGCGGGAGTACCAGACGGCGGATGTGTTCTGCCTGCCGTCGCGCTACGAGGGGTTCGGCCTCACGCTGCTGGAGGCAATGGCGTGCGGAACGCCGTGCGTGTGCAGCAACATCGGGTCGCTGCCTGAGGTGGCGGGCGACGCGGCGCGCAAGGTGGACCCGGCCATCCTGCCGCAACTGGTCGAGGCGTTGACCGAGGTGCTGACGCGGGCGGATGTCGCGCAGGACCTGTCGCGGCGCGGCGTGCAGCGCGCGGCGGAGTTTAACTGGGACCGCACGGCCCGGCTGACGGTCGAGGCCTACCGGCAGGCGATGGGATGAAGAGGTGTCGGGTGTCAGGTGTCGGGTGTCAGGGAGGCGCACGGTATCGAGCCTCTGCGTCCTCCGCGTCTCTGCGGTGAACGGTATATGCTGCACTTCCCGCCAGACTGGTCCTCGATGAATGTCGCGCTGGCGCATGACTGGCTGACGGGCATGCGCGGCGGGGAGAAGTGCCTCGAGTTGTTGTGCGAGGGGTTCCCGCGCGCGCCGCTGCACACGCTGCTGCACAAGACGGACGCGGTGTCGGACGTGATCCGCAACCGCGAGATCCGCGCGTCGTTTCTCCAGCGCGTTCCGCGGATCGCGGACCACTATCGCTACTGGCTGCCGGTGTTCCCGCTCGCGGTGCGCGGTTTCCCGCCGGTGGAGGCGGACCTGCTGATCAGCACGAGCCACTGCGTCGCGAAGGCGTTGCGCGTGAAGCGGCCGGGCAGGCACCTGTGCTATTGCTTCACGCCGATGCGCTACGCGTGGACGTTCCACGACGAATACTTCGGCGCGCGCAGCCTGAAGCAGCGCGTCGCGCGCCCGCTGCTCGCGTCGCTGCGCGACTGGGACCGGCGCGTGAGCGACCGGGTGGACCGGTTCATCGGTATCAGCCGCCACGTGTGCGACCGCATCCGGCGCTTCTACGGGCGCGAGGCGGACCTCGTGTATCCGCCGGTGGACACGGCGTACTACACGCCCGGCGTGCCGGGCGCGCGTCGCGGCGACTTCGACCTCATCGTGTCCGCGCTGGTGCCGTACAAGCGCGTGGACCTCGCGGTGCGCGCCTACACGCGCGCGGGGCTTCCGCTGAAGGTTGTGGGCATCGGCACGGAGACCGCGGCGCTGCGCGCGATCGCGGGGCCGTCGGTGGAGTTCCTCGGCTGGCGCGCGAACAGCGAAATTCGCGAACTCTATCGCCAGTGCCGGCTGCTCGTGTTTCCCGGCGAGGAGGATTTCGGCATCGTGCCGCTGGAGGCGCAGGCCTGCGGCGCGCCGGTGGTCGCCTTCGCGCGCGGCGGGGCGGTGGAGACGCTGGTGGCGGACGAAACGGGTTTGTTCTTTGCGGAGCAGACGGAGGACACGCTGCTCACCGCCGTGTCGCGCTGCGCGGGGCGCGCGTGGGACGAGGCGGCGATCCGGCGCAACGCCGAACGCTTCAGCGCGCAGGCGTACATCGACGGGATGGACCGCAACATCCGCGCGCTGCTCGAACGCGGCTAATCCGGGAACGCGGGGCGTTGTGGACACTTCTTCGATCTGGCGCAAATTTTTCACGTGGCGCGTGCGGCCGGCGGACGTGGCGCGCGACTGGGGCGTGCTGGCGGCGCTGGCGACAGTCGCCGCGCTGTTTGCGCGCGCCCACTGGCTCGCGGATCTCGCGAGCCATTTCGCGGTGCACTACCTGATCGTGCTGGCGCCGGCCACGGCGTGGATGCTGTGGCGGCGGCGCTGGCGGATGGCGGGCTTCCTCGCGGTGCCGCTGGCGCTGAACCTGTGGGCGGTGTGGCCGGCGTTGGCCTCGCGCGCGACGACGGCGCCGCCGGATGCGCCGCGCGTGCGGGTGCTCGGGATGAATGTGCTGACGAAGAACAGCAACGGCGCGCAGGCGCTGGAGGTCATCCGGTCGGCCGGCGCGGACGTGGTCGTGCTGCAGGAAATCTCGCCGAAGTGGATGGAATCGCTGGCTCCGCTTCGCGAGACGCATCCGCACGTCATCGCGCAACCGCAGGAGGACAATTTCGGGATCGCGCTGTTCAGCCGCCTGCCGCTGGAACGCGCGCACGTCTTCTGGTCGCGCAACGGCGTCACCCCGTGCATCCGCGCGGAGCTGCAGGTGGCGGGCCGGCGGGTCCTGCTGCTGGCGGCGCATCCGCCGCCGCCGGTCGGCGCGTGGAGAACCGCGCGGCGCAATGACCAGTTCGGCGATTTGCGCGACCTGGTGCTCGCCCACGAGGGCCCGGCGCTGGTGGTGGCCGATTTCAACGCGTCGCCGTGGAATCCGAACTTGCGCCGGCTCGCGCGCGAAGCGGCGCTGCAGTTCCCGCCCGCGGTGATAAATCCCACGTGGCCGTCGCTCGCGCCGCGGTGGCTGCGCATCCCCATCGACCTCGTGTTGCCCACGCGCCACTGGCAGTTTGCGGCGTATCACACGCTGCCCGCCTTCGGTTCGGACCACCTCCCGGTGCTCGCGGAACTGGCGCTGGCGGAATGAGCGGAAACATTGCCGGTGAGCGTGAAAAGCTCTATGATCCCTGCATGAAGCGGCACATCACACGCATTCTTCGGGGAGCGCCGGAAAAGGAGGCGCCGGTTGCCGGCACACCGGCGTCACGTCTGGCGTTGGTGTGGCCTTTGACCCGCGAAGTCGCATCGTTGAACAAGACATTCGATGTTGAACGAAGATTACAAAGACATGTTGCAGTCCTTCGCCGCCGAGGGTGTTAGGTTCCTGCTGGTGGGGGCCTACGCGTTGGCTGCGCATGGATATCCGCGCGCCACGCTGGACATCGACCTCTGGGTGGAGCCCACCAGAGAAAATGCGGGGGCCGTTCTTCGAGCGCTCGCCCGCTTTGGCGCGCCGCTGGAGAAGCTGGACGTGGAGGATCTGATCCGCCCAGACACCATCTTTCAGATCGGCGTCCCTCCGCGACGCATTGATATCATCACCGGCGTCGATGGATTGTCGTTTGCCGAAACCCATGCCCGCGCGCAGTGCGTTGAGCTGGCCGGACTGGAGGTAAGAATTCCAAACCGCGAAGACATGATCAGGAACAAGCGCGCGAGCGGACGCAAAAAGGATCTGCTGGATGCCGAATGGCTGGAGGAAAACTTGTGAGCGCTCCCATTTCGAATGTACGTCCGCCGCCGGATGCGGTGTTGGCGCAGATTGCGGATTATGTGACGGGCACCGCGCCCGGTGGCGCGGAAGCGCGCGAGACGGCGCGGTATTGCCTGATGGACAGCATCGGGTGCGCGCTGATGGCGCTGAAGTATCCCGAGTGCACGAAGCTGCTCGGCCCGCTGGTGCCGGGCGCGACGCTTGCCGGCGGCGCGCGGGTGCTGGGGATGGACGACGAACTCGATCCCGTGCGCGGCGCGTTCTGCAACGGCGCGCTGATCCGCTGGCTGGATTTCAACGACACGTGGCTCGCCGCGGAATGGGGGCACCCGTCCGACAACCTCGGCGGCATCCTCGCGGTCGCGGATTGGATGAACCGGAGCGGGCGGGTCGTGACGGTGGGCGATCTCCTCACCGCGGCGATCCGCGCGCATGAGATCCAGGGCGTGCTGGCGCTGGAGAACAGTTTCAACCGCGCGGGTATGGACCATGTGATCCTCGTGCGCATCGCGACGACGGCGGTGGTGACGGCGATGCTCGGCGGCACGCGCGAGCAGGTCATCAACGCGGTGTCGAACGCGTGGGCCGACGGCGGCGCGCTGCGCGTCTATCGCCACGCGCCGAACACCGGCTCGCGCAAATCGTGGGCCGCGGGCGACGCAACGAGCCGCGCGGTCTGGCACGCGCTGAACGCCATGCGCGGCGAGATGGGCTATCCCGGCGCGCTGACGACGAAGACGTGGGGCTTCCAGGATGCGTTGTTCCGGAACAAATCCATCGGGCTCGCGCGGCCGCTTGGCTCGTACGTGATGGAGCAGGTGTTGTTCAAGATTTCGTTCCCGGCGGAGTTCCACGCGCAGACGGCCGTGGAGTGCGCGTTCAAGCTGCACCCGCAGGTGAAGGACCGGCTGGACCGAATCGCGCGCGTCGAGCTGACGACGCACGAGTCCGCGATCCGGATCATCGACAAGACCGGCCCGCTGCACAACCCGGCGGACCGCGACCACTGCCTGCAGTACATGACCGCCATCGGGCTGATCTTTGGCGCGCTGACGGCGGATCACTACGAGGACCGGGTCGCGAAGGACCCGCGCATCGATGCGCTGCGCGCGAAGATGGTTGTGCGCGAGGACAAGCGCTACAGCGCGGAATACCTCGATCCCGACAAGCGTTCGATCGCGAATGCGGTGCAGGTGTTCTTTGCCGACGGCACGCACACGGAGAAGGTCGAGGTGGAGTACCCCGTGGGGCATCGCCGCCGCCGCAAGGAGGGCATCCCGCTGCTCGTGAAGAAATTCCAGGAAGCGCTCGCGGAGCGCTTCGCTCCCGCGCGCTGCTGGCAGATCCTGAACGTGTTCCAGAACCCGGCGCGCCTGGAGAAGATGAAGGCGAGCGCGCTGATGGACTTGCTGGTGGCCACTGCGCCGGCAGCGCCCGACCCCGAGCAGTAGCGCACATTAATAGACGCTGTAGCCGCGACCGCTGGTCGCGGTCTTTGCGGGGTTCTTCCGCGATCAACGATCGCGGCTACAGGTTTGGGTGGTCTGCGTTAGCCGAGGCGGCGGACGATGACGCCGCCGGATTTCTCGTCGTGTTCCAGTTCGAGCAATCCGCGTTTGGCGGCTTCCTCCAGGAGCAGGTTGAAGGAGCGGAAGCCGTAGGAGGCTTCGTTGAAACCGGGGCGGCGGCGGCGCAGCGTCTGCTTTACCATCGAGCCCCAGATTTTCTCCTCCGACCCGCGCTCCTCGGCGATCGCGGTGATGGTTTCCATCACGAGGTCGACGGCTTCCTGCACGTTGCCGGTGTCCGGCGCCTTGTCGGCGGGCTTCTCCGCGGAGGGTTCCGCCGGGGCGGAAGCCGAAGAGGAGGCCGACGAACGGCGCGGGGCGGGGGCGCGTGTGCTCCGGCGCACCGGGCGCGAGCGTGCGAGGTCGTCGTAGTAGATGAACTCATCGCAGTTCGCGATCAGCAGGTCGGAGCTGGAGTTTTTCACGCCCACGCCGATCACCGTTTTGTTGTTCTCGCGCAGCTTGCTTACCAGCGGCGAGAAGTCGGAGTCGCCGCTGACGATGACGAACGTGTCCACGTGCGTCTTCGTGTAGCAGAGGTCCAGCGCGTCCACCACGAGGCGGATGTCGGCGGAGTTCTTGCCCGACTGGCGCAGGTGCGGGATTTCGATCAGCTCGAACGCCGCCTCGTGCATCAGCGGCTTGAATTCCTTGTAGCGGGCCCAGTCGCAGTAGGCCTTCTTGACGACGATGCTGCCCTTGAGCAGCAGCTTTTCGAGCACCAGCCGGATGTCGAATTTTTCGATGTTCGCGTCGCGCACACCGAGGGCCACGTTCTCGAAGTCGCAAAAGACGGCGAGGTTGGCGGTTTCAGGGGTCTTACTCATGTTCTTCTCTCTTCTTTCCCGGGCCCGGGTTCAACCGGAGCCCTTCGGAGCGGGCGCGGCATGGCCGGGCCTCTCCTGTTTATTGCATTCACCAGAGGCGTGAAAACGCCTCGCCCATGCTGCACCGGCGTCCCACCGGTTTGGCGGAGGGGTCGCGCATCAGGCGCCGCCAGGCGGCGGCAGGGTGCGCGGGATCCCAGTCCGCCTCCCAACGGGAAGCCCAAAGACCGGTCAATTCTTCTTCGCCAGAACGGGGCAGGGGATCGGAGCCGTGAAGGATCAAGAAACCGCGCGAACGCGCTTTGCGAAGCAGGGCCGGGGTTGGAAACAACGCCGGACGCAGACATGTATCCGCGAACACTACGTCGCCCGGGGTGCTGGTGTCCAGCACATTCCGAACGAGGCGTCCGCGCACGCCCATCCATTTGCCGAGGCCCCACGGCAGGACGGGGGTCACGCCGTGCTCGCGCACGCGGGCCAGCGTGACGTCGAGCGGGAGGCCGTCTTCCATGCGCAGGTCGCGCCCGAGCGCGAGGACTTCGATGCGTTCCGCCGTCACGAACTGTCGCCCGGCGAGCACCGTGAGGCCTTCGTGTTCCGCGCGCATCGCGGTGAGGGCGTCGCCGTTGATGGAGGGCGCGATGGTCCAGCCCGGCGCCTTGATGTCCCCGCTGGCCAGCGCTTCAAAAACATACTGGCCCGCCCGCTCCGTCAGGCACAACAGGCGGACGCCCGCCTCCGGCGCCGCCCGCGCCAGGTTGCGCACCGCCGCACCGAACTGCCGGGGCAGGTCGTAAAACGGATAGAGATGCACGTGCGTGTCGGCCACGATCTGCATGCGGTAAAGTCTGCCGTCTTTGTTTGACGAAATCGACGGAGAAATCAGGCGATCCTGATGGTCATCTGTCCGAGATCAAATTAGCCTGATAACGATTACTGCCCCGTAGGCGTCATGAATATGCACAGAAAGCATGTGTTTTGGGGAAAATTTGATGCGACGAACCCTAACCGGGCGATCCATCCGCTGGAAGATCACAGTCTGGACGTTTCCGTTGTCTTTCATCGTCTTTGCGAATCTACATTGATGGGACAGATGTTATTGGCCCATCTCGAGAAATGTTCGGCGGACGAAACAATCATCTGGGTGGATCGGTTTACCGTACTCGCGTTCCTTCACGATCTCGGCAAGTGCAATTGGGGCTTTCAATCCAAGCGATTTGAGCAGGCGCGCGAAACGACAGGACACAGCATTGAGGGGGCCTCATTTTTCGGCACATCTTCGATTCGCTCTGGATGGCCGGCCGAGTGGAAGGCGTTCATTCGGGATGCCTCCGATTGGTTTCTTGAAAAGGACCAAGCCCTGTTTGAGTTGCTTATTGCGAGCGTCTCGCACCACGGCAAACCGATTTCCAGTCACAATATTGACGCGGTCCTGCGTCCAGATCGCTGGTGGAAGCGTTACCGTTTACCCGATGGAACCGCAATAAATCCCATGGATGGGATCGCCATGCTCTCTGTTGCGGCACGCTCGGCGTTCCCCCGGGCTTTCGAACGAGATGTGCGTCCGATCAGCGCGCCGCCTGCTTTTCAACAGCGATTTGCCGGCATGCTCATGCTCGCGGATTGGATCGCGTCCGACACGCAATTCTTTAGGTACCGATCAGGAGCCGAAGAAAATCGGCGCGTTGTCGCGGAGAGTAGTGCCGAACGCGCATTACGCACCATCGGACTAATCGCCCCCCGCTTGGCGGAGTTGCCTACATTCAAAGACAGCTTTTCATTCAATCCAACGCCCCTGCAGGGCGCGATGGATGCGATGCCCATGAGCGAGGCTGAGCGCATATTGCTGATCGAATCCGAGACGGGATCGGGCAAGACCGAGGCAGCGTTGCGATGGTTCTGGCGGCTTCAACATGAGGGTAAGGTCGAGGGCCTTTACTTCGCGCTGCCGACACGGGTAGCGGCTCGCGAGTTGTACAACCGCGTTTTGCGGTCGGTGCAGACGGTGTTTCCAGACGCGAATCAACGACCCTCGCCCGTCTTGCTTGCGGTGCCGGGCTATGTGAAAGCAGACGGCGAACGAATCCTGCCCCGAGCGGAGAACGCCGTTTGGGACGATCAATCCGACACGATGGATCGAGTTTGGGCGGGCGAAAGACCGAAACGATACCTCGCCGCACCCATCGCAGTGGGAACGGTTGACCAGGCGATGCTTTCTGTTCTCAAAGTCAAACATGCGCTCATGCGGTCCGTGTGCCTCGACCGGCATTTGCTGGTGGTGGATGAAGTACACGCCTCGGACACCTACATGCGCACAATTATTTCCACTTTGATTGCGCAACATGCACGCCGTGGCGGTTGGGCCTTGATGCTTTCCGCGACGCTAGGCGAAGCTGCGCGGGCGGAATTCTTCGAATCGGAATGCCTGAATCTCGACGCTGCCATCCGGCGTCCATATCCCGCGGTCACGACCCGAAACCGTGAGATCCCGGTGCCCGCCACGGACCGGGAAAAGCGAGTTGAAGTCGAGTGCATGTCCTCTGACGACGGGCGGGGCATCGTTTCTCGCGTCGTCGAAGGGCTGCGCAAAAACGCACGAATACTCATCGTCTGCAATACCGTGGGCGAAGCCATAGCCTTGCAGGGCGAGGTGGAGGCGGCCGTGCCTGAATCGGTCGGATTGTTCGTCTGCCAGGACGTTGTCTGTCCTCATCACGGGAGATTCGCCCGCGCCGACCGCGAGGCGCTTGACCAAGCCGTCTCCGCAAGACTGGGCAAGGAATCTCCACCCGGTCCTGTTGTATTGATTGGCACCCAAACGCTGGAGCAGAGCCTTGACATCGATGCCGATTTGCTCATTACGGATCTGGCCCCGATGGATGTGCTGCTACAGCGGATTGGTCGGTTGCACCGACACGATAGACCGCGCCCCTCTGGGTTCGAAACGCCCCGTGTCGTGATCCGAGTGCCATCGAATCCGCTGGAGGAATTTCTTATTCCGGGCGGCAAGCTGCAGGGCCCCTCCGGCTGGGGCACCGTGTATGCGAACGGCCTATCGCTCCAAGCCACGCTGAACGAGCTTGGCAGGCGCACGCACATTGTCATTCCGCGCGATAACCGCGAACTGGTCGAATGCATCACGCATCCCGACGCACTTGCCCGACTGCCGGACGCATGGCGTGCTCATCGCGGCTGGTTGGAAGGGCAATTCCTTGAGGATTGGCGGGTCGCCAACACGAGCATGTTGGAGGACCAACCATTCGGAGAATTGCACTACGACAATGATGGCAAAAAAATGCTTACCCGTCTCGGGCCCGGCGGAGTCTGCATCCGGCTTGTCCCCGCGGTAACCGGACCCTTTGGCAGACCAATCGACGAGATTATCGTTCCCCTGCGTTGGTGCCCCTCCGCCGACAATCCGCCGGAGTCCGTCGAGGCGGTTCCGCTTGCCGATCAGCCGGGATTTCGCTTTGCTATTCGCGACGAACAATTCATCTACACGCGGTTCGGTCTGGAAAAAGCTTCGCCATGAATGACCTGTTGCGCGATCCGATTCTCGGCATTCAAACGCCGTCTGGACCCCGGGGCGCAACGCTTCCCGAAATCCTCGCGGCGCTCTCCTCCGGCGACCTCAAATCCTACGCCGGCCAGCGGCCCCATCAGGCCGATGTCTGGCATGTCTTCACCGTTCAACTCGCCGCCGCGATATTGGCGCGTCATCCGGAGGTGTCCCCGCAGTCGCCGCCGAACGATCCGGCGTTCTGGCATCGCGCGCTGCTGGAGCTATCCGAGAATTCGGAAACCGCCTGGCAACTCGTTGTGAACGACGTGACGAAACCCGCATTTTTTCAGCATCCATTGACGGGCCCCTCGGAGTTGAAGGCTGATTTCAAGGAGAATTCACCAAAGGCCCGAACGCCGGACGAGTTGGATGTACTGGTCACCGCGAAGAATCACGACCTAAAAATGGCGCGCATTCCAGCGAGCGATATTGAAGCTTGGGTGTATGCAGTCGTTACCTATCAAACGACCAGCGGATTTTTGGGCAGCGGAAACTACGGGGTAATTCGCATGAATGGCGGTTTTGCGAACAGACCAATAGTTAGCATGGTATCCAACACCGGAGCTTCACCTCGATTTCTCGAAGAACTGTCGATTATTGTTGATCAGCGAGCCAATTCAATTCGCGGGTTTCACTATAAGAACAACGGTATCGTTCTCACATGGCTGAAGCCGTGGATGAGGAGTGGGCATCAGTTCGCGAGGACAGAACTCGATCCGTGGTTCATCGAGGCGGCGCGACCGCTTCGGATGATTTGTAGGGATGGGCAGCATTTCGCGATAGGAGCGACCAGCAAGGCTCGGCAGATTGGTCCCAAAGAGCCCGACGGCGGCGATGTCGGCGACCCTTGGATTCCGATTCAAACCGAAAACAAAAAGGGTCGCGCCGCACTGTCTGTTTCCGGCGAAGGGTGGCAGGTGAAGCTGCTCTGCCGCCTCCTTTTCCAAGAGGGCTACGTCCTGACACCCTTGCAGGAGCCGCGGAAATCGGACCACACCCTATGGTTTACCGGAAGCGCGCTTGTACGTGGGCAGGGTACCACGGAAGGGTTCCATCGAATCGAGTTTCCCGTGCCGCCGAAAGTGCAAGGCTGGCTTGTTGAGCCGAACGAGCGTGAACACCTTGCTCGTCGCGCACAGGAGTTCATCAAGACTGCGGGAGAGATGGGAAAAGCTCTTTACCTTGCGCTCATGACCTTGGCCGAGGGTGGACCGTCGGACACCGATCCGAAGCGTGAAGACACTTCAAAATGGGCGGCGGAATCCGAACGAGCGTTCAATCAATTCTGGCAATCGAAATTCTTTCCGGCTCTGTGGGGGTCGTTGGAGGAGGAGGACGACCCGGCAATTCTGCGTTGGGCGTCCGTCTTGCGGCCCGCCGCGGATCGCTTGCTGGAAGATGCACCCAACAGATTGCCCATTCCCACAGCGCGACGCTATCGAGGCATTTGTCGCGCGCGCGGCGCTTTTTTGGGGAAACTCAAAAAATCTGGACTTCTGGCTGATACCCCAACTGCGGAAGAGGAGGTCGTCGCATGAATCTTGCGGAGAAGACAGAGGCCGCGGACTCCCTCGCGTCTACAATCGGAAAGCTCGCCGCATATTTAGGTGGCGAGATCATTCCGTCTGTAGACCGCGCGGCCCTCAAGCGCATGACGCCTGATTCGACGCTGCCGCTGGCGTATTACCGCCTGTGGCTGTTGCATCTCGGCGGCGAGCCGCCCGCCGGCGATGTGTATTGGTCGACAATCGTCTGGGGGCTCGCCCTGATGGGCAAGGGTGCCCATGTCCCGAAGCGCGGCCTCGGAAAAGCCCTTGCGGAAGCTAAATTCTCGGAAGCGCGATTGGAGCAACTTCTTGGCGCGCCGGAGGATATTCGAAACGACCTGCTCCGGCGCGCCATCCGTTTCCTTGGCGCAAATAGACAGGGATTCAACTGGCTGGATGCCGCCCTGCTCCTGCTGACGCGAGACGATGAAAAGCGGGAGCAACTTCACCGTAAAATCGCTGCCGACTTTTACCGAAATCTGCCGAAAGACCAATAAAAGGAGAACCGACCATGTTCCTTCAAATTCACACGCTGACTTCCTATCCCGCAAGCCTGCTAAACCGCGATGACGCGGGCCTCGCCAAGCGCATCCAATTCGGCAACGCCACCCGCCAACGGGTCTCCTCCCAGTGCCTGAAACGCCACTGGCGGGAGACCTTGCAGGAAGAACTTCCCGAGATCCCTGACGGGTTGAGGACGCGACATTTCTTTTCGCGCGTGATTCTGGAGCGCGTTAAGGAAACGGGAATGCCCGAAAAGCAGGCAACGGAAATGGTCGAAACACTGGCCTCCGCAGTAGTGAAGGGCGGAGTGAAGGGCATTGAAATGGACCAGCCCGTTCTCTTTGGCGCAAGGGAGGCGGATTACTTCACGCAAATGATTTCGGAGGCTGCAAAGGAATATCCCGACAAAATGGTTGAATCCCTAAAGAAGCGGCTCTCATCCAAGGAAGAAAAAAAGAATCTGGAGGCAATGAAAAAAGCCGCCGGCATGACTTCCGCTCTGTTCGGGCGCATGGTCACCTCCGATCTGCTTGCCCGCGTGGACGCGCCCGTGCATGTCGCGCATGCGATCACCGTCCATGCCGCCAATACGGAGATGGACTATTTCACCGTCGTGGATGACCTCTCTCGCGACGAAGAGACCGGCGCCGCCCATGCCAATCAGACCGAACTCGGCGCGGGTGTGTATTACGGGTATGTCGCCGTGGACATACCGCTGCTTGTATCGAATATTACGGGAACCGACGCCGGGAAGTGGAACGAACAGGACGGCGATCTCGCGAGAAAGATCGTGGGTGCGTTGGTCCGCGCCATCGCAGAGAAAAGTCCCGGCGCAAAGAAAGGTTCCACGGCCCCTTATAGTCGTGCGGAAACCATCTTGATGGAAGTTGGCCGACAACAACCCCGGCAACTGTGCAACGCTTATCTCGATGCTCTGCCCGCGAGGGGACAACTGGTCCAGGCGGCTTCTCTTCGTCTCGCGGAGCACATGAAGAAGTTGGACGCAATGTATGGCCCGACCGCCGATTTGCGCGCTGTGTCCACGCTGTATCCGGAGGCGGACTTCGGCGCTTCGCCCGTCCCGTTGAACGAGGCGACAAAACAAGCGCTCGATGCAATCTGGAGTCGCGCATGATCGAGGCGCTGGTGCTGCGACTTGATGCGCCGCTGATGAGCTTCGGCGGCACGGCGGTCGATCAAATCAACCCGACCGACCGCTTCCCCGGCCGCGCGTTGCTCGCGGGTCTGCTGGCCAATGCGCTCGGATGGGATCACGCGGATGCCGAGAAAATTGGTGCTTTGCAGGACGCGCTGCGGGTCGCCTCCCGATGGGATATCGAACCCGAATACATCGTGGACTATCACACGGTGGATTTGGGGCAGGACCATCTAGTCGATACGGGCTGGACCACGCGCGGTGTTCCCGAAGGCCGTGGCGGTGCATCGAGCGAGGCGACGCATCAGCGCTGGCGTCATTACTGGGCGAACGGTGTTTGCACCGCTGCACTGGCGCTTGTCGGCGTCGCGTCGGCATCACTTGATGCCTGCGCGGCTGCTTTGCTGAAACCGGCTCGCCCGCTTTTCATAGGGCGGAAAACTTGTTTGCCCGCCGCACCGCTGCTGCTTGGGCGTCGGACGGGCGAGACGCTGCGCGCCATCCTCGCGGCGGAGCCGCTCGCGGATGCCCGCGCCCGCCAGCGTCCTGCCGCCATTGAAGCGAGGTGGCCCGCGGACGAAGGGGGTGGGGAGCGGGAGCTGACGGTATATGATCGCCGCGACTGGAGGGCCAATGTGCCGCGGGGGCATCACGCCTACCGCGAGGGGCTGCTGGAGATGTCCTCGTGAATCTGCACATGATCCAGATGACGCTACAGCGGCAGCCGCTTTTGCGTTTCGCGCGCGCACACGACCTGCTCGCGGCGCGGGCGGATGACCCCGGCTATCTTCTACACGCCTGGCTGGCCGCCATGTTCGGCGAGCGCGCGCCTAAACCTTTTTACTTCTTGCAGAAAAGAGGCCAGCTTTTCGCATACGCGGCACACGATGCCGCGAGCTTGCTCGAACACGCCGCCGCTTTTGCAGATCCGCTGGCTCACGCCGCGCTTGCGCCCGACGGACTGGCCTCAAAGGAAATGCCCCGCCAATGGCCGGCGGGCAAACAACTGCGCCTGCATGTGCGGGCGTGCCCCATAGCGCGAAAAGGAGCGGAGGAGAAGGACGTCTTTCTGAGGGCCGTCGAACGATGGACGGAAGCAGGCGAAACCTCGGACACGAAGCCGGATAGGGGAACGGTGTATTGCGACTGGATGGCGCGGCAGGCAGTCGGGCGCGGAATCGACATTGAACGCATCATGCTGAACGGATACCGCGCGCGGGTGGTCATGCAGCGCAGAAGCCGAAACGCTGCGAGCACCGGTCTGAAGTACGTCGAACGGCCGGAGGCCGAATTCGAGTTGTTGGCGCGTATTACGGACTCCGATCGCTTCAACGAGCTGCTGGACCGTGGTGTCGGACGGCATCGCGCGTTCGGTTTCGGGATGGTCCGCTTGCTGCCTGTGTGAGGCCATGAGTTCCTCGGGGGCATTTTTTCCGGGGCGCCTCGGCCTGGCAGAGTCCCGCATGCCGTACGCGGATCGGCATGGCTTGCTCTACCTTGAATACGGGCGGTTGTCCGTTGAAGACGGAACCCTCCGCTTCGTCGCGGCCAAGAGCGACACGCTGGATTCGGGCGAATACGCGATTCCTTATCAAACCGTATCGATCATCCTGCTAGGCCCCGGAACCAGCATCACTCACGATGTGTTCCGCCTCGCGGCGCGCCACGGCGTCTCTCTCGTGGCTGTTGGCGAAGGCGGCGTCAAGTGCTACACCGCGCCGCCGTTGGGACAGGGCCGCTCCGAGGTTGCGCGAGCGCACGCGGAGATCTGGGCGAACTCCAGCAAGCGATTGCTCAAAGCCCGGCAACTCTACGCGTGGCGATTCGGACGAATCCTTCCACACAAGGACATCGAGACGCTGCGCGGAATAGAGGGGTCGCGCATGAAGCGCGCGTATGAACCCGTGGCGGCGCAATTCGGCATCGTCTGGCACGGGCGCATCTATGATAGGAACGCGCCTGATCTGGCGGACGCGCCCAACCAAGCCATCAATCACGCCGCTACGTTCGTGGAAGCGGCCGCGGAAGTCGCCATTGCTGCGGTCGGCGCGATGCCGGCCCTTGGATTCATTCATGAGGAATCGAGCAATTCCTTTACGCTCGATATCGCCGATCTATATCGCGTGGACATTACGTTGCCGCTGGCCTTCGCCTCCGCGAAAGCGATGGCCGAAGGGAAGGCCGCGCTGCCGTTGGAACGCGAAGTCCGAAGACGAGCCGCCGCTTCGTTTCGGAAGGAAAAGCTGATTTCAAATATGATTGATCGAATCAAGGAGCTGTTGGAGACAAATGACGCTGGTGGCGACCCGTAATGTGTCCGCGCGGATGCGCGGCTATCTGGCGTCGGTCATGCTGGAGCTCGCGCCGGGCGTGTACAGCGCGGCGCGGATTTCGCCCGCCGTGAGGGAGCGAATTTGGGGAGTGCTGCAAACATGGTTTGCACATGAAGTCGATGCTTCGGTTGTCATGGTATGGCGCGAGGTCTCGCAACCCGGTGGCCAATCAGTTCGTATCTTGGGATCTCCGCCAATCGAATTTGTGGATGTTGACGGGCTGATTCTCTCTAAGCGGTCCCCGACGCCTACCGCCGACGCTCGGAAAGACGAACGCGCGATGCCGTCTGACCCCAAAACTTAGCTCTTTGATAATCGTATAACTCTCGATAGTGTTTGCTCTTGCAGCGAAGAGGTTCCCCCGCACACGCGGGGATCGTCCCGGCATAGCAGCCGGACTTCCCCACGCGCGGCTGGTTCCCCCGCACACGCGGG
This sequence comes from uncultured Verrucomicrobiota bacterium, assembly GCA_937996795.1. GTDB lineage: Bacteria > Verrucomicrobiota > Kiritimatiellia > CAIVKH01 > CAIVKH01 > JAMLJG01. The sequence goes on along the minus strand of CALKUH010000062.1, from coordinate 5,356 downwards.
GATCGTCCTGAAAAAGCAAACGTCAAAGCGGGCCGCCCGTAGGTTCCCCCGCACACGCGGGGATCGTCCTCCCCCCGGCGTATCGGATCCAAAGCCTTTTCAGGTTCCCCCGCACACGCGGGGATCGTCCCGCGATTCATCTCTGCCAAGAAACCGGACGGGAGGTTCCCCCGCACACGCGGGGATCGTCCCCGAGACCAGCGAAAACACCGCGAAGAGGTCTCGGTTCCCCCGCACACGCGGGGATCGTCCCGACCAGACCTACGGTCGATTTGACGCCGCGCTGGTTCCCCCGCACACGCGGGGATCGTCCCCAGGCCCAGCCAATATCAAAGGCGGCACGAGGGGTTCCCCCGCACACGCGGGGATCGTCCTCCATGACTTAACGAAGCGGTAGATAAGAACGGGGTTCCCCCGCACACGCGGGGATCGTCCTTCCGCGTCGTATTCGGCCTGCGTGAGAGCGCGGGTTCCCCCGCACACGCGGGGATCGTCCCTTTTGCAGGCATTGGATGGCGCAACAATGGATGGTTCCCCCGCACACGCGGGGATCGTCCCATCGGGCGATCGCTCTCGAAGCGGGGTCACATGGTTCCCCCGCACACGCGGGGATCGTCCCGTATCTGCCGCTCAGCTCGACGGCTATCTGTCGGTTCCCCCGCACACGCGGGGATCGTCCTCGTATCGGGCGACGAGCTCCAGGTGCGCCGCGGGTTCCCCCGCACACGCGGGGATCGTCCCAGGCCCGGCCATACCTTGAACGTGCCCGGCGCGGTTCCCCCGCACACGCGGGGATCGTCCCATCTGCCGCTGCGAACTGCCGGAAAGCGTCGAGGTTCCCCCGCACACGCGGGGATCGTCCTCGTCGAGGAGCTGGTAGATGGCTCGTGAGGTGGGTTCCCCCGCACACGCGGGGATCGTCCCTTCGTTGTAGCAGGGCTTGCAGCGGCCTGTTTGGTTCCCCCGCACACGCGGGGATCGTCCTTCACCTGGTTTCCTTTTCACGACCGCACCCTGGGTTCCCCCGCACACGCGGGGATCGTCCGCTGACGCGAGTTGATCTTCCCCTTTCCGGGCAGGTTCCCCCGCACACGCGGGGATCGTCCTTACGCATCCTTCTCCAATAAGCCATATTCCATGGTTCCCCCGCACACGCGGGGATCGTCCTGTTCTGACCGAATTGAGAAACGGAGGAAGGGAGGTTCCCCCGCACACGCGGGGATCGTCCCAAAACGGGTGTGGGTACGGCTGGACCGTCCTCGGTTCCCCCGCACACGCGGGGATCGTCCCGCATACCGGCGTCGGAAGTCATCCACGTATTCGGTTCCCCCGCACACGCGGGGATCGTCCCAACCTGCGCGGCGGGAAGAACGGCGAAAAGGGGGTTCCCCCGCACACGCGGGGATCGTCCCGGCGGACTTCCACACACGGAACTCTTCGTCAGGGTTCCCCCGCACACGCGGGGATCGTCCGCACCTCGAAGAGTTCCTGCGCTAATTCAAGCAGGTTTCCCCGCATGCGCGGCAATTTCCACGATCTGCATGCGCGGAGTGTGGCAGGCGGTGCGCGGGGATGCGATCCCATTCCGTTCGTCCCTGTACCCGTCCTCGTCGTCCTCCTCGACCCGCGATTCGACGACGAGTACGAGGAGGGGGAACGCGGGTCTTGTATCGCGGCTTTTCCGCGATATAGTGCAGCTCCTTTTCGAGGGATGGCCTGATTTATGAGTACTTCTCCTTTTGTGCTCCGCCACGTGGGACCGCAGCCTGGTGATGTCGATGTCATGCTCAAGACCATCGGCGTGGGCTCGCTGGACCAGTTGATCGACGAAACGGTGCCCCCGGCCATCCGGCGCAAAAAACCGCTCCGCCTGCCCGCGGGCGAGTCCGAGGCCGCCTACCACACTCGCCTGCGCGGGATCGCCGCAAAGAACAAGGTGTACCGTTCCTACATCGGGCAAGGGTACTACGGCACCCACACGCCGCCGGTCATCCAGCGGTGCGTGCTCGAAAACCCGAGCTGGTACACGCCCTATACCCCCTATCAGGCCGAAATCGCCCAGGGCCGCCTCGAAGCCCTGCTCAACTTCCAAACCATGGCCAGCTCGCTGGCCGGCATGGAGGTCGCCAATGCGTCCCTGCTGGATGAAGGCACCGCGGCGGCCGAGGCAATGGCCATGCTGCACCGCATCCAGGAGCGCAAGCACCGGCACAATGTAGGAAATGTGTTTTTTGTGTCGGACAAGGTGTATCCACAGACCCTTGATGTGCTGCGCAGCCGGGCGGAGCCGATTGGCATTGAGCTGCGCGTTGGATCTTTCCGGACGGCGGAACTGGATGGCAAGGTCTTCGGGGCCTTGCTGCAATATCCGGATGCCGACGGCAATGTCAGCGACCTGCGCTCCTTCATCCAGCGCGCGCATGAGGCGGGAGTATTGGTGGCGGCTGCGACCGATCTACTTGCAGTTACGATTCTTACGCCGCCTGGCGAGATGGGGGCCGACGTGGTGTTCGGCAGCGCCCAGCGGTTTGGCGTGCCGATGGGTTACGGCGGTCCCCACGCGGCTTTTTTTGCCACGCGCAATGAGTTCGTGCGCGAAATGCCCGGTCGCATCATCGGCGTATCGATCGATGCTCACGGCCACACGGCTTACCGCATGGCCCTGCAAACCCGCGAGCAACACATCCGCCGCGAGAAGGCCAAGTCGAACATCTGCACCGCCCAAGCCCTTTTGGCGAACATTGCCGGGTTCTACGCCACTTGGCACGGCCCGGATGGGCTCAAGGCGATTGCGCAGAACATCCATCGGAGTGCACGAATCCTAAATTCGGTGGCCCGCGAGCTGGGGTATGCGCAGGAGAATCCCTATTTCTTCGACACGCTGAAGCTGGTCCCACCGGCGGGGGTTTCGATGGACGCCGTCCGCCAGCAGGCGGAGGCGCGGAAGATCAACATGTTTTGGGCGCAGGGCGCTTTCCTCGTTGCGCTCGACGAGACGGTGGCGGCGGCGGATCTCGCGGACCTCGTTGCGATGCTCGCGGCGGCGGCGGGCAAGCCGGCGCCGGATCTGGCGGGCCGGGTGGTGGCCGAGGAGTTGGAGTTCCACGAGGACCTGATCCGCACGACGCCGTTTATGCAGCAGGCGGTCTTCCGCGCGCACCGGTCCGAGACGGCGATGATGCGCTACCTCAAAGGGCTGGAGCAAAAAGACCTCGGCCTCGACCAGGCCATGATCCCGTTGGGCTCCTGCACGATGAAGTTGAATGCGGCGGCGGAGATGATGCCGGTCACCTGGCCGGCGTTCGGCGGATTGCACCCGTTTGCGCCGGCGGAACAGGCGAAGGGGTACGCCCAGATTTTCAAGGAGCTGGAGAGGGCGCTCGCCGAGATCACCGGCTTCGCCGCCGTCTCGCTGCAGCCGAACGCCGGGTCGCAGGGCGAGTTCGCGGGGCTGCTCGTGATCCGCGCGTATCACCACGCGCGGGGCGAGGGGCATCGCAAGGTGGTGCTGATTCCGTCCTCCGCGCACGGCACGAACCCCGCGTCGGCGGTCATGGTCGGCCACGAGGTCGTTGTCGTCGCGTGCGACAAGGCGGGGCACATTGATTTCGACGACCTGAAGGCGAAGGTCGCCGAGCACGACGCGAATTTGTCCGCGCTGATGATCACCTATCCCTCCACCTACGGCGTCTTCGAGGACAATGTGCGCGCGGTCTGCAAGCTCGTGCATGACGCGGGCGGGCAGGTGTACATGGATGGCGCGAACCTGAACGCGCAGGTGGGGCTGACGGCGCCGGGCCTGATTGGGGCGGACGTCTGCCACATGAATCTGCACAAGACCTTCGCCATCCCGCACGGCGGCGGCGGTCCGGGCATGGGTCCGATCGCCGTGGCGAAGCATCTCGCCCCGTTCTTGCCGCGCCACGTCCACGCGGGCGTCGGCGGCGCGCAGGCGATTCCCGCCGTTTCGGCGGCGCCGTGGGGCAGCGCGAGCATCCTGCTGATCTCCTACGGCTACATGCGCATGCTCGGCGGCGACGGCATGACCGAGGCGACGCGCATGGCGATCCTGAACGCGAACTACATCAAGGCCCGCCTTGAGCCGCACTATCCGGTGACCTACGTCGGCAGCCGCGGCCGCGTCGCGCACGAGCTGATCTTCGATCTGCGCCCGCTGAAGGAGAAGAGCGGCATCGACGAGACCGACGTCGCGAAGCGGCTCATGGATTATGGATTCCACGCCCCCACCGTGTCCTGGCCCGTGCCCGGCACCATGATGATCGAGCCCACCGAGAGCGAGCCGAAGGAGGAGCTGGACCGTTTTTGCGACGCGATGATCGCGATCCGCGGCGAGATCCAGTCCGTCATCGACGGCCAACTGGACCGCGAGGACAACCCCCTGAAACACGCCCCGCACACCGCCGCCGCCGTCACCGCCGACCAGTGGCCCCATCGCTACACCCGCGAACAAGCCGCCTATCCCATGCCCGGCCTGCGCGCGCGCAAATTCTGGCCCGCCGTCGGCCGCGTCGACAACCCCCACGGCGATAAAAACCTCGTCTGCTCCTGCCCCGACATCAGCACCTACACGTAGCCTCGTTTCGTCGTCGTCCTCCTCCTCGTCCTCGAGTTCCCGTCGATGACAAGTACGAAGGGGGACGCCTCATTTCCCTTTAGCGGCGGTCTATTTTGAAAGCATCGACAGGCGGGTGTGATCGTCACATTATGGTCGCATGACCTCGAAACAATTTTTTGACTGGCAGACGGGTGGCGGCACCAATGACGTCATGCGGCTCGTGGACTGCCTGGAGCGCGCGGATATCCTTTGGTGCGCGATTGGAGGGGTTGCGGTGAACCATTGGGCGGCGGAGCCGGTGGTGACGCAGGATGTGGATCTTGTCGTGGCGACGGACTCGATTGAGCGGGCTGTTTCGGCGTTGGAGGCCGAAGGATTTAAGTCCGAGGTTTTCGAGTGGTCCATCAACCTGAAGGGTCGATCAAAGGTTACAATTCAGATCAGCACGGAGGCGGCCTATCGCGAGTTCCCGGGTCGATCTGTTCCGGCGGATGTGCACGGAATTCTCATGCGGGTGGCGAGTCTTGAAGACACGTTGACGGGAAAGATGCGGGCGTGGGCCGATGCGACGCGGCGTCAGAGCAAGCGGATTAAAGACTTGGGCGATATCGCGCGTTTGGTGGAGGCGCATCCCCGACTCTGGTCCCACCTCACCGATGCGTTGCGCGCGCAACTCAAGCCTCAGCCTTAGTACGGCGGATCGTATTCCGCGTCGGCGGCCGGCGGGGGATTGCGGCGGGGGTGGGGGCGGCGTGGGATGCCGTTGGCGCGGGGGGTCGC
>CALKUH010000061.1 GCA_937996795.1 uncultured Verrucomicrobiota bacterium | reverse complement strand
TGTTGTGCCGGACCTTCAGCGACGTGATGCCGGTGCGCTCCTGCTCGCGCTGCTGGTATTCGAGCAGCCACTGCCGGCCCTTGCTCGCCGCGTCGCGCAGCTCATCCAGCTCCGCGTGGTACCCCGGCTTGAACAGCCCGCCCTCCTTGACCGGCGCCGGCGGCTCGTCCACCAGCGCGCGCTCGATCAACGCCACCAGCGCGGGCAGCGGATGCAATTCCGCATCGAGCGCCGCCAGCAGCGGCGACGCGCCCAGCGAAGCGAGCAGCGCCTTCACGGACGGCACGCCCGCGAGCGACCGGCCCAGCCCGCGCGCGTCCCGCGCGTTGCCCGTGCCTGCGTTCAACCGCGCGATCAACCGCTCCAGGTCCTTGATGCCCGCGAACGCCTCGCGCAGGTCCGCCAGCGCGCGCCGCTCGCGCGCCAGCAACCCCACCGCATCGTGCCGCGCGCCAATCGCGCGCACGTCGAGCAGCGGGCGCGTAAGCCAGTCGCGCATCAGGCGCGCGCCCATCGGCGTGCGCGTCGTATCGAGCACCGCGAGCAGCGTCGCCCCGCGAGCAGCGCCGGGCGCCTCGACGAGGTCGAGGTTCCGCAGCGTCGTTTCATCCAGCAGCATGTAGTCGCGCTCGTGCTTCACCCGCACCGAACGCACATGGTCCACTGCGCGGCGCAGCGCCGTGCTGACGTAATGCAGCACCGCGCCCGCCGCCCGCAGGCCCAGCGGGCACTCGCGTACGCCGAACCCGTCGAGCGAGTGCACCTTGAAATGGCGCGTCAGCAAATCCGCCGCCGCGTCCGCCTCGAACGTCCACTCGTCATGCGCCGTCAGCACCGGCCCGCCGCCCGCCGGGAAAAACGCGCGCACCGCGGGATCGTCGCGCAGCGGTTCCGGCACCACGCACTCCGCCGGCGCGTAGCGCGCGAGGTGCTGCTGCACGGCGGATGCGCCGCCCGCCTCCTCGATCCAGAACGCTCCGGTCGACAGGTCGAGGAACGCGAGTCCGTACCGCCCGCCCTCCGCGCACAGGCCCGCGAGGTAGTTGTTCCGGCGCGACTCGAGGACGTGGTCCTCCAGCACCGTGCCCGGCGTGACCACGCGCGTCACCTCGCGGCGCACGATGCCCTTCGCGGCCGACGGGTCCTCCATCTGGTCGCAGATCGCCACCTTCAGCCCCGCGCGGATCAATTTCGCGAGGTACAACTCCGAGCTGTGGAACGGCACCCCGCACATCGGCGTGTTCTGCCGCTTCGTCAGCGCGATATCGAGGATCTGCGACGCGGTCTTCGCGTCGTCAAAAAACATCTCGTAGAAGTCGCCCAGCCGGAAAAACAGGATCGTGTCCGGCGGCAGCTCGGCGCGGATGCGCCGGTACTGGGCCATCATGGGCGTGGATTCGGACATGCGCCGATAGTGTTCCGGTAACGGGATCAGTGTCCAGTGTTCAGTGACCGGTCACCGGCCACTGATTACCGGTCACTGGTTCCCCATCAACCCGCAGGCTTTCCATCATCTCGACCAGCACCGGGCGCAGGTCGTCGAAGGACGCGCGCGGGGCGCTGGCGGCGACATGGACGTGCAGCGAGCCGGCGGCGAAATCCAGCGTCTCAATGGTGAGGGTGCCGAGCGGGAGCAGGCGGCGGAAGGCGGGCTGTCCGCGCCATTCGACCGACTCAATGTTCGTCTTGATGCGAAGCCGTTCCTCGGCAAGCAGCAGTTCGGCGTGGACCGCCGCGAGGCCGCCGGTCGCGATGGGGCGCGTCATGATGTTGAGCTCCATGCGGTGCGGACCGCGCAGGGTGACGTCGTAGTCGCCTTCGTTGCGGTAGGGATAGGCGGCCCAGGAAGGCGGGTGCGCGAGGGAGAAACGGCCCGCGGCGTCGACGTAGCGGTTCGTCGCGGTCGAGGCCTCGATCAGCGCGTCCGCCACCAGCGTCGACCCGCCGTCCTCGCTGACCGCCTTGTCGGCCTTCAGCCGGATGGTGACGAGGTCCACGGTCAGCGCAACCATCGCGGCGCCGGCGAGCGCCATCAGCGACAGGCGGACCCAGGGCCACTGGACGCGGCGGCGTGGCGGCCGGGGCATCCGGCGGGGGACATGTACGACTTTGGGTTTGGGGATTGACACCATGGGGAGCCTGCCGTAATTTCCCACCCTTTGTTCGGGGAAATTCCATGGATGCTTATGCAGTAATTGAAACCGGCGGCAAGCAGTATCGCGTGAAAAAAGGCGATGTGCTGGACGTCGAGAAGTTGGATACCGCGCCGGGCCAGAAGGTTACACTGGATCGCGTGCTCGCGGTAAATCTGGGCACATCGATCACGGTGGGCGCGCCGGTTGTTGCGGGCGCCACGGTCACGGCGGAAGTCGTGGACCAGCACCGGGGCGAAAAGGTTGTGAATTTCAAGAAGAAGCGCCGCAAGGGCTACCACCGCAAGATCGGGCATCGGCAGAGCCTGACCCGCTTGAAGGTGGAAGCGATTTCGGCCTGATCGGAGGGGTGTCATGGCACATAAAAAAGGTCAAGGTTCCACACGCAACGGTCGCGACAGCCAGAGCCGGCGCCACGGCGTCAAGGCCTTCGGCGGCGAACAGGTGACGGCGGGCAGCATTCTCGTCCGCCAGCTCGGCACGAAATTCGTGGCCGGGACAAACGTCCGCCAGGCGCGCGATTTCTCGCTCTTCGCCGTGAAGAACGGCACGGTCGAGTTTGATCGCGGCGGCAAGCGCATCAACATTCGCGAAGCCGCCACGGCCTGATGCGAAGCCAGTCTTAAGGAAAGCGCGTCCGGCCCCGGCCGGGCGCGCTTCTTTTTTCCCACCTCCCCGCTCCGCTCCCATGAAAGGCATCTCGTTCAAAGATCGCGTGGTCGTGCAGGTCTTCGCCGGAAATGGCGGCGACGGCTGCGCGTCGTTCCGCCGCGAGAAATATGTGCCGCTGGGCGGGCCGGACGGCGGCGACGGCGGACTCGGCGGCAGTGTCTATCTCAAGGCGAGCAAGGATGTCGATTCGCTCGTCAGCCTCTACTTCCAGCCCATCCAGCGCGCGAAGCATGGGGGGCGCGGCAAGGGCGCGCAGCAGACCGGCGAGAGCGGCGACGATCTCCACCTTTTGGTGCCGTGCGGCACGCAGGCGTGGTCGCTCCCGACGGTGGAGCCGGGCGCGCCGGTGCCGGACGACGAGGACGAACATCACCCGCGCGAATCCCTCTACAACGCCGAACGCGAATACATCGGCGAAGTGGTCGCCGATGGCGATGTCCTGCTCGTGGCGAAGGGCGGGCGCGGCGGCAAGGGCAACATCCATTTCAAGTCGTCCACGAACCGCGCACCCACGGAATTTTCCGAAGGCACGCCGGGCGAATGCCACACGCTTGTGCTGGAACTCAAGACCGTGGCGGACATCGGGCTCGTCGGCTATCCGAACGCGGGCAAGTCCACGCTGCTCAGCGCACTCACCGCGGCGCACCCGAAGATCGCGCCCTATCCGTTCACCACGCTGAACCCGCTGATCGGCACGCTGCAGTTCGAGGACTACACGTCGCTGCGCATCGCCGACATCCCGGGACTCATCGACGGCGCGCACACCGGCGTCGGCCTCGGCCACGACTTCCTGCGCCACATCGAACGCTCCCGCTTCCTGCTCTACATCCTCGACATGGCCGGCACCGACGGGCGCGATCCGACCGAGGATTTTGCGCACCTCAAGGAAGAGCTGCGCCTCTACGCCGAGGAGCTGGCGACGCGCCCGTTCCTCGTCGTCGCGAACAAGATGGACGTCCCCGAGGCGGCGGACAAACTGGCCGCGTTCCGCAAGGCCACCGGCCTCGACCCCCTGCCCCTCTCCGCCGCCACCCGCGAAGGCGTCGAACCCCTGCGCGCACTGCTCCACGACTGGCGCCGGGGCCGCCGCTCGTTTTTGCCGGAATAGAACCCCGGGGCGAAGGCCTGTCCGAAATCGGAGACGGCGTAAGGTCCGGGGGCCCCCGGGCGACATTCATGTATGCACATCAAAACGGGCACAGCATCCCTTGCCATCGCCGCGGCCCTCGCGGCGGGCTGGCTGTTTGCGGGCGATTCATCCAACGACACGAAGAAGGAGCAACCCATGCCGGAACGGACGGAACGCGCGATTCTCGCGGGCGGGTGTTTCTGGTGCATCGAGGCGGCGTACGACCAGGTGCCGGGCGTGCTGCGGGCCGACTCGGGCTACATTGGCGGGCACGTCGATAACCCGACCTATGAACAGGTGTGCAGCGGCAACACGGGCCACGCGGAGGCGGTGGAGATCGAATACGATCCCGCGCGCGTGAGCTTCGCGCAACTGCTGGACCTCTTCTGGAAGATTCACGATCCGACGCAACTGAACCGGCAGGGCAACGATGTCGGCACGCAGTACCGGTCGGCGATTTTCCACGTGAACGAGGCGCAGCGCGCCGAGGCGGAGGCCGCGATCGCGGCGCTGAAAAACGCCGGCGCGTTCTCCGATCCGATTGTCACGCAAGTGGTCCCGGCGACAACGTTCTACAAGGCCGAGGACTATCACCAGGAATACTACGTGCGCAATCCCGGCCAGGGCTATTGCCAGTTCGTCATCCGCCCGAAGCTGAAGAAAGCCGGCCTGAAGCCGTGATCCGCCGGCGCAACCGGTCGGCGTGATGCATGATCATGTGCCGGACGACCGCCCATAAACAAGCGCCCAACTCGGGCAGCAGCGCGCGCTTGATCCGGAGGGGCACGCGCGCGCGAAGCAGTTCGTGGAAACAGGAGAGTGTGACGGCCATCCATTGCGGACTGCTGAAGGCCCATGTGCGCGAGAGGCTGGATCTCATGTAGCGTTTGTGGATCCAGGTCGACGGAACGCGGATGAATTCCCCGCGGACGGCCAGATGCAGCATCCAGGGCCAGTCGGCGCTGAACTCGCCCGCTAGATGCTTCCGCAGGCCTCCGATTTCACGCCCCACCGAAGCGCGAAACAGCCCGCGGTACGGAACCCACCAACAACCCCGCCGGTGAAGGATGCGTCGTCCGCGCTCAACGGGATCTGCCATGCCGTCCAGCGCGTCGTACACCTGTTGCTTGCACACGCCGGCCTGGTCGATGGTGTCCATGTCGGAGAACGCCAGAACGGCGCGCGGGTTCGCGTCGAGCCGGGCCGCCAGTTCGCGCACGAGGGGCGGATCCAACAGATCGTCGTGGAAGGCGAACATACAGTAGCCCTCGCGGACCTCGCGCAACAGCGCATTGACGTTGCCCACCCATCCCTGTCGGACCCGCTGGCGGATCACGCGGAACCGCGGATCGCGCGCGGCGTACGCCTCGCAGACCTCCGCCGTGCCATCGGTGGAAACGTCGACCGAGATCACAACACGCAACGACGAATAGTCCTGGGCGGCGAGCGAATCGAGCGTCGCCTTGATAAAGGGTTCGGCGTTCCACGCGGGCACAAGGGCGGTGACCGGTGTCGCAGGCATCACGACGCCACACCCAGCTGCGCGGCGACGCGCTCGGCAGCTTCCCATGCGAACAGCGGAGCGGTCGTGAGTTTGCCGGGCTCAATGCTGTGGTATCCGCCCCGGCTCGTCACGCCAACGCGGCTGCGATCATGCAAGCCGCTCGCGCGGTCGTCCACATCGGTGCGCCCGACGGCCACGATGACGCCCGCATCCACGACCAACGGGACGCAGTCGCGCACGGCCGGAAACCAAGCCGCGAGACCGGCGATGATTTGTTCACCGATCTCCGCGCGGACGGGATCTTCCACTTCGCCGCGACAGGGCCCGTTCCAGGTTTCGGGCGGGTTCACGCTGTGAGTCCAACCGCGCAGGCTGGCGGGATACCAGGACAGATAGATCGTTCCGTCCGGACGGACAACGATGTCGCCAAAACGGCCGATTACGATGGTCGCGGAGGGTGCGCCACGCAAGGGGGCGGGCGTTTCCGCAATCACGCGATACTTCATCCGATGCAGCCAATCCGCCTGCACCGGCAACCCCATCTGCGCATCGAAGCGAAGGCGGTTCTCCCAGAGGGCGTTCACGACCGTTTTCGCCCGGACGCTCCACACGGCGTCGCCGCAACGCCCGGTCACATGGATCGCGTCGCCCTCGTCACGCAGGGCCGTCACCTCGTGCCCGGTCCACAGCGTGATGCGGGGTTCCGCCTCGATCGCCCGCTGGATTTCGTGGGCAAGAGGAGTGGGATCGATGGCCCGTTCCGCTGTTTCAAACACCGCGCTGCACCGTGCCGGGACATAGGCGGGATGCCACGCCGGGCGGGAGAGGCGGCGCGCGAGCCATGCAGGCCGCTCGCCGAGATAGTCGCACGACGGGTCCTCGTCGCACATCGCCGCATACGCATCCCCGAGGCGTTTGTAGTGCGCCTCCAGTTCATCCGGAGACAGGACGGATGTTTTCGCCACGAGGTAATGAAACGGCGTGGAACGCGCGATCCGCTCGGCGCCTGCGCCGAGCCAGCGTGTGAGCAGGCGATGGAACTGTAGCGCGCCGCGCAACTGGGTGGTGGCGGTCTGCAGGGATCCGTCATTGGCGTAGATGAGGCCGAGGTGGATTTTCCCCTCGTTCCGCAGGCTCGCGCGGTTCAACGGCCGCTCATCACGTTCCACCAGCAAGACCTCGACGCCCCGCCGCGCCAGCTCCAGCGCAACACCCGCGCCCGTCAACCCGGCGCCCAACACCACCACACCCGCTTCCTGATGCACCTGCGACATGGACGGGGAGCTTGGCCGGGCGACACAAGGGCTGTCACGCTGGAAACGAAGCGGAGCAGTGGCTACACTCCATGCATGATTAAGACGGGCGTGGCGGGGTTGGGGTTGATCGGTTCCATCTGGGCGCGGCACTTGCACGAAGATGCCTGGCTTGCAGCGGCGTGGAACCGCACGCCCCAACCGGATTTTCCACACTGGATTCCGGATCTTTCTGATCTCGCGGATCGTTCCGAGGTCCTGATCCTCTGTCTCGCCGATCCGCCCGCGGTGTCGGAGGTGTTGGAACGGATTGCGCCGCACCTGTCGCAGCGTCACACGGTCATTCAGACCAGCACAATTGATCCGCGAAGCAGCGAAACCTTCGCGGCGCTGGTTGCGGCCCGTGGCGCGTCGTACATCGAGGCGCCCTTTACGGGCAGCAAACCCGGCGCGGAGACGCGCCGCACGGTATTCTATCTCGGGGGCGATCCGGCTGCGATCGCGCGCGCGCAGCCGGTATTCGACCGGCTGTCACACCAACAGCATCGCGTCGGCACCCCGGCGCACGCCGCAGCCTTCAAACTGGCCTCCAATCTCGCGATCGCCGCGCAGGTGGCGTCGCTGTGCGAAGCGCTCTCGCTCGCGCGGCAGCAGGGCATCAGCGACGACGCGTTTTTCGCGCTGCTTCGCACCAACATGGCCTGGTCGGGTGCGGCGCAACTCAAGGAGCCCAAACTGCGCGCGGACGACTACACCCCGCAGTTCGCCGTGCGGCACATGCTCAAGGACCTGCGCCTCGCACGGGACAGCAGCGCCGTGCCGCTGCCCGTGTGCGAGACGGTGATCCGCCAGTTGGAAGCCGCCGTGGCGCGCGGCTGGGCGGATGAAGATTTCAGCTCAATCCTGAAGCTTCTCCGCTGACGAAAAGCGCAACGGGCGGCGCTATTTCTCTTTGTGCCAGATGTCGCCTTCGCCGTAGCGGAACCAGCGCCAGGTGGTCACCTTCTGGCGCGTGTAGAACATGATGCCTTCGCGGCCCTGTAGGTGCAGGTCGCCGAAGAAGGAGTAGTCCCAGCCGCTAAAGGGGAAGTACGCGAGCGGCGCGGGCACGCCGACGTTCACGCCGACCATGCCGGACTTGATGCGGTGTCGGAACTCGCGCGCCGCCTTGCCGGACTGCGTATAGATGCACGCGCCGTTGCCGAAGATCGTCTTGTTCGACATCTCGATGGCGGACTCCAGGTCCTCAAACCGCATCACGTTCAAGACCGGCCCGAACACCTCGTCCTTCGCGATGGTCATGTCCTGCCGTACATGGTCCACAATGGTCGGGCCGAGATAGAACCCCTTCGGATGCTCCGGCACCTTCACCGTGCGTCCGTCCACCACCACCGTCGCGCCTTCCTTCACGCTGCTCTCCACGAGCCCCGCCACCTTGTCGCGGTGCTGCGGACTGATCACAGCGCCCATTTTCGCCGTGGGGTCCCGATCCGTCGCGCCGACCTTGATCGCCTTGACCGCGGAAGCGAGCGGCGGCAGCAGCCTGTCCGCGGCCTTGCCGATGGCGACCGCCGTCGACCCCGCCATGCAGCGCTGCCCGGCGCAGCCGAAGGCGGCGTCCACAAGGCCGGTGACCGAGTTGTCAAAATCGGCGTCCGGCATGACAAACACATAGTTTTTCGCGCCACCCGCGGCCTGCACGCGCTTGCCGTGTTGCGTTCCCGTCTCAAAGATGTATTTCGCCACCGGCGAGGAACCGACGAAGGATATCGCCCGTATTTTCGGGTGCGTCAGCAGCGCATCGACGCAGGCCTTGCCGCCGTGGACGATGTTCAGGACGCCCTTCGGCAATCCGGCCTCGTGCAGCAACTCGATCAGCTTCACCCCGGTGAGCGGCACCTTCTCGCTCGGCTTCAGGATGAACGTGTTGCCGCACGCCAGCGCAAGCGGGTACATCCACATCGGCACAAGCGCGGGGAAGTTGTAGGGGCAGATGCCGACGCAGATGCCGACCGGCTGCTTGATCACATCGCAATCAATCCCGCGCGCGATGTTCTCGAGCGATTCGCCTTTCAACAGTTCCGGCGCGCCGCACGCATACTCCACCACCTCGACGCCGCGCCGCACATCGCCGCGCGCCTCGGTCAGCGTCTTGCCGTGCTCGCGCGTGACGCTTTGCGCCAGCTCCTCAAAGTGATCCTCGAGCAGCATCTTGTAGCGGAACAGGACGCGGGCGCGCTCGACCGGCGGCGTCTCCGCCCAGTCCAGCGCCGCGGCCTCGCACGCCTGCACCGCCTGCTCGACGACATCCGCACCGCACATCGGCGTCTGCGCAATCACCTCACCCGTGGAGGGATTGCAGACGGACGTGTGCGTTTCCGTTTTCGGGACAAACCACTCGCCATTGATAAACACAGGGACCGTATAAAGGGCGGTAGACTTGCTCATGTGTCCTTCTTTCTGCATGCTGACTTCTGCATTCTGCTTTTCTTCACGGATGCGCCGGGATCGGCTTCATCTTCCCCGCGACCAGCGCGGCCTGGTAGTCCTTCCAGCTCATCGGCTTCCCGCCCGTCTTCACATCCACCATGGTGATGCAGTGGTCCACCGGGCAGACGAGCGAACACAGGTTGCAGCCGACACAATGGTCTTCCTTGATTTCAGGGATCGGCTTGCCCGGCAGGCGCCCGGGTCCCAGCCCCTGCGTCGTGGGCTTCACCAGCCCGATGGCCTGGTGCGCGCCGTCCTCGCACGCGATGTAGCACAGGTTGCATCCGATGCATTTGTCGTAATCGATGGACGCGACCCGCTTGTAGTTGAGGTCCAGCGTCTCCCACTTGTTGACGCTGTGCACGGCCTTGCCGCACATGTCGCTGACGGATTTCATGCCCTTGCTGTCGAGGTAGTCGTTCAACCCGTCAATCATGTCCTCCACGATGCGGAACCCGTAGTGCATGATCGCGGTGCAGACCTGGACGCCGGTCGCGCCCAGCGCGATGAATTCGGCGGCGTCCTTCCAGTTCGAGATGCCGCCGATGCCGGAAATGGGCAGCCCGACTTCCGGATCCGACGCAACTTCATGCAACATGTTCAGCGCGATTGGCTTCACCGCCGGCCCGCAATAGCCGCCGTGCGTGCTGCGTCCGGCGACGTAAGGCTCCGGGCACATCGTGTCCAGGTTGACCTGCGTGATGCTGTTGATCGTATTGATCAGCGACACCGCATTCGCCCCGCCGCGCTTGGCCGCGCGCGCCGCGTGGGCGACGCTGGTGATATTCGGCGTGAGTTTTACGATGACCGGGATCTCCGCCGCCTCCATCACCCACCCGACGATGGTCTCGATCACATCGGGGTTCTGCCCGACCGCGGAGCCCATGCCGCGTTCGCACATGCCGTGCGGGCAGCCGAAGTTCAACTCCACGCCATCGGCGCCGCAGTCGCGCGAGCGCTTCATATAGTCGTGCCAGTGCTCGCGCGTGTCGGTCATCAGCGACGCGATGACCGCGCGGTCCGGCCAGCGCTTCTTGCACTCCTCGATCTCGCGGAAATTCGTTTCCGGCGAGCGGTCGCTGATCAACTCGATGTTGTTAAACCCGACCATCCGGATCCCGCCGATGTTGTGCGACGAGTAGCGGGAACTGACATTGACGATCGGGTCGCCGATGGTTTTCCACACGACGCCGCCCCACCCGGCCTCAAACGCGCGGTGGCACTGGTAGGCGGTGTTCGACGGCGGCGCGCTGGCCACCCAGAAGGGATTCGGCGATTTGATTCCGGCGAGATTGATCGATAGGTCTGCCATGGCTCTTCCTCCTCGTCGTCGTCCCCGTCGTCGTCCTCGTAGTACGAGGGCGTGGAGGGGACGAGGACGATTACGAATTACTTCTTCCCAAAATACTCCGCCTCCAGCTCCGGGACGCGAACCGGCTTGTCCAAGCCCGAGCCGAACGGCGGCCCGGCGACCCCTAGACGCGTGGCCTGGATCGGGCCCGCCACCCGCTCGCCGGTCAGCCATTTGTGAATGCCGCGCGCCGCCTTCTTGCCCTCGCCCACCGCATTGACCACTTCACGCCCGCCGTTCGCGCAATCGCCGCCGGCAAACACATGTTTCAGGCTGGTCTGGCCGCTTTCCCCGCTGCGGATCACGGTGCCATCCTTGTTGAGTTTCACCTTGGGGAACAACTTCTTGAGCAACACCGCCTGCGGCTCCTGGCCAAGCGCCTTGATGACCATGTCGAACGGCTCGATGAATTCCGACCCCTTGACGACCTCCAGCTTGCCCTGCGCATTCGTCCGCGTGCGGGCGAGTTTCAGGCCGGTCACGCGGCCCTTCTCCGACACCACTTCCACCGGAACGGTGTGGAACAGAAACGCGCAGCCGTCCGCCTTCGCAATCTCATATTCATACGGGTACGCCGGCATGTCCTTCTCGCCGCGCCGGTAGATAATGACCGCGTCCGTCGCGCCCAGGCGTTTCGATTGTGTCACGGCATCGATGGCCGTGTTCCCGCAGCCGATCACCGCCACGCGTTTGCCGACGGGGACCTTGTGCAGCGGTTGCGTGTGGAGGAGCTTGATGAAATCGAGCGCCTCGAACACCTCGGGCAGGTCCTCGCCGGGAATGCCCAGCCGGTACGTGCGGCCCAGCCCGATGCCGACGAAGATCGCGTCGAACTGTTTCTCGAGCTGCGCGACCTTGATGTCCCTGCCGACCTCGACACCGGTCTTGATCTTCACGCCGAGGCTCTTCACCAGTTCGACCTCCGCGAGGCTGTCCTCGGGGCGCAGTTTGTAATAGGCGATGCCGTAGGTGTTCAGGCCGCCGGCCTGTTTCTCCTTCTCGAAGATCGTCACGTCATAGCCCAGCTGCGCGAGTTCCGCCGCGCAGCCGAGACCCGCGGGCCCGCCGCCGATGACCGCCACGGATTTGCCGAGCTTCTTCGCCGCCGGTTCCAGCACCTTGATTTTATTTTCGAAGACGTGGTCGGTCGCGTAGCGCTGGAGGCGCCCGATTTTGATCGGTTTCTCGTCGCGATCCAGCATCACGCACGCGCCCTCGCAGAGCGCCGAGGTCGGACAGACGCGCGCGCACGAGCCACCGAGCGGATTGGCCTGCAGGATGACCCGCCCGGAACCGGTCAGGTTTCCATTCGCGATTTTTTTAATGAACGACGGGATGTCGATACCCGTGGGGCACGCCATGATGCACGGGGCGTCGAAGCAATAGAGGCAGCGGTCCGCCTCCACCAGCGCCTCCTGCGGCGTGTACTTCGGCTCGAGTTCGGCCATGTTGGCCGCGGCTTGTCTGGCGGAAATCAGCGGCTTCAATTTCATGTCGTCCAAGCTCCTGCCTTCTCCGTGTCTCCGTCGTTACGATTTGTATTCCGCAAACGGCATCCCGTGCGCCTCGGCCACGGCCTTGTAGGTGATGTGGCCGGCGTGCGTGTTGAGGCCGGGCAGCAATTCCGGCACCTGCATCAACGCCATCTCGAACCCGAGGTTGGCGAGTTTCACCGCGTACGGAATCGTCGCGTTCGTGAGCGCCTGCGTCGCCGTGCGGCAATACGCGCCGGGCATGTTGGCCACGCAGTAATGCAGCGTGTCTTCCTCGAAATAGATCGGGTCCTCGTGGGTCGTGGCGCGCGAGGTTTCCGCGCAGCCGCCCTGGTCGATGGCGATATCAACGAACACGGTGTTCTTCTTCATCGCCTTGAGCATGTCGCGGCGGATGAGTTTGGGCGCCTTCGCGCCGGGCACGAGCACCGCGCCGATCAACAGGTCCACCTGCGGCAGCATGTCCAACAGGTTCTGCTCGTTGGAGAACAGCGTGTGCGCGGAACCGCGCAAGCTGATGTCGAGGAAGCGCATCTGCTGCAGGTCCACCTCGAGGATGGTGACCTCCGCCCCCATGCCGGCCGCCACGCGGCCCGCGTTGATGCCCGCGGTGCCGCCGCCGATGATGAGCACGTTGCCGGGCAACACGCCGGGCACGCCGCCGAGCAACACGCCCTCGCCGCCCTGCGCCTTGCTCAGATAGAACGCGCCGACGACCGCGCTCATGCGCCCCGCGATTTCGCTCATCGGCTCCAGCAGCGGAAGCCGCCGCCCGACCTGCACGGTTTCATACGCGATCGCCGTTGTCTTCGACTTCGTCAGCGCTTCGGTCAGTTTCCGGTCCGCCGCCAGGTGGAGATAGGTGAACAACAGCAGGCCGGGCCGCAGGAAGCCGTACTCCCGTTCAATCGGCTCCTTCACCTTGAGGACCATCTCGGCGCCCCACGCCTCGGCGGCCGACGAGACAATTTTCGCCCCGGCTTCGCGATACTGTTCATTGCTGAACCCGCTGCCGAGCCCGGCATCCTCCTGCACCAGCACGTCGTGTCCGGCGCTGACCAGCATCCGCACACTGGCGGGCGTACCGGCCACGCGGTTCTCTTTGATCTTAATCTCTTTCGGTATGCCGATCTTCATATTCACCTTTCGCAGGCAGGGCGCGTTGGCCCCACGCACCGAAGCCCGACCGAACTCAGAGTTCCGAAAGCGCCGTGTCCAATACCTCGAGCAGGAAGTCGATGTCCGCCTCGCTCACGCACATGGGCGGCGTGATGCGGATGATATTGCCGTGCAGACCGCCCTTGCCGACCAGCGCGCCAAGTTCGCGCGCCCGTTCGAATACGTGCAGGCAGGCGGCCTTGTTCGGTTCCTTGGTTGCGCGGTCGGTCACGAATTCCAGCGCGACCATCAGCCCCGCGCCGCGCACGTCGCCGATCACCGCGTATTTCGCGTGCAGCTTGCGGAAGCCGGCGAGCAGGCGCTCGCCGAGCACGCGGCAACGGTCCTGCAGGCCTTCGCGATCAATGACCTCCAGCACCGCCTTGCCGATGGCGCAGGACACGGGGTTGCCGCCGAAGGTGTTGAAGTGGATGCGCTGCGACAGGGTCTTGGCGATTTCCGGCGTGGTGACGACCGCCGCAAGCGGCGCGCCGTTGCCGATGCTCTTCGCCATCGTGACGATGTCCGGGATGACGCCCTGCGTCTCGAAGCCCCAGTAATGTCCGCCGGTCCGCCCGAAGCCCGCCTGCACCTCGTCCGCGATGCAGACGCCGCCCGCCTCGCGCACGATGCGATAGGCCTCCTTGAGATAGCCGTCGGGGAACACGACCACGCCTCCGACGCCCTGGATCGACTCCGCGAAAAAGCCCGCGACCTTGCCCGGCGTCGCGTTGAGGATCAGGTCCTTCACGTCCGCGGCATACTTCTTGCCCGCGTCCGGATCATTGCGTCCCCACGGGCCGCGATACGGATCGGCCGTCATCGCGTGGTGCACGCCGAACGAATGCGGCACATTGAATTTCCACGTGCTGTGCGCGGTGAGACCCATCGTGGACGCGACGCCGCCGTGGTAGCAGTTGCGCAGCGCGATGAGGTCATAGTTCCCGGTGTAAAGGCGCGCCATCAGGATCGCGAGGTCGTTGGCCTCCGACCCAGAGTTCACGAAATACACGCACTTCAGGTTGCCCGGCATCTTGGACGCCAGTTTTTCGGCGTATTCGCAGATGACATTGTTCAGGTAGATCGTCGTCGTGTGCGCAATCGTGTTGAGCTGGTTCACCGCGGCCTGCGTGACATGCGGATGGCAGTGGCCGACGCTGACCGTGACGATGCCGCCGAACGCGTCGAGGTAGCGGCGCCCCGTCTCGTCGTAGAGGTACTGCATCTTGCCCTCCACGATCATCAGCGGCTTTGAATAGTACAGGAAGAGGCCGGGCGACAGGTACTGCCGGCGAAGCGCCAGCGTCTGGTCGTAGGACGGACCCGCATAGGGTTTCGGCGTGTGGTTGAACGGGGGAAGCTTCGGGACAACGGGGCTGCTCATGTTCTTACTCCTTCGCGCACGGGTGACGGCGGCCGGTATCCGGCCATCAGCACATAATAGACGCCGAATGCGATCAGGAATCCAATGAACCACGCATAGTGGTAAATACCGGCCCAGAGGGGGTGCCGCGACACCCATCCGATCTGCATCAGGAAGCCCGGCACATTCGGAGCCACGGCCAGCAGCAGGGCCGCGAGCGCGCGGAGATTGTAGCCCCCCGTGTACGCATACACGCCCTTCGGGTCATACAGCGCCGCGAGGTCCAGCGTGCGGCGGCGGATCACAAAATAGTCGCAGACCAGGATGCCGCCGATCGGACCGAGCAGCGCGGAATAGCCGATGAGCCAGGTGAAAATATAGCCGCTCGGGTCGGCGACGAGCTTCCACGGCATCATCAGGATGCCGATGATCCCGGTGAGGATGCCGCCCGCGCGGAGGCTGATGGCGCGCGGCAGGAAATTGGAAAAGGCCGTCGCCGGGGCCACGGTGTTCGCCGCGAGGTTCGTCGTCAGCGTCGCCAGCGTCAGCGCGAACATGGAGACGATCATCAGCCCCACGCTGTCGAACCGGGAGAGCAACTCGACGGGGTCCCAGATCGCCTCGCCAAAGATCACCACCGTGGCGCTCGTCACCGCGACGCCGACAAAGGCATAGAACGGCATGGTTGTGTTGAGACCCAGGAACTGTCCCCACAACTGCGCCTTCTGGCTCTTCGCCTCCCGCGTGAAATCGGGGATGTTCAGCGACAACGTCGCCCAAAACCCGACCATCGCCGTCAAGCCTGGGAAGAAAATGCGCCAGAAATCCCCCGCCGTCTCAAAACGGTCGGGCTGCGACAGCATCGGCCCGAATCCATCGGCCTTCACGTACGCCCACAGCAGCAGCGCCAACCCGAGCCCGATCAACAGCGGCGCACCCCAGTTCTCCACCACGCGGATGCACTCCATGCCGCGCCAGAAAATGCCGACGTTGATCAGCCAGAAGAAGAGGAAGCACAGGAACTGGGCGACGTTGACCTGGATGTGGTCGCTGCTCAACAGGCTGAGCACCGCGGAATCCGCCAGCGCCGGCCACTGCAACAGGAGCAGCTTGTAGATCGCGAAGCCGCCGATCCAGGTCTGGATCCCGAACCATCCGCACGCGACGATCCCGCGCAGGACCGAGGCGACATGCGTGCCCGCCGTGCCGAAGGACGCCCGCGCAAACACGGGAAACGTGATGCCATACTTTGTGCCCGCATGCCCGTTCAAGACCATCGGCACCAGCACGATCAGGTTGCCGAGCGCCACCGTCAAAATCGCCTGCCACCAGTTCATGCCCTGCTGGATCAAGCCGCTGGCGAGCATGTACGTCGGAATGCAGACCGACATCCCCACCCAAAGGTGCGCAATATCCTTCGTACCCCAACGCCGATGCGCGGAAGAAATGGGGGCCAGATCCTCGTTGTAGAGCGGACTGGAGCGAACGGTGGCCGCCATATCGGCAGGCAAATCAGACTGAATCGGATCCGACATTAATCGTGATTCCCCAGACGCAAACACACAACCGGCACCCTGATTGTGCGCTCATCGTTCGACGCGTAGTGTCGATTTCGGCACAGCAGTCGTCAACCACAATTTTGGGTCTCGTTGACAAATCGCGAGTTGCAGAAATAACTCCCAGCCGCAGCCACCACAACCGAACTCCAAACCCAACGTTCGGGTTGTGCTTATACTGCCCTTACAGGACATTTACATAAATCCGGTTGACTCTCGCCCCTACCTCGTATCAAATCTCAAAAGCATTCGGATATATAGCGTCATTTCAGTGAAGACATCCACCCTCATCAAAGCAGTCGCAGCCTGCATCACACTTTGGGCGGCCTCAACCGCTCAAGCGGTTTACCTGATAGTGGATGACTTTTCGGACGGCACCACGTCCATCTCATCTACAGGACCACTCGTCAGCGAGCACGATTCCGGATTGGACGGGGTTCTGGGCGGAAGCCGTTATTCGTATGTGGATCGGACGTCGGCTGGCGGCACAGTAAGCGTCGGCGTGAATTCCTTCCCCTTCATCGGCTTTACCTTCTTCACCTCGTCGGGCACAGCCCGCGGCGAAGGTGGTTTGTCTTACGGACGATTCAGCCCGCTGGGCTTGGATTTGTTGACAAGCGGTTTCTACACGGGCTTCCGACTTGAGGAGTTTGCAGCGGACGCGCCCGGTCTAACGGGCAACATCCGCCTTACGCTTCACACCTCGGGCGGCACGAATGCCATTGCGTACAGCATCGCAAATTTCATCAACAATCCCGAATGGAAGTTGAGCGACTTCTCGGGGGTCAACCTCGCCAACGTGAACCGGATCGATCTGGATTGGTATGGATTTTCAGATGTCGGCGCAGATCTTGAGTTCACGATCTTCGGCTTCGCCACGATCATTCCCGAACCCGGCACGTTCGTCCTGCTGGTCATGGGTGGATTGATCCTCCGCACGACGCGCAAGAAATTTATCAACAGCTGATCCGCTGTCGAAACGCCGCGCTTGATCGATGCGCCTCCCTTTGGGATAAGCCTCGCACCTCATGCGCTCCCTCAAGAAAGCTGATGTCGTCCGCCTGCTGCTCGGCGACCGAATGGGCCGGATGCCGGTCAAGTTCTGCGCGACGGCGTTTGCGCCCGCGAACATCGCCCTCTGCAAATACTGGGGCAAACGGAACGACGAGTTGAACCTGCCCATCACCTCCAGTCTCTCGATCTCCCTTGGCACACTGGGCACCACCACGCGCGTATGCCTCGCGGGAAGCCCCTCCGACGAGGTGGTGCTCAATGGCGCCCCGCTCCCGGCGCGCGGTAAATTCGCGAAGGCGCTGTCCACCTATCTGGACCTGATCCGACCCTCGCCCACGGTCTTCTTCCGGATCGAAACCCGCAACACCGTGCCCACGGCGGCAGGCATGGCCTCGTCCGCCTCCGGCTTTGCCGCGCTGGCGCTCGCGCTCGACGACCTGTTCGGATGGAAGCTGGAGAACCGCCACCTCTCCATCCTCGCCCGGCTCGGCAGCGGCAGCGCCTGCCGCTCGGTGCTCAAGGGGTTCGTCGAATGGGAAGCCGGCGCCGACGAGGACGGGATGGACAGCCATGCGGTACAGGTCAACGGCACCTGGCCCTCCCTGCGCGTGGGCGTGCTCAAACTTTCGGAGGCCGAGAAGGAGATCAGCTCGCGGCAGGCCATGAAACGCACCCGGCGCACCTCGGCCCTCTACGAAGCCTGGCCGGTCAAGGTGGCCCACGATCTCTCGATTCTCAAGGAAGCCATCGACGCACGCGACTTCGACCTGCTCGGTCGCACGGCCGAATCCAATGCCCTCGCCATGCACGCGACGGGACTCGCCGCGTGGCCGCCGGTCCTCTTCTGGCTGCCCGAATCGGTCGCCACCATGCACCAGGTCTGGGCGCTCCGCGAGAAAGGCCTCGCCCTCTTCTTCACCATGGACGCCGGCCCCAACGTAAAACTGCTCTATAAGGCCGACGACGAACCCGCCGTGCTCGCCGCGTTCCCGACTGCCGAACCCGTCGCACCGTTCAGCCCGCCTCCCGCCGCAAGACATAACGGGACAGAAATCGTTGCCGAACGCAGCGCGGAAACTGCGGCAAAAAAATCCGAACCGCGTAAGTAAACGAATAAAACGCTTAACTTGCGCGATGTGTTCGGCCTATTCTCTGGCCTGTGAAATGGGGTGTCTGGCTGTGGGCGGCCGCGTGGACGGCTGGCTTGGGGGGCTTCGTCTCGAACGCCTCCGCGCAGCCGCCCTATCCCGAATCGGGCGGGGTGATCCTGATCGAAGCGGAACTCGCCTCCTCCAACACGGCGCGCAACGGCCAGGCCTGGGTCGTGACCAACGATGTCGCGGGGTATAACGGGTCGGGCTTCGTCCGCGCATGGCCCGACACGGGCACGGTGGTCGCCGCCGGCTGGACCACGAACAGCCCGCAACTCGACTTCGCGGCCACGTTCGTCTCGAACACCACCTACTACGCCTGGATTCGCGCGCGCCCCACCAACGGCGACGACGACTCGGTCCACATCGGGCTGAACGGCCAGACGAACGCGGGCGGGCCGGTCGTGTGGACGGCGTACAACGCGTGGGGCTGGACGAATCGCAACCAGGCGGGCGGTGTGGCGACGCTCGGTGTCCCGTCATCGGGCACGCATACGGTCAACCTGTGGATGCGCGAGGATGGCGCGCGGATCGACCGCATCGTGCTGACGCGCAACGCCGCGTTCAAGCCGCGCAAGGGCAACGCGTGGCACATCCCGCACAACCACGAGCCCGGCGTCGGCTTCATGCGCGCGCCGATCTTCGAGATCTACTCCAACACCGCGGTGACGATTTTTAACGGGAACCAGTTCCAGGGCGCCGGCGAAGCGGGCAACCAGCTCCAGACCGGCAGCACGATCTTCTACAAACACGCCACGAACAGCGCATGGAGCAGCGCGCCGATGCTCTTCCACGGCACGAGCACGAACAACCTCTTCTACAGCGGCACGATCCCATCGAACCTCTTCGCGGCGGGCGACACGGTGGAATACTACGTCCGCGTGCCCTACAGCGACCACCTGACGACGTACCTCTGCCTCACGGGCACGAGCTCCACCGCGGTCGAGGACGAGACGTACGCACGCGCGAATCCGTTCCGCTACACGGTCCGCGCGCCGACGCGGGTCGGACATCCCTCGCCGGGCGACTGGCGCGACCAGAATTTCTACTTCATCTTTAACGACCGGTTCAACGACGGCGACCCGTCGAACAACAACGCGAACCCGCAGTCCGGCTTCTCGCCCGCGAACAGCCGTCGCATCCACGGCGGCGACTTCAAGGGAATCCGCGCGAAGCTCGACTACATCAAGGCGCTCGGCGCGACGGCGCTGTGGATCACGCCCATCCCGCAAAACGTCGGGCACTCCGGCTATCACGGCTACGGCGCGGACAACTTCCACACGCTGCAGCCGAACTGGGGCTCGACGAACGACCTCGTGGAGCTGGTCGACGCCGCGCACGCGATGGGGCTCTACGTCTGCCTAGACATCGTGCTCAACCACCAGGGCAACCGCATCGACAGCGCCACCACGGGCTGGAGCACAAGTTTCAACGTGAACGGCTATCCGCCGCGCTGGACGACGGGCGTCTCGTATCCGCCGCCGTTCAACCAGCTCACGAACTTCCACAACAACGGCCACATCCAGAACTATGTCGATCCCGACCAGGTTCTCGGCGAGTTGAGTGGACTCGACGACTTGCGCACGGAAACGCTTCATGTCCGCACAAACCTCGTCAACATCTACAAGTACTGGGTCACCGCCGCCGATTTCGACGGGTTCCGCCTCGACACGGTCAAGCACGCGGACACCGGCGTCTGGCAGTTCTTCAACTCGGAATTCCGCGAATTCGCGCGCGCGATCGGCAAGACCAACTTCTTCCAGTTCGGCGAGGTCTACGACGGCAGCGACGCGAAGTGCGGATCCTACACCGGCACGAAGGCGAACGGCGCGTTCGCGAATGACAGCGTCGTCGACTTCCCGCTCTATTTCCGCGTGAACGACGTGTTCGCGAGCGCCGCCGGCAACACGAAGCAGATTGAGGACCGCTACAACGCCATCGCCGCGAACTACGATCCCTACGCCCAGTACCGCCTCGTCACCTTCATCGACAACCACGACCGGCCGCGGTTCATGAGCGCCGCCGGCAACAACACCAACCGCCTCGCGGTCGCGCTGTCCTGGCTCTACACCGCGCGCGGCATCCCGTGCCTCTACTACGGCACGGAGCAGAACTTCAACGGCGGCAACGACCCCGCGAACCGCGAGGACATGTTCCACGGCCAGTACGAACAGGGCCCCTCGCTCGGCGACAACTTCAACATGACGCAGGGTTCCTTCCTGCGGGTCGCGTTCCTCAACAACCTGCGCCGGCTGTACCCGAGCCTGCGGCGGGGCACGCACGTCAACCTGTGGAACAACCCCTCGGGTCCCGGCCTGTTCGCGTACGCGCGGCGGCTCGACGGCGAGGAAGTCTTCGTCGTCTTCAACACGGCGGGCGGCGCCCAGACCCTCGCCGCGCGGCCGACGAGCTATCCGGCGGGCACGGTGCTCGTCAACCTGTTCAACACGAACGAGACCGTGACCGTCACGGGCGGCGCCGACGGCATCCCGGCCATCAGCGTGCCGGGCGGCGGCTTCAAACTCTTCATCGCAGCGAACCGCGTCCTGCCGCTCGACCCCGTCGTCACCGCGCAAACGCCCGCGCACTACGCGACCAACGTCGTCGCCACGGCCCCGCTCACGCTCACGTTCAACAAGCCGATGAACACCAACGCAGCGCAGGCCGCCTTTTCCGTCCAGCCGCCCGTCGGCGGCTCGTTCTCCTGGAACGCGGCGCGCACGGTCATGACCTTCACGCCCGTGCCCGGCCTCGCCGGCGCGACCTCCATCGTCATCCGCGTGAACACCAACGCCGTCGACGCGGAATCCGGCAACCGGTTCCACGCCGCGTTTGAAACACGCTTCCACACCGCGCCGGCCTCCTACACCGACGCCGTGCCGCCCTCGATATTCGTCGACGTCCCCGCCCCCGGGGCCGTCACCGGCGGCCTCGTGGTGGTGAGCGGAACCGCCACGGACAACTTCACCGTCGCGCAGGTCGAAGTGCAACTTGATGGCGGCGACTGGATCCCCGCCGCCGGCACGACCGCGTGGACCTATGCCGTCGACTCCATGAATTTTCTGAACGGCACGCGCCAGCTCGCCGCCCGCGCCCGCGACACCTCCGGGAATCTCTCCGCGCCCGCCACGCTCCCGATCCGCTTCGTGAACACGCCCGGCCCCTACGAGGTTTTCCTCGCGTCGGGCAACTTCACCGCCGCGACGAATTGCGATGCCGTCGTGTGGCAGCCGGACCAGCCGTGGACGCCCGGCTCATTCGGCTGGCTGAGCGGCACCAACGGCTTCATCGGCAACACGCTGTCCAACCTCTGCGCCGGCGCGCAGCCGCTCTTCCAGCGCGAGCGCTACAGCACCACCGCCGCCACGCTCGACTACCGGTTCGACGTGCCGGAGGGCCGCTACGAGATCACCCTGCTGCAAACCGAAACCTGGGTGACCGGCGTCAACCAGCGCGTCTTCGACCTCTACATCGAGGGCATCCGCACCCTGACGAACTTCGACATTTTCGCGGAAAGCGGCGGCATGAACATCCCGCTCGTACAGACATTCGAACTCGATGTCGACGACGCCCGGCTCGACCTGCACTTCATTCCCTGGGTCGACAACGCGCGCGTGTCCGGCATCGGCGTACGCCGCATCGGCGACGTGGACCTCGACCACGACGGAATCCCCGACTGGTGGATGCGCGCATGGTTCGACCATCCGACCGGCCAGGATTTCGACCTGTCGCAGGCGCACGACGACGCGGACAGCGACGGCTACACGAACCTTGAGGAATACATCGCGGACACCTCGCCGCTCGACCCCGGCGACCATCCGCGGATCCGTGAATTCACGCTCGACCCCCTGCCCCGGGCCTTCGTGCCTTCCTCCATTGGACGCCGCTACGACCTCCAATGGAAAGCCGACCCTGCCTCCACCGGCGAATGGGAGACCGTCGTCGGGGACAATCCCGGCACGGGCGACCTGCTGCCGATCATCGACACCAACGCCCCGGCCCACGGGGTCTATCGCGTCTTGATCCGCATCCCCTGATCCGAACCTCCCGGCTCACATCGCCGGGGCCATGCGCCATTCCGGGAGCTGTTCGCGCCTCGAGATCTTCGCGGTCTTCCGCTTGCGCAGACGCTGCTCGACCTTCTCCACCAGTAAATCAACCGCCTCGAGCGGCTGAGACGCCTTCTGCGTGGCGCTGACATCGTTGCCGGGCACCTCCATCAGGACAACCGCCTCAAACTGGCGTGGCGAAGGATGCGCGCTCGCACGCCGCAACGTCACGCGCGCACGCAACACACGACCCGCGTACTGCTCGAGCCGGCTTACCTTGTCGATGGTCTTGTCCTTGAGGTCGTCCGTCAGCCGGAACCCTTCCGCGTGCACCAGGATGTCCATGCTCATGCCTTCTCCTTTTCTGTTTCGTTGCTCTCCTCTACCCCAATCCTAACGTCCACGGTACGTAAAACAGTCCTCCCGCCGGAGCGGCGCATCAGAACCGGCCGCGCGGTTCAGCGCGGAGACGATTTTGTCCTGCAAATGAAGCGTAAGCTTCCGGCCGCGACGGGCCTTGGCGACCTGCTTGTGCGTAAGACCGCTTCCCGTGAGGGCCGCGACAAGATCGTGATTCGAGATGCCGCGTTGCAGCATCATGGCGTCAATCGGCTGGAGCCCGGCGTCCATGTCCGGTTTCGACACATCCCCGCTGGCGGCGTTCATGTGATTCGGAGCGCCGGATTCCGTTTTCGGCTTCGACCCTGCATCGGCCCGGACGTGCGATGACATTCCGCGTTGAACTCCCGATTCCGTATACCTAGTGTACCCACGAACCACACGTTTGGCAAACAGGGAGTTTTTATTATGAAGAACGCACATCGGAAAATCGCGGCGCTGCTCGCGCTGCTGTCCACCCCCGCACTCGCGCAACAACCCGACCTGTCCGCCCTGATGGGCGCACTCGGCTCCTTCATGGGCGGCGCCACGAACGAGGCGGCCGTCGCGGTCGTGGATTTCCGCGAGATGCGCGCGGTCCTGCCTGAATCCATCGGCGCGTTCAAGCGGACCAAGGCAGGCGGCGAGAAATCAACCGCGATGGGCATGACGATTTCGATGGCCGAGGGCCAGTACGCGGCAGACCCGGCGACCCTCTCGATCAAGATGGTGGATTACGGCGGCACCGGCATGGGCGCCATGATGGCCTCCGCCTGGTCGATGAGCGAAATCGACCGCGAGTCCGACACCGGCTACGAGCGCACGACGGAGATCAAGGGCCACAAAGCCATCGAGCGCTACGACAATGAAGCCAAGTACGGCGAAATCCAGATCCTCGTCGCCGGCCGCTTCATGGTCGAAATCGAATCCCGCGACGGTAAAGCCGAAGACCTCCAGACCGCCGCCACCGCCCTCGACCTCGACAAACTCGCCGCGCTGAAGAAGTAAGGAAGAGCGAGAGACGGGTGCGAGTGGCGAGGGAAATCAGAAATACTTAACGACCTCCACCCCTCGTCCCCGCTACCCCTTCACTGCGCCTTCGGTCATGCCCTTGATGAAGAGGCGCTGGGCGAAGATGAAGAGGATGATGATCGGAATCGAGGCGATGGCGTAGCCGGCCATCAGGGGGCCCCAGAGCTTGATGTATTCGCCGGCCATGCGGAGCAACTGCACCATCACGGGCAGGCGCGCGTGGTCGCGCATGACGATCAGCGGCAGCACGAAGTCGTTCCACGCGCCGATGAAGTGCATGACGCCGATGGTGCCGAGGATCGGGCCGGAGAGCGGCAGCACCACATGGCGCACCTGCTGGAAGTGCGTGGCGCCGTCGATTTCCGCCGCTTCAAACAAGTCCTGCGGGATGTCCGATATGAAATTCCGCAGCATGAAGATGCCGAAGATCTGGCCGCCCGACGCGCCGACGATGATGAGCGCGGAGAGGGTGTTCAGCAGGTTCATGTCGCGCAGCAAAATGAACAGCGGAACGAGGTTCGCGATCGCCGGCATCATCATCAACAGCAGGATCGCGTTCCACAGCGCGCCGGACATGGGCATCTTCAGGCGTGCAAAGAAATACGCGCCGCACAAGGCGAAGAACAAGGTCAGCAGCGTGGAACTTGTGGAGATGAACAGCGAGTTCGCGACAGTCGGCGTGACGGCCTCCCACGCCGTGCGCCAGTTCTCCCAATGCATCGGCTGGGTCAGCGCGGCGGGCGCGAGGTAGAATTGCTGGTTGTCCTTCACGCTGACGACGATCATCAGGTAGAGCGGAAGGAACGCGAACACGAGCACGAACCAGATGAAAGCGTGCTTGAAGCCCCGGAGGCCGAGGCTGCCGACCAGGCGTCCCGCGCGAAAGAACGGATTTTGCTCGAGCGCCATGGCGCGATCCTCGGGCCGCACCCACTGCTCGTCGCGCCGCGGCTCGGGCAGCAGGCGGCGCAGCGCGGCGAAGATCTGCGGGAACGGGATGGACGCCACCACGGCGATCACGCCGAGCCCAACGAGACGCGTGGACCCCTGGGCGTGGGACCAGTAGAGAATGCCCAGCCCCAGCGCGCCGACCACCGTCCGCACCAGCGCTTTCTGGCGCGGCGTCAGCGAGGTCCAGCCGACCAGCAGGCTGCTCAACTTCTGCAGGCCCAACACCACCAGCGTCAGGACGATACCAATGGCGCAGGCGGCGCCCATTTCCTGCGTCAGGAAGGCCTTGCGCAGCATAAAGAGCGCCGGCACGGTCGCCTTGCCGCCGGGGCCGCCCTCGATGCCGGCGAGCGCCAGGATCATGCCGGCGTCCTTGATCGTGTCGATGATGACGAACACGAGCAGCAGGTAGATCGACCCCATGATGAGCGGCAGTTCGATCTTTGTGAACTTGCTGAACCAGTTCACGCCGTCAATTTCCGCCGCCTCATAGACGTCCTTGCTGATGCCCTGCAACTTCGCAAGGTGCGTGAGCACCGCAAACGAGCCGACCCACGGGAAGCCCCATACAATGCACGCAGTGACGATCAGGCGAGGGTCGCCGAGCCACGCCGGCATCTGGCCGTGCACGAACACGCCGCCCCAGTTGAGCGCCGCATCAAGCCGGACCAGCAGGTCGAACAGGCCGCTGCCGATGAGGAACTGGTTCAGGTAGCCCGCGGTGGCCTCAAAGAAGAACGAGCGCCAGATCAACACGACGATCAGGCCCGGAATCACCATCGGGACCACGAACAGCGTGCGGTAGAGGAAATTCATCCGCTCGCTCTTGCACCGGTGGATGCAGACGGCCACGAGCAGCGCGGGGATCATCTTGACCACGTTCCACGCGCCCAGGATGAAGGCGAGGCGGAAGGAGTTCCAGAACTCCGGGTTCTTCACCAAATCGATGTAGTTGAGGAATCCGACCGGCTCCGCGATGTCGGACCCGTTCCAGCGGTAGAAACTGTGGAAGATGCCGCTGGCGGCCGGATAGTACTGGAACAGCGCGATCAGGAGCAGCGTGGGAATGATAAAGAGATACAGCTCCCAGTGATGCTTGACCTGGTCCCATCTGACGTTTTTGGGCGTCATGAACGTTCGGATTTCGGATTTCGGATTTCGGATTTTTTCACAGCGTGGCCACCGCCTCGATTTCGACTTTCGCATCTTTCGGCAGGCGCGCGACCTGGATCGTGCTGCGGGCCGGCGCGGTCGCCTTGTCGGCGAACACCTTCCCATACACCTCGTTCATCGCCGCGAAATCGTTCATGTCCTGCAGGAACACCGTCGTCTTCACCACGCGGTCGATGCCCGAGCCGGCGGCATCGAGGATCGCCTTCAGGTTGCGCAGGACCATTTCCGTCTGCGCCTTCACGTCACCCGAAACCATCTGCCCGGAGACGGGATCGATCGGGATCTGGCCCGACGTGTAGACGAGGTTCCCGGTCACGACGGCCTGGTTATAGGGGCCGATGGGCTGCGCGGCGTGCGGGGTGAGAATGATCCGGTTCATGGTGTTTCCTTCGCAGCGAGGATGCGGGCCTTAACCGCCGCCAACACCTCGGGTTTGTACTCGTAAGGCCCCACCGCATCTTTTTCGAGGCCCTGCTCCATCAGTTTGAGCTGGCGGCTGCGGTCGAGTTCGGCCCAGACCTGTCGGTTCGCGGTCAACGCGCGGTAGCGGATCCATTCGGTGTTCGACTCCGCCCCCTCCGAGAACAAGGCGCGGGCGCGGATGCCGGCCAGGAACAATTCGTTCCGGTGCATGCCGCGCCGCCAGTCGCGGCTCTGCTCGCGGTAGTCCATCAAGCCGCGCTCCAGGTAGAACGGCTTGTACTCCTTCGCGAACTGGTCGTAGGTGATCTGGCCAACCTGGTAGAGCGCGTGCAACTGGCCCCACTTGATCACGGTTTCGCCGCCCAGTGTAAAATTCATCGCGCCGAAGATGCCGACGATGTTCGGCTCGAAGGCGCGCAGCAGCGGGTCCGTCTCGGTGTCCTGGATGGCGGGAATCCAGCCGATGATGCGGTTGAGCTGCTCGTTGCCGATCCGCGACGCGAGGAACAGCAGGAAATCGAGCGCAATTTCAGGATGGGCGCTGGTCCGCGTGATGCCGAACTGGAAACCGGACCCCACCTGTTCGCGGGGCCGCGCCGGCGCGACGGGGCCGTAGAAGGGGTCGTCCGGCGCCGGGAACGGGTAGCGCATGACCCCGACCTCGAACTGGCCTTTCGCCTGCTCCTGCAGCGAGCGCGCGTCCCATGTGCCGGTGGCCATGAACACGGCCTTCTGCTGCGCAAACAGGAACACCGCCTCGTCGCGGGTCAGCCCGGTGTAGCCGGACTGGAAATGCCGCGTCAGCTCCTCGATCATCTTGAAGCGCGCGCGATAGGGCAGGAAATCGAAATCGAGTCGGCCGGTGCGGAACGCGACAAACTGCTCGTCGTTGCCGACGCTGCCGTCGCGATTGAAGTCGGCCTTTTCGATCGCGCGGAACGTCAGCGGCTCCCACATCAGGCCGCCCATCATGCCGAAGTGATAGCCGGAGCCCGCGATGGGCACGTAGAATTTCCCGTCGTCCCCCTTTTGCGCGCGGATCTGCTCGCAGACCTTCAGGAAGGCGCGGTATTCATCGGGCGGCGTGTCGAGGCCGGTGAGTTTTTTCAGCAGGTCCTTGTTGTAGAACACGCGCGAACCGAACTGCGCGAGCGGGATGCTCATGTATTCCTGCATCTCGTCCACATAGGCGGTCTTCATGCCGTCCTTGTACGTCTTGCGCAGCGGCACACCGGCGTGCACGGTGCCGTCGTTGTGCGGGTTCGGCCGCTCGACATAGCGGCCCAGCGGCACGAAATAGCGCTGGTAGTAGGACAGCCAGATGTTGCCGGGCAGCATCGATCCGACTTGCAGGATGTCGGGCGCCGTGCCGCCCATCAACTGCGTGCTGACCCACTGGCCGTAGGTGCCCTCGGGGATCGCATCCTGCACGAGGTACACCTTCGGGTTCACCGTGCGCCGGTATTCCGCGGCCATCTCGTCGATCGCCTCGCGCACGCTGGCCTCAAGCTGCCAGTGGCCCAGGCGCAGGATGATCGCGTCCGACGGGTACTGCGCGGCGCGATATTTAACGATCGCCCCGGCGGACCAGAGGAACGTGCCCGCGACGACAAGCATCGCGAAATAGGACCGCAGGAAGGCGAGGACGCGTCCGATCATGGCGACGCCTCCCGGCCCGCGCGCAACTCCGCCTCGACGCGATCCATCCGAAGCAGCGCCTCCTTCGAGGGAAACACGCGGACATCGGCCGGATATTCTTCAATCAGGCGGCGGTAATAGCCGCGGGCCAGATCGAAATCGCCCACCTCGAATTCCGCGATCGTGGCGATGTTCCAATAGGCCCACGCGAACTCATTAAAGGGATTGGCGGGATCGATCTCGACATTCTCGAAGGCCTTGATTTCCGCCTCCAACCGTTCCCTTGGTTTTTTCAACGATTGATAGCTCACGGCGAGCAGCGACCAGGCCGGCGCGCGGAATTCGCGGGTCCCGCTCCCGATGAACGCGGTGAGGTTGGACACCGCCTGCCACGTCAGCGCCGGGTCCAGCGTGGCGATCAGGGAGGCGTTGAGATAGATCGTGGCCTCTTTCGATGCCAGGTGGCCCGGATAGGTCCCGATAATGCGCTGGTAGCCCGCGCGGACGGCCTTGATGTCGGGCTCCTGCCCGACGGGCACCACATGCTGCATACGGACCAGCGCGAGGTCGCTCCACGCGGCGAGATCGTGTCCGGGGGCTTCCTGCAGCACCTGTTGGTAGTAGCCGCGCGCGCGGTCCGGGTCTTCGCCCGGCCGCCTCAGGTTCCAGACGTTGGCAAGGCCGAAGAGAGCCTGGATGCGCTCGTCCGACCCCTGCGCGGCGCCCGCGAGGGCCGAGGAGAAGGCTTTGGTGGCCAAATCGTATTCCGCGAGGCGGAAATCCTGCCAGCCGCCGATCAGCGCGGCGCGCGGATCAGCCGCCGCAGGGCCGCTCGCGGGCGCGCAGGCGGAGAGCGCCAGCCCCAGGACCAGGGCGGCACCCCACTTCAATCGCGCTACAGAGTCCCCATTCATGAAACGCGGATGGAGTGTGCCAAAGCGACCGGAGGCTTGCCAGAGGAAACACACGAACGCGCCGCCTCACCGGAATCAAACGAGATGCCGCTTGTCTCCGGGCGCGCGCCCGCCTTTCATGGGGTCATGTCACACCTCGCCCCGCCCCTCCTGCTGCCGCAGCCACGCCACATCGCCCTCGAACAGGGCGCGCATTCGCTGCGGGCGCTGCACTGCACGCTGTTCGACCACACGGGCACGCACGCCGCGCTCGCGCACCGCATCCGGCAGGACCTCCGCCACGAGGCGCGCCTGCAAGCCAGCATCGTCGAGGCGGACGACAAGGCGCATACGGCCGGCATCCAATTGCGCCTGGACGCGACATTGCCCCCACAAGGCTACGACCTGCATATCACGCCCCGCCACATCACGCTCACGGGCGCGGACGCGCCGGGCCTGCAATACGCCGCGCTGACCTTCCGGCAACTGCTGCGCCAGTACCGCGACACCCTGCCCGCGTGCCGCATCACGGATCATCCCGACTTCGCCGTGCGCGGGGTCATGCTCGACATCAGCCGCGACAAGGTGCCCACGATGGCTACGCTATTCCGCCTCGTGGACGAGCTGGCGGAGTGGAAGATCAATCACCTCGAGCTCTACACCGAACACACCTTCGCCTATCGCCACCACCGAGCGGTCTGGGAAAAAGCCAGCCCGATGACCGCGGAGGAGGTGCGCGAACTGAACGCCTTCTGCGCCGAGCGCCACATCGAACTCGTGCCGAACCAGAATTGCTTCGGACATCTGCACCGCTGGCTGCAACACGAACCCTACACGGCACTGGCCGAGGCGCCGGACGGCTTTACCACGCCGTGGGGCGAACGGCGCGACGGCCCGTTCAGCCTGAATCCGCTCGACCCGCGCAGCCTCGCGCTGGTGGAGGAATGGTTGGCGGAGCTGCTGCCGAACTTCGCGAGCCGCAAGGTGAATGTCGGGTGTGACGAGACGTTCGACCTCGGCCAAGGCCGCTCGCGCGAGGCGTGCGAGACGCTCGGCAAGGGACGCGTCTACCTGGACTTTCTCCTGAAAATCCACGGCGCCGTCGCGCGGCACGGGCACACGATGCATTTCTGGGGCGACATCATCCTCAACCATCCCGAGCTGATCGCCGAGCTGCCGCGCGATGTCGTCCCGCTGGTGTGGGGCTATGAGGCGGACCATCCGTTCGCCGCGCAATGCGCGCAGTTCGCGGAATCCGGACTGCCGTTTTACGTCTGCCCCGGCACCTCGACCTGGTGCTCCATCGTGGGCCGTACCGACAACGCGCTCGGCAACCTCGACAACGCGGCGGAACACGGCCTCGCGCACGGCGCGCGCGGCTATCTCATCACCTCGTGGGGCGACTACGGGCACTGGCAGCCCTACGCCGTCGATCTGCTGCCCCTCGCCGCCGGCGCGGCGCGCGGATGGTGCGCGGAATCCAACCGGGACGCCGACCTGGTCCGCCAGCTCGACCTGCATGTGTTTCGCGACGAGGCGGGCGCACTGGGCCGTATCGCGCACGACCTCGGCCTCGTCTATCGCGAGACCGGGCACACGATCCACAACGCCTCCGCGTTGTTTCGCCTCGTCTCCCAGCGCAGCATCGAAAACCTGCTGGCCGCGATCCCGGAGGAGAACCTGCGCGCCGCGCGCGAACGCCTGCGGTCGGTTATGTCGGCGCTGGGTTCGGCACGCAGCGCCCGCGACGACGCGGAGCTCGTCACCCATGAATTCGCCACGGCAGCCCAACTGGTGGAGTGCGGCCTTGCGCGCGGACTCGGGGAGCCGTTCGACCGCGAACCGATGCGCGCCGCCTATCGCGCGCAATGGCTCGCCCGGAACCGGCCCGGCGGCCTCGACGACAGCGCGGCGAAGATGGACAAGGACTGACCCGCGTTTCGACGCTGTAGCCGCGCGCGCTGAGCGCAGCCTCTTCCGATCTCAATATCCGTGCTCAGGCCCCGGATAGACGCCCCGCTCAACCTCATCGCGATAGGCGGTGATCGCCTGC
Source organism: uncultured Verrucomicrobiota bacterium (assembly GCA_937996795.1). GTDB lineage: Bacteria > Verrucomicrobiota > Kiritimatiellia > CAIVKH01 > CAIVKH01 > JAMLJG01. Next base: position 17,093 of record CALKUH010000061.1, on the reverse strand, counting down.
TGCATCGCGCCGCGCAGGTCGGCGTATTTTTTGGCGAATTTCGGGGGATGCGCCGTGAGGCCGAGCGCGTCATTCACCACCAGCACCTGGCCGTCGCAGTGCGGCCCCGCGCCGATGCCGATGGTCGGCACGGACACAGCCTCCGTGATGCGCCGCCCCGTTTCGGCCGGCATGCCTTCAAGCACCATCGCGAACACACCCGCCTCATCCAGCGCGCGCGCGTCGCGGATCAGGCGCTCCACGTCCTCCTCCGTGCGGCCCTGCACGCGGAAGCCGCCCATCGCGTTCACGCTCTGCGGCAGCAGGCCGATGTGGCCCAGAACAGGAATGCCGTTCTCCACCAGCGCCCGCACATGCGGCACGCGGATGGCGCCGCCCTCCAGCTTCACCGCGTCCACGCCCGCCTCCTTGAGACAGCGACCGGCGTTCGTAATCGCGTCCGCGACGGAGGCCTGGTAGGTCAGGAACGGCAGGTCGGTGACCACCAGTGCGTGCGGTGCGCCGCGGCGCACGGCGGCGCTGTGGTGCAGCATCTGGTCCAGTGTCACGGGCAACGTGTTCTCAAAGCCCAGCACCGTCATGCCGAGGGAATCGCCAACGAGGATCATCGGCAGGCCCGCCTCGTCGATGAGCCGGGCGGTCGTGAAATCGGCGGCCGTCAGCATCGCGATCCGCTGCTTGCCCTTCAGGGCGCGGATGCGCGGGGCAGTCCATTTCGTGGTCATGTCCGGAACGTTAGCGAAAACAACGCGCGCTGTCGGCAACGGAATTGCCGCGCCGGCATTACATGCCCGGCAGCTTGAGGCCACCCGGCAGCGCGGGCAGCGCAAACTTCTTCAGGCCGGCGGGCAACTGGAACAGGGACGCCGGCTGCGGACCCTTCTTCGCATTTTTCCAGTCGATCCGGAGGCGGCCATCGGCGCTGATCATCCGCACCGGCAGTCCATCCTTCGCCGTCACAAACAGGTAGAGTTCCTCCTCGCTCTTGATCTGGAATTTTTCGCAGGGCGTGCCGTCGATGGTTTCCGATCCCCGATGCTCCAGAATATCCGGGTTGGTCCATGCGCTGCGGGTGACATCCTCATCCTGCGAGAGCAGCTTTTCCATGTACATGTTGCCCGGCATGATGATCCACAGGACCTTGCGCTCGCCGTTGACGATGCTCACCGCGGGCTGCGGCATGCCCTGCATCTGCATCTCCGTCCGCATGTTGCCCGCATCGACAAAGATCCGCCCCGTCATCTGCTGGCCCTGCATCGACATCACCTGGTCCGCGCTGAACTGGTCCGCCGGCTTCACCACCGCGAAGCCGGGCAGCGCCGCGAAGAGAAAAAGGATCACCGCGAATTGGCGCGAATGTTCGCGAATTACAGAAGCGTTCGTACTAGTGGACTTCATAGCCTCATCTCCTCATTCGAGCAAATTAGCGGAAATTCGCGGTCTATATTCTTCGGGCCATCGCACGGCGGGCTTCGCGGTCGGCGTCGCGTTTTTTGATCGTCTCGCGTTTGTCCTCGAACTGCTTGCCGCGGCCCAGACCGAGTTCGACCTTAATCCGCCCGTTGCGCAGGTGCACGTTCAGGGGCAGCAGCGTGTGTCCCTTGATCGCGGTCTGGCCGACCAGTTTTTCGATTTCCGAGCGATTGAGCAGCAGGCGCTTCGGGCGATCCGGCTCCTGTTGTTCGGCGGGGCCGTGCGAATACGGCTGCACGCGGACGCCGTAGAGGAAAACCTGTCCGTTCTCGACGGAGGCATAGCCCTCCTGGAGGCTCACCTCGCCCGCGCGGATCGACTTGACCTCCGTGCCGCGCAGTTCGATGCCCGCCTCAAGCTTCTCGACGATAAAATAGTCGTGATGCGCCTTGCGGTTGGAGGCGAGGATCTTGATGCCGGTCGATGTATTGGGTGCGGAGGTCATAGGCGTGCAGGCCCCTCACCCCACCCTCTCCCGGGGGAGAGGGAGTCCGCGAATTAGAGCGAAATGACGCTGTCTTCGGACGACGGACGCGGCTGGGCGGTAAAATTGATTTCCGCCGTGAGTTTGCCTTCCGCGATTTCCTTCAACGCAATGTCCATCGGGGGCTGGTTCGGGGAATCCGGCTTGATCAGCGGACGCTGCCCCGCCACCAACTGGCGCACGCGCCGCGACACCATGTTGATGAGCAGCGGCACGTTGTTGACGCGTTCTTTGGCCTGATCAAGATACGAAATGTTCATAGCGGATGGTCCTCTAGCCCAAGGCAAACAAGCGGGAGAAGGTATCAACCCCCGCCACGACCCGTCAACCGCGAAAAGAAAACGGGCGGCCACGGAGGGCCGCCCGTTTTTATATACCGGTTGATCGGTTGGACTTAGTAGTCCATTCCGCCGCCGCCCGGGGGCATGGCCGGAGCTTCCTTCTTCTCAGGAATCTCGGTGACCATGCACTCGGTGGTGAGCAGGAGACCCGCAATGCTCGAGGCATTCTGCAGGGCCGAACGGGTGACCTTGGTCGGATCAATGATGCCGGCCTTGATCATGTCCACGTACTCGCCGGTGGCGACGTCGTAGCCGTTGCTGCCCTTGGCCTTCTTGACTTCCTGCACGACCACGGCGCCTTCGATGCCGGCGTTGTTCACCAGCTGGCGGAGCGGGGCTTCGCAGGAACGGCGGACGATGTCCACGCCGATGGCTTCATCGCCGGCGAGCTTGAGGTCGTCGAGGGAAGCCTGGGCGCGCAGCAGGGCCACGCCACCACCGGCCACGATGCCCTCTTCGACCGCCGCACGGGTCGCGTGCAGCGCATCTTCGACGCGGGCCTTCTTCTCCTTCATCTCCGTCTCGGTCGCCGCGCCGACGTTGATCACGGCCACGCCACCGGCCAGCTTGGCCAGGCGTTCCTGCAGCTTCTCGCGATCGTAGTCGGAGGTGGTTTCCTCGATCTGGCGGCGGATCTGGGTGATCCGGGCCTGGATGTCGTTGGACTTGCCGGCGCCTTCAACGATCGTCGTGTTTTCCTTGTCGATCGTCACGCGCTTCGCACGGCCGAGGTCGGCGGGCTGGATGTTCTCCAGCTTGATGCCGAGGTCTTCCGAGATGAAGCGGCCACCGGTGAGGATGGCGATGTCTTCCATCATGGCCTTGCGGCGGTCGCCGAAGCCGGGCGCCTTGACGGCGGCCACCTGCAGCGTGCCACGGATCTTGTTGACCACGAGGGTCGCCAGCGCTTCGCCTTCCACGTCCTCGGCGATGATGACGAGCGGACGGCCGCTCTTCGCCACCGTCTGGAGCAGCGGGAGCAGGTCCTGCAGGTTCGAGATCTTCTTCTCGAAAATCAGCAGGTACGCGTCTTCCAGGACCGCTTCCATCGTGTCCGGGTTGGTCACGAAGTACGGGGACAGGTAGCCCTTGTCGAACTGCATGCCCTCGACGACGTCCAGCGTCGTCTCGATGCTCTTGGCTTCCTCGACCGTGATCGTGCCGTCCTTGCCGACCTTGTCCATCGCGTCCGCGATGATCTCGCCGATCGCCTTCTCGCCGTTCGCGGAGATGGTCGCGACCTGCGCGATTTCGGCGCGGTCCTTGACCTTCTTGCTCTGCTTCTGCAGCGCGCCGACGATCGTCTCGACCGCCGCGTCGATGCCGCGCTTGAGGCTCATCGGGTTCGCGCCGGCGGTGACGTTCTTCAGGCCTTCGCGGTAGATGGCTTCCGCCAGCACCGTGGCCGTCGTCGTGCCGTCGCCCGCGATGTCGCTCGTCTTGCTCGCGACTTCACGGACCATCTGCGCGCCCATGTTCTCGAATGGGTCGGGGAGCTCGATCTCCTTCGCCACCGTCACGCCGTCCTTGGTGATCGTCGGCGAACCGAACTTCTTGTCGAGGACGACATTGCGCCCGCGCGGGCCGAGGGTCGCCTTGACGGCGCGGCTCAGTTTCTCCACGCCGAACAGGATCGACTGACGCGCTTCCTGGTCATACTTCAATTGCTTTGCTGCCATGTGTGCTTCTCCTTAAGTGGTGACTTCGCTTAGGCCTCGATCACGCCGAGGATGTCTTCCTCGCGCACGATCTGGTATTCCTTGCCGTCAATCTTGACCTCGGTTCCGCCGTATTTCGGCATCAACACGCGGTCGCCCTTCTTCACGTTGAAGGCGATCTTCTCGCCCTTGTCGTTCAGCTTGCCCGTACCCACGGCGATGACCTTGCCCTCCTGGGGCTTTTCCTTGGCCGAGTCGGGAATGATGATGCCGCCCTTGTTCACTTCCCCTTCCTTGAGGGGCTCCACAAGAACGCGATCACCCAGTGGTTGGATCTTCATGCTCTCTCTTTCCTCCGTTTTCGTTGCTTGTTTATTCGCCGGCGCCGGCACCCGCCGCGCGCCAAAAAATGCCGAATTCCGAATGACGGAATGACGAATGGGATGCATTCGTCATTCGGATTTCGTCATTCGTCATTTCTTCTTCTTGTCGTCCACCATCGTGAAATCGGCGTCGATCACGTCGCCCTCTTCCTTCTTGCCGGACGCCGCTTCGCCGGACGGCGGAGGCGGCGCGCCCGCCCCGGCGCCGCCGCCGGGCTGCTGCTTCGCCTTCGCGTACATCTCCGTCGAAATCGCCTGCATCTGCGACGTGACATCCTCGAGGCCGCTCTTCATCTTCGCCGCGTCATTCGCCTTCACGGCGTCCTTCAGCGCGCTGATCGCGGACTCAAGCTTTCCCTTCTTGTCCGCATCGACCTTGTCGCCGTGCTCCTTGAGGAATTTTTCGGCTTCGTAGGACATCGCGTCGGCGCGGTTGCGGGTCTCGACAGCCTCGCGCTTCTGCGCGTCCTCCGCGGCGTGCGCCTCGGCGTCCTTCCGCATCTGCTCGACCTCCTCCTTCGAGAGGCCGCTGGACGCGGTGATCGTGATCTTCTGCTCCTTGCCCGTGCCGAGGTCCTTCGCGCTGACGTGCAGGATGCCGTTCGCGTCGATGTCGAACGTCACTTCGATCTGCGGGACGCCGCGCGGCGCGGGCGGGATGCCGTCGAGGTGGAACTTGCCAATCGTCTTGTTGTCGCCCGCCATCTTGCGCTCGCCCTGCAACACGTGGATTTCCACGGTGGGCTGGCTGTCGGACGCGGTGCTGAAAATTTCGCTCTTCTTCGTCGGGATCGTCGTGTTGCGCTCGATCAGCGGCGTAAAGATGCCGCCCAGCGTCTCGATGCCCAGCGTCAGCGGGGTCACGTCGAGCAGCAGCACGTCCTTCACCTCGCCCTTGAGCACGCCGCCCTGGATGCCGGCGCCGACCGCGACGACTTCGTCCGGGTTCACGCCCTTGTGCGGCTCCTTGCCGAAGAACTTCTTCACGATCTCCTGCACCTTCGGCATGCGCGTCATGCCGCCGACGAGGATGACTTCGTCAATTTCCGACGGCTTGATGCCCGCGTCGCGCAGGCAGTTTTCCACCGGATTGATCGAGCGCTGGATCAGGTCGTCCACCAGCTGCTCCAGCTTCGCGCGCGACATCGTCACGTTCAGGTGCTTCGGCCCCGTCGCGTCCGCCGTGATGAACGGCAGGTTGATCTCCGTGCTCTGCGAGCTGGAGAGTTCGATCTTCGCCTTTTCCGCGGCTTCCTTGAGGCGCTGGAGGGCCATCGGATCCTTCGAGAGGTCGATGCCGTTCTCCTTCTTGAACTCCGCGATCAGCCACTCCATCACGCGCAGGTCAAAGTCGTCGCCGCCGAGGTGCGTGTCGCCGTTCGTGGCTTTCACCTCGAACACGCCGTCGCCAATTTCGAGGACGGAGATGTCGAACGTGCCGCCGCCGAGGTCGTACACCGCGATCTTCTCGTCCTTCTTCTTGTCGAGGCCGTACGCGAGCGAGGACGCGGTCGGCTCGTTGACGATGCGGAGCACCTCGAGGCCCGCGATGCGGCCGGCATCCTTCGTCGCCTGGCGCTGGCTGTCGTTGAAATACGCGGGCACCGTGATGATCGCCTGCGTGATCTTCTCGCCGAGGTACGCCTCCGCGTCCGCCTTCAGCTTCTGCAAAATCATCGCGGAAATTTCCGGCGGCGAATACGTCTTGTCGCCAATCTCCACCGCCGCGTCGCCGTTGTCCGCCCGCACCACCTTGTACGGCACGCGCTGCGTCTCGGAACCGACTTCGGCATGCTTGCGGCCCATGAACCGCTTCACGGAATAAATCGTGTGGTGCGGATTCGTCACCGCCTGGCGCTTCGCCGCCTGCCCGACCAAGCGCTCGCCGGATTTCGTAAACGCCACGATCGACGGCGTCGTCCGCCCGCCTTCCGCGTTCGGAATCACCACCGGCTCGCCGCCCTCCATGACCGACATACAGGAGTTCGTCGTACCCAAATCGATGCCTAAAACCTTGGACATAAAGTGCCTCGCTTTCTCTGTTCGCGGTTCTTTGAAAAGCAGGGCATGTGCCAAGAACGAAGCCCCGCGGAGGCGCATTCGTCACAAGTCATTCATAATAGGACTCATACGTCATATAGGTCCTATACAATCAAGCAGCCCACCGTCCCCAATGTGCGCCACCTTGTCACACCCCGGCGCGCCATGTCGCACCGCGCGGGGGTGATGGCACACTTCGGACGATCACGGGGGCGGGGCGAACGCCTGGACGACTTCGAGCGCCATCGGGTGCTGCGGCTCCAGCGTCAGCAGGGTCTGGGCGAACGGCAACGCCTCCTCCCAGCGACCGGCGTAGTAGTGCGACTCCAGATTAAATTCGTTCCACTTGTAGTGCTCGTATTCGCCCTGCGAGGAGAAGTAGGCGATGAACCCGGCCGCGAGGCCGGGCCGGTCCATATACATGCACAGCCGGTACAACTGAAGCATCACGCCAAAGTCCTGGGGCCGGAGTTCCGCGCACCGCTGTAGCTTCGCCAGTTTTGTTTCAAAATCACCCGCTGGCCCGCCCCATCGGCCCTCGCGGAAGTTGTCCACAAACTCCACCCGCTCCAGCGCCTTTTGCTCCAGCTCACGCAGCAACTGCTCATCCTCGGCGCCCGGCTGTCGGGCCAGCGCGCGGCGGATGAACCACAACGCCTCCCTCGGCGACTCCTCGGCAATCAGTTCGCCCGCGATCGCGTACTCGTAGACGATGCTGTCGATAAAGCGATGCAACGCCTCCGCGTGCTGCGGGGCCAGCGCTTCCGCCACGCGATGCGCGAGCAATTCGTCGGCAAACTCGAACAGGTGGCAGTTGTCCTCGAAAAAGATCGGCACGCGCTCGCCGAATTCGCCCCGGTCCCGGCGCGCGACGATGTCCAGCACCCACTGCCGCCCGTCGCACGCGGTGACGCCGGGGTGCCGCTCCGCCACGGCGCGCTGGATCGCCGCCACGCGTTCCGACTGCGCGCGATAGACCGCGTGGGCGTTGGTCGTGCCGAACGCGCGCAGCGCGACCTGCGCGGCCCGTTCATCCAGCGGGTTCTCCACAAAATGTTCCGCCGGCTGCTCCGGCCGGATCATCAGAACCATCGGCACGCCGCGCTCCGCGCATTGCCGCGCCATCGCGTCAAGGTTGCGCTCGAACTCCGCGAACGACACCCGCTGCCGCGGCCAGCCGCGGTCCAGCGCCTCCACGGCCCACCCGATCGCGCCCGCCAGCCGGAAGTTGCGGAAGGCATCCAGCACCGGCACCCGCGGCGCGCCGTCCGCCCCCATCCACGCATCCTTCTCCCGGTCACTGTAGCCGTCGCCCGCCACCACCACGTCATTCCACCCGTGATACACGAACACCACATCCGGCGCATACGGCCACACCCAGCGATCCAGCACCTTCACGCTTTGGTGCGTTGAATAGGACGAACACGCGACATTCAGCGCCTCGTAGCGGTTCTCGCCGATCGCGTTGTTGAGCAGGCGGATCACCCGCTCGGGATAGGGACGGAACCCGCCGTGCGTCGTCGACCCGCCGAGGAAGGCGATGCGCACCTTGCCGGGCGCCTTCTGGATCGGCAGCTCCGGCAGGCGGAACCCGTGGCTGTCGGAAAACTCCGTGTTCGCCATCGTGCGCCACAGGTACCCCGGCGGCGTAAACTCCGTGGGAATCAGGTACTCAAACGTGCCGCGAAACCCGCCAATCGTCGGCTTCCACAGGATCTTCTCGCGCAAGACATGCCGGAAATCCAGCGCCCGCAACCCCAACTCCGCCACCCCCAACACCACCAGCGGCCCCAACACGGCCAGCGCCACACGACGCCCCCAGCGGGACATCCTCCCGAAACCGCCGTTCAATGACGCTGATTCAGACATGACGCCTCACCCTTGGCGCCCGAAGAAGATCAGCGACATCACGATCAGGTAGATCATGCAAATGACACCCACCGCGACATACACCCAGAATTGCCTGCGCGCGTGACGCGATCGCGCGCTCATGACGTAGTGGCCGGAAAGCACGTAGCGTTTTTTCGGCGGCGGCGGCGCGCCGGATCCTTTCACAACGGCGGAGCGCGGCTGACCGGTCGTGACGCGAAGCCCGGGCCGCTTTCGACTCGCCGGATAATGCGAGGTTCCGATCTCCTGCTGAATCTTTCGCAGCGCAGTGGCGGCCAGACCGGCAAACATGCAGCACCTACAGCAACTCGCCCTGGCGCGGGGCGGATTTGAGGCCGAATTTCTTGTAGCACAGCTCGGTCGCGACGCGGCCCTGCGGGGTGCGCTTGAGGTAGCCTTCCTGGATCAGGTACGGCTCGTACACCTCCTCGATCGTGCCCGGCTCCTCGCCCACGGACACGGCGAGCGAACTCACGCCGACCGGGCCGCCGGCGAATTTGTGCAAAATGGTTTCGAGGATGCGCTTGTCCATCTCGTCGAGCCCGTGCTCGTCGATGTCGAGCATCGACAGCGCCTTGTCGGCGACATCCTTCGTAATCCGGTTCCCCGCCTTCACCTGCGCATAGTCGCGCACCCAGCGCAGCAGGCTGTTCGTGATGCGCGGGGTGCCGCGCGACCGCTTCGCGATCTCCGCCGCGCCCGCGTCGTCGATGTCCACATTCACGATCCGCGCCGATCGACGCACGATCTGCATCAGCTCGTCCGGCGTGTAGTAGTCCAGCCGGTTCGCCAGCCCGAACCGCGAACGCAGCGGCGCCGATAGCAGCCCGCTGCGCGTCGTCGCGCCGACCAGCGTGAACTTCGGCAGATTCAGCCGCACCGACCGCGCGTTCGGCCCCTGGTCGATCACGATGTCGAGCACGTAGTCCTCCATCGCGGAATACAGATATTCCTCCACCGCCTTCGGCAGCCGGTGGATTTCGTCGATGAACAGGATGTCGCCCTTCTCCAAATTCGTCAGCAGTCCCGCCAGCTCGCCCGCCTTCGTGATCACCGGGCCGGACGTGGACTTCACGTTCACGCCCATCGCCTCGCCCACGATGTACGCCAGCGTCGTCTTGCCCAGCCCCGGCGGACCGAACAGCAGGATGTGGTCGAGCACGTCGCCGCGCCCCTTCGCCGCATCGACGAACAACTGCAGCCGCTCGCGCACTTTGCCCTGCCCCACGAAGTCCGCGAACTTCGACGGCCGCAACGACAGGTCGAACTCCGTGTCGGCCTTGTTCAGCGTATTGGTGATGAATCGATCGGACATAGGGTGTCGGGTGTCAGGTGTCGGGTTTCAGGGAGGCGATCATATACTGACACCCGAAACCTGACACCTGAAACCTATTGGGCCAGCGCCTTGCGCACCAGGTCCTCCACCGTCGCGTTCGCGGGGATGCCGGGCAGGACGTCCTTGATCATCTTCAGCGCGTCCGCCTGCTTGTAACCGAGCGACACCAGCGCGAGGATCGCGTCGCGCGTGCGCAGCTCCTCGGCGCTGCCGGGCTCCGCCGCAACCGCGGCCTCCAGCATCTCGCCCTCGGTCAGCTTGTCCTTCAGCTCGACGATGATCTTCTCCGCCGTCTTGCGTCCCAGCCCCTTCACCGTCGAGAGCCGCTTCGCGTCGCCCTCGGCGATGGCCTTCTTGATGTCGCGCACCGACAGCCCGCCCAGCACGCCGAGCGCCGTCTTCGGCCCCACCCCGCTCACGGAATACAGCAACAGGAACAACCGCCGCTCCTGCTCCGTCGCGAACCCGAACAACTCCTGCGCGTCCTCGCGCACATGGTGATACGTCAGCACCCGGCACGCCGCGCCCTCCGGCGGCAGCCGCTCGAAACTGGAAAGCGGAATCCACACCTCGTAGCCGACGCCGCCCACGTTAACGACGGCGCGCCCGGGTTGCTTTTCGACCAGTTGTCCTTCAAGGAATGTGATCATGGCGGGAGGGGGAAGAGGGTGTCAGGTGTCGGGTGTCCGGGAGGAGCGTGCAATGTCTGTTCTGCCAAATGCGGACCCGCCTCTGGAGGGAAAAACTTCCAAGGTCTGTAATTTCTTTTCTTACGGCTTTCAACGTCTGTAATTCCTCCCCGACACCTGACACCTGAAACCCGACACCTGACACCTATTCCAACACCAACTGGTTGATCTTTTCCGCGCAGATGAAGTCGTTTTCCGAGAGGCCACCGATGCTGTGGGTGGTGTAGCGGATGGCGCAGGTCTTGTAGCCGAAGGTGATGTCGGGATGGTGGTCCTCGGTGTGGGCGATCCACACGACGGCGTTCACGAAGGCGGTGGTGCGGAAGTAGTTTTTGAACGTAAACGTGCGGGTGAGCGCGGCGCCATCGATGGACCAGCCGGGCACATCGGCGAGGCGGGTGCGCGCCTGCTCATCGGTCAACGGCGGGGTGCCGGGCGCGCAAGGCGCGCAGCGGCGCGGGGCGGGACTGCTCACGCGTCCTCCGGCTTCGCGGGCGCGGGATAATTTTCCGGCATCATGCGGCGCGCGGCGGCGCCGATGGCCATGTCGAGGGCCGTCGCCTCGGCGAGGAACTGGGCGGCGGGTTCGGCGGCGCCGTAGAACGCGCTGAAGACGGCGAGGGAAACGAGCAGGTCGGCCTTCGCGGAGTCGTCGCGGAAGCCGTTGTCGAGCAGGTGCCGCACGAGGCGGACGATGATGCGCGGGCTGACCTGTTCCCAAGGCCGCGTGGTGATGCCGCGGCCGGGCACCATGATGCGCAGGCCGATGATCGTCGCGCCGATGGCGTCGCCGCCGAGTTCGCGGTCCTGCTGGCGGAAGGGGGTGGATTCCAGTTCGCGGGCGAGCAGCGTCTTCAACGCATCCATGCGCTCAAGCCGTTCGCGCACGATGTTCGCCTGCTCCTTGCCCTCGGCCGTTTGGAGATCACCCGCGACCCGGCGCGCGTCGAGCGCGACCTTGCGATAGTCCTTCTGCTGGAGCACGACCTGGAGCTGCTCGCCAAGCCACGCATCGAGCGTGTCGAGGTCGCGCTGGATCACCACGGCGCGGGCCTGCTCCTCCTGGCGGATGCGCACGGCGTCCTCGCGCGCGAGCGTGTCGCGGATGCGGTTGCGGATCTGCTCGGCGGCGGGCCGGATGTAGGGCGGCGCTTGCAGCAGATAGGCGTCGATGGCGGCGCGCGCATCGCCCATGTTCCGGACCGACGCGAGCCCGAGCACTTTCCGGCGCTCCGCCTCCCAGCGCTGGAGCTGTTCGACCCAGGCGGTCGCCGCGGGGCGCAGCGCGTAGGCCCAGACCGGCTCCTTGCGCGGCGAGCGCGCGTAGCGCGCGAGCGCCTCAAGCGCGGCGTCGGTGTCGCCGCCCGCGAGCAGGCGCGTGCCGCGGAAACATTCCGCGAGGTCGGTGTACCACGCCGCCCACTGGTTGCGGATTTGGCCGAACTGCGCGGCGTTCAGGTCGCCGTTCAGGTGGCGCGCGAGCATGACGGGCATTTCCGACGGATGCCGGTTGGTGGACGCCGTTTCTTTTGCAGCAAGTTCGCGGATGAGTTCAGCAGCGCGCACCGAATTGCCCTGCATCCAGTGCGGCGGCGCCTGCAGCAGGTCGAGCCACTGGCGGCGCGCGCTGTCCGCCGGGACGTTGGTGGCCAGCGAGGACAGCCGCTCCAGCAGTTCAGCCGGCTTGTCCGCCAGCAGCGCGCCGATGCGCACGAGCTCCTCCTCCTGTTCCACGGGGAAGAACGTGACGGACTGGCGATCGCGTCCGCCCTCCTTCACCGTGGCGACCGCACGTTCAAGATCCTGCGTGGCGACGGCCACGGCGACGGCGCCCGTTTCCGTCACCGCGGGCGCCACCGGTGCGGCGGGCGCGGCTTCCTCCTCCGGGGACGCCATGCTCACGATCAGCGCCACGGCCAACGCCACGAGCAGGAGCGCGGCGCCGGCGAAAATGTACACGCGCGTCAGGTCGCGTTTCTTGCCCTTGCCGCCCTTCTTCGCGCGCCCGGCCGGGCTGCGCGCGTCCTTGACCTGCGCGATGGCCTTGCGGATGTCGGCGAGCAGCGACGCGGAGGTCGGATAGCGATGCACCGGGTCCGCCGCCATCATCCGCTCGATGACCTCGCAGGTCGCGGGCTGCAGCGACGGCACCAGTTCATTCAGCTTGGGCGGCGGTCGCTTGAGACGCGCGACGACGACGTCGGCGGCCGTCTTGCCGTCGAACGGCGGCTTGCCCGCGAGCGCATGGAACATCGTCGCGCCGAGGCTGTAGATGTCGGAGCGGTGGTCCGCCTTGCCGCCGCGCGCGCGTTCGGGGGAAATGTAATACGGCGTGCCCCACACGCCGCCCTGCTCCTGCTGGCGGTTCACGAACATCGCGAGACCGAAGTCCACGATGCGCGCACGGCCCGATTTGTCGAACAGCACGTTCGCGGGCTTGATGTCGCCGTGCACGAGGCCGGCCTCGTTGGCGGCCTTGAGCCCCTCGGCCACATCGAGCGAGATTTCGAGCAGGCGCAGCTCGTCCACGGCTTTGCCGCCCGCCATCATCTGGTCGAGCCGCCCGCCGCTGACGAGTTCCATGACGATGTACGGCTGGCCGAGTTCCTGGCCGCAGGAAAAGATCGTGACGATGTTCGGGTGGTTCAGCGCGGCGGCGGCGCGCGCCTCGCGCAGGAAGCTCTCGACCAGCGCGGGGTCCGCGCCGAGGTCGCTCTTCATCACCTTGATCGCGACGAAGCGGCCGAGCGTGGAATCCATCGCGCGGTACACCGCGCCCATGCCGCCGGCGCCGAGCTGTTCGACCAGCAGGAAGGTGCCGAGCTGGACCGGCACGGTCTGCTTCGTTTTGCACGAGGGGCATTCAATGACGGCGAAAGGCGCCAGCGAGGACACGTCGAGGTGCGTGCCGCACTTGCCGCAGGCCATGCGGTTAATCCGCGTCCACTGGATGTCAATGCCGTCAGACATGGCGGTGATGAACGCGGAGTGTGGCAAGGCCGCGCGCGTGTTCCAAGTGTCAAATGCGCCCCTGCGCGCTCGTCCTCCCCGTCGTCCCCGTCCTCGAATTCCGGACGGGGGGACGCCTTTCTTGACAGGGGAGGCCCTGAGCCGCGAGCATGGCGCGTGCTTTTGCTTTTCCGATTTTTGGTCTGGTTCACCGGCCTGCTGCCCTATCCGTTTGTCCTGGCTTTGGGCGCGGGGTTCGGCTGGCTGCTTGGCCGCGTCATCCGGCACCGCCGCGCGCTGGTACTGGAGACGCTGGCGCGGTGCCTGCCGGAGCGCACGGATGGCGAGCGCCGCCGCATCGCGGACGCGATGTACCGCCACTTCGGGCTGATGCTGTTCGAGTGTCTGTATTATTCGGGACGCCACGCGCCGGCGTTCCGGTCGCGCGTCGATGTCGAGGGCTTGGAACACGTCGAGGCGGTCCGCGCGCGCGGCACGGGTGCGCTGGTGCTCATGGGGCACATCGGCAACTGGGAGTTGATGGGCCTCGCGGCCGCGACCATTTGGACGCCGCTGAACGTCGTGGTGAAACCGCTCGGCCACCCCGCGGTCGATGCGCACTGGCGCGCGTCGCGGGAGCGGATGGGCCTGCGCCTGCTGCCGCGCGATGACGCGATGCGCGACTGCCTGAAGGCGCTGAAGCGCAAGGAGGTCGTCGCGCTGATCCTCGACCAGAACATGCGGCGGCACCGCGGCATCTTCGTGGATTTTTTCGGGCGTCCCGCCTGCACGACACCCGGCCTCGCCTTTCTCGCCGCCGCGTCGAAAACCCCCGTACTTCCGGCCTTCATGGTGCGCGAGGCCGCCGGCCGCCACCGCCTGCACATCCTGCCGCCCATCGAGCCGCCCGCCGACCGCGAGGAGGCCACGATCCACGCCGCGACCCAGCACTACACCCGCGTGCTGGAGGACATCATCCGCGCACACCCCGACCAGTGGACGTGGATGCACAAACGCTGGCGCACCACACCGGACGCCTGACACCCCTCGTCCTCGAATGCCAAGGCATTTCGCCACGGAGGACAAGGAGACGCGGAACGTTTTTGGGGTGTGATCGCCCGCCCATTTTTGGGGCTTGGCGAATAAATGGTTTCGTGGCGTAGTTGACCGATGCAGCCCAAGGACAGACTGCGCGCGATGGCCGAGCAACAGGCGGGCTTCTTCACCGCCGCACAGGCCACGGAGGCGGGCTATCCCGACAGCCTGCACGTCTATCACACGCGCGAGGGGCACTGGGAAAAAGTGCAGCGCGGCATCTACCGGCTCGCGGAGTTCCCGAAGGCCGACTGGCCCGAACTGGTCGTCTGGTCGCTCTGGTCGCGGGACCGGGACGGACGTCCGCAGATCGTCTATTCACACGAAACGGCGGACCAGATCCACGGGCTCCGCCCGCGCACCGCGGGACCGCTGCACGTGACGGTGCCGCGTTCGTTCCGGAAGAATTGCGCAATGCCGCCCGAACTGGTGTTCCACAAGGAAGACCTGCCGGACGACGCGATCGAGACACGCCCCGGCTACCGCGTCGTGGCCCGCGCCGCGCCCGCGCGCGCGGAGCGCGACGCGTACACACGCATCATTGAGGCGGGCGAGGACTGACGGCTGCCGCCGCGAGGTCCGTCAGGAAAAACATTTCGCGGTTGCCGCAACTCTTCACCGGGCACGCCCCGCGCGCCTCGACTACAATCGCATCGCCCAACAGGGCACGGAACTCGGAGGAAATATTGATGCGACCCGGCTCGCCGGCCTGCTCCATGCGTGCGGCGATATTCACCGTGTCGCCCCAGATGTCGTACGCCATGCGACGCACGCCGACGACACCGGCGACGATCGGGCCGGTGTGCAGACCGACCCGCATGCTCCAGTAGCGGCGGCCACCGGCTTCCATTTCCTGTTTTCGCTTCTGCACGTAGGCCTGCGCTTCAACGGCGAACTGCGCAAGCTTCAGCGCCGCCTCGCGTGGATCGCCGGTCAGCCCGGCCACCGCGAGGTAGCCGTCGCCGATGGTCTTGAGCTTCTCCACGCCGTGGCGCGCGCAGAGACCGTCGAAGAAACAGAAGGACCGGTTGAGTTCGTCCACCAGCTCGCCCGCGCTGTAGGAGGAGGTGATCGTGGTGAAGTCCGTGAAATCGGAGAAGAACACCGACGCCTGCTCGTGGTGCACCGCCTTGACGCGCCCCTGCTGGCGCAACTCGTCGGCGACGCGGCGGGGGAAGATATTCTGGAGCAGCAGCTCGTTGTGCTGTTTTTGCTGCGTCAGGTCCAGGATGGTGCGTTCCAGTTCGCGGCCCTTTTCCTCCAACGCCTCCTTCGCGCGCTGCGTTTCCTCGATCAGCTGGATCTTGTCGATCAGGGTGAATTCGCGTTCCACGAGCCAGGCGAGCTGGGCCAGCAAGTCCCGCTCCGGCGCGGCGATTTCGCGGGGCTCCCGGTCGGCGATGCAGATCGTGCCCACGCGATATCCGGAAGGCCCGCGCAGGGGCTGTCCGGCGTAGAAGCGGATGAACGGTTCGCCCACCACCATCGGATTGCAGGCAAAGCGGTAGTCCTGCAGCGCATCGGGCACGATGAGCGGGCCGTCCTGCAAAATCGTATGGCCGCAGAAGGAGATGTCGCGCGTGGTCTCGTCGGTCGTCATCCCGATCTTGGACTTGAACCACTGGCGGTTGCGGTCCACCAGCGCGATGTAGGCGATGGGCGTGTGGAAGACCGTCTGCGCAAGGCGGACGATGCGGTCGAACCGCTCCTCGCCGGGCGTGTCGAGCAACCGCAAATCATCAAGGGCCTTCTGGCGCTCCGCCTCGTCCATGGGAATGGGCGGCAGCTCGCAAAGTCCCAGCGGACGGTCGGGCATGGCATTGGCGTTCATAGGCATTCCTTCGACCCGCCCACCCGTACACTGCCCGCGGATCCAGACACTCCTGTTCCCCAGCCGGATAGAATGGCGTCAACCCTTCGCCTCCGCAAGACAGATTGCCATTTGTTTTGCGTTGAGACGGGGCGATTCCCCGGCATACTGGCCCGCACATCCCGTTGAGGTTTTATGCTCGTACGCACCCGCTTTGCCCCCAGTCCCACCGGCCAGGTCCACATCGGCAACCTGCGCGCGGCGATCTTTAATTGGCTCTTCACCCGCCACGAGGGCGGACAGTTCCTGCTGCGCGTGGAGGACACCGACCGCGAGCGCTCGACGCCGGAGGCGGTGCAGGCCGTGCTCTCCGCGATGGAGTGGCTCGGGCTCACGACCGACGGCGAGCCGCTCTACCAGTCCACCCGCCGCGACGCGCACCTCGCCGCCGCGGAGCAGCTCCTGCGCAGCGGGCATGCGTACAAGCTCGACAAGGGCGGCACCGGCAAGGGCGAGGCGATCCTGTTCAAAATGCCCGGCACGGACATGGGCTTCCATGACCTCATCAAGGGCGACCTCAAGAAGGAGGCCGCCGGCCTGCCCGATTTCGTCATCGTCCGCTCCGACGGCAACCCGGTGTTCCACCTCGCGAACGTCGTGGACGACATCCACATGAACATCACGCACGTCATCCGCGGCGACGACCATGTGGAGAACACCTATCGCCACGTCGCGCTGTTCCAGGCGCTCGGCGCGCCGGTCCCGCAGTACGCGCACCTGCCGATGATCGTCAACGCGCAGGGCAAGCCCTACTCCAAGCGCGACGGCGCGGCCTATGTCGGCGACTTCCGCGACAAGGGCTACGAGGCCGACGCGCTGTTCAATTACCTCGCGCTGCTCGGGTGGAATCCCGGCGACGAGCGCGAGGTGATGAGCCGCGCGGAG
>CALKUH010000060.1 GCA_937996795.1 uncultured Verrucomicrobiota bacterium | reverse complement strand
AGCGCCGCGCGCTGCCAGGCACGGGCCAGCAGGCCCTCGCGCGGGGCAAACAGCAGGGCCGCGACAAACAGCGCGCCGGCCGCCACGGCCATCATGCCGGCGGTGGTCGTGTCGGTGTAGCCGAACCAGCCGGGCACCGTCAGCGCGCCGACATGGCCCAGCGCCGCCGACGCCACGGCAATGGCGAGGCTCCATGCAATCATCGGCGGCAGGCGGTGCGCGAGCAGCCGGGCGGCGGCCGCGGGCACGATCAACATCGCGACGACGAGGATGCTGCCCACGGTTTCAAAACAGGCCACGGCGGTCAGCGCCACGAGCACCATGAGCAACTGGTGCATCCAGCGCGGACGGAACCCCTGCGTAGCCGCGAGCATCGGGTCGAAGGCCCCGAGCGTGAATTCCTTGAAGCACATCCAGACCACGAGCGCATTCACGGCGAATACGCCCGCGTTGAGGACAAACGCGCGCGGTATGTCGAGGCCCGCCACCGTCACCGTGTCGAGCGGCGTTAATTCGAGCGCGCCGTAAAGCACGCACGACGGGTCGAGGTCCACCCGGTCGGCCGCCTGCACGATCAGCAACAACCCCAGCGCGAACAGCGTGGTGAAGACCACGCCCATCGAGGCGCTCTCCTCCACCTTGCCGGCGTGCGCGATGCCTTGTGTCAGCAACGCGGTGAGCAGGCCGGCGATGACCGCGCCGACAAACATCGGCCCGCTGTCGCGACTGCCGCTCACGAGAAAGGCCACCGCGAGGCCCGGCAGGACCGCATGGCTGATGGCGTCGCCCATCATCGAGAGACGGCGCACGAGGAGGAAATTTCCCAACAGCGCGCAGGAGAGCGCGGACAACACGCCGGTCGCCACCATCCACGTATCGAGGGAGGTCCAGTTCACGGCGCGCCTCCCGGCTCGCGGGGAAGCGGATGCGGGCTCGCGGGGACCGGCGGCGCCGGGGCGGCCGCCTCCAGCAGGCCTTCCAGTTCCTCCACCATCGCGCGGCCCAGCACATGCTCGATCAGGTCCGCGTCGCGATCCACATGGGAGGGCGCCACCGCGGCATGGTGGATGAGATAGAGTTCCCAGAGGCGATGGTTGCGGACCACGCGACGCGCGTCGTCGAGACCGTCCGCCGTCAACTGCCAGCCGCCCGGCAGGCGCCGCACCAGATCCTCGCGCGCGAGGCGGCGCAGCGTGCTCTTCAAACGGCGCGCGCTCCAGTGGCGCGCGGCGTGCAGCGCCGACTCGGACACGGCGACGGCCACCGCATTGTCGCCGTTCAATTCATACAGCGAACGCAGCGCATGTTGCCGGTCGATCCGGCCTTCGAGGCGCAGGCGCGCGCGGATGCGCCGCACGACGCCGCGCGCGCGGCCAAAGAGCAGGCTCAACACGAAAAGCGCCGCGGCGGTCAGGACGATCACGGCGCCGGCGGGCAGATGCGGAAACAGCGCGCTCAACCCCGAGCCCACCACGCCGGAGAGTCCGCCGAAGCACGCGGCCAGCAGCACCATGCCCTGCAACTCCTCCGTCCAGAAGCGCGCCGCCGCGGCCGGGATGATGAGCAGCGCGATCACAAGGATGAGGCCGACCGCCTGCAAGCCGATCACGGTCGCCGCCACGACCATGCCCATCATCACGGCGTCGAGCCAACGCACCGGCCAGCCCTGCACCCGCGCGAATTCCGCATCAAAACACAACGCCCGGAATTCCTTGAACAAGACCGCGCTCAACAGCGCGAGCGCGGCGGCGCACCACGCGATGCGACGCCCGTCCTCCGCCAGCATGGAGGCGGTCTTGCCGTAGATAAATGACTCCAGACCCGCGGCGGAACCGGTGTCCATCTTCTGGATGATGCCGAGCAAGGCCACGCCCGCGCCGAAGAAGACGCTGAGCACGATGCCGAGCGCGGCATCCTCCGGCAGCCGCGTCTGCGAACGGATCAGCAGGATGAACCCCATGCCGAGCAGCCCCGTCAGCGTGGCCCCGGCGAGCAAGCCGGGCAGATACTTCCCCGTCCCGCCTGCGGCGACCATCACCATGAACGCCAGCGCGATGCCCGGCAGCGTCGCGTGACTGATGGCGTCGCCGAGCAACGCCTTCTTGCGCAGCACCATGAACGAGCCGACCACGCCGCAGGCGACGCCTAGCAGCCCCGTGCCCGCCATCACGACGCGCGTGTTGTAGTCGCGCAACGAGAAGACACGCCAGAAGGCCGACCCCAGGTCGCCGGCATCCGCCAGCGCCGCCAGCGGCGCGAGCAGAAGCAGCGCCATCACCGCGAGACTGACGCGCCTGTTCATCGGCGCCCGGTCATCGCGACGGCCTGCGCCGCCTCATCGAGCAGGGTCAGGCGTCCGCCATAGGTCTTGTGGAGGTTGTCGCGCGTAAACACCTCGGCGGTGGCGCCCGCCGCCACCACGCGCGTGTTCAACATGATGACGTGGTCGAAATAGTCCGGCACGGTTTGCAGGTCGTGGTGCACGACGACCACGGTGCGGCCCGCGTCGCGCAATTCGCGCAGCAGGCGGATGATGACCTGCTCCGTCGCCGCGTCCACGCCGGCGAGCGGTTCATCCATGAAATATAGCTTCGCATCCTGCACCAGCGCGCGCGCCAGGAAGACGCGCTGCTGCTGGCCGCCGGACAACTGGCTGATCTGGCGCAGCGCGAACGAATCCATGCCGACCCGCGCCAGCGCCTTCATCGCGGCCTCGCGGTGCACCGGGCGCACGCGTCGGAACCAGCCGATGTGGCGATAGAGCCCCATCGCCACGACATCCAGCGCGCTCACGGGGAAATCCCAATCGACGCTCTCCCGCTGCGGCACATACCCCACCAGCGCCCGTTGTTCCGCCAGCGGCGCGCCGTAGATGCGCACATCGCCGGAGGCCATCGGCACGAGGCCGAGCACCGCCTTGATGAGCGTGCTCTTGCCGGCGCCGTTCGGACCGATGACAGCGACCAGCTGGCCGGCCGGCACGTCGAGGTCCACATCCCACAGCACCGGCTTGCGGTGATACGCCACCGTCATGTCGTGGATGGAGACCGGCGCATGCGGCGAGTGTTCGGGCCCGGCCGGCTGCGGCGCCGTATGCCACGGCAAGGTCATGGCGCACCGCCCAGTTTGCCCTGCAACCCGCGTTCGGGCGCCGTGCCGCCGAGCGCGCGCGCGATAAGCGTGACGTTGTGGTCGATCATCCCGATGTAGGTGCCTTCATAGGTGCCCGGTGCGCCCATCGCATCGGAGAACAGCGTGCCGCCGATCCGCACGTCATGCCCCCGCGCGCGGGCGCCCTCCACGAGCGCGCGCACGTTGCGGTCCGCCACGCTGCTCTCGACGAATATCGCCGGCACCTTGCGCGCCACCAGCAGGTCCACGAGGCGGTTGATGTCCTCCAGGCCCGCCTCGGATTCGGTGGAGATGCCCTGGATGCCGCGGACCTCGATTCCATACGCGCGGCCGAAATAGTGGAAGGCGTCGTGCGCCGTCACCAGCAGCCGCTGCCCCTCGGGGATGCTCGCCGCGCACGAGCGCGCGTAGTCATCCAGCGCGCGCAGCTCCTTCACGTAGGCGTCCGCCCGGGCGCGGATCGCATCCGCGTGCCCGGCATCCACGCGCGCCAGCACATCGGCCACCACGCCCACGGCGGCGATCCAACCCTGCACATCCATCCACACGTGCGGGTCCAGATGCGCCGCGTCCGCCGGGTCGCGCAGCGCATAGGCATCGGCCAGCGCCTCGGTGACCGCATGGACCTCGCGCCCGTTGCGCGCGATCCGGTTGAGCGTGTCGCCCATCTTGCCCTCCAGCTTCATGCCGGAATAGAACACGACCTGCGCGCCCAACAATTGCGCCACATCGCTGCGCGTGGGCTTGTAGAGATGCGGGTCGATGCCGCTGCCGATCAGTTGCGCGACCTCGACACGATCGCCCCCCACCGCGCGCACGATATCCGCCACCATGCCCACCGTCGCCACGACCCGCAGCGGCGGCGATTCCGCACGCGCATCCGCACCCAGGAGTCCCATCACGAACAACACACCGACCCAGAACCTGTGCTTCATATTTTTATAATCCAAATAGGTTTGTTTGATTAGTCAAAATATGAGAGCCTGTCCCCGCTGTCAACGCCCGAATATCTACTCTCCCGGATGTCGCAACTCTGGTACACCTGAAGCCATGCGTGAACAGGCATGTGTGATTCACAAGCTGGCCGCCCAGCTCGCCGCGCACGAACATGTGCGCGCCGTTTTTCTCAACAGCGGGACCCGCCAGATCTCGTACGCCATCCTGCCGGGGCACGATGCCGCCAGCGCCGCGGCGGACCTGAAGAAAATCGTCGGCTCCTTCACGCCGGACGAATTGCCCGCGTGCGCGACCCCTCCCTGGAAGACGGATTGCGCGCATTGCCACCAGGGCCATTCCGCCGCCATGCCGCCCGGCGTACGGCTGATTGCCCTGCCCGGCTCCGGCTTGTTGCTGGAGCGCGAATCGTGCGCCACCGCGCCGCGCTTCTGGCGATGGAACCAGTTCCCGTGGGTGCGCATCGAACCCATCGTCCCCCAAGCCGTGGCGGGACATCCGTGGAAGCTGCCGCTCGCCCTCGCCATCCTCTGTGGCGCGCTAACGCTGACCGGCTTTCTCCTGGAGCGTCTCCAGCCAGACGCCTGGCTCGCCGCCCGGATCGCCTATGTGCTGGCCTACCTCGCGGGCGGCTGGTTCGCGGTCCAGGAAGTGTGGGAGCTCCTGCGCAAGCGGGTGCTCGACGTTCACTTCCTGATGATCGCCGTCGCCGTCGGCGCGGCTGTCATCGGACACTGGTGGGAAGGCGCGATCCTGCTGTTCCTGTTCTCAACCAGCGATGCCCTGGAGGATCTCGCGCAGCAGCGCACCGAGCGCGCGATCGACAGCTTGTTCAAGGAGGCGCCCAAACAAGCCACCGTGGTTGACGCGGATGGCGCGGAGCGCACGATGCCGGTCGAACAGCTGACACCCGGCCTGCTGCTGGCGGTGCGGCCCGGGGAGCTGTTCCCGGTCGACGCCCGCGTCGTGCGCGGGCAATCGGCCGCGGATGAATCCAACCTGACCGGCGAATCAATCCCGGTCGACAAGGTGCCCGGCGAAACCGTCATGGCCGGCACGCTGAACCTCTGGGGCCGCCTCGATTGCGAAGTCCTCAAGCCCGCCGCGGAAAGCGCGTTGTCGAAGGTCATTCGCCTCATCCAGGATGCGCGCGAATCCAAAGCTCCGGCGCAACGCTTCACCGACCGCTTTGGCAGCCGCTACACCTACAGCGTGATCGCCATCTGCTTCGCGATGTTCTTCGTGTGGTGGCTGGCCGCGGACATGACCGCCGACCAGGCATTTTACCGCACGATGACCCTGCTGGTCGTTTCATCGCCCTGCGCCCTAGTGCTCTCCATCCCGTCGGCCGTCCTCGCGGGCATCGCCGCCGCGGCACGACGCGGCATCCTGTTCCGCGGAGGCGCGGCCCTGGAAAAACTGGCGGAGATCCGGCGCGTGGCGCTCGACAAAACGGGCACACTGACCACCGGCATCCTGCGTGTGACCTCGGTCGAACCACAACCCGGCGTGGCGGATTCCGACCTCCTGCGCTGCGCAGCCGCCCTCGCCTCGCACTCGAACCATCCCGTATCCCAGGCCATTGCGCGCCACTCGTTGGACCGGAAGCTCGAAGCGCCAGCGTCCCGCGATTTCCGCTCGCACACCGGCCACGGCTTGAGCGCACAGATCGACGCGCGCGAGGCGCGACTTGGACGCCGCCCGTTCCTCCACGATGCCGCGTGGATCGCATCCGTTCCCGAACCCGCACCCGGCATCACCGAAGTCCTCTACGATGACGGCGTCGTCCGCGGCCGGATCCTGCTCCAGGATGAAGTGCGCCTGTCCAGCCGTCCCCTGCTCACGCACCTGCGCGAACAGGGGTTGCCGGTGACGATGCTTACGGGCGACCGGGCCGAGTCCGCCGTCGCGGTGGCGCAGGCGGTGGGACTGACGGACGTGCTCGCCGGGCTCTCCCCCGAGGGCAAGGTCGCGCGCATCCGGTCGTGGACGGAAGCCGGCGAACGCCCCGCGATGGTCGGCGACGGCGTGAATGACGCGCCGAGCCTCGCCGCGGCCTATGTCGGCGTGGCGATGGGCGTGCGCGGATCGGACGCCGCCCTCGAGCAGGCCGATGTCGTGTTGATGAAGGATCGACTCGACCGCTTCTCGCTCGCCTACGAAATCAGCGTCCGCGCACGCCGCATCATCCGGCAGAACCTCGCGATCTCCCTCGGCTCGGTGGTCCTGCTGGCGCTGGCCGCGCTCGGCGGATGGATCCCGCTCACGGTCGGCGTGATCGGGCACGAAGGCAGCACCGTGATCGTGGTGCTGAACAGCTTGCGCCTGCTGGTGGCGCGTTTCGAGGAAGACCGGATTCACTCATAAGAGGACCGCCATGGCGAGCAGCACGGTTGAAGACTATATCAAGCGACTCTATCACGAGCAGCAGCGCGAGCCCGGGGCGCTCGTGCCGATGGGCCGCCTCGCGGAAGCGATGGGCGTCGTGCCCGGCACGGTAACCACGATGATCAAGGCCCTCGCGGACTCGGGACTCGTGGACTACGAGCCGCGCGCCGGGGTGCGCCTGACCCGCGGAGGCGAGCAACTCGCGCTCCACGTCCTGCGCCGCCATCGCCTCGTCGAATTGTTCCTCGTGCAAACCCTCGGCCTCGACTGGTCCGAGGTGCACCAGGAGGCGGAGGAATTGGAGCACGCAATTTCCGACAAGGTGCTGGATCGCATCGACGCGCTGCTCGGTCACCCGGCGGCCGACCCGCACGGATCGCCCATCCCGCGGGCAAATGGCGAGGTCGCCCAACAGGCCAACCTCGCCCTCTCGGCCAGCGAACCGGGCCACACCTATCAGATTGCGCGCGTGGCCGACAGCGATGCGCGCTTCCTCCAGTTCGCCGAACGGAACGGCCTCGTCCCCGGCGCGACCATCACGGTCGAGTCCAACGACGCGAGCGCCGACGCGGTGACCGTCCGTTGCCACGGGCGCTCGCCGGCCGCCTGCATGTTGGGCTCCGCCGCGGCCGCGCGCATTTTTGTCACGCCGGTTAACTAACAAACCCCGCCGCAAGCGGCGGGGTTTGCTGCATTCATCTGGATCTGCCGATCAGGGCGCGGCGACGGGCTGGGCCGTCTCCGGATTCAACGCCTCGCCGGAGGTCGTGTGCACCTCGGCCTGCCCGCTCGGGCGGATGTAGATTTCCGTGCGGCGATTCTTCTGCATGTTGGATTCCGTGTCGTTCGGCGCCACCGGGCGGGTGAAGCCGTAGCCGACGGCGGTCAGGCGGGAGCGATCGATGCCACCCGCGTTCGCGATGTATTCGAGCACGGCGCGCGCGCGGCGCTCCGAGAGGCGCATGTTGTAGGCATGCTGCGATTTCGGCCGCTTGTCGGCGTGCCCTTCGACGCGAGCGGTGGCGCCGGGGTCGCGCTGCAGGACCTTGATGATCACGTCGAGGTCCTGGTGATACTGCGGGCGCAGGTTCGCGCGGTCGTAATCAAACTCGATCTGCAGCGTGAAGAGTTGCAGGTCATCCGCGCCGTTCAGCGGATCGGTGTTGTCCTCGATCACCTCGTGGCCATCCGTGACACCGCCGTCATCCGTGTCGGCATCCAGCGGGTTGGTCTTGTAGACCAGGACTTCGGCGCCATCCTTCAGTCCGTCATAGTCGGTGTCCGGATTCAACGGATCGGTCTTGTGCAGGCGCACTTCCTCGCCGTCGGACAGGCCGTCGCCGTCCGTGTCCGGATTGAAGGGATCCGTCCCGATTTCCGCCTCTTCCGAATCCAGCAGGCCGTCGCCATCGCTGTCGATCTCACCACCCGACACGCTGTACACGGGCTTCACCGCCGCGCCCCAGCGGTAGTTCAGGCCGGCGAACAGGTACTGGTTGAATTCCGTGTCGCCGCCCGCGACCGCGGAGCGCCAGTCGAAGCGCATCGACCACACGTCGCTGAAATGATAGAAAAGCCCGAGACCGGCCTGCATCACGACCTCGGAGTTGTTCCCCTCGAGATCCTCTTCGTACTGCATGAGGCCGACACCGGCGGAGAGGTAGGGATCCCAGCGCAGGTTGCGCGCGTTGCGCAGGTGCAACAGGCCGTCCACGGAGAGGCGCAGGCCCCAGATGTCCTTGTCCAGCAGGTCGCGGTTCGGGTCCTTGAAGGAACCGTCCTGAAGCGCCGGCGCGAAGTCGACGCCGAATTCGATGCCGAAATATTTGTTGAAGTCGTGCCCCAGGCGGCCACCGAGGAAGACGCCGTTGTCGACCTGCTCGTCGCCTTCATAGTGCATGTAGCCGAGGCCGCCACCCACGTACCACGGGGCCTCCTCGAACAAATCACGCTCCTGCGCGCGCACACCCGGAACGGCGAGGGCCAGCGCCGCGACGCCCATCATCAAATGACGAAAAATACTCATGTCCATCCATCCTCCCGCGAGCCGGCATTCCCGGCTGCAACGTAGCGCGGGTATAGCAAAGCAACGCGGGAATGCAAAAAGAAAAAGGCTGGCGCGCGTCAAATACGCAGCAGGCCGAGCGCGAGCGAGACGAGCAGCAGCAGGCACAATCCGGCCAGCGTGATCGACAGCCACGGCAGCGGGCTGTGATCCATGTGGCGGCGCGCCAGCTTGGCAACCGTCGCGCCGATGGACAACGCAAGGCTGACGAGCAGCGCGACGAGGAAGGCGTTGAAGTTTTGCGAGGCGTGCACGGTCTGCACCCCGGCCTTTCCGACCAGCGGCAGGATCATGCAGACCACAAGGAAACTCAGGCCCGCGGCGATGGTCAGCGCGGTGCCCGCATGCGCGAACCACGCGGCGCCCGCCACAGCGCCCTGCGACGCGTCTTCAGATTGATTCAAATTTTTCATGCTCGTTTCCTTTGACCCCGCCCGGGCCGGAAGGTTCATCGGGCAACGGCTGGGTGCGCCAGCGCCGGTGCATCCAGATCCACTGGTCCGGGTGGCGTCGTATAACATCTTCGATCACGCGCGTATAGTGCTGAGTCGCGGCATGCAGCGTGGCCGTTTCGCGGTCCGGCGGCGGGTCGATCGGCGGATGAATCTCCACGCGATGCGAACCGTCGGGCTCCCGGATCATGAACGCGGGCAGCACGGGCGCCTGCGCATGGGCCGCCATGAAGGCGAGGCCGGGTGTCGTACAGGCCGGCTTCCCGAAAAACTCAACGAAGATGCCCTCCATCCGCGTCATGTTCTGGTCGAGGATGAACCCCAGCGCCTCCCCCCGCCGAAGCACCGAAAGACACGCGCGATAGGAGTTGTGGGCCGGGACGATGTTCAGTCCGCAGCGCGACCGGGCCTCCATCCAGAATCGGTTGACGCCGGCGCCGCGCAGGCTCTTTGAAATGATCGTGAGCTTGGTCCGCCGCGCCGCCCACAGGCCGAGCAAATCCCAGTTGCCCGTGTGCGCCGTCAGCACCAGCACACCGCGCCCGCGGGCCCGCGCCTCTTCCAGATGCGCCAGCCCTTCCACGCGAATCCGCGCATCCAGGTCGTCCGCCGCGCCGCCGATCCAGCGAAAGACCTCCATGTAATTCACGGCCATCCCCTGATAGACACGGCGCAGGCGCCGGCGAAGCGCCGCCCGTGGTTCCGAGGGAAAACAGCGCTGCATCTCCGAAAGCGCGTCCGCCCGGCGTCGCCGCACCAGCGCGTGCACCAGCGTGCCCAACGCGATGCCGGTTCCGCGCACCGCGCCATACGGAAGCGCGGCGCTGATGCGGGCAATGGCGTTCAACAGGCGGTACATGCGCGCACACTAGCGAAGCACGGTCGCCGCCTCCACTCTATTGCGAAACAAACGCAGGCCGGGGACCCGGAGCGGGGGCGGACGCCTTGATTTTTCCTGATTCGCTAAAGATACAGGGAAATGCGCGATTTGGCGCATCCGCCGCCCGTCGGCGTGGACGGATGTTTGCGCACGCACGCGGCTTCTTCTATATTGGTCGCTCCATGGCACCCGAAGCAGGAACACCCCCCGGCCCACCGCGCTCGCTCTATCACAAAGAGCGTCCGTCCTCGCGCCCCCGTTCCACGCCGGCGCCGGAACCGATTGTGCCCGCATCGGCCAAGGACACGCGCCCGCGCATGCAACCGGGCGTGGAGCACCTGCTGAAAAACCTGCGCACCTTTGGCATCGTCATCGGCGGCATGCTGTTGCTGCTCATCATCAGCATCCTTGCCCTCCACGGTGTATGGGCCGTGCGGGATCGCGAGCTCGCGACGGATCCGCAACCCGATCTGCTCGGCAGCGGCGCCGCCACGGGACGCGTCGAAACCGGATCGACGCCCCCGCCCACGCAAGGGCTGTCCCTCGCGCGGCAGGCCACCGTCGAGCTGGACACCGAACGCATACGCCGCGCCATTTTTCTCGCGAAACACGCACAGGCCCTGGACGAAGCCGGGTCCCTGCAGGAAGCCGCGGCGCGCTATCGGGAGGCCCTTGATGTCTGGCCCCATCTCAGCGCGGTCTGGGGACAGCTCGGTCGCGTCTACTTGAAGACGCGCGAATTCAACAAGGCGCAACTCGCGCTCGAAAAAGCCGTGCAGGGCAGCCCCGGCACCGCGGAGTTGATGAACGACCTCGGCGCCGCCCTGCTCTACCAGGGCCAGGTGGACCGCGCCATCAGCCTGTTCGACGCCGCGGCGGAGATCGACCCGCTATTCCCGGCGAGCCAGTTCAACCTGGCCCTGTGCCACATGGCCCGCAACGACCGCGTCGCCGCTCGTGCCAGCCTCCAGCAATACCTGCGCCTGCGCCCGCGCGACGCCCGCGCGCTGCGCGAACAGGCCTTCCTCGACGCGCTGGAGGCGCAATATGACGCCGCCATCCGGGGCCTCGAACGGGCCATGCTGGAAGCGCCGGATTGGGCGCTGCTCTACTTCGACGCCGCGGCGGTTTCCGCCCTGATGGGCCGCCTGGATCAGGCCATCACGTACCTCGAGAAAGCGGAGCCGCTCAGCTCGCCCCGGGCGGTGTTCCAGATCTATCGCGAGCCCGCCTTCCGCGAGATCCGCCTCACGGAACTCGGCAAGGAATTTGAACACGAACTGGCCTCGCGCGCCCGCGAGCGCATGAACGAACAGGTCCCGGCGGAGAAACTCCAGCCGCCCGCGGAGCCGCTGATTTCCGTGGATGCCACCGCAGGCAAGCGGTAGGTCGATCCCGGGTCACGCCCCCCCCAAAAAAATAAAACGGGGCCCGCCGAAGCGGACCCCGTTTTCTACCATCGGTGTGAACCGGCTATTTCTTGATGCCTTCGATGCTGATCTCGAGCTTCACTTCGTCGCTGACGACGAGGCCGCCGCCGTCAAGGTTCTTGCTCCACGAAATACCCCAATCCTGGCGGTTGATCGTGGTCGATCCTTCGAAGCCGGCGCGCACATTCCCCCACGGGTCCGTGATCGGGCCGTGGAACGTAACGGGCAGGGCGATTTCCTTCGTGACCCCCTTCATCGTCAGGTTGCCGAACAGGGTGAGGGTCCCGCCGTCCGCCTCAACGCGCGTCGTCTCAAACGTGATGTCCGGAAACTTCGGCGCGTCAAAGAAATCCTCGTTGCGCAGGTGATCGTCGCGCTTGGCGTTGCGGGTATCGATGCTGGCCGTCTTGATCACCGCGGACGCCTTCGTATCCGCGGGCTTGGCCGCGTCGTACTCAAACGATCCGGTGAATTCACCGAACGACCCGCGCACGGTGGAAACAATCATGTGGCGCACCGAGAAACCAATGGAGGAATGGCTCGCATCGATTTCATAGGTTTCGGCATTGACGACCGGGGCCGCGAGGCCCAAGGCCAGGGCGAGAACTGCGTACTTTGACATATCGGGTACTCCTTTGTTTTGTTGTTGGACGCGCGATCGACGCACGCGTTCAAAATAGTCGCGCCGCCGGGCCGATCCTTACACTCAACGAATCTCCAACGCCAGCATGGCAGGCAAATTGGCCGGGACGCCCCGGTAGCCGGACAGGCTGGTCACCTGTTCAAGCAGCGTCCGGTCCTTCAGCGGCATGACCCCCGCCATCAGCGACGACATCACCTGCGCGGAAGTCCGCGCCCCACCCGCCATGGCCGCCGTATCCGCAATGAGCAGGCGGTCGCCTTCCTGTGTCGGGATGCGATGCACCGGATGGGCGACAGGCGCGCCGGCTCGCAGCGGCTCTCCCGCGGCCAGTTCAAGGACTTCCGCGCGGCCGTTCTTCTGCCATCGCAGCACACCCAGTGTGCGTCCGGCGACACCGATCGACAGCTCGTTGTCGCCCATGTTCAGGACCCCGTAGAGCAGCGATACGGATTCTCCGGCGGGCAGTTCCTTCGCCACCAGCGTGGCCAGCAGCCCCAACACCGCCGCGGGGTTCAGGAGGTCCACATAAATTCCCGGGGCGCCACCGGCGTCCGGTCGTTGGACCAGCGTGGAAAGCGCAATCCGCACGAGGCTGTTGACCATGACAGTGCTGGCCGGGGACCCCGAAATCGTCGCGAGATAGAACCCGACATGGTCCTGGTCCAGGTCAAACACGCCGGACGGCGCCTGTCCGGACTGAACCGCGCGCAAATAGTACACGTCCTTGAGCAGGCGCGGTTCGCCCGAAGGCTGCAGGGGCGCGCCCTCGACCGGCTCCGCCGCGGAGAGCTGCAGATTGGCTTTCCGGATCAGCTCATGCCGGGCGGCCAGTTCCTCGTTGAGGCGTTTGATCTCATCGAAGGCGTCGCGCTGGCGATAATACAAATGGATGATCAGCGTGCTCAGGATGCAGATCAGCAGCCAGACCATAGCGATCACAAGTTGGAGGACACGTGTCTTCTGCGCCACGGTCTGTGCCGTGATGTCCGCGCCCACGATCGCCACGGTGCGGCCGTCGGCATCGCGAATGGGCGCATAGCCCGACAGGAGATCGGGGTACGGCGGATCGGGCGTGATCTCGTAGTCCGCGTCCGGCCGCTCCCACGCCGACACCATCGCCGGGAGCGACGAGGCGTCATAGGGCGTGCCCGGCGGCTCGCTGTCTTCATCGGGACTGATGACCCCGTCGCCGTTGTCATCGCTCGGCGCCTGATCCACAACATATTCATAGGCATGCGGCGGCGCGAAGGGTTCCGGGGAACGCCGCATCGTGTAGATGTAGCGGATGTCCGGGTTGTCCGCCACGAGCTTGCGCAATTTGCGCTGGATGGTTTCAAACGCGGGCGAGCCCGCGCCATCCGGACCGTGCACCTGTTGAATGAGGTCTGCATCTATGCCGGCGGCCGAGGCAATCGCAACGCCCCGGGCATGCTGGCGCACTTCATTCACGACCGCCCGGCGGCTGACCGTGTAGAGGAAGGTGAACGGCAGGGCGAAGGCCAGCCATACGAGGATAATGCCGGCCCACGGCCGCTTGACCAGCCCTCCCCATGCCCCCGGCGAAACTGGAACGTCCTCCTTGCCCACACCCGCATCCTACCGCCCTGGTGTCGGGCGCGAAAGCAAAGAATCTCAACGCGAACCCGCCAGCCCGTCCATCAGTTGCTTCAACGCGTCCGGCGTAAAGGGATTGTACGGCTCCGCCTTGCCCGCGAGTGCGAGTCGGATTAACGCCGGCAATCCAGGATCATTCCATCCGGCCGAAAACGCGCGCAACTCCATCAACAGCGACGCCACACCCACCTGTTTGGCGCGGTCATGCAGGATGTGCAGGACGAGATCGCGCTGGTGTTTTTTTTGAAGCGCACGCGCGATGAACGGCAGCGCACGCGCGAAATCGATGCGCGCGAGCGCGCGGAGTGCTTCGTTCTCCTGGTCCGAATCGACAAATCGCGCCACCGCGCGGAACACGTCGTCCCCGCGATATCCCTGCAGCGCGGTGATCAACGCGCGGGTCAGTTGCGACGGCACCGACTCGCGATCCAACTTCGCCGCGAGCACCGGCGCCGCGCTCGGCGCCTCGACGAGCGAGCACAGGAGGATATCCGTCATCGAGCCCTCCGCCAGGAGGCGCTGCAACACCACGGACCGCAACTCCGCCAGCTCCTCGTGCGACAACCCATCGCGATATGCGCGCACCGCCGACAGCCACTCGAAATCCTCGCTGTAATAGTTCGCCGCCTCCAACCGCGCCAACTCCCCGGCAATCTGCTCGCGTGACTTCATGGTACGAGTATATCGCGCTGCTAACGTGTTCCTTAATGATTTATTTCTTCCCTGACACGTTCACGCCCGCGCCGCTATGGCCCAAACAAGCATGACGCCGCGCGGGTTCGGGTCTGTATTTACATACAATTGGTCAGGGCCTCGAGTTTCGTGCGGAGGGTCTCATCCCGGCGCATCCGCTGTGCGAAACGGCGCAACGCCTGTGCCGCTGTTTGATAATGCGCTATCCCCACGCACTGCGCCGCCTCACGCAGCGTCAGGCCGCCCTGCATCCTCAACACATGCAGCGCCATGTCGCGTCCCCAGTCGCCATGCCGATCCGCAAAGTCCAGCCATGCCTCTCCCCGCACCCGCTCGATCGCCCGCCGAACGCCCTCCCAATTCGGTCGAGGCCGAAGCGCGCGATAGGCCGGTTGCTCCCGCCCGTCGCCTTTGAGCCGTTTCTTCATCCGCTGCACCCATCCCGCGCTCCCCAACAACACGCCGCCCTCCGCCTCCTTCATCGGGCTATCCCATCCCGACGCCCCCAACAAGCCCTCCACATATTCCCGATAAGCGCGAGTCTGTCCCCCATCCTCTTTGTTGCGCTCACCCCCCAACACCTCGTTCACGCTCAACCACTCCGGTGCCGCGCGATATCCCGCGTAATACGCATACGAACTCCACGGATAGGACCGCAGTTCCGCCTTGCGCCGCTTCACCAGTTCAGCCGGCGCGGCCACCGCACCAGCGCCCTCGCGTCGGCGCGCGGTCTTATTCAGTTCCAGCGCCTTCACCCGCACCGGGTTCAGGTGCACATACCGCGTGATAGGCCACGCCTGCGTCCGCCCCTCAAAGAGTTCCGCCTTGAACCGCCCCTGGAACAGCGGGCCGACCCGACCCCGCCTCCGGTTGAACCACATGCTGTACGAGGTCTTTAGCCACTGCATGGCGGCGCTCAGGTTCGCGTCCGGGGTGGAGAGCACCAGATGATAATGGTTCGGCATCAGCACATAGGCATGCAGATTCACGCGATGCCGCACGGTCATCTCTTCCAGAAGTTCGAGGAAATGGCGGTGGCAGGACTCGTCCGGGAAGATGACCCGTCGATCGGTCCCGCGTGCCGTCACATGGTACCAGCCGTCCGGAACATTGATGCGCAGCGGTCGGGCCATGGCCCCATTCATACGCCGTCACGCCGCCGAGTCAATTGTATAAAGATACAGACCTGACCCCATGTCGGTGCCCCATGTCGGTGCTGACCCCATGTCGGTGGCAAGGAGAATCCCTACTTCCCGGAGGCTGAGTACGAAGAGGCCCGGCGCACGTTGCCGAGTGACGTATTCCGCCAGGAGTATGAGGCGGAGTTCCTCGAAGACTCAGCGGGGGTCTTCCGCAACGTGGACGCCTGCCTGTTGGACCAGATCCCCGTGCCCAAAGGGGACATCGCCATCGGCTGCGACATCGCCAAGCACACGGACTTCACGGTCTTGGTCGCGATGGACCGCACCACCGGCGCCTGCGTGGACATGGAGCGGTTCAACCGGCTCGACTGGCCCATCCAGAAGGACCGGATTCTGGCCTTCTGCCGGAAATGGCGGGGTCTCCTAGTCATGGACGCCACGGGCATCGGCGACCCGATCTACGACGACCTCGCCCGCGTCTGGCCGCGGATCGAAGCGGTGAAGCTGACCAGCCAGACCAAGATCCAGCTCATCCAGCGGCTTGTGGTGGCGGTGGAGCAGCGGCAGGTGTCATGGATGAAGGCTTGGGAGGTCCTGACCGACGAAATGAAGCGGTACGAGTACGCCATCAATCCCAGCGGTACGATCACCTATTCGGCACCGAGCGGGTTTCACGATGACTGTGTGGTTGCGCTTGCGCTGGCGAATTCCGCCCGCCTTTTATTCAGGCCAACCGCGTCGATGCGGGATATTTTACCACACGCTCCCATCCGCCACCTTGCTCATTCCTCGCGAAATCTGTTCTGACGGATGCGCAGGCAGTGGTACGCAAAGTTTATACTCTACGCCAGGGCGCGAGTCGTCCCGAGGGCCGCGACAGCGGCCCGAGGTAAGCACTCCGTCAAGGATAAAGGACCCCGGCGCTCATGATGCGGCGTGGCCAGGGTCAAGGGGTTGCCGCCCGCATCCTGCGGCACATCCCCATGCGCACGAGTTCATACACGATCCAAATACACACGACGATCCATATAGTGGATGAAGGATCTACGGTACCCGGATGGAGATACGCGCGATGCGGTTTCTCATAAGGGTAATACACCAGCATTTTTTCGCCAGGAATAGGCGTGTGGTCATGATGGACTTTGTCAGAGATTAACTCGTAGCTGACTCCATCAACTATGTAGACTAGTTGTAATGTCGTCCTGTATCGCTTCCAGATTGGAGCGCGATAGCCGCCAGATATCCCAATCGGTTTTCGCTTCACCTCGACAAGTGTTCCCGTAACCGACGCAAGGTACCCTTCCTTTGCAATCGTCGTCGCGGGCTTCGCAGCAAAAAGCGAAAGACAAAAAAACACAGCGGCAAGAGCACGAACAAACCACGCCGATCGAAGTATCGCTTTGCGCATACCATTAATTTTGCTCATGCTAGCACACTCTACGATCCAGGCTTTGGATTCAAAGGTCGAACATCGATAACGAAAGTAGTCGTCGAGTAGATGCCGGGCCGGTTATCGACAGTCATCACGGAGTGTGTCTGCGGATTAATGGCAATCCGGCTGGCTGATGGCGCCTCAGAAAGTACAGACTCGACTTGACCTGCGTATCGAGCAATTAGCTGCTGTCGGACGTCTTGGACTTGTACGCCTGTCGAAACTGCGAAGATGTTCTGCTGATGTTCCACGGCGGCGATAGGATGCACACCGAGCGCGACTCCCAAGCCGAGAAACGGGTTTCCGGTGTCTTGAGAGACCTTCTGGCCCTCCAGAATTTGCGCCATGCTCCCCTCCACGGCTGCCCAATAATCTCTTGCAGGTCCGGGATCATTTCCCGATGGCTCCCAACTGGAACGAACCCGGCCGAGATTTTGCATGGACAACCCGGAAGGGGTTGGAACAAACACTACGGGTCCAGAGGCCGCGCGCAGCCCGAGGGAATCGATAAACATGACGGTTCCGGGATTGGGGCGGGATTGGGGTCGGGCGGGATTGGGGTCAGGTCTGTATTTATATACAATCAATCACGCTCGTGTTTCGCGCGAGTGTCTCATCCCGGCGCATACGCTGTAGTTGAACTCCACTCAAAATTCTTACCCTAGCAGTTCGCCACTTGCTGGCGCAATGCATCCAAGGCATAGGCACTGGCATTGGTCAGCGGGCGGACGCGGGTTGAGCATCCGAGAAGGATGCGAAAGCCGCCACAAGGACGAAAAGTCCGGCATGTCTTCCATTCACGACCAACGCTCCCTTCCCGTGGCTGCGCCGCACTGTTGCCTTAACTACTCGTTTCAGATTTTCATCCGCAAGAACAATTTTCCCGCATGCGATATTATTTAGAAAAGAGGTCGCATCGATTTTGCGAATGCAACCGCAATCAGTGTGGATTGATTTCTTTCCTGACACGACGAGTGGGGCGCCGCTATGGTCCCGATATGCATGACGCTCTTGATCAATGCTTGGAGAAACTGGATCGGGACTCGGCGACGCCGGCCCTGAAGGCCGCGTTCCGCCGCAGCGTTGCGCGGGTGCGCGCGGGGGAGACGGGGTTGATTTCCGAGGCGGAGCTGGCCCCCGTTGCGGCGCTGCCCACGCTTGCGGAGGCGGCCGTGCATCGGGCGCGCGGCCTCGCGGCGCTGCGCGAGGCGGTGGTGGTGAAACTCAATGGCGGACTCGGCACCGGCATGGGGCTCGACAAGGCGAAGTCGCTGCTGCCGGTAAAGGGCGGACGGACGTTCCTGGACTTGATCGCGCAACAGGTGCTGCACCTGCGCCGGGCCCACGGGATTCCCCTGCCCCTCGTGTTGATGAACAGTTTCAGCACCGAGGCGGACACGCTGGACGCGCTGAAGAAATACCCCGAACTGGCGCAACAGGCGGTTCCCTTTTCGTTCCGGCAGAACCGCATTCCCAAACTGCGGGCGGATGACCTCTCGCCCGTCGACTGGCCGACGGACCCGGAAAAGGAATGGTGCCCGCCGGGACACGGCGACCTGTACGCCGCGCTCTCGGGTTCGGGCATGCTCGATCGCCTGCTGGCGGCCGGCCTTCGCTATGCCTTTGTCTCCAATGCCGACAACCTCGGGGCGGGCCTGGATCCGGACATTCTCGGCTTCCTCGTCGCCACGGGGGCGCCGTTCCTGATGGAAGTCACCGCGCGCACCGAGGCCGACCGCAAGGGCGGCCACCTGGCTCAGCGCAGGAACGGCGGCCTGCTCTTGCGCGAATCGGCGCAGTGTCCGCCGGATGAAACGGCGCAATTCCAGGACATCGCGCGGCACCGCTATTTCAACACGAACAACCTGTGGATCGATTTGCGGCAGCTCGCGGACACCATGCGCGCGAACGGCGGCCCGCCCGACCTGCCGGTGATGATCAATCGGAAAACCGTGGACCCGCGCGACGCCGCTTCCATGCCCGTGCTGCAACTGGAGACCGCGATGGGCGCCGCGATCGGCGTGCTGCCGGGCGCCGCGGCCCTCGCCGTGCCGCGCTCGCGCTTTGCGCCGGTGAAGACGACCGACGATCTGCTGGCCTTGTGGTCCGATGCGTATGTGCTCGGTGACGACGCGCGCCTGGCGCTGGCGGCTCAGCGGAATGGCCGCCCGCCCGCGGTTAAGCTGGATCCGAAATTCTACAAAGCCTGGCCCGACTTCGCCGCGCGGTTCCCCGCGGGCGCGCCGTCGCTGCTTGAATGCGACGCGCTCACCGTGGCGGGCGACGTTCTATTCGGACCCGAGGTGGTGATTCAGGGACGCGCGCAGATCACCAACACGCACGCGGCGCAAGCCCGACTCGAGCGCCGGCTCATCCGCGACGGGCTGCTGGAGATTTGACGGACCCGCAAAAAGCAAAACGCCCCCGCCGGCCGGGCCGACGGGGGCGTTTCAATTCCAGACGCCGGTTTTAGACCGCGGCTTTCAAC
>CALKUH010000059.1 GCA_937996795.1 uncultured Verrucomicrobiota bacterium | reverse complement strand
AGATCAACCTCACCACCTACAACCTGTGCCGCATCAACATGTTCCTGCACGATGTGAACTACGAGAAGTTCGACATCGCCCACGGCGACACGCTGACCGACCCGGCCCACTGGGACGACGAGCCCTTCGAGGCCATCGTCTCCAATCCCCCGTACTCCATCAAATGGGATGGCGACGCCAACCCGTTGCTCATCAACGACCCACGCTTCGCCCCGGCAGGCGTGCTCGCCCCCAAGAGCAAGGCGGATCTGGCCTTCACCCTGCACATCCTGAGCTGGCTGGCGGTCAACGGCACGGCGGCCATCGTCGAGTTTCCCGGCGTGCTTTATCGCGGCGGCGCGGAGCAGAAGATCCGCCAGTACCTGATCGACAACAACTATGTCGATGCCGTCATCCAGTTGCCCCCGGACCTGTTCTTCGGCACCACCATTGCCACCTGCATCATCGTGCTGAAGAAGTCCAAGCGGGACAACGCCACCCTGTTCATCGACGCCAGCAGCCTCTTTGTGCGCAGCGGCAACAAGAACAGGCTGCTGTCTGAACACCAGCAGCAGATCCTGGACGCCTTCAGCGCGCGCCAGGATGCTCCACACTTCGCCCGGCTGGTGGAGAACAGCGCCATCGCGGCCAACGGCTACAACATCGCCGTCTCCAGCTACGTGGCGCAGGCCGACACCCGCGCGGCGGTGGATATCCGGGCGCTGAACGCCGAGATCAGCCGCATCGTGGCGCGCCAGGCGGAATTGCGGGAGCAGATCGACGCCATTGTGGCGGAGTTGGAAGGAGAGTGAAAAGTTGAAAATGGAGAATGAAGAATGGGCGCTGCGGGGGACGATGACGCGCAGGCACGAAGCGATGGGGGGTGGCGGATGAACCGGATCGACGAACTGATCGCGCAGCTTTGCCCGGAGGGGGTGGAGTTTCAGGCGCTTGGCGAATTTGGTGAGTTGGTACGCGGTAACGGAATGCCAA
Organism: uncultured Verrucomicrobiota bacterium; assembly: GCA_937996795.1. Lineage (GTDB taxonomy): Bacteria > Verrucomicrobiota > Kiritimatiellia > CAIVKH01 > CAIVKH01 > JAMLJG01. Next base: position 776 of record CALKUH010000059.1, on the reverse strand, counting down.
AGTCTGATTTCGTGCAGTCCGGTGTTGGTTGTATTCATTACGGCCAGATCTATACCTACTACGGGATTTGGACAACGGAGACGATTTCCTTTGTCGCTGCCGAGAAGGCGACAAGGCTTGCCAAGGTTGAACCCGGTGACCTGATCATCACGAATACCAGCGAAAACGTCGACGACGTGTGCAAGGCGGTCGCGTGGATTGGAGATACTCAGATTGTCACGGGTGGCCATGCCACGGTGCTAAAGCACGACCAAGACCCGAAGTACCTCTCATATTACCTGCAGACACCACCCTTCTTGGCTGAGAAGAGAAAGTACGCAACAGGAACGAAGGTTATTGACGTTTCGGCAAAAAGCCTGGCGAAGATCCGCATCCCCATCCCTCCCCTCGAAATCCAGCGCGAGATCGTGAAGGTGCTGGACGCGTTCAGCGCGCTGGAGGCGGAGCTGGAGGCGGAGCTGGAGGCCCGCCGGCAGCAGTACGCGCACTACCGCGACCGGCTGTTGAGCTATGAACAATTGAGAATGGAGAATGGAGAATGGAGAATTGGCGCAGCGGGTGACGAAGTCGCGCAGGCGCGAAGGGGGGATGTGCGTTGGGCGACGTTGGGGGAGGTCGGAGCATTCGTTCGTGGCTCGGGCATCCAGAAGTCTGACTTCACCGAGTCCGGTGTTGGCTGTATTCACTATGGTCAAATCCATACGTATTACGGCACATGGGCGACACAAACGAAATCCTTCGTGAGCAAGGAGCACGCCGCGCGATTGCGCAAGGCC
>CALKUH010000058.1 GCA_937996795.1 uncultured Verrucomicrobiota bacterium | reverse complement strand
AAAGGCATCATCCACGAAATGCGGTGCGTGGCCTTGCCAGCCGACCACGCGCAAGCCGGCCGCTGATGCCGCGGCGGAATCAAGCGCCGTCAGAAGCATCCGGTCACAGCCCCACACCGTGGCGATGGCTGCAGCCGCCAGCAGGGCGCCGTACAGGGCCACTTCCGCCCCCCCGATCACGAGCAGAGATGAGGAGAGCAGGCGCTGGACCTCCTCCAGGCCAAACGGCTGGTTCGCCGTGATGAGCAGCGCGGCGGCCGAGGCGAAAAGAAATACCGCGCCGGACAAGGATTCACGCCGTTCATTCCGACGCGATGCGCACTCCATGCCGATGGCCGCAGCCACGGCGCAGGCGATGGCCCAGACGCGGGGATACCACGCGGTGTGGTGCAGATGCAGGCCAAAGGGATGCCACGCCGCGGTGGTCAGCGCAAGGGTGACGCCCAGCGCGGAGGTCTGGGCGAGCGCAGCGCCCAAAAAGACCTGCCGCCGCGCGTAGACATGCACGCCGGTCAGGCCCAGCAGCGCCGCGAGCAGCACCGCGCCGGCATAGGTCTCTCCGAACAGCGGCCAGGCGCTCATAAATTCACCCCACATGCCCGGCCTCCGTCAGGGGGTTCGCCAGCAGGGGGTTGAGACCGAAGACGCGCTGCAATTCCGCATCCGTCAGCATGGATTCCTTCGCCCCCGCGCGTAGTTCCGCATGTGCGACGAGGGCCACATGCGTTGCATGGCGCGCGGCGAGGGCGACATCGTGTGTGACCACGATGGTGCTGAGGTGCGGGCGCAAATCCTGCAGGACACCGAGGAGCGATTCTTCCGCGGCGGGATCCAGTCCGTTGGTCGGTTCATCGAGGATCAGGAGGCGCGGCTCACAAATCAGGGCGCGCGCGAGCAGCGCACGCTGGCGCTGTCCCCCCGAGAGCGTCGAATAGCTGGCATGGGCCAGCGCCAGCAGATCCACCCGGTCCAAAGCGCGGGCCAGGCGCACCGCGCGCTCCGCCGCCGGCAGGCGAAGTCCCGCGAGGCCGAGGCGCACAAATTCGCGAAGGGTGGTTGGCAGGAAGGGGACGCCCTCCTCCTGCTGAGGAACAAACCCGATCCGTTCCGGCGTGAGTTCCGGCGCGCGTTTGATCTCGCCGTGCAAGGGCGGGAGCAGCCCCAGAATTGTTCGAAGCAAGGTGGTTTTACCGGCGCCGTTGGGGCCCAGCACAAACCAATCCTCGCCCATCCTGATCTCAAGCGCGCGCACATGAAGCACGGTGCGCCCCGGATAGCCGAGGCGCGCATCCGACAGGGCGAGCAGGGGCGGGCGTTGCATCACGGCGCCCGCGCGGTCGCATCGAAGGCATCGGCGATCGCATTCACGTTGTGGTGCAGCATGCCCATATATCCGTCGCTTCCGGGTCGCGCGCCGGGCTGATGCGCAAGCCGGGCCAGCGTGGCGCCCGCATGCTTCGCGACAAACTGCGCGTGCCGCTCATCCGAAAATGGCGAGGTGGCGATAACGCGCAAGTTCTCCGTCCGCATGCGCGCGAGGACCTCCTGCAAGTGCCGTGTTGTGGGCGGCAATCCGGGCTTCGGCTCCAGCTGCACATGTACGCGCAATCCGAAATGTTCGGCGAAATAGATCCACAAGTTGTGATCCACCACCAACCCTTTTCCCCGGTGCGGAGCCAGGCGCGCTTCCCACGAAGTCATCGCATGCTGCATCCGCTCTTCAAAATGCGCATACCGCCGGCGGAACGTGTCCGCCCGCTCCGGTCGCAGCGCGCCCATCCGTTCCGCCAGCAGGCGCGCGACCGCGAGCCCGTTGGAAGGGGCAAGGAGATAATGGGGGTTGCCACCCGGATGCACATCGCCGTGGGAGCGATCCACTTCGCCCTGCGGAACTTCCAGCGGAGTGATGACCTGCGAGGCATCGAGATGCCCTGGCTGGCCGGGCAGAATGCGCGGATTCCGGGCGCCGCGAAGCAGGGCGGGCGCCCAGCCGATCTCCAACTCCATCCCGGTCTCCACATACAAATCGGCGTCATGCAGGGCGCGGATGAAGCCCGGCTTGGCGTCAAGAAGATGCGGATCCTCCGCCGGCTTGGCGAAGACCGTGAGGACGATGTCGTCCCCGCCGATCTCCGCGGCCAGCGCGCCCAGGTCCGGCGTCGTTGCGCATACACGCAACGGGGCCGCGTGGGTGGTGGCCGCGAGCATGCCCGCGGCCACCGCAAAACCCCAGCGTTTCATCATGGTTCCTAGAATTGGTGGGCAGGGTGCTTGCCGTACAGGAACTCAATCCCGGCCCAGACGGTGTGGACCTCATCGTCGAGGAAGTCCGCATCGTCATAGTTGTACTGCAGGCGAACGCGGGAGAACTCACTGGGGCGGAACGCCACCATCGGCGAGATGCGGATGCGGTCCGCGCGCGCCGGATCGTCGTCGCGCTCTTCAACACCGGCGTCATTGCCCGTCACATACTCGAAGCGCAGGCCGGTTTCCCACCGCGGCGCGAAGCCCCAGACCAGCTGGCTGTAGAGGCCCCAATCCTCGATCGTCTCCGACGGGTAGTCGTCGCTGTGGTCATCGTGCGGAATGGAAACCGCACCCGCGTCGAAGTCGCGCCGCATGAGTTCCGTCTGCCAGACCAAAAACTTGCCGCGCGCGCCGCTGGCCGGACGCCATTTCCACGTGAGATCCGCGCCGTAGATGAACGTTTCGCCGTCCTCGCTGGCGGCATTCGGGCCGTAGAGACCGGAAAGACCGAAGAGGATCGTGGACTGCCCGGTCAGATCGAAGGAGTTCTCCCAGCGGGCGGAATACAGATATTCGTCGAGGTCGGACGCATCGCGATCCACACGCGTACGGCCCGCGATGGTTGTCTCGCCTTCTTCGGCATGGCCATGCTCGTCTTCTTCCGACTCCGCATGTTCCTCGCCGTGTTCCTCTTCGCCGTCCGCGTGCTCTTCCTCGTGTGCGTCTTCCGCGTGGCTGTGTTCCTCTTTGTCCCCGTGGTGGTGTCCCTCTCCGAGGAAACTGATGGCCGTGTCGCTGTCAGCGTTCTGGATGCCCAGATACACTTGCGAGTACCAGCGCGTCGGCAGCAGCCAGGCCAGCCGGGCGCCGGCTGCGCGCAAGCCGTCCTCACCCATCAGGCGCGACGCGACGATCGGCTGGTCGAGCCAGTGCCATGTGTGCGGGTGGCTGGGATTGATGCGCCCGAATTCCGTCAGGTAGTAACCGGCCTTCAATTCGAGTCCGCCGGGGAGGGCGGTGGAGGTTACATACGCTTCCTCCAACTCCACATCATCCTCGAGAAAGACGATGTGGGTCTGCGCCGAGAAGTACGGATCCACAACGCCGCTTAACGACAGTTCTGCCTGCTGCAAGGTAAAGCCGCGCCGCTTCGGGTCATGGCCGCCGCCCTGCAATTCCTCGACGACGTCGCTGTCCTCCGACGACGTCGCTGTCCTCCGACGACGTGCCCGCCGCGACCAGGACATCCACGGAGGTGTCGATCAGCCGGACATTGCCGGACGGGGTCGCCGGTTTCGCCGCTTCGAGTTCGGCGATGCGCGCCTCCATCCGGGCCAACTGCTGCTTGAGGTCGCCGGTTTCGGACGGTTCCGCCGCCCACACGGGCGCGGTTGCTGAAAAAAGAACACTCACAGCCAGGGCTGCGCCCCGGCGAACAAACGGTGAAGCCTGCATATTGATTCCACTCCAGGAAATACATCCACTGCCACTCAACCCGCGTCCACACGGCGCGGTTCATCCAAGACTCAACGGAGCGGATCAGCAGGGCGGCGCGCGCGCGCCACCCATGGAGGAATCGACATCAGAAGGCGCCGATCGGGCCGCGTGCGCCCGCGCATCTTCCGGCGCGACGGAACAGGCCTGCAGGCGCACTACCTGGCGCTCGTGCGAAAGGGACTGGAGACCGCCCAGGAACGCGCACCACCCGCAGGCAACGTGTGGGTGCAGGACATCGGTCCACTGCGCGTGGCCGTCGCGTTCGCATGCGTCCTCCTGCGCGTGTTCGCAGGCGTCGCCGTGGCCCCAGGCGAGGTGGCCGAACGGAACGCAGACGTACGCCAGCAGGAGGAGGGCTGCAACGAAGAAGGGGAGACGTGGACGACGCGGAATCATCGGCGCACGCTCTTTCGCCGGCGCGCAGGAGATGGCCGGCAATCCGCGCAGCGCCCGAACAGGGTGAGCTCGTGGCGTTCCACCTCATAGCCGCCGGGCGCGAGTTGGTTCAAATTACCGGGACACCCCTTCAACTCAAAGAGGCGGTCGCAGGAGCGGCAGAGAAAGTGGTGGTGATGCGCTTTCCCGGCGGCTTCATAGCGCGCAGGTTCGCCCGGCACATCGACGGGCACGAGATGGTTCTCCTGCACCAGCGCCTTGATCGTGCGATACACCGTCGCAAGGCCCAGCTCCGGCACGCGGGCGCGCGCCGCGACAAGCAATTCCTGCGGGCTCAAGGGCCGGCCGGCCTGCTCCAGGGCGGTTCGAATGGCGTCACGTTGCTGGGTGTTTCGTTGCATCGCGTCTTTATTGATAAGCGTTTATCAACTAGCACGCAGCGGCGCAAGCGAAAAGGGGATGGACGGGGGAAACGGAGGCTTGTGCGTCGGATGCCGCTCTGGTACGCGCAGGGCATGCCAAACGACGCGGGGGGACCGCCTTCCACTTTCATCCTCGATGGGCTCCGGATTCAGGTGCTTTCCGAATCCCTGCTGCGCATTGAAGAGCGCGGTCCCGCCGGATACGAAGACCGGCCGACGTTCCAGGTCCTGGAGCGCGCATGGAGCGGGGCGGCCACGACGCGCGCCGGCACGCAGGACCGCACGGAACTCGCCGCCCGCACGTTCCGCGTGGTGATCTCCGGCCTTCATCCAACGCTGGAGAGCGTGCGCGTGCATGCCCCCGATGGCTCGTTGCTGTTCGACGGCGCGCGACCGGCGCCTTCACGCGCATTCCTTCCGGCCCCCGGCGACGCCGTCGCCTCCTGGGCATTCGCGGACCAGCCGCGCCTCATCCCGCCGCCGTGGGGCGCGCTCCCGCCCCCGGATGATTCGCATCCGCTGTCCGGCTGGGGGCGCGACAACTCGGCCCGCGATGTCTACGTCTTCATGCCGGGCCCCGGCAGCTACCGCCAACTCCTGGCCGACTTCATCCGCCTCACCGGGCGGATCCCGCTCCCGCCCCTCTGCGCGCTGGGCCTGATCGACAGCCGCTATCATCCCTACACGCAGGACGAAGCGCTGCAGACGATCGACGAATACATCCGCCTCCAGATTCCGCTCGATCTCTTCGTCCTCGACACCGATTGGCGCGTCGGCGCGTCACACGGATATGGCATCAACACGTCGCTGCTGCCCGACCTCGCCGGGTTCGTCGCCGCGGCGCACGCGCGGAACGTCCGCGTCATGCTGAACGACCATCCCGAGCCTGTGGACCCGTCGCCGCTGTCTCCGCGCGAACTCCGCTACCGGGCGGAGGGCCTCACCTCGCTGCTGCGCCTGGGCGTCGACTATTGGTGGTTCGACCGCAACTGGCACGTCACGCTCGGCGAACCGGCGCCCGGGCTCTCCAAGGAAGTCTGGGGGATGCGCCTCTACCACGACATCGCGCAGGCCCATCGCCCGGCGGAACGTGCGCTCGTGCTGTCCAACGTCGAGGGCATCGACAACGGCCACCTCAACGCGCCGCCGTCCCCCGCGTCGCACCGGTTTCCGATCTGGTGGACCGGCGACACGCGCGCCTCATGGAGTGATCTCCAGCGCGGCGTGCGGAACGCCGTCAACAGCGGCGTGCACTCGCTGCTCCCATACGTCAGCGAGGACCTCGGCGGCCATCACGACACGCCCGACGAGGAACTCTACGCGCGTTTCGTCCAGTACGGCGCGCTCTCGCCGATCTGCCGGCTGCACTGTTCGGCAAACCTCAACCGCCATCCCTGGCGCTACGGCATCGCGGGTGAACTCGCCGCCGAGTACATCCGCCTGCGCTACCGCCTGCTCCCCACGCTCTACTCCGCCGCGCGCGAGGCGCACGACACCGGGCTGCCGATCGCGAGACGCTGCGACCTTGAGTGGCCGGCGCATCCGGAAGCGCGCGACGACACGCAGTATCTGCTCGGACGCGACCTGCTCATCGCGCCGCTGCTCGAGTCCGTCGTCCCGCTCCGCACCGTTCCGCCGCAGATGCTCACCGCCGGGAACGGCACGCCCGGAGTGGACGCCGCCTATTTTAACAACATGGAGTGGAGCGGCGAGCCGGTCGTGCGCCGGATCGAATCCGACGTCGCGCATGGCTGGTTCGGCAAGGAACCCGCAACCGCCGTCGATCCCCGCCACTTCTCCGCGCGCTGGACCGGCCAGCTCGGCCCGGCGCCGGAACGAGGCTTGTACCGGCTCGCCATCCGGACCGATGACCGCGTGCGGGTGTCGCTCGACGGCGAGGTCCTGATTGATTTCGCCGACCGCGCCGGCCCCGTGTACAAGACCGCGGATATCCTGCTCCAGCCGGGTCGCCGCTACGCACTCCGCATCGATTATCGATCCACCGGCACCTGGCATACCATGTGCGAATTCCTCTGGGGTCGCCACACGCGGGCGCAAGCGGAACGCCCGGTCTGGATTCCGCCCGGCTCGTGGCTTGATGTCTGGAGCGGCGAGCGCGTCACCGGCCCCGCCACGCAACGCGTCGCCTGTCCGCTCGCGCGCGTGCCGATGTGGGTGCGGGGCGGGGGGCTTGTTTTCTCCATCCCACCGCGCGCGTCCAGCGGCGAAGCCGCATGGCCGGACGTGCAGGTGGACTGGTATGCGCCGGATGCCGCCGGAACCGTGCAGCGCGACCTCTACGAGGATGACGGCCACAGCTGCGGCTATCTCGACGGCGCCTCACGCACGACGACCTTCCGCGCGGAGGCGGGTCCCTCCGGGTTGAGCCTCGCCATCGACGCCGCGCGCGGCGGCTATCCTGGCGCGCACCCAACCCGCCGCATCGCGCTGCGCTTGCACGGCCTTGAGGCGGAACCGTCCGAGGTGCTCATCGATGGCGTACGCACCGCGTCCGCGCGCTGGACGAAGTCGCCATTCCGCCTGCCGCTCGCGTCGCTCGCCACGCGGGGCGCCGCCGACGTCCAGCCGGTCCTCGAACTGGATCTCGGCCCGCGCCCCGTCGGCACGCCCGTCGTGGTCACGCTGCGCGGGGCCGGTTTGCAACGTCTGTAAAAACGATTCCGGCGTGTTTGCAACGTCTGTAAAAACTTTTTCCCCGCGGTCAGAACGCGACTTGGAAGCGCGCGAGCACGGTGTCGGCGTCGCCAACCGTGTCGAGGTCGGAGCGGATGTAGTTGAGCATCATCCGCACGTTGGGGTTGAGATACCAGTTGAGGCCGGCGGTGTAGTTCTGCATCTCGCCGCCCTGGTAGTCGCCGTCGTTCAGGTCCACGCCGGAGACGCGCAGCGCCACTTCCCACGCGCCCGCGCCGCCGTCGCCGAAATTCTGCTTCGGCGTGATGCGCCCGAAGCAGCCGGTCTCCCGGTCGTAGGGGCGGTGTTCGCCGGTCAGGAAATAACTCACTTGCGCATAATAACCCGAGAATTCGGGGTCGTTGTTTTCCGTGTCGGGCGCCGCCATGTTCCATTCCGCCTGCGCGGAGAGCGCGTCATAGACCGCGGCCCACTCCAAGCCGGCCAGCGTCACCTCGTCGGCGGGAATGTTGGTGAGGCTCACGAAGTTCGGCTCCCAGCGGTTCTCCGGGCGCCCGCGATATTGGGCCGTGCCGGTCGGCGTGGTCTGGAAACTTCCCGCGATACCGACGTGGATCAGGCGGCGACCCTCGTCGCTGTAGATCGGCGTGCCGGTCAGGCGGGCCGTCGTATTGTAGCCGTCATCCGAAACAATGCGCCCGGTGTCGTCGGTGTCGCGGAAGAGACCGGCGGATGCGGTCATCCGTTTGTCCGCCAGTGAGCGGAGCATCCGGATGCCGGCGTTGTAGCTCGGATAAAACAGGGACAGGGAACGCTCGAGGAACGTGATGTTGTTGTTGCTCGTCAGTTCTTCGAGACCGAAGGGTTCCTGTTGGTTGCCGACCTGGATCTTGCCGAGGACGGGCACGGAATTGACGCCAACGAACATGTTGCGGACGCCGGTTTTTCCGCCGACGAAATCCACGTGCGCCGAGTAGTAGGTCCGCGTGTAGAGCGTTCCGTCGAGTTCCAGCCAGATGCGGCGGAAGTCGATCGTGTCGTCGAGCGCGCCGACTTCCGCTTCGAGGGCATCGTCCGCGGCGACGGCGAAGGACCAATCATTCTGCACGCGGCCGCCGATGCGCAGTTGCACGGCTTTGTCGGGCGAGGCCAGCCAGAGGCCGGGGCGCCACGAGGCTTCGAGGCGGGTGGCGGCGGGTTTCGCCGCTTCGAGCTCCGCGATCCGCTTTTCGAGCGACGCGAAGCGGTCATCGGTTTCGCCCGCGTGCGCGGCGATGGCGAACAGTCCGGCCAGGCCGGCGGCATGCATGAGTTTCATGGTGTTCCTTTGTGTTGGGCTTGGACTATTTCTTCGCGAGGGCTTCGAGCAGTCGCGGGCCGTCGAGTGTCGAGACGTACGGCAGGAGCTCCTCCTCGTTGGCCATCACATAATCGGTGAGCTGGTTCCGTACAATCGCGTGGAGATCGGCCGGCTGCCACGGCTTGGCGATGTAGTGCTGGAGTCCGGCCTGGTTGATGGCGCGGATGGTGTCGTCGAGGCCGGCCTGCCCGGTGATGAGCACCTTTCGCGTGGCGCGCGTGGCGGGTTCGCGGTGCAACTCGATCAGCAGGTCGACGCCGCGCTGGCCGGGCAGGAGATGATCGCAGAGGATGAGGCCGACCCGGTCGCCGGCCGCCTCCGCTTCGCGCAGGACCGTGCGCGCATCCGCCGCATCCTCCGCGGCTTCAATCCGAAAGACGGGGCGGAACGGGGCGAGATCGCGCACGAGCGCGTCGCGCACTTCGGATTCGTCCTCGATGCAGAGGATGAGGATCTGGTTCATGGCGTGGTCTCCTGGGGGACTGGGCGGACAGGTGGTGTGCGGGGCAGGGTGACGCAGAAATCCGTGCAACCGGGGCTGGACTCCACGGTCAGGGTGCCGCCGAGCCGCGTGACGATGTTGCGGCTGATGGCGAGGCCGAGGCCCAGTCCGAACTCCACGCGACCCTGCCGGGTGGTGAATTGAAGGTCGAAGATCCGGGCCTTGTGCTCCGGCGGGATCCCGGGGCCGCTGTCGATGATGTGGACGGCCATGTGGCCGGAAGGCAGCGCTTCGGTGCGCACGACGAGGCGGCCGCGATTTTTCATCGCATCCAGCGCGTTGACAATCAGGTTGGTCCAGACCTGGTTAAGTTCCCCGCCGCGGATGGAGACCGGCGGCAGGTCGCCATACTGGCGATCCACCTCGACCTCGCGCAGGCGGTGCGCGAGCAGGTTCAGTGTATCGTCGAGGCCCTCGCGCAAATCGGTCTCGCGGGGATCGGGCTCATCCGCGCGGGCGTAGGAGCGCAAGCTTTGCACGAGGTCGGTGATGCGGCGGGCGCAACGTTCGATGTTGCGGAGCGCCGCGCCCACCTGATGGAAGCCGGCGAGGGTTTCCAGCGCCTGCTCCGGTCGCTGCGCGAGCTGGCGCGCCACTTCTTCGAGTTCCGCCTTGTGCGCCAGCCCGATTTCAACCATGCGCGACGCGAGGGTCTCGTCGCCGGTCTCGCGCGCCAGCTGGGCGCGCGCTTCCCGCTGCTCGCGGGTGGAGGTGGGTTTTTGCGCGAGGGTCCGCGCAAGGTGCTCGCGGAACACATCGCCGCCCGGCATGGACCCCGCGAGGCGTTGCAGGTCCTGCCCGAGGAAGTCCGCCGCGCGCGCGATGGCGGCGATCGGGTTGTTGAGCTCGTGCGCGACGCCGGCGGCGATCTGTCCGAGTGTCGCCATTTTCTCCGATTCGACCAGCAGGGCCTGCGCCTGTTGCAGTTCGCGGAGGGTGCGTGCGAGCTGGTCGCGTTCGGCCGCGAGCGTCTGGTTGAGGGAAAGGACCTCGGTCTGCAATTCGACCAGGCGCCGGTTCCGCCGCGCCATGGAGCGGAGCAGGACCGCGCTGAAGAGACCGAGGAGGGCCGGGTTCGACTCGAGCGCGCGCGAGAGATCTTCGAAGCGGATTTCGAGAAGCGTCACCGGCGTCACGGCCCGGCAGGCGAAGAAGGACCGATTCCGGCTGGCAAACGCGAGCAACCCCACGATGCGTCCAACGGTTTGGGAATGGAAGACGACTTCCTGTCCCTGGATCGTGCGGAAGAGGCGCACCTGCCCGTCGAGCAGAATCCACAAGCTGTCCAGTTCCACATCCTCGCCAAAGAGCAGCGCGCCGGCTTCGAGCCGCCGGCGCGGCGGGTGACCGAGGAAGGCGTCGAGTTCGCGGATCATCCGCGCCTCGAGTTCCGGCTCGGGCAGGTGCAGGCCGTCGGTGAAGACAGGATGTTCGCTTCCAGGCATTACTTCACCAACCCCATGAGCGACCAGAGCCACGGCGCCACCCAGATGAACAGGGGCAGTCCCGCGATGGCTACGAAGGCGCCGGCGGTCGCCATTTGCTTGGTCTGGACGGCGCCGGTGCTGTACGCGATGGCATTCGGCGGCGTGCTGATGGGCAGGGCCATGGCGAGCGAAGAACCGAGTGCGACGAAGATCGCCGTGGCGAGCGGGCTGATCGCGACATCCGGCGAGGCGGCGAGCGTGACGCCGATGGGCACCAGCAGGTTGGCGGTTGCACTGTTGGAAATGATGGTGCTGAACAGCAGCGCGGTAATGCACATCGCGCCCGCGATCATGCCAGGCGCCATGTTTTCCCAGTCCGCGAGCGCAATCAACCATTTGTCGAGGCCGGTCTTTGCGACACCGTCGCCGAGCGCAATACCGCCGGCCACAAGCCAGAGCACGCTCCACTGCATCGAATGGAACTCCTTGTCCGAGATCAGCCGCGTGGCGAGCATGACGACGACGGGCAGGAATCCGACGATGCTGGATTGCACGCCGTGCAGGGGTTCCGTGAACCAGAGCAGGATGGTGATGCCGGCCACGACATAGAACAAGCGGGCCTGCGGGGAGCGGTCGAAGGTCGACTGGATGTCGATGGACAGGCTGGCGGCCTTGGACGGGAAGAGACGCGTGAGGACGAACCAGGTAAAGACCAGCAAGACCACCATGAAGGGCACCACCATCATCATCCACTCGATGAAGCTGACGTGGAGGCCGGCCTTGTTCAGCGCGCCCAGCGCGATCGCGTTGGGCGGGGTGCCGACCGGCGTGCCCATGCCTCCGATGTTGGCGGCGAAGGGAATGCAAAGCACCAGTGCGATCTTGCCTTTGTCGCCGGCGGGCAAACGCGCCGCGACGGGCAGCACGACCGCCATGAGCGTGGCGGTCGTCGCGGTGTTGCTCATGAACATGGAAAAGACGGCCGCGATCACCATAAGGCCCAGGATGATCCGGTCGGGTCGCGTCCCGAACGGCTTGAGTAACACGCGGGCGAGGTTCTTGTCGAGCCCGTACTTCGCCGCACCATCCGCGAGGAAGAATCCGCCGAGAAACAGCATGAGCACCGGATTGGCGAGCGAGTTGAAGTACATCGTGTACGCGGGCGCAGCGTCCTCCTTCGGCAGCGGGATCAGCGCCACGTTGCTGGCCAGCAGGATGTTGAGCAGGATGATGAGCGCCGCGGTCGCATGCAGGGGAATCGCCTCCGTGACCCAGAGGACCACCGCCATCAGGAAAATGGCGAACACCCGGTGACCGGCTTCGGAGAGGTCATGGAAGTGAATGATCCACGGAATCGAAAACGCGAGGATGGCCACCAGCAGGCCGAGCAGGCGGGCGGGAGCAAACGGGGCATTCCGGGCGCGAGCGTTCATCGGACAACTCCTTGCGCACCGGGTATTCGATGCGCGGTATTCGGGATGCAGTATCGGGACCTGCCGATGCAGCGCAACCACACAAGCCATCAGGGAAACCCTGAAATCTTTGCGGCGCGGCCGGATACCAAATGCGTCGTCGCGGATACCTTTTGCGGAAGCCCGCGCGTCTCGTTATCCTGCTCGCCCATGAAAAGTCCCGAGGAACTTCCGCATGTCCGCAAGGCTGCCTGGATGGGGGAGCCGGCGCCTGAACGGCCCGCCTTGACGCCGCAGGAAGAGGCGGTCGAAATCGCGCGCATCGTGCCGCGCCTGGAGGCCATCGTGATCCGGCATCTCACCAGTGCGCGGCGCATGGGCATCCAACTGGACCCCGCGGATGTCGGCGCGGTGATTTCCGCGTTGGAGACGGAGGCTGGCGGCAAGACCCCGGGGCCGCTGCACGCCGACGAGATCCGCCGGTTTGCGATGGAAAGCCTTTATGAGGAGTTGCTCGCCGAACCCAGCAACGTCTTCCTCCACCGGCGCGTGGACGCTGAAACCACGCGCTATGAAGCCATGCAGCGCTCGTTCTGGCGACTCTGTCTCGCCGAACTGCGGAGGCGCTGCAAGGTCTAGCGCCCGGCCTTCGGCGCGTCGTTTCCGCGGGCGAGCAAACGATGAGAAGCGTGCAGCGCGGCGCGGGTTCGTTCCTCACCCGAGCCGCGGATGATTTCATAGCGGCGGCCGAGCCGCTCGATTTCCGCGCGGTGTCGATCGAAGAGCATCATCCGCTCGTGCGGGTGTTCACGCAGCGGGTCGGGCTCCCACGGCAGGTCCGGATAGCACAGCAGGTACACATGATGTGCCTCGCCTTCGATGGCGGCGATGATTTCCGGATGGCAGCGCCCGTAGGCGACCTCGCACCAGATTTTGTAGTTGAGCAAATCCGTGTCGAGCACGCCGGCCACGGCATCGGAGGGAACCTCGGAGCGCTGGTAGCGCGCGTGTTCCCGACTCAACGGCAGCAGCAGGTCATAATCATAGGCGGGACCGTGGCGCTCCAGGTAGATGCGCGCATACTCGCGCGCGAACGGGAGCCCGAGTTGTTGCCCGAGGAATTCGGTCAACGTGCTCTTGCCGGTGGACTCGGGTCCCGTCAGCACCAGTCGGATGGAGGCGGTCTGCGTCACAGCATCCAGCTGATCGAGGCGCCGTAGAAGGTGTCGTCCTCCTCAAACGCGTCGATGGCATCCAGCGCGATGGTGCGCGAGATGAAGGGCGTGACATACACCGAATCCGAGAGGGTCGTCGGCGCCTCCAGCGTGAAGAGCGCATGGTTCGGCTTGTCCCCGTCGATGTAGTAGCCGAAGGCATACCCGTATTCCGCGGACGCCTTCAGGCTGATGCGGTCGGTGACGGGCAGGGTGTAGCTGCCGATGAGCCGGGCGAGGTGGCCGTCGGATTCCGTGTCCACATGGTCGCGCAGCGCGAGGGCGAACGGGCCATTGGCATAGCTCACATGCCCGACGAGTTCATACACCATGCTTTCGTCCGTGAACGGCGCCTCAATGTAGTGGAACGCGGAAACCGCAAGGCCCGCGGTGAACCCCGCGCCCAGCGCGCGATCCCAACCCACGTAGGCGTCGAGTTCCCGGTAGGTGCCGTCGGGGATGATCCCGAACCACGAACCGCCCCACAGCGTGTTCTTTTCATCCATCGCATACGCCGCATAGACGTCCGCGCCGAGCAGGTGGCGGTTCAGGCGATAGCCATACAGCACGTACCGGCTGTCGTAGCCCGCGGTGAGGATGAGCGTGAGCGGCGAGGCCGGCGGCGGGGCGGCTTCCTCCGCGCGGACGGGCAGGACGAATGCGGAGGCGCAGCAGAGGGCGAGGAGCAGTTTTTTCATGTGTTTTCCTTGTGTGTATGTGCGTTGTTTAGCTGATCGATTGGGCGCGGCAGGAGCGGGACCATTGCCACCAGCCGTAGAGGCCGAGGAAGAGGAAGAAGGCATATTGCACAGCGTAGATCGGCGAATCCTTCACCCAGTAGATGTGGATGCCGAGCAGGTTGACCACGAGCCAGCCGACCCAGTTTTCCATTCGCTTCTTCGCCTGGAGGAATTGCGCGAAGAAGTTCAGGACGGTGGTGGTGGAGTCGCGCCACAGCAGCGAAGGTTCGGGAATCCAGGACACGGCACCCGCGAGCGATTTGACCGAGAAGCCCCAGACCGCGATGGCCGCAAGGGCGGCCACCACGAGAAGGCCCTGTGTCTTCCGGGGCAACCAGGTCGGCGTGAACGGCGCTTCGGCGCCGGGTTTTCCCCGCCGCGCCCAGACGGCCCAGCAGTACATCTGGATCGGAATGTACGAGACGTACAAAATGCCGTCCGATACCAGTTGCCATTCAACGAAGGCGAGGTAGGCGGAGATGCCCGCCCAGATGAGGCCCAGCGGCCAACCGAGGATGTTCTGGCGCGCGATCAGGAATACCCCGAGGATCGCGCTCACGGTGGCGGTGATTTCAAGCGGCGTCGTGCCTAACAGGGCCGACCATTGGATGTCCGTCATGTGCTGCTTCCTTTGTTGCCGGAGGGAAGCGACCGACAGCCGGAAAAAGAAAACCCGCATGAACATGCGGGTCGGCTTTAGCGGACATGACGAGCCGACTCCCTACGGCGGTGTTAACCGCGTCAGGTTCGAAGGGTCTCCCGTTCGGGACTCTCAGCCGTCGCTTTCGCGGCGGCCCCCCTGTCGTTTGCGCGAAGGAAACAGGATTCGCGGATCGTGACAAGAAAAATCCGGCGGCTTCGTCGGGCCTTGCGTTTTGCGGGCGCGCCTTTCATCATGCGCCGCCGATGTGAAAAGGGAGGATGATCCGTGAGTGTTTCCAAACTGCCGGTGCTCGATTTTGTCCTGACGAACTACAAGAATTTCAACGCGCGCGCCACCCGCGACGCGTTGCTCGCCTACTGGGAGCATGTGGAGGGCGGGGGACGCATGTTCTGGGCCGTTGCCGGTGCGATGTCCTCCGCGCAACTCGGCATCACGATGGCGCCGGCCATCCGCGCGGGTTTGATCCACGGGCTCTCCGTCACGGGCGCCAATCTCGAGGAATCGCTGTTTCGTCTGGTCGCCCACGACCACTACAAGGATTTCCCCGACTACCGGTACATGCGCAAGGAGGACGATACGAAGATCCTCGACCAGCGCATGCGCCGCGTGACGGACACCAGCATTCCCGAGGATGAGGCGTTTCGCGCGGTTGAGAAGATCATCGTGCCGATGTGGAAGCAAGCGACGCAAAAAGGTGAGCGCCGTTTCTGGCATGAGTACTTCTATGATGTCATCCTCCAGCTCAAGAAAAAGAACTGCCCGGGCAATCCCGACGAATGCTGGCTGCTGGCGGCGGCCAGGGCCAACCTGCCCATCGTCGTGCCCGGCCACGAGGATTCCACGTTCGGCAACATCTTCGCGTCCTACGTCAAGACGGGCGAGTGCAGCGCCAGCATCGTGAAGTCCGGCATCGAATACATGGCGGAGTTTTACGGACAGTATGCGCACCTCTCCAAGGGGCGCGGCTGCGGGTTCTTCCAAATTGGCGGCGGAATCGCGGGCGATTTCCCGATTTGCGTCGTCCCTTCGATCAAATACGACCTGCAGCAAAAGGTGAAACCGTGGGCGTATTTCTGCCAGATTTCGGACTCGACCACGTCGTACGGTTCGTATTCCGGCGCGACGCCGAACGAGAAGATCACGTGGGACAAGCTGACGGAAAAGACGCCGATGTTCGTCATCGAGTCGGACGCAACGATCGTCGCCCCGCTGATGCTGCGCGCCCTGCTGGAGTGCCGGGCCGAACCCAAGGCCGCCGCACGCCGCATCGCCGCCTACGCGCGCGGTTGACGTCCGCCACCTGACAACGGCCCGCCCGCGGGGTATCGCTTGTGGCATGCCGCATGCTGCATCGTAACCGGTGCAGAAGGAGGAGGAGGCATGATCCGCGGAGCGCGGGACATCTCGATAAGCCTGTGGTGTGCTTGCATGGCGCTGGCGCTGCCAGCGCAGGCCCAGTTGGACCAAAACGCCAACACGCAGAGCGACGTCTGGGAAATGCTGTACGGCGCGGCCGGGCTCTCGGCGACAAACGATCCGGATCTCGACGGATTCAACAACCGCGCGGAATCGCTCGCGGGCACGGACCCGCTCTCCGCGTCCTCATTTCCACGCGTTTCGGAAATCGGCGCGGCGGGCGACCGCACCCGGCAGTTCCTGCCGTCGGTTCGCGGCAAGCTGTACACGCTGCACGGCGCGGGCGATGACGCGGCATGGACGGTGCTCACGAATCGCGTCGGCACCGGCGACTCGCTTGCGCTCGATAACACCGCGGACGCGCCGCATCGCTGGTTTCGCTTTGCGGTGAGCGACCTCGACACCGATGGCGATGGGCTCACGGATTGGGAGGAGTCCGCCCTCGGATTCGACCCCGGGACCAACCGCACGGATCGTGTTGAACAGACCGACTTCACGCGCGTGGCGGCCAGTCTCCACGCGGCTTGCACGGTTGCCGTGGTGGTGCTGGACGGCGAGATCAGCGAACGATGGCCCGATCCCGGCGTTGTCGCCATCCGCCGGTCCGGTGGGTTGCGCCCACTCACCGTCTCCTTCGCCATGAGCGGCACCGCTGAACGCGACGTCGATTATCTCATGCCGGCCGGAACCACCGTCGCCATCCCCGCGGGCGTGCGCGAGGTGTGGCTGGAGATGATGCCGGTCGCGGACGCGAACGACGCGGAGGGGACGGAAACCATCACGGTCACGCTGGCGCCGGGCACGGGATACGTGGTGGGCGCCGCGAGCGCCGCCACGCTCCAGCTCGCCAATGAAACGGCGGGCAGTCCGCCCTCGCCGAAGGCCGCCGCCCGGTTTCTCGTGCAGGCCGCGTTCGGACCGGACCAGGATTCGACGAATGACGTCGATCACGTGCCGGAGAACGTGGAAGAGGTGATGGCGCTGGGTTTCGACGCCTGGATTGAGGATCAGTTCACGCGTCCCGTGGGATTGATCCAGCCGTTTACCGAATATGCATCAACCTCGATTCCGGAATTCTACACCGATCCGAAACAGGCGGCGTGGTGGAATCGTGCGATGGGGGTGCCGTCACTGATTCCCGGCGGCCCGCCGCAGGCGCCGGACCCGCTGCGCCAGCGCATGGCGTTCGCGTTGAGCCAGATCCTGGTGATTTCGGACCGGCCCGAAACGCTCGCGGTGAATCCGATCGGCATGGCGAACTACTACGACATGCTGTTGCAGCATTCGTTCGGCAACTACCGGGACCTCCTGCTCGACGTCACGCTGCATCCGTGCATGGGCTTCTATTTGAGCCATTTGATGAACCGGAAGCCCGACCCGGTGAACAACATTTTCCCCGATGAAAACTATGCGCGCGAGATCATGCAGTTGTTCAGCATCGGGTTGTGGGAGTTGAACCAGGACGGAACGCGCCGCCTCGACACGAACGGGCTGCCGATTCCGACCTATGACAACGGGGACATCACGGAATTTGCGCGCGTGTTCACCGGACTCAGCTACGGGCCGAGCAACGCGCCGGCGTTTCTCAACGCGCAGCAGAATTTTCTCGTCCCGATGAAGATGTGGGACGCGCACCACGACTGCGATCCGAAGACCCTGCTGAACGGCGTCACGCTCCCGGCCCGCGTGCCCAGCGCGCCGGACACGGGCGCCGCCGGGATGCTTGATCTCCAAGCCGCGATCGACAATCTGTTCTGGCACACGAACGTGGCGCCGTTTATCGGGAAGCAACTCATCCAGCGATTCGTGACCTCCAATCCCGGCACCGCCTACGTGGCGCGCGTATCCGCCGCGTTTAATGACAATGGCGCGGGGGTGCGCGGCGACCTGAAGGCGGTGTTGCGCGCGGTCCTGCTCGACGAGGAGGCGCGCGACCCGGCGAACCTGCACAACCCAGCCTTCGGAAAAATGCGCGAGCCTTTCCTGCGCGTGGTGAACATGGCGCGTGCGTTCAACGCGGCGGCCACGGCAGGCTATTACGCGCTGGATGCCTTTAACATCGACCACTACCAGCAGCCGTTGAATTCGCCCAGTGTGTTTAACTTCTACCTGCCGGGTTACCTGCCGCCCGGCGCGCTCGCGCAGGCGAACCTGCTCGGACCGGAGTTCCAGATTCTCAACGCAGGCAGCGCCATTTCGGGACCGAATTACTACGTCACCGCCGTGCGCAGCGGCCTGCACCGATGGGGCACCTCATTTCCGGAACGCACGGTCCTGTTGAATCTCGCGCCGGAACTGGCGTTGGTCACGGATGTGGATGCGCTGGTGCGACGGCTTGATCTCGCGCTGATGTACGGGACGCTTTCGCCGAGGGAATCACAGATCATCCGCGAAGCGGTCTCACGCATTCACAGCGGGCTCTGGCTCTGGCAGCAGGAGAGCGTCTACCTGGCGATTTACCTGATGGTCACGTCCCCGGAATTCTGCGTGATGCGGTAGGAGCCACCATGAACATCAAGTGCACCCCTCGACGAGAGCGAGCACCCGCTGCCGCGCTGTCGCGCCGCCAGTTTCTCGGGCAAGCCAGTTGCGCGGCCGTCTCCGCGATCCCCATCCTCAACACCATCCTCAACTTGAAACTCGCGGGCAGTGTCGCCGCGGCGGAGCCGGGCCCGTCGGAATATCGCGCGCTCGTGTGTGTGTTCCTCAACGGAGGCAACGACTCCTTCAATATGCTCGTGCCGCGCGGCGGGACGGCCTATGCCGAGTACGCCGGCATCCGGCAGGACCTGGCGCTGCCGCAGGGTGATTTGTTGCCCATCAACCCGGTGGTCGATCCCGGCGTGCAACTCGGCGTACATCCCGGTATGCCGGAGATCCAGCAACTCTTCGAGGACGGTCACGCGGCCTTCGTGGCGAATGTCGGGACGCTGGTGGAGCCGATCACCAAGGCGCAGTACCTGAACGGATCAGTGCCGCTCCCGCTGGGCCTCTTTTCGCATTCGGACCAGATCGAGCAGTGGCAGACCTCGCTTCCCGACACCCGGTCCGCGGTGGGGTGGGCGGGCCGCATGGCGGACCTGTTGCACGCGATCAATGGCAACGACAAGGTGTCGATGAACATCTCGCTGGCCGGCAGCAACGTCTGGCAGTCGGGCCTGTCGGTCTTCGAGTATGCGATCACGCCCAACGGGGCGGTCGGATTGCAGGGCTACCAGCCGCAGTGGCAGCAATGGCAGGACGTGATCCAGAGCCGCAGCGCGGCGGTGGACAGCCAGCTCGGCGTTCACTACCAGAACCTCTTCGCGCAGACGTTCGCAAAGTCGAAACGCGACGCGATGGAGGCGTATGAAGTCTTCGCAGGGGCGACGAGCGCGGACCTCCCGCCCGGCGTCACGTTTCCGTCGACCAACCTCGCCCAGTCGCTCCGCATGATCGCGAAGACCATTGCCGGCCGCAACGCGCTCGGGATGACGCGCCAGACGTTTTTCGTGAACTTCGGCGGATGGGATCACCACGACGAGGTGCTCAACAACCAGGCCGCCATGCTGCCGGTCGTGAGCCAGGCCATCGGCGCGTTTTATGCGGCGCTCGAATCCCTGGGCGTCGAGAATCAGGTGACGCTGTTCACGGCGTCGGATTTCGGACGCACGCTGACATCGAACGGGCGCGGCTCGGACCACGCGTGGGGCGGCAACCATCTCGTGGTCGGCGGCGGCGTGAATGGCCGCCGCATCTGGGGCCAGTACCCCTCGCTCTACGATAACAATCCGCTGGATGTGGGCCGCGGGCGGTTGATTCCCACAACATCGGCGGATGAGTATTTCGCGGAGCTCGCCCGCTGGCTCGGCGTGTCGCCCGGATCGCTGCCGCTCGTGCTGCCAAACATCGACCGCTTCTACGACACTGCAAGTGAAGCTTGGCCCGTGGGATTTCTCGCGTGAAACGCCTGTTCGTTGCCGCCGTGCTGATCCTGATCGCATGGGTCATCTGGCCGCGCTCGCGTTTACTGGAGATGTCGGCGCCGGCTCCCGATACGACCGGGCACGCAACCGATTTGCTTCGCCCGGGACCGCAGACAACTGCGGAGGAGGAACTTCGCGAACTTCACGGAAGCATCCTCCTGATGCTGACCGCCCTCAAGGACCCGTATCGCCCGCCACTTGGCATCAACGAGGAATTCGCGCGCGCGCTGACCGGCGGCAACCGTCGGGGCGACCTCTTTCTCGCAACGAATCATCCCGCCCTTCGCGACGGACGCCTGATCGACCCTTGGGGCACGCCCTATCACATCCATCCGCGCGCACCGGATGCCATCGACCTTCGCTCCGCCGGCCCGGATCGTCGGCTCTTTACGGACGACGATCTCGCCATCTCTTCAGGCAACAAAATTGTCGATTAAGTTACGCCGAAGTTACGCTATTGTTAGCTCGATATATATTTCCTACGTTTACCTCGCGCGCAAATAAATCTCGCAACAAATTGATGTGCAAGATATTGCGCGATTGCGCCGCGCATCCGCTCCCTGTTGGCACATCCCTTGCGTGTAGAACCGACATCGTTATCCAAGGAGGTTCGGCATGTATCGGATGTGCAAACGGGTAGGGTTGGCGCTGGCCGTCGCGGCGTTGTGCTGGCTGGGCAGTGCGGGATCGGTGACCGCGCAAGACGCGGAGGCCGTGGTGGAGGCGGCGGCGGAGCCCGCGGCGGCGATCGACAGCGGAAACACGGCATGGCTGCTGGCCAGCTCGGGGTTGGTCCTGTTGATGACGCCGGGCCTCGCGTTCTTCTACGGAGGATTGGTCCGCAAGAAGAACATCCTGTCCGTCCTGATGCAGTGCTTCATGTCGATGTGCCTGGTGACGGTGACGTGGGTTGTCGTCGGGTACAGCCTCGCCTTCGGCACGGACATCAAGGGGCTGATCGGCGGGTTGGATTATCTGTTGCTGCGAAACGTCGGCGCGGAACCGTGGCCCGGCTATACCATCCCGCATCTCGTCTTCATGGCGTTTCAGTTGAAGTTTGCGATGATCACGCCCGCGCTGATCATCGGCGCCTGCGCGGAACGCCTCAAGTTCTCCGCCTTCTGCGTCTTCACCGTCCTGTGGTCGCTGCTGGTCTATTCGCCGGTCGCACACTGGGTGTGGGGCGGCGGATTCATTTTTGACTGGGGCGCGCTGGATTTCGCCGGCGGAACCGTCGTGCACATCAACGCGGGCATGGCCGCGCTCGCCGCCGCGCTGGTGCTGGGCAAGCGCAAGGGCAGCGTATCGCCGCCGCACAGCCTGCCGCTCGCCGTCCTCGGCGCGGGCATGCTCTGGTTCGGCTGGTTCGGGTTCAACGCGGGCAGTTCGCTGGCCGCGGACGGCATCGCCGCGAATGCGATGGTGACGACGCATGTGGCCACCGCGGTCGCCGGTCTGGCGTGGGCGCTGGTGGACTGGCTGTACCACGGCAGGCCCACGACCCTCGGCATGATCACCGGCGTCGTCGCGGGCCTGGTCGCCATCACGCCGGCCTGTGGATTTGTTGACGTCACCGGCGCGATCTGGATCGGTCTCGGATCCTCACTGATCTGCTGGCTGTTCGTGACGTTCGTGAAACCGAAGCTCGGCTACGATGACACGCTCGACGCGTTCGGCGTGCACGGCGTGGGCGGCATCTGGGGCGCGCTGGCCACGGGCCTGTTTTGCAGCGCGGCGGTGAACCCGCTCGTGGCGCATGCGCCCTGGCCGCAGTTCATCATCCAACTGAAAGCCACGGTGGTCACGATGGTCTTCTCCTTCGCGGCCTCCTACATCCTGCTGAAGCTGGTCGACCTCACGATCGGGCTGCGCGTCAGCGAGCATGAAGAGCGCGTGGGGCTGGACCTCACGCAGCACAAGGAATCGGGCTACACGGTCCTCGACTAATCGCAGGGAGCATCGCCATGAAATACATCATCGCCGTCATCCAACCGGATCGCCTGGACCAGGTCCTCGACCTGCTCGAGCAGAAGGAAATCCACCTCGTCACCGTCAGCACCGTGCTGGGCCGCGGACGCCAGAAGGGCATCTCGGCCGTGTACCGCAGCCACAAGGAGGCGGGCAGCCTGCTGAAAAAGGTGAAGCTGGAAATCGCCGTCAACGCGGAATTCGTAAAACCGACCATCGACGCCATCACCGAGGGCGCCCGCACGGGCAGCATCGGCGACGGCAAGATCTTCGTCCTCGACCTCGAGGAAGTCGTCCGCATCCGCACCGGCGAAACCGGCAACCTCGCCATCGGCTGATTCATCCGCCAGGGGGACATAAACGGGCGCGCGCCTTCCATGGCGCGCGCCCGTTTTCTTTCGAGCACCGCTCCCAACCGGCCGTCGAGCGGAAGCCAGCCCGCGAAACACGCGAAAGGGGCGGACCGTCACCACGGAGCGCACGGAGCGGAATTCGACGTCCAGCCCCCCGATTACCGGTCACCGGTCACTGATCACCTCCTCCTGTCACCTCCTCCTTGCCGCCAGCCGCCACACTTTCTACACTCCAGCGCCTGTCAGGCCGTGCCCTCCGGTGGTCCCAAAACCCGTCGGCGTGCGCCTGATCGGGGAGCGCGACATGCAGGGTGCGAGAAAGCCGGCAGGCGGAACAACATGAATGAATCCATCCATCCCGAACCACGTGTCGAAACGCTGATCCATCTCATTCGTGGGCAGCGGGTGATGTTGAGCTCGGACTTGGCGCGGCTGTATGGGGTGCCGGCAAAGGCGCTGATTCAGGCGGTGAAGCGCAATAAACGGCGCTTTCCGCCGGATTTCATGTTTCCGCTGACCCGGACGGAGATTCGCGACAGGTCACAGTTTGTGACCTGTGGACGCATCTTGCGCGCCCGTAACGTGTTAGCGTTTACGGAGCAGGGCGTTGCGATGCTTTCCTGCGTCTTGCGCAGCGAGCGGGCCATGGATCTGAACGTTTTGCTCATGCGCGCATTTGTGCGGCTCCGGGAGGCGCTGCTGGCCAATGTGCAGCTGGCGGCGAAACTGGCCGACCTCGAACAAAAGGTGACCACTCACGATGCGCATATCCAGGCGCTTTATGACGCCGTTCGCGAATTGATGACCCCGCCCGAACCACCGCCGAAACAGATCGGGTTCCACGTCAAGGAGGGCCGCGTGGCCTACGGACGACGTCGTGTATCGCGATCCTGAATCTGCCCGCGAAACACGCGAAAGGGAGCGGAATTTCACCACGGAGCGCACGGAGGACACGGAGCGGAACCCCCCACTCGTCCTCTTCCTCGTCGTCGTCCTCGATCCGGATGGGTAAACCACGAAATACACGAACCACACGAAATCCCCTGTAGCCGCGCACGGCGGGCGCGGGGAGGAAAACCGTGAATGTGGGCCGATATCGGCAACGAGATCGACAAATCTCGCGACAAAGTTCCGGAGCCCCCCCCGATTACCGGTCACCGGTCACTGATCACCTCCTCATGTCACCTCCTCCTTGCCGCCCGCCGCCACAATTCCTACACTCCAGCGTCCTTCAGACCGTGCCCTCCGGTGGGACCAAAACCCCACGGCGCGCGCCTGATCGGGGAAGGGGATGCGCAGAAGTGGAAAAGGCGGGCAGGTGGAACAACATGAAGATGGCGAAGATGCAAATATGTGCGGACTGACCCCATCAGTGCTCATCAGTGCAATATGAATAGTAATGAAAAAAACATGATGCCTCCTTCGGCAAGCCTCACTTTCTATTACAAGAAAATGGAGGTTTGCTCAGTACCTACATTCGCGCTGTCGATCATCGCGATGCAGGGCGAGTTGTCTGCAAAAGATTATGATGACGTCAATAGGATAGAGAACTTTTCGGATTGGATTACAGAGGGAAAAACTGATAAAAACGAAATGGAGTATATATCGCTGCTTAGGCGCATAATTCCTTGGGCAACCCTCTCTCAATATATTCGACTTCCAGATTATATTTATTCATGCGTTCGTGACTACTGGGAAGACAAAGCGCGTGATTTAGATGTTTCATCAAAATTTGTTCTGCGCAAGTTTCCGCGAACTGTTTACAGATATCTTACCTACAATCGAGAGCGCATCGGACAGCTTCTTGGTTCTGGCCAATTATTTATCCCTTCTCCATCGATGTTTAATGATCCATTTGACTGCGGCGTAAACGACGATATTCGTTATACTTTTATTGAGGCTGCGGTTGGCTGTTTTACAACGATTCCCGATAGTGTATTGATGTTTTCTCATTACGCAGATCAGCATCGCGGAATCTGCGTTGGGTTTGACACCGATTTATTAATAAAATCCCTTAAGTATGAGGGTAATATTGACGCTGAGATCCGGCCTGTGTGGTATTTTCCAAAGGCTCCTGATCTAAGTGTTCATACACATCCTGCACTGTGTGCGGCGTGCAAGGATGATATCTGGAGATACGAAGATGAATACAGGCTATTTGTATTTACAGATTATCACCTTGCTCCTTCTGGCTGCTTTAGATTTGATCGTCAGGCAATTAAGGAGATCGTGCTAGGGTGTCGCGCAGCAGATATTGTCGTCGCGGACTGTAAGACTCTTGTTGCCGACCTGCCACGTTGCAAGATGTCTATTGCAAGACGAAGGGGTGGAGAATTCGGAGTCGTTCTTCACGAAATCAATCGACTTTAACTCTGACGATGTAAATGGCGCCTTGAGAAAATGCGCTTCTTGGTGTCGAACAAAACGAATCGAGGCGAAGCGGGACAGGACTAGACAGCAGATATTCCGGCGCGATGGAAACGGGGCGGCGCAGGGTTTCGGAGATTCGGATGCGGGGAGGGTGGATTATTTCCGTGCCGGCAGTGGGAGGGTTTTGGTTTTGCGGGGGCGGGGAGTTGTGGTCTTCGTGCGGGGGGTG
>CALKUH010000057.1 GCA_937996795.1 uncultured Verrucomicrobiota bacterium | reverse complement strand
TTGAACGCGCGGCTTGGATTGATGGAGCGAATCACCCGCGAGATCATGACGCTCAGCCCCGGCGCGGTGTCTCGCTATCGCGATGCATTGAAGCAGCGCATTGCGGGTCTCCAGCGCGAAGTGGCCGTGTCCGACGAACGGTTGGAGCGCGAGTTGATCCTGTACGCGGACCGGTCGGACATCACGGAGGAGACGACGCGCATCCGCAGCCATCTCCAGCAGGCCCGCGCGTTGTTGCGGGCGAGCGAGCCGGCCGGCAAGGCGCTCGACTTCCTCGCGCAGGAATTGTATCGGGAAATAAACACCGTGGGCTCGAAAGCGGCCGACGCCGGGATCGGGCAGCGCGTGGTTGTCTTCAAAACGGAGCTGGATCGCCTGCGCGAGCAGGTGCAGAACCTACAATGATCGAACTGCCTGTACGCTCGTTGCTCGTTGTCGTGTCCGCGCCATCCGGCGGCGGAAAAACCACCCTCTGCGAGCGCATGCTCGGGGAGTTTCACCAGATGGTGTACTCCGTCTCCTGCACCACGCGCGCGCCGCGGGAGGGGGAAATCGACGGCACGGATTACTATTTCATCACCGAGGAGGAATTCGAGCGCCGCGCGCAGGCGCAGGAATTCGTCGAGCACGCGACGGTGCACGGGCATCGCTATGGCACGCTGCGCCGGTTCATCGAGCGCGGCTTCGCGTCGGGCCGCGATGTGCTGATGGACATTGATGTGCAGGGCGCCGCGCAAATCCGGCAGCGGCTGTCGACGCTCCCGCCGTCCGATCCGTTGCGCCGCGGCTTCGTCGACATCTTCATCGCGCCGCCCTCCATTGATGTGTTGCGCAAGCGCCTGCATCTGCGCGGCAAGGATGCGGATGCGGTGATCGAGCGCAGGTTGCAGCAGGCGGAGGCGGAGTTGCAGCGCTGGCGCGAGTACAAGTATCTCATCGTGAATGACCGGCTCGATGTGTCGTACGACGCGCTGCGCTCGATCATCGTCGCGGAACATCACCGCCTGCTGCGTGACACCGATTAATTTTTTGCGCGAAAAATTTTTGCGACGATTGTTGACGGGGCAGGAAACTGTTTCTATTCTGTGAGCAACACAGTAGGCAATGATGACAGCACAACTTCCAGAACGTGTTTGCTCCGATGCCTTCCACTTTTGTGTCTGACACCTCTCCACTTTTCCGACTTCCGGTTTCATTCTCTGCCGAGAGAATCGCGAGGGCGTTTGTTTCGCCCCGGTTCTCCACCGGCTCCACGCGGGGCCACCCCTGAGTTCGCGTTCGTCGCGGACGACACCATTCGCAGAAAATAAACCACGAACCAGGAAGGGAGGGATACGAGATGGCCAAGAAGAAAGCAGCCAAGAAAGCCGCCAAGAAGCCCGCGGCGAAGAAAAAGAAATAGTCGGCTTAAAAGGATCATGGCTGCGTGAGCAGCCATGACGTGAAATGACGACTCGCGATCCCAAGTCAAAGAGTCGTCATTTCATTTTTCTACTACCGGAGCCCCGCTTCTCCGGGCAAGCCTTTTGCTTATCAAGTTGACACCCCCACCGCAGGTAGGCTAGGGGGTTATGCACAACGCCACATCTTGTGGCCCAAATCCGCCATGCGTTGCCCCAAATGTAGCCACCTGGACGACAAGGTGATCGACAGCCGTTCCGTCCGGAACGGCGATGTGATCCGCCGCCGGCGGGTCTGCCTGAAATGCGGCTACCGGTTTACCACGTATGAAGAGGTGGTGAAGGCGGGGTTGCGCATCATCAAACGCGACGGTCGCCACGAGGAACTCGACCGCAAGAAATTGTTGAACGGCGTGGAACGCGCGTGTGAGAAGCGGCCGATCAGCGCGCAACAAATCGAATCACTCGTGGACACCATCATCAGCGAACTCGAGAGCGAGTACGAACGCGAGGTGCCGAGCACGGCGATCGGCCAGAAGGTCATGGACAAGCTCGAGGAGCTCGACGAGGTCGCGTATGTGCGCTTCGCCTCCGTGTACCGCCGCTTCCGCGATGTGAACCAGTTCCTCAGTGAAGTGGAAGGATTGATTGGACGGGAATGATCGTACCGTCGATCCAATCCGACGCGCCGCCGCCGCATCCGATCGAACAGGTTCTGCTCGATGAGATGGAGGCGCACCCCTCTGCTGCTCCGGTGCTCACGGAGGTGTGGGAGTCGGTGCAAGCCTTCCTCCAGGAGCGTCCGCATCCACACTGGCGCAAGGACGAAACGATGGCGCTGCTCTACGCGCGCGCCTTGAGTGCGGTGCACCTCGCGGATGTCGCTTCGCGTGTGGTGGGCCGCGTGCCGGCCGTTGCGAATCTCGCGGGACGCATTGATCCCAGCCGCCTTCCGCTGTCGGCGATCAGCGCGTTGGCAACTGGATTGCTTCGGCTGCGCCAGGACACCGCGTTGTGCCGGGGGCTCATGGTGGTGATGGATGGGCGGCGGCTGAATCGTGATGCCACGTGGTGGATGGATCTTGCGGTCGTCCCGGCCTTGCAGCGCCTGGCCGCGGATGCCATGCACGTCCTGCGGATGCGCCCGGAAACGGGGATTCTGCTGGCCTGTGGATGGAGTCCGCCGGATGGCCATCCTGAATCCATCCGCCTCCGCAAGGATGCCGTTGCCCGGATCGTCACGGATATGT
The DNA here is from genome assembly GCA_937996795.1 of uncultured Verrucomicrobiota bacterium. GTDB lineage: Bacteria > Verrucomicrobiota > Kiritimatiellia > CAIVKH01 > CAIVKH01 > JAMLJG01. The sequence goes on along the minus strand of CALKUH010000057.1, from coordinate 12,828 downwards.
GCTCGCCCGGTGCCGCGCCGCCTGCGGTGCTTTGGATGGATTGACGGCGGCGCTTGACACGTCGGGGCTGTTTGCTATACCCGTGCGCTCGCTGCGGGGTCCGTACGAGTCCGCGGCCTTGTGAGGAGTCCAGTCATGTCGATGCATTCCAGTTTGAAGTCGGCCACCCGTATCGCGGTCAAACGCAACGTGTTGAAGCGCTATGAGCGCATCGACATCATGCGCAAGAAGGGCAAGTGGAAGGACGGCGACCGCGCGTACAACCTTCCGAAGCTCAAGACGAGCTGATCGCGGCCGACCCGGCTTTTCGCGGGAAGTGCGATGCAACGGGCATCCGCTTCCCGCGAACCATTTAAGCCCGACGCCGCGGCGTTGCGGTTTTCCCCACCTGCGCTATCCTTGGCGGAAATGGGATCCCTCTTTCACCTTGAAGCGCCGTATACGCCGACCGGCGACCAGCCGGCGGCGATCCGGCAACTTGATGAAAGCCTCGCCGCCGGCCATCGCTTCCAGTTGCTCGAAGGTGTCACGGGCTCGGGCAAGACCTACACGATGGCGAATGTCATCGCGCGGTACGGACGCCCCACGCTGCTGATTTCCCACAACAAGACGCTGGCGGCGCAGCTCTATGCGGAACTGAAAACGTTCTTCCCGCAGAATGCGGTGGAATATTTCGTCAGCTATTTCGACTACTACCAGCCGGAAGCCTACATCCCGCAGACGGACACGTTCATCGAGAAGGACTCGTCGATCAACGAGGAGATTGAGCGCCTCCGCCTGGCCGCGACAGATTCCCTCATGAACCGCCGCGACGTGGTCATTGTCGCCTCGGTGTCGTGCATTTATGGCCTCGGTTCGCCGGAGGACTACAAGGCGATGGTGGTGGAGGCCTCGCGCGGCGCGGAGATTGACCGTGATACGCTGCTGCGCGCGCTGGTGGACATTCAATACAACCGGAACGACATCGAGAACAAGCCGGGCTCCTTCCGGGTCCGCGGGGATACGCTCGACATCTTCCCGTCATATGCGCGCCACGGCATCCGGCTCGAATTTTTCGGCGACACGCTTGAACGCATCCAGCGCATTGATGCCTTGACGGCGAACGCGGAGGCGGACCTCGAACAGATCGTCATCTCGCCGGCCAAACACTTCGTGACGCCCTACGAGAAGCTGGAACGCGCCATGGGCACCATCAAGGTGGAGTTGGAGGAGCGCATCCGCTGGTTCGAGGAGCGTCAAAAACTGCTGGAGGCGCAGCGGATCCGCCAGCGCACGCTGTACGACCTGGATATGATGCGCGAACTGGGCTATTGCTCGGGCATCGAGAATTACTCGCGCCACCTGACCGGGCGCGCGGCGGGGGAGCGTCCGTTCACCCTGCTCGACTATTTTCCGAAGGACTTCCTGACGATCATCGATGAATCGCATGCGACCCTTCCGCAACTGCGCGGCATGTACAACGGCGACCGCGCGCGCAAAACGGTGCTGGTTGAGCATGGATTCCGTCTCCCGAGCGCACTCGACAACCGCCCCCTTCAATTCGACGAATTCCTCGGAGTCGCCGGGCCGCTGCTTTTCGTGTCCGCAACGCCGGCGGCGTATGAACGGGAGGTGAGCGCGACGTGCGCGCGGCAGGTGATCCGCCCGACCGGGTTGCTCGATCCCGAGGTGGAGTTGCGTCCGCTGAAAGGGCAGATCGACGATGTGATTGAGGAAATCCGCGTGCGCGCGGAGCGTCAGGAGCGCGTGCTCGTGACGACGCTGACGAAGAAGACGTCGGAGGATCTGGCCGAATATCTCCGCAAACTGAATCTGCGTGTGAAGTACATCCATTCAGAAATCGACGCCATCGAGAGGGTCGAGATCCTGCGCGGCCTGCGCAAGGCGGACTTCGATTGCCTCGTGGGCATCAACCTGCTGCGCGAGGGCCTGGATCTGCCCGAAGTGTCGCTGGTCGCGATCCTCGACGCGGACAAGGAGGGCTTCCTGCGATCGGAGACCTCCCTGATCCAGACCGCGGGCCGCGCGGCGCGCCATGTGAACGGGCGTGTGATCCTGTATGCCGATACCGTCACCGACTCCATGCGGCGCATGCTGGACGTGACGGGTGAGCGGCGTCGGTTGCAGATCGCCTACAACACGGCCAACGGCATCACCCCCAAGGGCATCCAGAAGGCGGTGCAGGACAGCCTCGCGATCATCAAACAGGCCGAGGAGGTGGAATCCCTCGTGGTGCGCGAAGCGGGTGTTGATTACAACGTGCAGGATGTGGTGGCGCAGATGGAGCGCGAGATGTTGGAGGCAGCGGACGCGCTGGAATTCGAGCGCGCCGCGTTGTTGCGTGACCAGTTGAACGAACTGCGACATTCGCATGGGATGGAGGCCAAACAGCCGCCACAATCCGTGCGCTACGACCGAAAACCAGCGCGCGCTCGCACGCCCGGAAAGTCCAGGGTGTAGCGCGTGGACCCTGAATTGGAGCGCATGCGTGATGCCGGCTGGGAAAAAGACCTGGCCTATCGCCTGGAAACGGACCGGATCGGGCGACCGCTGCTGGCCTTTCAGGAGGTTGGATCCACGAACGATGTGGCCAAGCAGCTTGCCTTGCATCACGCGCCGGACGGTCTCGTGGTGGTCGCGCGAAACCAGACCGGCGGACGCGGGCGGCGTGGACGCGCATGGGTTTCGTTTCCCCGCCAGGCCGTTTATCTTTCCCTCGTGTTGCGCCCTGAATGGGCGGCTGGTGATGTGGGCTGGCTCGGTGTGCTGGGCGGTGTTGCGGCGGCGGACGCCCTTCATGAAATCGGCGTGCCACGCATCCGGATCAAGTGGCCGAACGACATCCTGGTGGGGGAACGTAAAATTGCCGGCGTGCTGGTGGAGCCGCGGGTGGGGGAGGGACGGCTGGACTTCGCCGTGCTCGGAATCGGACTTAATGTCGCCCAGCGCAGCGACGAGTGGCCGCCCGAACTGGCGGCCATCGCGACCTCCTGTGCCGCCGAAGGCGTGACGGTTACGTGCGACGAGGTCATCCGGCACACGTTGCGGTGGGTGGACACCTGGTACGGCGCCCTCCTGTCGGGCGGGCAGCAGGCGTTGCTGGACGAATGGTCGCGCTGGAGCGGCTCGGACCAGATGCCGGTGCTGGACTGACGCTTGACCGCTTATTCGCACTGCCGCACGATTCCCGTTTTGAAGGAACCACATTCGTGAGTGTTTTGGTTGTCGATATTGGAAACACGAGTACCTCATTGGCGCTCTACAACAAGGGACGGGTGGGGCGAGTCGTTCGGATGGATAGCGGCGAGACCACCGCCGCGCGCATCCGACAGCGGGTTCGCGGTCTCGGCGGCCGCAGGATCATTCGGGGCGCCATGATTGCATCCGTCGTGCCCCGCCTCGACGCGGTCTGGAACCGGACCCTGTCCGCCTTGGTTGAGGGACCCGTGTCCTTCGTGCATCACCGGTTGAAGCTCGGGGTCGAGGTGCGATATCCGCGCCCGGCGACGATCGGCGCGGACCGGCTCGCAAATGCCAGCGGCGGAATCGCCCGCTACGGACGTCCCTTGATTGTCGCGGATTTCGGCACAGCGGTGACCTTCGACATCATCACCAAAACGGCCTATGAGGGCGGCATCATCGCGCCGGGCCTGCCGCTCGTGTTCGACTATCTTGCCGAAAAAACGGCCAAGTTGCCGCGCCTTCGCGATGTCAACGCGCGCGGGCCGTGGGGTCGTTCGACGGAGCAGGCCATGCGTCTCGGCGCGCGATGGGGCTACCCGGGTTTGGTACGCGGCATCCTTGGCGAGCTGAGGAAACATCCGGCCCTGCGACGTGCGCGGGTGGTGGTAACGGGCGGCCACGCGCGTCTGGTCGCGTCCGCATTGGGACACTCCGCTGTGGTCGATCCGGACTTAACGCTGTATGGTGTCGGCCTCATTTTTGAACTGAACCACGGGTCCACAACATGAAGACACGCATTGAGCAGCGTTTTCAAGAGCTTGCACGGCGCCGGCAAAAGGGATTCATCGCCTATATTACCGCGGGCGATCCATCGCTGGAGGCGACGGAGGATTTTGTGATGCGCCTGGCTGAGGCGGGCGTGGATATCGTGGAACTCGGCATTCCGTTTTCCGATCCGCTGGCCGACGGTCGTGTGAATCAGGAGTCCGCGGCCCGCGCACTGGAGGCCGGCGCAACCCCGGCCCGCGTGCTCGAAACCGTTGCGCGCATCCGGAGTCGCTGCGAAATTCCGATGATGGGCTACACCTATATGAATCCGGTGCATGCGCGCGGCGCGGGTCGTTTCATGAAGGAGGCTTCCGCTGCGGGACTGGATGGGCTGCTGCTGCTCGATCTGCCCGTGGAAGAGGCGGATCCATACCGGGTGTTGTTGCGGAAGCACCATCTCGACCACATCGCGCTGGTGACTCCGACCACGCCGGATGCGCGCATTGCGAAGATCGTGAAGTCGGCCACGGGTTTTGTGTACTGCGTTTCGCGCGAGGGCGTCACCGGCACGCAGAACCAGTTGAGCCCAGCGGCGATTGATCTGGTGCGCCGCACCAAATCCATGACGGCCCTTCCCGTCGCCCTGGGCTTCGGCATCGGCACGCCGGATCACGCGCGGACCGCGGCAGCCGCGGCGGATGCGGTCGTGGTCGGGAGCGCGATCGTAAACCGCCTGCACGAAGCGCCTGACACGGCGGCGGGCCGGCAGGCGGCGGCGGACTGGGTGCGCACGCTTATCGACGCGGTAAAAGGAGTGTCGTGATGAATCATCGGTATGCCGTCATCCTGGCGGGTGGACGAGGTGAACGGTTCTGGCCCCTGAGCCGGGCGCGCCGTCCGAAGCAGTTGCTCGCGCTGGTCGGGGACAAGCCGCTGCTCGCGCAGGCGGTGGACCGGCTGGCGGGACTGGTTCCGCCCGAACGCGTGCTGGTGCTGACGAATGCCGACCTCGTCGATGCGTCGTGTGAGGCCGTTCCCGCGCTGCCGCCGGAGAACATCATCGGCGAGCCCGCCGGCCGCGACACCGCGCCGGCGGTTGCACTGGCGGCTGCGCTGGTGAAGGCGCGCGATCCCAACGGGGTGTTCGCGATCCTGACGGCCGACCACGTCATGGGGGATTTGCCGCGCTTCCGCGACACGCTCGCCGCAGGAATGGACGTGGCGGAATCCGGCGACTGGCTCATCACCATCGGCATCAAGCCCGACGAGCCGAGCACCGGTTTCGGGTACATTGAACAGGGCGACGCGTTTTCCTCCGCGAACGGGATTTCCTTCAAACGCGTGAAGCGTTTTGTCGAAAAGCCGGACCGTGCCACGGCGGAGGCCTATCTGGCCAGCGGCCGTTATGCCTGGAATTCCGGCATGTTCATCTGGTCCGTCGCCTCGATTGAGCGCGCGCTGGTGAATCACCATCCGGAGCTGGGCCGATATGTCAGCGAGTGGGCCGCGGCCGCTCGCCACCCGGATTTTGCCCGGCGCTTGAAGGATACGTTTGAACCGCTGCGCAAGATTTCGATCGATTACGCCGTGATGGAGAAGGCGGACAACATCCTGGTGGCTGAAGGCACATTTGCCTGGGACGACGTGGGCTCGTGGCCGGCGCTGGAACGTCATTTCCCGGCGGACGCGGAGGGGAATGTCGGGATCGGCGATGTCAGTGCCGTGCGCTCGCAGCGTAATATCGTATTCGCGCAGGGGCGCCTGACCGCGCTCGTCGGCGTGCAGGACCTGATCGTCGTGCAGGCGGAGGATGTCACGCTGGTCTGCCATCGCGATCACGCCCAAAACATCAAGGAACTGCTGGCGCAATTGCGCGCCAACGGGCGGACCGAGGTGCTTTGAGATGGCCCGCTGGCTTGGCGTGGACTACGGGGAGAAGCGCGTGGGCCTGGCGCTCAGCGACCCCGATGCCTTCCTCGCGACATCGAAAGAGGTCTGCCTTGTTTCCGGGCCTCGCGATGCGCTTGAGCAGGTGGCCCAGGCCTTTTCCGCGTACGGCGCGCAGGCCGTCGTGGTCGGACTGCCGCTGAACATGGACGGGTCCCGCGGTCCGGCGGCACTCAAAGCGGAACAGTTTGCACGCGATCTGTCGGAGCGATTGAAGATTCCCGTCCGCCTTTGGGATGAGCGGTTGACGACAAAAGCCGCGCATGACGTGTTGATTGAAGGCGGCACGCGGCGCGAGCGTCGGCGCGAGGTGGTCGACAAACTCGCGGCGCAGCTCATGTTGCAGAACTTCCTCGATGCGCAGGGCGGTTCGATGCCGCCCGTTTCGCCATGAAACGGCGTTATCGCGCGGTCATCTCGTACGACGGCACCGAGTTTTCCGGCTGGCAGGTCCAGCAGGGACGCCGGACCGTGCAGGCCGCGCTGGAGGAGGCGATCCGTTCGGTGACCGGCGTGGAGACGCGGGCCTTTTGCAGCGGCCGCACCGACACCGGGGTGCATGCGCGCGGACAGGTGGTCCATTTCGATCTGCCCGCCTATCGCCCCGCGAAGAAGCTCTTCCTCGCGCTGAACGCCCGCCTTCCGGAGGATGTGCGCGTTGAGCGCATCACGGCGACGCGTGCGGACTTCGACGCCCGGTTCAGTGCGACGGGAAAGGAATACCGGTACTTCATCTGGAACAACCCCGTGCCCACGCCCGACACGCGGCGCTACACGGCTCATGTGCGGCTGCCGCTGGATGTGCGCGCCATGAACAAGGCGGCGCAGATGCTGGAAGGGCGCCATGACTTTGCCGCCTTTTGCGCCAACCCGGGGTATGAGCGGGAGGGCACCGTGCGCCGGATCGACCGGCTGCGCGTGACGAAACGCGGCGCACAGGTGCTGATCGCCGTCCGGGGCGAGGGTTTCCTGTACCGCATGGTCCGCAGCCTTTCCGGCCACCTCATCCGTGTCGGCCTAGGCGAGGTGGCGCCGGAGGAAACCACCGCCATTCTCGAATCGAAAACCCGCACCGCGCACGTGCCAACAGCTCCGGCCCGGGGCTTGTTCCTCTGGCAGGTATATTATTCGGCGCGCCGGGGCTCGTTGCCTTGACGGGTGGGGGAGGGTGGGATAGCGTCGCGGCCTTTACGCCCATTCTCAATATGCCGTCCATACAGATACTGCCGTCCCTGCTCGCCGCTGATTTCGGTCATCTAGCGGAGGCCTGCCGTTCGGCTGAACAGGCCGGGGCGGATGCCTTGCATCTGGATGTCATGGACGGTCACTTCGTGCCGAACCTGACGATGGGCCCCGACATCGTGCGCATGGCCCGGCGCGAAACGAAGTTCCCGCTGAGTGTGCACCTGATGTGCACGCGCCCCGGCATCCTGCTCGACGCCTTTCTGGATGCCGGATCGGACCTGCTGATGGTCCATGTGGAGGCCCACGATGATCCGCTTCCGTTGCTTCGCCGCATCCGCGCGCGCGGACGGCGCGCCGGACTCGTGCTGAATCCGGAGACGCCCGCCGCCGCCGCTCATCCGCTGCTGGGCGAGATCGACGAGCTCCTGTTGATGACCGTTCATCCGGGATTCGGCGGCCAGCCGTTCCTGGAGCATGTGTTGCCGAAGATCGCGGAACTCCGGCGCGTGGCGCCGGGCCTCGACCTTTCCGTCGACGGCGGAATCACGCAGGACACGGCGGTCGCGTGCGCGCGCGCCGGCGCGAATGTCTTGATCGCCGGCACAGCCCTGTACCGCTCCGCGGACATGAAGGCGGAAATCGCGCGGATGCGCGACCGCTGCCGCTCAGCCCTCAACGAGAATCACACCTAAACCATGCGCGACCTCTCCCACATACGAAATTTCTGCATCATTGCGCACATCGACCACGGCAAATCGACCCTCGCGGACCGCCTGCTCGAACTCACCGCGACGATTGAAAAACGAAACATGCAGGCCCAGGTCCTCGACGCGATGGATCTGGAGCGCGAGCGCGGGATTACGATCAAGGCGCATCCCGTCACGATGTTCTACACGGCAAAGGACGGACGGCGCTACACGTTCAATCTCATCGACACGCCCGGCCACGTGGATTTTTCGTACGAGGTCCAGCGGAGCCTCTCAGCCTGTGAAGGGGCGTTGCTCGTGGTCGACGTGACGCAGGGCGTCGAAGCACAGACGGTGGCCAACACCTACATGGCGCTCGGGCAGAACCTCGTGCTGGTGCCCGTGCTGAACAAGATCGACATGCAGAACGCGCATGTCGAGGAGGCGGAAACACAGCTGGAGGAAATCCTTGCCATCCCGGCGCACGACGCGTTCAAGGTGAGCGCAAAGACCGGGCTCGGCGTGGAGGATTTGCTGGAGGGCATCGTGGCGCGCATCCCGCCGCCGCATTCCAGTTCGGAGCAATTGCGTGCCCTCGTTTTCGACTGCACCTACGACACCTTCCGGGGCGTCATCACCTATGTCCGGCTCGTGGATGGTTCCGTCAAAACCGGCGACCGCATCCGCATGCTGAGCAGCGGCCGCGACTACGAAGTCAAGGAAGTCGGCATTTTTACGCCGGGTCCGGTGAAGGTGGACGAGCTCAAGCCGGGGGAAGTGGGTTATTTCACCGCGAACATTCGCGATCCCTCCGAGGTCCGCATCGGCGACACGGTCACGCTGGCCAGCCGACCGACCGCCGTTCCGCTGCCGGGCTACAAGGAAATCCATCCGATGGTGTTCAGCGGGATCTACCCGATCGACACCTCGGACTTCGAGAAGCTCAAGGTCAGCCTGGAGAAATACAAACTCAACGACAGCTCCTTCAGCTACATGCCGGAGAGTTCCATCGCGCTGGGCCTGGGGTTCCGCTGCGGCTTCCTCGGCCTGCTGCACATGGAAATCGTGCAGGAACGACTCCGGCGCGAATACGATGTGGACATCATCTCGACCTATCCGAACGTGGTGTATCGCGTGTATACGACGGACGGCGTGATGACCGAGATCGAGAATCCGACCAAGATGCCGGACCCGACCCGCATCGGCAAAATCGAAGAGCCGATGATCAAGGCCTTCATCATCTGCCAGAACGAGCAGATCGGCGACTTGCTCCAATTGATCATGGATCGCCGCGGCGCCGTGGAGAAGACGGAGTCCCTGGATACGCGCCGCGTGATGTTGACCTGCCGCTTGCCGCTGAACGAAATCCTGATCGATTTCCAGGACAAATTGAAAAGCCTCAGCCGCGGCTATGCGTCGATGGACTATGAGTACGCGGGCTATGTCGAGTCCGACTTGGTGCGCATGGATATCCTGGTGCATGGCGAACCGGTCGAGGCGTTCTCCTGCATCATTCACCGAACCAAGGCCGAGGGCCGTGGGCGCCAGCTTTGCGCGGCGCTGAAGGAATTGATTCCGCCCGCCATGTTCCCGATTGCGCTGCAGGCCGCGGTGAACAAGAAGGTCATCGCCCGCGAAACGATCCGCGCGTTCCGGAAGGATGTGACGGCCAAGTGCTACGGCGGCGACATCACGCGCAAACGCAAGCTGCTGGAGCGCCAGAAGGAAGGCAAGAAGCGCATGAAGCAGGTCGGCAGCGTGAGCATCCCGCAGGAAGCGTTCGTCAAGGTGTTGAAGGGTGGGGTGGATTGATCCCATGAAGCGCTGGCTGCAGATCCGCCGGATGCGGAAGATTGCGCGGCAGGTGCTCCATGAGGCGCGTCATCTCCGGCATATGCGGGAGGATGTGGCCGCGCCGGACGCCATCGCGGCGCTGCATCAGGCGGAGACTCAACTGCGTACTGCGCGGCGGGCCGGCGATGTCGGGGCGATGGAGCGCGGGGCGGAAGCAGTAGCGGCGGCCATGGACGTCGTTGCGCCGGTTCGCGAACACGCGCGCATTCGCGAAAACGTGGAAATCCTCGTCGTGGCCGTTGTCGTGGCGATGGCGTTCCGCACCTTTTTCATCCAGCCCTTCAAGATTCCGACGGGCTCCATGCAGCCGACGCTGTATGGCGTCAATGCGGGCGAGCAGCAGGGGCGGAAGTGGCATGACCATTTTCCGTTAAACCTGCCTCGCCTGATCGTCTTTGGCGAGCGATACCAGGAGGTCCGGGCCAAGGTGGACGGGCTCGTGGAGATGCGGGTGGATGAGAGTGAGGAATGGTTCCGCTTTTATGTCGCCGGTGTGCCGCACGACATCCCGCGCGCGATGCCGCGCCACGTCCAACCGGGTTTTTCCCGGGTGACCAAGGGTCAGTTGCTGGCCTCGGGTCGGATGCGGTTTGGGGATCATATTTTCGTGAACAAGGTCCGCTACAATTTCACACGCCCGGAACGCGGCGATATTTTTGTCTTCAGCACGGACGGCATCCGCTACGACCGGATTCGTCCCGACTCCTTCTACATCAAGCGCATTGCCGGTCTGCCCGGTGAACGCATCCAGATCGATCCTCCGTATCTGGTCGCCGACGGGGAACGTGTGGAGCGTCCGTACGCATTCCAACGCCTGGTCGCCGGAACGCGCGAGGGCTACAACGGTTACCAGCTCCCGATGGCCGACCGCCTGACGCCGATGAAGTTGGGTCGGCCCGGCCAGGTCTTGGAATTATCCGGGACGGAGTATCTGCCGCTGGGCGACAACACGCTATCGAGCCTCGACGGGCGCTATTTCGGCGGCGTCGACCGCCGCAACATTGTGGGGCCTGCCTTTATGGTGTATTGGCCCATCAGCCCGCGCTGGGGCTTCGTCGAGTAGCGATTCCGAAGGCCGTCTCCTCCATGCAAAACCAAACAAGAAGACGGGAAAAGTCCCCACCATAATAACGTCGCATAATACATATTATGTCCATATATTGGCGTCGGGACACGCTAGGTATGGGGGGTTCTGGTTATTCACAGGGCGAAACGCGTACTACAATAACTTTGGCGGGAAGCGCGACTGGATGGACTCAGGCGCCGTGAAGTATGCGCTCATAATGCTGGAGATACAGCTCGGCCGCGCTGCGCCACGAAACGTCCAGGGCCATCATCCGCTTCTGGATGCTGACGCGTTTGGCCGGGTCGTTGACGAGGGCCAGCGATCGATCCACCGCGTCGAGCAAGGCTGTCCCGGAGTACTGGGTAAATTTGATCCCCGTGGCCTCCGGGCGTTCCGTCGGATCCACCACCGAGTCCGCCAAGCCGCCCACGGCGTGGACGAGGGGCAGGGTGCCATACCGTTGGCTGCAGAATTGCGTCAAGCCGCACGGCTCGGATTTCGACGGGAGCATCATGACGTCCGCCCCGGCTTGGATTTCATGAGCGAGCGGCGCGTTGTATCCGATGCGCACCCCCACCCTGCCCGGCCATTGCTCCGCCCACTTCCGGGCCAGCGCCTCACATTCCTGCTGCCCGGACCCGAGCAACACAAACGCGATGTCGCGTTTCATCATCTCCGGCATCGCCTCCGCGAGGATGTCGAAGCCCTTCATGTCGACAAGTCGCGAAACCATCGCCATCAGAGCGGTCCGCGGACCCAGCTTGACGTTGAAATGTCCCGCGAGCCGGTTGCGGCACAGCGCCTTGCCCGCCAGGTTCCGGGCGTCGTAATTCGCGGTGAGATGCGGGTCGCTGGCCGGGTTCCACGTCTCGACGTCAATTCCATTCAGCAACCCGATCAGGCGTCCCTGCACGCTGCGCAACAGCCCGTCCAATCCAAACCCGCCCTCCGGCGTCGTGATCTCCTTCGCGTACGTCGGGCTGACCGTCGTCACCAGGTCGGAACCCGTGATGCCGGCCTTCAAGCAGTTGATTTTCCCGTAGTACTCAAAGGTGTCCACGGAGAAGGCATTAAACGGAAGGTTCGTGAACGCAAAATCGGATCCGTCAAACAGGCCTTGGTACGCGACGTTGTGCATCGTGAAGACGACCTTCTCCCGGCGTCCGCGGCGGCGTCCCTGGACGCCGTGTTCGAGGAAATACGGCATGAGCCCCGTCTGCCAGTCGTTCGCATGGACGATGTCGGGCTTCAGCTCAAGCCGGTCAATGAGCGCCACCACCACCTTCTGGAAGAAGACGAATCGCTCGAAATTGTCCTCATAGTCGCGATCCGGCAGGTTGTAGAGCTGGGCCCGGTCGAAAAACTCGTCGCGCCGGATGAAATACGTGGTGACCCCGCCCTCCTCCAACGTGAGGATATCCGCGGAGTAATTCCGCATGCCCACGGGAACCGTGATGCGCAATCCGAGCGGCTTCGGCTCGTGCGGGCCTTCCATGATGATCCGGTAACACGGCATGAACCGCGCCACCTGATGTCCGGCGGCAGCCAGCACGCGCGGCAGGGCGCCGGCGACTTCGGCCAGTCCGCCCGTCGAGGCGTAGGGGGTGATCTCACTCGCGATGTACGCAAATTTCATTGCGGCCTTTTGTTATCGTTTGGCTTCCCCCATTGGCGGGGTATAGTCCACGGCCATGAGCAGCGGGGCAAGTCTTGAAACGCGATTGTTTGCCCTTCTTTCACGTCCGGACTACCAGCCGCTGAAGCAACACGAACTCGCGCGCGAACTTCGCCTGAAGACGCGGGAACGAACACAGCTCCGCGCGCTGCTGCGCCAGGGCGAGCGGCAGGGCCGCCTGGCGTGCCTGCGCAAGAACCGATGGGCGTTGCCCGCGGCGGATCGCTTCGTCACCGCGCGCCTGAGCATGCTGCCGCACGGCGGCGCGATCGCCACCGGTGTCGAGGGAGCGCCGCGCGAATTTTTCATCGGCCGCACGGCGCTTGCCGGCGCCTTGCACGGCGACACCGTGATGCTCGAAATGGCGGGGCGCCTGGGCGCGGCGGACGACCACCTCCCACCGACGCCGGGCGTCCTGCTCCTCAAGCGCCTCCTTTGGTACATCGTCCCCGTCCTTCCCCGCA
>CALKUH010000056.1 GCA_937996795.1 uncultured Verrucomicrobiota bacterium | reverse complement strand
ACCACGTCGCCGAACATGTCGAGGAAGCGGCGGTAGCAGTCCCAGCCCGCGCGCGCGTTGTTCGTCTTCTCGATGAAGCCGAGCACCGACTTGTCGTTCATGCCGAGGTTGAGCACCGTGTCCATCATGCCCGGCATCGAGATCGCCGCGCCGGAGCGCACGGAGACGAGCAGCGGGTCCTTCGCGTCGCCCAGCTTCTTGCCCATCAGCTTCTCGAGCTTCGCGAGCTGCGCGAGCACCTGGTCCCACATGCCCGGCGGATACTTGTTGCCGTTCTTGCTGTAGTACGCGCAGGCCTCGGTCGTGACCGTGAAGCCCGGGGGCACCGGCAGGTCGGCCAGCGCCATGTCCGCGAGGTTCGCGCCCTTGCCGCCGAGGACCGGCTTCATCGTCGCGTCGCCCTCGGTGTGCTTTTTGCCGAACCCGTAAAAATAAACGTACTTCTTCGTCTTCGGTGCCTTGCTCTTCTTCGCCATGGATGGACTCCTGCGTTTGACTCGTGGCGCCCCTGTGGCGCCGTTTGACAAATGAGCGGCGATGCTAGGCCCCCCGCCCCGCCCCTGTCAAGCGAAGCCCCGCCCGAAAACCGCCCATTTCATAGGGGAAACCACGACCCCGCCAAATCGTTTTTACAGACGTTGCAGGTCCCGGAAAATGTTTTTGCAGGCGTTGAAAATCCAGGGGGGGGCGAAACCACGAAAGATGCGAACCACACGGCTTCAGAAGAAGCGCGGTCGCGCGGCTCAAAAGGAACCCCTTGGCGCCTGCTCAAGTGACAACAGCTTGAACAATTGAGCTCTGTTGCGGATGGGTCGATAAAGCGCCAAGTGGCGCGTGATTTTATCTTCTATCTCGCGTCGGCTCATCTGGTCTTCTTGAGTGGCTGCGGCCCACTTGCGTCCGGGATGCATGGTGTCCCACGGAGAACGTTTGTTGCCACGGGTTGTGGCTTTGTCGCCATGCTTTCCGAGTCCATAGCATATTTTCACCTCCTTGCACCAAATCGGGCGAAAGAGGCGAATCATAAACTCTTCGACCGCCGACTGTAGGCCGGTTTGAATCGGCGCGGCACGGTAGAAAAAATCCGTTATCGACAGATTGGTCTTCTCGATGCTCGAAACATGTTCTTTCAGGCGGGCGTAAAGAGCGGTTCCCTGCTGCTCCGTGGTTTCCGCCTGCGGATTTTTGGGATCAGCCTTGCCTACATAAATGGGCGTTTCAGTACCGGAGAGGGGGGTGTAGGCCTTCTCCGCTTTGCCGTGGTAGTAGATCGAATAAACGCCCGAGCCGTAGAAGGGAGCGGCCACAAGTCCCGACAGCGGCTGCTTTTCTTGATTGGTGAAACTGAAGGCAAAAAACTTGGCGATACTATCGGACCGACCAAGCGTGATGCCGATTGAACCGAAATGCACCGGCGAGATGATCTCGCGAAACCCTTGCAAAACCTCAATCAAAGATCCCGTCTCGCGAACAAGTGTTTTCGCTGTTTTCTCATCCGGTTTTTGCGAAGCACCGAATCCGACGAAGATCCGCAAAGACTTTTGGAGGCCGTGAATTTGCTTTACCAAGTCTCTGGCCATCATGCTCGTATCGGCAGTCGTGGACATACATTTTCCTTCATGCTCGTTATGGCATCACGCGAATCAAGCGACCTGCTTCATGATGCTGTTGCCAACCGCGACGGCGAGATTTACGGGAACAGCGTTGCCAATCTGCCTCATTGCTTCCGTCCACGAACCGCTAAACACGTAGTCGTCGGGAAACGTTTGAACTCGTGCGCTCTCGCGCACCGTGTAGTAACGGCAGGTCCCATCTGGAAGAGAAATCATGTTCTCGCCACCAGGCACCCCATGATCGCCTGCCTTAAGCGCCTTAGACGGCTCGTCTAATAGGCTGCCCGTATGGCCTGGATAGGGCCGCGCACCACCCCTAAATTCATGATTGGGCACAGCGGATTGCTTTCCAACCCTTGGGTCCGGCAATCCGTGTAGGGCATCTCGAACCGTCAGGCACCGCCTCCCCGGAGGTGGAGTGAAATCAAAGTCCGAAGCGAGCCGATCAATGCGCGGACGCAAGCGGTCCGGCCTTGCGGGCCTCAATTTCGTGGGTATTTCGTGCTCATCCCAATACGACCCCGAGACCCATTGATCCCAGAGCAGCCGGTCCATGGAGTGAGTTGCTTCCGGGAAGGACCACTCTCTACCCACATCCGACCGAAACCCAACGATAAAAACCCGGTGTCGATGCTGCGGCACGCCGTACTCGGCCGCATCGAGAAGTCGATAGACAACCCTGTAAGACAAATCCACATCCTTTCCCTTGGTGTGGATGCGCTCAAGCCGTGACAGGTGACTTTCCCAGTCCTCGTCTTTTCGCCGCGCAATTTCCGGATATGACAACTGTAAAACGACGTACTGGAAATAGGTTGCGAAACTCTGCCGCAACAAGCCTTTGACGTTCTCAAACAAGAAGCAACGGGGGCGAAGCTCGCGTACCGCGCGGACGGCCTCAGGAAACATATCGCGCTGGTCTTGGTAGGCTCGATGCTTTCCACCCAGAGAAAATGGCTGGCAGGGCGGACCTCCCGCGACCATATCGATTCGATCCGCGATGGAACTATAAGCGATATCCCGGACGTCTCCGGCATATAGTCGCCAGTTTTTCGCGAGGGGGTGCCCCAGAGACTGATTCAGGTGGATTGTAGAGCAAGCATGCTCATTCCGCTCAATCAATGCCTCATGATGCCAGCCTGTTTTCTCCAGACCCAAGGCCAATCCACCGGCGCCGGTGAAGAGTTCTACTGATTTCTTCTCCTTCATCCTTCCATCTCCAAAAAACGCCTGATTCGCGACTCCAGCGCCCGACGCCGACTTAAGCGCAACTGACACTCCCACACGGTGAGCGCCCGCCACCCCTTCATCCGAATCATTCTCAGCACCTTGCCGTCCCGCATCTTGTTCGCGGAAAGTTTCGGCCTCCAGAAACGCAATCTCGTCCGGGGCTGTCGATAATGTCCGCAACCGTGCTGATGCCAGAAACACCCGTGAACGAATATTACCTTTTTTCTGGATCGAAAAACAAGGTCTGGACGGCCTTCAATATCGTGGGGATGAAGGCTGTAGCGGTAGCCCATTCCATGAACAATTCGTCGCACGATCATCTCCGGCTTGGTGTCAGCTCCTCGGATGCGAGACATCCGTTCGCTTCGCTCCGCCGGGGAAAGTACATCGTAGCGTGCCATGAACGCCCCATTCCGCTTGGATGATAGCGAGGTCGCGTGGAATGGGCAGCGGGAAAATCGGGGTGGCTTGGATTGGGGCCGGAATCTCCGGTTTCGCGTTGGCCGCGTGTTTCGCGGGCTAGAGCAGCAGGCGCAGGGCGCCGAGGGCGGCGAGGAGGAGGATGAGGCGCTCGAAGAGGGCGAGGGGGATGACGGGGAGCAGGCGGCGGCCGATAAAGGTTCCGGCGAGGACGAGGGGGAGCAGGAAGAGGTCGAGGCGCAAGGTGTCCGCGTTGATCATGCCGAGGGTCGCGAAGAGCGGGACTTTGGCGCAATTCACGACGAGGAAAAACCACGCGATCGTGCCCATGAACGCGCCCTTGTCCATGCCGCGGCTCAGCAGATACAGGTTCATAATCGGCCCGGCGACGTTGCCGACGGTCGTCGAGAAACCCGTCGCCATGCCCGTCAGCGCGGTGAACCACCCCGCGTGCGGCAGGTTCTTCCAGCCTGCGCGGCGGCGCACGAGCTCCAAGGCGAGCAAGGCGAGGATCAATCCGCCCAGGAACGGACGCAGCGTGTCGTCGTCTGCCGCGCGCAGCAACACGAGGCCCGCGCCAATCCCGAACACCGTGGGCACAAGCAGGCGCAACAACAACGGGACGTCCGCATGCCGCCGGTACAGCAGCAACGCCACGACATCCGCCGCGATCAGCAGCGGCAACAGCGCCCCCACCGACTGCCGCGCCGGCAATACCATCGCCAGCATCGGCACGACGACAATCCCCATGCCCGGCAACGCGGTCTTGGAGACGCCGACGATGAGCGCAACCAGCGCCGCGATGAGCCAGGCGGTGGAGGAAAGTTCTGGCATCGGAGGAAGATGAAAGCGGCCGCGCCCAACGTGCGCGGCTACAGAAGATTGCCTGTAGCCGCCCACGCTGGGGGCGGCAAAATTTACGCGCTCTGGCGCAGCACGCGGGTGGGGTCGATGATCCGGATGGCGCCGGGCTCGGGGTGTTCGACGAGGTCCATCACGGCCTTCACTTTTTCGCGCAGGCCCTGGTCGATGCTGCTGAGCTGCGGGCGCGTGTACTGGCAGATGGGCAGGTTGTCGTAGCCCATGACCGCCACGTCGCCGGGCACGCTGCGGCCGAGGCGCGCGAGGCCGTCCACGAGGCCCGCGGCGATGATGTCCGCCGTCGTAATGACGCCGTCCACCGCCATGTCGATCACGCGCTGCGCGGCGTAGAGGCCCGCGTCATACGTGACGGACGACTCCATCACCTGCAGCGTCACGCCCGCCAGTTCGCAGGCCTTTTGCGCGCCGCGGAACCGTTCGGAGGGCACGTTGTCGGAGGTCTCCACCGGCTTCGCGCCGACGAAGAGGAGGCGGCGGCGTCCGATGTCGATGAGCCGCTCGGCGGCGAGGTAGCCGCCCTTCTGCTCATTCGTGCGGACATGCCCGTGCGCGGGCGAGTGACTGTGCGAGTCGAACAGGACGCAGTGGATGCCGGGATTCTGCAGCAGGTTCGGCAAGTCCCACTCGGAGAACCCGACGAGCACCGCCGCGTCCATGTTGCGCTGCAACAGGAACTGCACCGTTTCCTCCTCGCGCCCGGTGTGGAAACACACGGCATAGCCGCGCGAGCGCGCCTCGTGTTCCAGACGCAACAGCAGGTCGCCGTAAAACGGGTTGATCGCCGGCTCCAGCGCATCGGCGTGCGGGTCGTACAGCGTGGGAATGATCACCGCGATCATGCGCGACTTCTGCCCGGTGAGCGCCGCCGCGGCGAGATTCTTCACATAGCCGAGTTCGCGGACCTTTTCGAGAATCCGCTCCGCGGTGACGGGGGACACTTCCTTAAGCCGCCCGTTCAGTACGTACGAAACCGCCGCAGCCGACACGCCGGCCGCCTTTGCAACATCCGTAATGGTCGGCTTGCGCGAGCCATCCGCCGACCGCCGTCGAGGTGAAATAAGCTGTGACATGCGCATGACTATACAGCCTTAACCGGTTCAGAGAAGTGTGTTTTTCTTAATTTGTTCTTAATGGCGCGGAGCTCCACGCGCGGGCGGGCGGAGCAACACCCGGGCCGGGCCGCCGACCTCAAGGGGCGTAGCGGAGTTGGCGTGCTTCTGCTACGGTCTGCGCCGCATGGCTGAAGACACCGAAAAAACAGCGATCGATCTCTCTGTGCTGGGCTACCGCGCGGATCGCGACGCGGAGTGGACGGCGGAGGAGCCGGGGCAACCCGCCCGCATCGTGCGGGATGGGCGCGACCTCTGGCACATCGTGTGCGCGCGCGGCGAATTTATCGCGGCGCTGTCGGGTCGGTTCCGCCGGACGGCGACGCGGAAGGTGGACCAGCCGACGGTGGGCGACTGGGTGATGGCGGAAACGAAGGGCCCGGACGATCGCGCGCTGATTCACCGCGTGCTCCCGCGCCACACCGCCATCGCGCGCAAGGTGCCGGGCGACACGGTGGAGTCGCAGGTGGTCGCCGCGAACGTGGATCTGGTGTTCATCGTGCACGCGCTCGACGGCGGGCGGAACTTCAACCTGCGGCGCATCGAACGCTACCTCGCGCTCGCCCGCGAAAGCGGCGCGAACCCGGCGGTGATCCTCAACAAGTGCGACCTGTGCGAGGACCCGCAACCCTACGCGGACGACGTGCGCGCGCTCAACGCCGACCTGCCGGTGTTCGTCACCTGCGCGATCAGCGGAAAAGGCATTCCGGGCGTGCGCGCGCTGCTCACCAGGGGCCGCACCTGCGCGATGCTCGGTCCGTCCGGCGTCGGCAAGTCCGCCCTCGTGAACCGGCTGCTCGGCGAAGAGGTGAAGGAGACCGGCGAGGTGCGCGAACGCGACCGGCGCGGGCGCCACACGACGACCTACCGCGAGCTGCTGCGCCTGCCCAACGGCGCGCTCGTGATCGACACGCCGGGCCTGCGCGAAATCCAGCTGTGGGGCGAGGAGGACAGCCTCGCCGACGTGTTTCCCGACATCGAGGCGCTCGCGCCGTCGTGCCGCTTCACCGACTGCCGCCACGAGCAGGAGCCCGGCTGCGCCGTGCGCGGGGCGATTGCCGACGGACGCCTGCCCGAACGGCGCCTTGCGAATTACCTGCAACTGCGCGGGGAACTCGAGGAACTGGCGCAAAACAAAATGCGCCACCTGCAGCGCGTCGAACGGCGCCACCGCCGTGTATTGCAGCACGGCGTGGACAAGAAGGACGCGCCGCGCCGGGGGAAACTCGAATGACCGCCACCCTCCGCCACCTCGCCCTCGCGCTGCTGCTCCCGCTCGCCGTGGTCCGCGCGCAGGAGACGAACGCGCCCGCCGCCGAACCCGCGAACACGAATGCGATGGAAACGGCTGCCGCCGGGACCAATGCCATCGCGCGCGCCTCGCCGGTCATCGGGGTCTTCCTCGGCGCGGGCACCGTCGCGCTGATCACCTCCGGCATGGATTGGGATGACGACGATCGCGACGACACCCGCGGCGCGCTCGCGGCCCCCGCCCCGCTGGAGCCGACCCCGGGCGCGATCCTGGCCGGCGCGCTGATCACATTTTCCTGGAACGCCGTCGACGCGGCCGCCTCCTACCTCATTGATCTCGCCACCTGCGTCGCGGAAGGCGGCTGCGCCGACTTCCGCCTCGAACAGGTGTCCGCCACGACCTACACCGCCGAGTGGCCCGCCGGGTTCAACGCCGGCCGCTGGCGCGTGCGCGCCGTCGACACCAACAACATCGCCGGCCCGTGGAGCGATTACCGCACCTTCACCCTCGCGCCCGCCGGGGAATAGGAATTTAACCACGGAGACACGGAGGTACGGAGGAGACGAGGAAAACCACGAAACACGCGAAATACTCGAAAATTATGAACCCGCCATTTCGTGTGTTTCGCGTATTTCGCGGGCCCTCCCTCTCCGTATCTCCGTGTCTCCGTGGTTAACGCTTCTCAAGCGCCGACGAATTCGGCGACGACGCGTTCGAGCGGGAGCATGCCGACGACGCCCTGGGTCTCATCCGTGACGAGGACGACGGGCTGGCGCGTGACGCGCATGCGCGGCAGCACGTGGTCCGCGGGCACAGTTTTATCGACCAGTTGCGGCGGACGCATGTAGTCCTTCGCCTGCTTGCCCGCCGGGTTCGGGTCGCACAGCACATCCATGACATAGACGATGCCGACGAACGTCTTTTTCTCGCGGTCGAACACCGGGAACTGGTTAAACGCGCGGGCGCGGGCGAAGAGCTTGATGTCCTCCGCCGTCGTGTCGTGGTGGATGTAGACGATCTGGTCGCGCGGGACCATGATCTCCGCACAACTGATGGTCTTGAGCTCCATCACGCCGGTGATCATGCGCACCTCGTCGCCCGTCAGCGAACCGGCCTTGTGTGTTTCGTGCGTCAGGTGGATCAATTCCTCCCGCGTCATCACCGGGCGCGCCGCCGCCTCCGCGCGACGCGGCATCGGCACGAGCCGCCTCACGACGTGCATGAAGGCCCAGCTCAGCGGATGGAGCAGGCGACCCATCGCCGCCAGCAGCGGCGCGAACGGCAGGCAGCGCTTCGCGGGGAAACTCTGGAACCACGCCTTCGGGAAATATTCGCAGCACACGAGCAGCGTCAGCGTGGCCAGCGCGCTCGCGATCCACGAACCCGATGCGCCGAACAGCCGTGTGCCCACGCTGGCCGCCACGACGGCAATGACGGTGTTGACGATGTTGTTGCCGACCAGCGTCGTGCCGAGCAGGTAGTCGGGATGGTCGAGAAAATACTGGAGCGTGGCCGCGCCCTTCACCTTGCGCCGCACAAGGTGGCGCAGACGCAGGCGGTTGATGGAAATCAGACCGGTCTCAATCCCGGAGAAGAACCAGGACCCCGCGAGGCACACGCTCAACAACATGAGTTCAAGGGCGGTCATGGATGACCCTCCTCGACCGCCGGTTCCGGCAGCTTCTCGAGCTGGGCCAGCGTGACGCGCAGGCGCTGGGTTTGCAGCACCGTGGCGCGCACGCCCTGCGCCTCCACCAGGTCATCCTTCTCCGGCAAATGCCCGAGGTGATGCGCGATCCATCCGGCAAGCCGGTCGGCGCCCTCGGCCTCCAGGTGCAGCCCGAGCTTCCGGTTCAACTCCTCCAAACTGAAGTTGGCATCCATCAACCAGCGGTTCGGCCCCGCGGGCTGGAAGAGCGGGCGCGGCTTGTTGAGCTCCTGGTAAATCTCGCCGGTGATTTCCTCGAGGATGTCGCCGCGCGTCACGACGCCCGCCATGCCGCCGTATTCGTCGACGACGGCGGCGATGCGGCGGTGCTCGTTCTGGAACTGCAGCAGCAGGCGGTTCAGCGGCGTGGTCTCCGGCACGAAGTACGGTTCCTCGCGCGCCTGCTCGATCCGCCGCTCGGGGTCCAGCAGGTAGCGGCGCACGTTCAGGAAGCCCTCGATGTTCTCGAGCTGGCCGCGGTACAGCACGAGGAAGTTGCGGCGCGCGGACTGGGCGCGCGCGGGGAATCCGGACGGATCGTCGTCGAGGTCCAGCCCGATGATGTCCACCCGCGGCGTCATCACGTCGCTCGCCTTCATGTCCTCCAGCTGGATGATCGACTTGATCATCGCGAGCTCGTCCGCGTTGAGGATCCCCTCCTCGTTGCCGATCTCGAGCACCGTCTTGAACTCATCCTCGCTCAAGCCGCGCCCGCGCGGACGGAACATCGACTCAAACGTCTGCGTCAGCTTTTCGAGCAGCCGGCGCAGCGGCGTGAACGCCACCGCCAGCGCGTTGAGCAGGATCCCGTAGGCCGGCGCCAGGCGCTCCGCCAGCTTCAGGCCGAGTCGCTTCGGCCCGGCCTCGCCAAAAATCACCAGCAGGATGGTCACCAGCGGAATCGCCACGAGCGCGCCGAGGCCGGGCGGCACCATCCGCCGAACCAGCTCATAGCCGACCGCCGCGATGGCCACGTTGACGATGGTGTTGCCGATCAGGATCGTCGAGAGCAGGCGCGTGGGGTTCGCGAGCAGGTCGTGGATGCGTTTGCCCGTCACCGCGTTCGCCTGCGTCATCCGGCGGACTTGCAGGGGATTCAAGGAGAAGAAGATCGTCTCGCTGCTGGAGAAGAACGCGGACGCGCAGAGCAGGAGCACAAACGCGACAAGCTCCTCAATCACGATAGGTTCCATTTCCAGGCGACATCCTTGCGCGGGACGCGGAGGCGGCCTAGCATGCGGCCTCCATGAAAAAGCTATCCGTTCAATCCCACGACCATAGCCAGTATATCAACGTAACGCGGGTGGTGCAAGAAGCGGTCACCGGCCTGGGCGTGCGCGACGGCGCGATCACGCTCTTCGTCCCGCACACGACGGCGGGCGTGACCATCAACGAATGCGCGGACCCGGACGTCGTGCGCGACGTGCTCCACGCGCTGGACCGCCTCGTCCCGTGGCGCGACCCGGCCTATCGCCACGGCGAGGGCAATTCCGCCGCCCATGTAAAGGCGATCATGACCGGCTCGTCGGTCCGCGTCCTCGTCGCGGGCGGACGCCTCCAGCTCGGCGCCTGGCAGGGCATCTTCTTCTGCGAATACGACGGCCCGCGCGCGCGGGAGCTCTGGGTCGGGGCGGGATAACTTGCGGGCGCGGGCGTCGCCCGCTACGCTCTTTCTTCCGAATGAATCGTTTTCTCATAGCGCTGTTCGCCGGCGGGGCCACCGCCCTGCTGTTCGCCGCGAGCTGCTCGAAACCGCCGGGCCAGGCGGAGTTCGACCGCGGCGTCTATGAACTCAAGCGCGAGAACCTCGTCCGCGCGCGCACGCTGCTGGAAAAATCCATCGCGCGCCGGCCGGGCAGCGAGCAAAACGCGCTGGCCTACAATTACCTCGGCGTCGCCGCGTGGAAACTCGGCCAGATGCAGGTGGCGCAGGACGCCTTCGAGGACAGCCGGCGCATCAGCCCGACCCTCGCCGAGCCGGTCTACAATCTCGCCCTGCTCCACCGCCGCAGCGGCGACGCCGCCAAGGCCGCGCAACTGCTGGAACAGGCGGCGCAGATCAACGAGAAGGACCCGCGGCCCGCCGAGATGCTCGCGCAGCTCTACATCGAGCGCCGCCAGTGGCCGGTCGCGCGCCGCATCCTGCACGCCGCGCTCACCCGCGCGCCAAACTCCCCGCGCATCCTCACCGCGCTCGCCGTGGTGGACCTGCACATGCGCGGACCGGAAAAGGGTGTCGAGTCGCACCTCATGGCGCTGGAAAAGGATTCGCGCTACGCGCCCGCGCTGTTCAACGTCGGCCTCATCTACGAAACGCAGCTCAACGATCCCGACCGCGCGCGCACGTACTACAAACGGTTTCTCGCCCAACGCCCCGAAGGACCCGCCGCCGACTACGCGCACGCCGCGCTCGCGCGGCCGGGTGAAAAGCAATTGGTGCCGCCCGGCGAACCGCCCCTCGCGCCGCTGCTGCCACCCGAAGAACCGGCCACCCCCTTCACGCCGCCGCCCGTGGCCCCGGCGCCGACACCGCCCCCCAGTCCCGCGCCCACGCCAGCGCCAGCACCACGCACGGCGGAGCAAGCGGACGATGAACTCATCGCCCGCGCATCGGAGCAGGCCGGGCGCGGCGATGCGCGCGGCGCACTGGACACGCTGCTCGCGGCCGCCTCCGAAGCAGGCCGCGCCGGACGCACGCCTGCGCGCGAGAAACTGCTCCGCGCCGCCACGCGCGTGGCGTTCGAGGAAGCGCGCGCGCACATCGCCCTCGCGGATTACCTGATGGAACAGGGCCAGTTCGACCAGGCGTTGCGCGCCTACAAGCAGGCCACGTCCCTCGACCGCCAGTCGTTCGACGCCCACCACGGGGTGGCGCGCGCCGCGCTGAAAACCGGCGAGACCGATGCAGCCCTCGTCGGCTTCACCGCCGCCGTCCGCATCGACCCGCGCAGCCCGGACGCCTTGTGGGATCTCGCCCGCCTGCACGACGAGCACCTGCAGGACCCCGAACGCGCGGTCACGACGTATCGCGAATTTGAAAAACTGTTCCCGACCGACCCGCGCACCCGGCGCGCCGCCGAACGCATCCGCGCGCTCACGCCGGCCGTCCGCGCCGCCACGCCGATCCCCGAACGCCGCCCGCCGCAAAACCTGCCCTCATCGACCGAGCGTCCCACGCCCGCGCCCGCACCCGTCGCCCCGCCATCCGTGACGCGTCCCGCCCCGGCGCCGCGCCCCACGCAACCGCCCGCCCGGCAGCTCGACATCCGCGCGCCCGCTTCGCGCAACACGACCGCCGCCACCGCGGCGTTCAACCAAGGCACGCAACTGCTCGCGCAACGCCGGTGGGAACAGGCCGTCGCCGCCTTCCGCCGCGCGGTGGAAAACGACGACCGCCACACCAGCGCGTTTTACAACCTCGGCCTCGCCTATACACAACTCGGCGACACGGACCTCGCGAAGGACGCCTACGCGCGCGCGCTCCGCCTGCAGCCGGACCTCCACAGCGCCCGCTTCAACCTCGCCCTGCTCCACTTCCAGACGCGCGACCTCACCACCGCCACGACCCTCGCGCAGGACCTCGTGCGCCAGAAACCCGACTACGCCGTCGCCCACTACCTGCTCGGCCAGATCTACAGCGAGAGCGCCGACTCCGTGCACCAGGCGCGCGCCGCCTACTCGCGCTTCCTCGAACTCGCGCCGAACGATCCCGCCGCCGCGGTCGTCCGCCAGTGGCTCGCGACGCACTGACCCGCCCCCGCGCCCCATGCATCCCTACGGCGTCATCTTCGACATCGACGGCACGGCCGTGGACAACCACGCCTACCACGAGGAATCGTGGCTCATCTGGAGCGCGCGCAACAACCGTAACATCGACCGCGCGTTCTACCGCGAACACCTCTACGCGCGCACCAACGACCAGATCTTCCGCAAGATCTACGGCGACCACATCGCCATGGACGAAATCATCCGCCGCGCGGAGGAAAAGGAAGCCATCTACCGCGAAATCTACGCGCCGGTGATGGAGCCGATGCCCGGCCTCGTGGACCTGCTGGAGGCGCTGCATCGCGCCGACATCCCGTGCGCTGTCGCCTCCAACGCGGAGCGCGTGAACGTGGACTTTGTCGTCGATGGATTGAAGCTGCGCGGCTTCTTCCGCGCGGTGCTCGCGCGCGAGGATGTGGTGAAAGGCAAACCGGAGCCGGATCTCTTTTTGCTCGCCGCCGAGCGCATGGGTCTGCCGCCCGCGCGCTGCCGCGTCTTCGAGGATTCCTGGGCCGGGTTTGAAGCTGCGCACCGTGCCGGCATGCCCTGCTTCGCCATCACCGGCCACACGCGCGCCGCCACCGTGCCCCCGCACGTCCGCGCGCAGTTCGCCGACTTCCGCGGCGTGACCCTCGACACACTCGCCGCTACGGCATAAGTCGCCTGAACACGGACGCGGCGTGCTCCAGTTCCGCGGCCTGCTGCGCCGGCGACCAGCCGCACTCCTTTGCCATCAGCGCCGCGATTTCGCGCTGCGTCTCCGCGGACGGCGGCTCAAACGTGCCGAGATCCGTGCGGCGGCGCAACACATCCACCAGCCGCACGGCATACTCCTCGCGCACCGCGTGCCGCACGCGCGTGGCGAGGTCGCCCTCCGGCGCGCCATCGGCCAGCGGCGCGTCGGGACCGACGCGATCGCGCCGGCCCAGCGCACGCGCCACCATGCGCGCCGCGCGCTCCCCCACCGTCAGGCCCGTGGTGTACTTCACGCCCTTGATCGAGAACAAGCCGCGCACGGGCCCCTCGCCCACGGACGAATGTTTGTCCGGCTCCGCCGACAGCCCCGCGGACGGCGCGGGCTGCACGCCGACATGCAACAGCGAAAGCTGATCCATCGTCAGCGGCGCGCCCGGCAGCACATCGTTGATTTCCTCCACGAATGATTCGATCGCCGCGCGCGACGGCTGGTAGGCGGACGGCTCGCCTGCATACCGCTCGTACACCGTGCCGATCATCGTGCCGCCGCGCCACGGCACAAAAAACAAATTCCGCCGCCCGCGCTGCACCAGCGCCTCCGCGTCGCGGTGCGCGTGCGCGCCCTCCAGCCCCACCCCGTACGGCCCGAACCACTGCGCGCGCGCGATCAGGTTCCACGCGCCGACGAGCGGATGCCGCGCCGCGAGCGCGCCGCTCCACTGCTCCCACCACGGCCCCGCCGCGTTCACCACCGCGCGCGCGCGGATGGCAAACGGATCGCCGCCCAGCGCGTCACACGCCTCCACGCCCGCCGCCGCGCCGTTCTCCACCAGCACGCGCCGCGCGCGGACATAATTCGCCGGCGTCGCGCCGGCGTCGCGCGCCGCCAGCGCGAACGCCAGCGTGAGACGCTCGGTGTCATGCGCGAGCGCGTCGTACCAGACGGCGGCCCCGTCATACGCATCGTGCGGAAGCTGCGGCCAGATCGCGCGCGCCTCCTGCGCGCTGACCACGCGTCCGCGCGGGAGCTGCTGCTGCGGCCCGAGGTCGCGATTGCGGTCGAATGAAATCGCGTCGTTCAGCGCCAGCGCCGCCTTCAGCGCCGCGCGGCTGCGCACGCCACGCCCGGCGGTGGGGATGGCGAACGCCTGGGGCTTCACGCACCGCGGCGCGAGGCGGAGGAAGCGGCGGCGCGCGCGGATCGATTCCCGCATGCGCGCAAGGTTGCCGTGCTGCAGATAGCGCAGGCCGCCGTGGATCACCTTCAGGCTGTTCGCCGACGTCGCCGCGCCGAAATCATCCGCGTCAATCAGCGCCGTCTTCAGGCCCAGCCGCGCCGCGATCCACGCCGTGCACGCGCCATGGATGCCCGCGCCGACGATGACCACATCGAAGGTTTCCCCCGCCAGTTCCTTGAGCGCCGCCCGCATGCAAAAGGTTTTTACAGACGTTGCAAACGCGAAGGAACTCTTTTTACAGACGTTGCAAATTCTTCCCCTCAGTGCGCGTGGCCATGATCGTCGCCGGCGTGCTCACAGGTGCAGGCGTATTCGGCGCGATTGCATTCGTCGCAGCGTTCCAGATGAACCGGAATGCGGAAGTTTTTGGGGCGGGCCGCCGCGTTCGCGCGGATCTGGACGACGACGGTGTAGCCGTCGCCCTCGGGCAGTGCGGCGGTGGAGACCAGCGCATCGCCGTCCTTCTGAAGCTCCAGCTTGGCTTTCCCGGCAGGCGCATCGGCGATGACATTGACGACCTGTTCGCCGGGGGCGGTCACGGCGCCGCTCTCGTCGTAAAAGCGGATTTCGATCCGCTTCACGTCGTTGACCAGGAATTCGGCGTGCGCGGATTCAAGTTCGAGCAGGCGCCCGCCGCGCGGACCGGCCTCGACACCCGCGTAGGCGGGCCCACCCGCCAGCAATGCGATCATCAGCATCCACTTCTTCATGTTGTCTCCTTTTCTTTGCTCCATTTTTCGATCCACCTGTATAGCGTGGGCAACAGCACCAGCGTCAGGAAGGTCGAGGACACGATCCCGCCGATCACGACCGTCGCGAGCGGGCGCTGGACTTCGGCGCCGGCGCCTTGGGCCAACGCCATCGGCACGAACCCGAAGCCGGCGACGAGCGACGTCATCAGGACCGGGCGCAGACGGGCCAGCGATCCCTCCGTCACCGCGTCGAGCACGGAGCGACCGGCTTGTCGAAGTTGGTTGATGCAGGTGACCATGACCACGCCGTCTAGCACGGCGATGCCACTCAGCGCGATGAATCCGATGCCGGCCGAGATGCTGAACGGCATGTCGCGCAACCAGAGCGCGAGGATGCCGCCTGTTGCCGCGAGCGGGATGCCGGTGTAGACGATGAGCGCCTGCCGGATGCTGCCGAAGGCGAAGAAGATCAGCACGAAGATGACCAGCAGCGCCACAGGCACGATGACGGCGAGCCGCGCGCGCGCCTCCTGCAGGTTCTTGAACTGGCTGCCGAATTCAATCGTGTAGCCCGGCGGCAGCCCAATTGATTCCTGGACCTTCGCCTGCGCTTCCTTCACGAAGCTCTCCACATCGCGTCCACGCAGATTGACCATGACCGCCGCCCGGCGCTGCGCGAATTCGCGCGCGATGGCGCTGACGCGCTCCTCCACGCGGAATTCCGCCACCTGGCCCAGCTCCAGCAGGCCGCCCTCCTCCGTGCGCAGCGGCAGCGTTTTCATGACCTCGACGCGCTTGCGCAGATCCTCGCTCATCCGCACGACAATCGGATACCGGCGGCTCCCTTCGAGCAGCAGCCCGACCTCCTCGCCGGCGAGCGCATGCGCGATGACGCTGTTCACCTCGGCGGCATGTAGGTTGTAGCGGGTCATCGCCTCGCGGTTGAGCGTGATTTCCAGCATCGGCGATTTGCCGAGGGCATCGAACTCCACGTCCGCCGCGCCGGGCACCGCTTCGAGCAGCTCGCGGACTTCCGTCGCGATGCGCTCAATCTCGCCGAACTCCTCGCCGAATACCTTCACCGCGATGTCGGCCCGCGTGCCCTCAAGGATTTCGTTGAAACGCATCTCGATGGGCTGCGAGAACAGGTACGACTGGCCGGGCACGCGCTCGGAAAGTTCCCGGCTCATCAGGTCGGCCAGTTCGTTCTTGGTGATCGTTCGCCCGTCGATTTTTCGCCACGTCTTCTCCGGGTTAAAGAAGATGTAGCAGTCGGCCACGTTTACCCCCATCGGGTCAGTCGCGATCTCCGCAGTGCCGATACGGGAAAAGGTGTGGCTGACCTCGGGGAAGCGTTCGCGCAGGACCTGCTCCGCGCGTTCCTGCATCGCGATAGACGCGTCGAGCCCGATGCTGGTGGTGCGGATCATGTGCGTGGCGAACGCGCCCTCGTCCAGTTGCGGGACGAACTCCGCGCCGAGTTTCTGGAAGATGGCGAACGACCACGCGACAAAAGCGATCACGCCGAGTACGAGCAGCCAGCGCAACCGGAAGGCCGCGCGGAGCGTCGGCACATACACACGCTTCGCGGCACGGATCAACAGGCTTTCCTTCTCGCTGATGTTGCCCCCGAGGAAAAACGAACACAGCACCGGCATCAGCGTGAGCGACAGGATCAACGAGCCGACGAGCGCGAACATGACCGTGAGGGCCATCGGCTTGAACATCTTTCCCTCGATGCCCGTGAGCGCGAGGATCGGAACGTACACGATCGTGATGATCAGCACGCCAAAGAACGTCGGCGTGGCCACCTCGCGGCACGCCTCCCGAACGGTTTCGTGGCGCTCGCGTGGCGATAAGAGACGCCCGATCTCGTGCTGACGCAGCCCGAGCCGCCGGACGGCGTTTTCCACCATCACGACGGCGCCATCAATGATCAGCCCGAAATCCACCGCGCCGAGGCTCATCAGGTTGCCCGACACGCGGCCCTGCACCATCCCGGTGATCGCGAACAGGAACGACAGCGGGATCGCGAGCGATACGATCAGCGCGGCGCGGATGTTGCCCAGCGACAGGAACAGCACCACGATCACGAGGATCGCGCCTTCAAACAGGTTTTTCTCCACCGTCGCGATCGTGCGATCCACGAGGTCCGTGCGGTCGTAGCCGGTTTCGATCCGGATGCCGGGGGGCAGGCGCGGCTTGAGTTCCTCGATTTTCGCCGCCACGCGCCTGGCGATGATACGGCTGTTTTCCCCCGCGAGCATCATCGCGGCACCGATCACCGCCTCGCCGCCGTTCCAAGTGGAGGCGCCGGTCCGCACGTTCGAGCCGATCCCGACATCGGCGACATCGCGCACCGTGATCGGTTCCGTGCCCGAACGGAATTTGATCGGCAGCGCGGCAATTTCATCGACCGTGCGCACGCGGCCCGCCGCGCGGATCACGATCTGTTCGCCGCCCATCTGCACCGCGCCTCCGCCGGCGTTCTCGACGTTCTCCCCAACGAGGTCCGCGAGTTCGGAGAACGTGAGGCCGACGCTCATCATTTTCCCCGGGTCCGGCATGACGACGATTTGTTTCTCGTACCCGCCCGACGTGTTGACCTCGGCGATGCCGGGGACCGAGCGGAGCTGCGGCTTGATGATGAAATCCTGGACCTGCGAGAGCTCCATGAGCTGCTCGCGCCGGTCCACCGGTTTGTTCGTCGCGTCGGCTGCGTATTCAACGAGGTAGTAGTAGATCTCGCCGAGCCCCGTTGAAATTGGAGCGAGCTTCGGCGTAAGTCCTTCGGGCAGCTCATCAATCGCGTTCTGCAGCCGCTCGCTGACCAGTTGCCGCGCGCGGTAAATGTCGGTCCCATCCTTGAACACCAGCGTAATCTGGGAGAGACCAAACTTCGACAGCGAACGCAGCTCGACCATGCCCGGCACGCCGGCCAGTTCGATCTCAAGCGGGAACGTCACCAGCTTCTCGATCTCCTCCGGCGCGAGCGCCGGCACCTCGGTGTTGACCTGCACCTGGATATTCGTGATGTCCGGCACGGCGTCCACCGGCAGGCGGAAGGCCGACCAAATGCCCGCGATCAGCAGCGCGGCGGTGGCGATTAGCACGAAAGGCCGCTGCCGCAATGAAAATTCTATGATGTGATTTACCATGATCCAAACCCTTTAGTGACTGTGACCGCCGCCCTTGGTGGCGCGGAGTTCGATGTGATACAGCGTCTCGACGGGGCGCACGACCACCGCGTCGCCAATGAACAAGCCGTCGGTGATTTCCACGACGTCCTCGTGGCGCGCGCCGGTCTGGATCGCCGTGCGCAGGTAGGCGTCGCCGTTAACGACATAGGCGAACGCCCCGTACGCGGTGTCTAGCACGGCCGACGCCGGGATGACCGTCGCCGCCTCGCGGACAAGGCCCCGCAGCGAGACGCGGATGAATTCGCCGATGCGCCAGCGATGTTCTCGATCATGGAGTTGCAGCAAGAGTTCGACGCGTCCGCCCTGGGCGGCCACCGTCCGGTCCGCGCGCAACACCGACCCGACCGCCTCCGGGTGTCCCTCGACGGCGACCTCCGTTCCCGGCGGCAACGCATCGGCGAGCGCGCCCTCGATCCATGCGCTCGCGTAGGCGAACCCGCCGGGCTCGTCCTCATTCTGCGATGGCTCGCGCGCCTCCCGGTAGACCTGCGCAGTGATCCACATGTCATTGGAAACAGCCCGCTCCTCGACGTCCGCGAGTTCGAGGCCGATCGCGGTCTTGGTGAGCGCCGGGAGCGTGACGCCGACGCCCTCCTTAAACTGCGCCCCCACCCGCTCCTCGGCCGCGCCGGAATGCGCCCCGGCCAGCAGCAGCAATAAGACGAAGTTTCTCATCGCACACCCTCCTGGCGTCCGTCGGCGGAAATCCAACGGAGCTCCGCTTGTTTTTTCAGGGCGTCCAGCAGGGCGTTCCGCCGCAGCAACTGGACCGACAGGAACTCCCGCTGCATATCGAGGAAGAGGTTCACGGGAATCGCGCCGAGCCGGTACTGGCGGTCTGCGAGGTCGGCGGCATCGTGCAGCCGGGCGACGAGTTCGGGTGAAATGGCGTTCACCTGTTCGACCGCCGCTTCGTAAAGCCGGTGGACGCGCGCGATCTCGGAGCGCGCCTCAAGCAAACCGGCTGCCACTTGCGCCTCCGCGGCGGCATGCCGCGCCGAGGCTGCGGCCATTGCGCCTTGATTCCGATTCCGCCATGCCAGCGGCAACTGGACGGCGAGCCCTATCGTTGTTTCCTCCTCGCCGGCCTCCTCGCGCGAAATGTACGGGGCCAGGTAATAGTCGGGCCTCGCCTCCGCGCGCGCCGCTTCGACTTCATGCAGCGCCCGCTTCGCCTCCGCCAGGCGCTTGAGCAGGCCGGGGTTGTGGTCGAGTTGCTGCATCAGCGCATCCAGCGAGTAGGTGGTCGCGGGAACATCCAGCGTGTCCTTGAGTTCCAGCGGCGCATCAGGCGCGCGGCCCAGCAACAGATTGAGGTTCCTCCGGGCGATGTCGCGCTGGGCGCTGAACTCACGTGCGGACTTCTGGAACTCGACGAGGCTCGCCTCGATGATCTGCAACTCCAGCAGCATCGCGGGCCCCGCCACCGGGCGCTGCTTGAGCAACTCGATCATCGCGCGGCTGCGCTCGGCGATTTCCTGCGCAATGCCGGCGTCGGCGGACGCCGACAGCCACTCGTACGCGAGCGTGCGCACTTGCAACTCCACATCGCGCCGCAACTCCGCTGCGGCGGCCTCCGCCACAGCACGCTCGCTCTCCGCAATGCCGATGCGCGCCTCCCTCTTCCCCTTGCGTTCGACAGGGACCGCCACGGTGACATCGACGGCATACCCGGAATCCGTGTCGGTTTCCTTTCGTCCTACGCCGGCTTCCAGTTCGGGATTGGGCCGATAGGCCGCCTGTTGTTGAAGCCCTTCGGCCGCGCGAAGCTCCGACTGGATCGCGGCAGTCAACGGGTGACGGGTGAGCGCGAGCACGGTCGCCTCCTGAATGCTCAGGACATCGCCGGCATGGGCCATGCCCGACGCCGAAATCAAGAATACATAACACCAATGGGATAAACGGAACACACAACCTCCACGATTGAAACAGATCGCAAACGAACGAAACCACACGAGGGACTGCCGCGGACGGCAACCCGGGGATTACGCTCGGGGAGGTTGGAAAGGCGGACTGATGATCAGGAGATCGGCAACAAGGGTTTCATTGCGCACCAGTTCGTCAACCGTTTGCGTGCGCTTCACGACGACTCCGGAAGCCGTGGACAACAGCGGCGCATGAGACGGCCCGCAGCAATGCACGGCGGGACAGGCCTCGTGGTGCGTTGCGTCTTGATGACACTCGTGATCCGAAGGCCACATAGCGGCAAGCAAGATGCCGAACAACAGGAGAGCGAGTCCCCCACAGCCGACGCGGCGCCACACCGATTGGGCCCAAATACGAAGCATCGGGAAAAACACTACAGCTCAAGTCCGGGCCTGTCAAGTGGGATGATGCGTCTCGTCGCAACGCCAAAACAAACGCGGCCAGCGACCGCGTCTACAGGTGCGCGTACGCGCCGAGCAGGGCGGCGCGATAGGCGGCGCGGCTGTGGCGGGTGCGGGCGCGTTCCGCGGCGGCGGCGCCGAGCGAAGCGCGGGCGGCGGGGTCGGCGGCGAGGTCGCGCA
>CALKUH010000055.1 GCA_937996795.1 uncultured Verrucomicrobiota bacterium | reverse complement strand
CACGAGCCGCTCGCGTAGTACGACTGGGGCCGGAACCAATCGGTGATGATCCAGTTCATGCGCTGGATGCGACCCAACTCTCCGCGCTGGATCAGCTCGCGCAACCGGACATAGCGCGGGTCGGTCCGCTGGTTGAACATCGCCGCCGCGACCTGCCCCTTGCGCCGTGGCACGCGCAGTAACTGCTCGGCGCCCCGCTTCGTGGGCGCAATCGGCTTGTCCACCACCACGTGACAACCCGCCCGCAGCGCGGCGACGCCCGCGGGCACATGATCGAAATGAGGCGTGCTGATGATGACGGCGTCGGCCGCCCGGGCCTTGAGCAGCTGCTTCACGTCCGGGAACGTCTTCACCCCCGGCCAGGCGGACAGCCGGGCCGGGTCCCGGTCGCACACCGCAGCCAGCGCCGAACCCGGGATTTTCCCGTCGCGCAACAGCCCCGCGTACGCCGACCCCATGTTGCCAATGCCGATGACCGCCCACCGAATGATATCCACGCGCCCCTCCCGCATCCGATTCCATGTTCCCGCATTACGCACTGAATATCTGACGGGTCAAGTAATGACTGGAACACACGGAATATTCAATGGATCGGTGCGCTTCTGTTGTTGGCGTATGCGACCTCCACCGGAACAACACCCGCCAGATCATCGCGCCGGTCGGCGACACGCCGCTGAATTTCCGCGCCCACACCCCGAGGACGGACGGTCAGGTGTGAGGGCAGGTTTTCGAGTCGCCATGTGCAACGCCGATTAAAATGCCACAGGTGACGCTGCGCAAATGCGAGCCCGGAACCCTGTTCAGATATCGCTCCATGGCTGCGGCCCGTTCCCGACACTCCAACGCCGCCAATGCAATCAGGCGCCATGGCCTGTACTTCGCCGTGTGGGCGTTGGCGCCCGAATTGTGGACGCCAATCGAGCCTGCACATCATCGGTCATTCTGATGAATCGCTGCTTTGGATCAGATTCGCTTCGAAGCAGATAAACGTCGTGCATGTTGACGCCACCGGCTTGCCATGCGTCGCGCGGGGCCCTGCTCCGAGCGAAGGCTGGTCGGGGCGGTGGGATTTGAACCCACGACTTTCAGGTCCCAAACCTGACGCTCTACCAGGCTGAGCCACGCCCCGCTCTTGCTAAACTCGCCCGCACTGATACCGCGAATTGCAGCTGGATGCAAGGGCGCGGGTCGGACAGGCGTTTGTTCGGATTATGTTCAGACCGGCGCTGCGCTTGCCATGTCCGTCGCCTTGCGCCATGCTGGCAAACTGTTCTGGGGCATGAAGTCATCCAACGACAACGAGCAGGTCGTCGCGATCCTGTTTGCCGACGTGGTGGACAGTTCGCGGCTCTACGCCACCTACGGCGACGCCGAGGCGCGCCGCATCGTGGGGTCCTGCCTCAAGGCGATGACGCAGGTCGTCGGCGAACACCAGGGACGCGTGGTCAAGACGATCGGCGATGAAATCATGTGCGTGTTCCCGACCGGCGACGAGGCGGCCCTCGCGGCGGTGGTCATGCACCAGCGCCTCGCGGAGCAGATCCACGCCGGCGCGCTGCACAATACCCTCAGCCTGCGCATCGGCTTCCACCGCGGGCCGGTGGTCGAGGAGGGCGCGGATCTCTTTGGCGACGCGGTGAACCTGGCCGCCCGCATGGCCGCGCTGTCCAAGGCGCACCAGATCATGACCACGCGCCAGACGGTTGAATCGCTTGAGGGCGCGCTTCGCCCGCTGGCGCGCTTCGTGGACCAAAGCACGATCAAGGGCCAGCATGGCGCGTTCGATTTGTACGAGATCGTGTGGAATTCGAGCGAAGCCACGATGGCGGCCTCCGGGACCGGCCCGATCGCGCTGCCGAAGACCGAACGCTCCCTGATCGTCGCGCTGGGTGAGAAGACGTGGACGGTGGATGTGCAGCATCCGACGCTGACGATGGGACGGAGCAGCCAGTGCGACGTGACGGTGGAGGACACGCGCGCCTCCCGCCTGCACGCCAAGATCGAGTTCGGGCGCGAACATTTTATCCTCCGCGACGTGAGCACCAACGGCAGTTATGTCGTCATGGAGGAAGGCGGCCCGCGCCACATCCGCCGCGACGAACTCGAACTGACGAGCAACGGCGTGCTCGCGCTCGGCCGCGAAGTCGACCCCGCCGCGCCGACCTGCCTGCGCCTGACGCTGCGGCGCGAGGTGGCCCAGCTATGAGCGCCGCAACCAAAACCGTGTACATCCTGAAGGCCGGCGACCAGCTCGGCGCCTACCGCGTGATTCGTCCGCTGGGCGCGGGCGGCATGGGCGAGGTCTATCTCGTCGAGCACCAGCACCTGCGCAAACGCTATGCGCTGAAAATCCTGCCGACGGACGTGTCGCAGGACGCGACGTTCATCGACCGCTTCCGCATCGAGGCGCGCGTGATGGCGGACCTCGAGCACCCGGGCATCGTCCGCGTGCACAACTTCGGCGAGGAACAGGGCCGCTATTACCTCGTAATGGACTATGTGTCGGGGCCCGACGGCGCGCCGCGCACGCTCGACGACGAACTCGCGTGGGGCAACAAGCTGCCGGAGCGAACCGTCCTCAGCATGGCGATCCAGTTGTGCGACGCGCTGGCGTATGCGCACACGTTTCCCGCGGGCGCGATCATCCACCGCGACCTCAAGCCCGGCAACATCCTGATCCACAAGCCGGACGCCGGAAGCAACCCGCCGCCCGGCGGCGGCGCGCCCGCGCCCGAACCGGAGCTGCGCGTCAAAATCGCCGACTTCGGCCTCGCGAAGATCGTTGGCACCGACTACATCCGCGCCGTCATCGACCGCTCCACGCACCTGACGTCCGTGCCCGTGCGCAACCTCTCGTCCGACGCGGAGGCCACCGAGGTGAACACGGCGGGCGGCAGCACGGTTTCCCTGCTCGGCACCTACGACTACATGAGCCCGGAGCAGAAGACGGGGGGCGCGATTGACGCGCGAAGCGACCTGTATGCGCTCGGCCTGATCCTCTACCGGATGCTGACCGGCCACAAACCCGAGGGCACCTACGATCCGCCCTCGAAGCAGGGCGTGAGCCGCCGGTGGGACCACATCCTCGCGCGCTGCCTGAAACGCAACGTCGAGGAGCGCTATCCGTCGGCGGAACTCCTGAAGCGCGACCTGCTCGCGATGAACACGCCCGTGCACCGCCGCATCCCCGCGCTCGCGGTGGTCGCCGTCGCCGCCTCGCTGGTCACGGGTGCAGCGGTCTTCCTGCTGCGCGGCCCGGCGCCGCGCACCGAGGCGGAACCGGCATCCGCCGCGCCCGCGGTTGAACGGACAACCGATCCGGCCGATGTCGTGATCCCGTTCACGGTGGAGGCCAAACCGGCCGGCGCGTCGCTCACCGTCCTGCGCGGCAGCGAGGTCGTGGCCGAAACAAAGGTGCATGGCCGCGCCGGCGCGACGCTTAATCTCAAGCCGGGCGTGTACCGGTTCCGCGTGGAGGCGCCCGGCTTTCGCGCGCTCGAACAGGATGTCGCGGTCGAGGAAGGACAACCGAGGCGCTGGTCGGTCGCACTGGAGGAGGCGTTCGGCTTCCTGAGCCTGCTCGACGCGGAGCGCGACCAGGTGTCGATCCTGGATGCGAACAGCCGGAAAATCGCCGCGCCGGCCCCGGATGCGGCGGGCAACAAACTCACGTACAAGCTGCCGGTGGGCGCCTACGAAATCATCGTCACGCGGACGAACTACGCGCCGGCCTCGCGCAAGGTGACGCTGACCGAGCAATTCCCGGAAGAGTGGCGCGTCGAACTCGCCCCGCTGCCCGGCGCGATGCTGATCGCCAGCGCGCTGCAGGCGGAGGTGTATGAACAGAACAAGCTGATCGGTCGCACGGGCGAGTGGATCCGGCAAACGCCGGCGGGCACGCGCTCGCTGCAACTACGGCGGCCCGGCTACCGCCTGATGGATCTCACGGTCGAGGTCCCGCCGAACGGCGAGGCCAAGCTCGAGGCCCCGCCGCTGGAAGAGCAATCCGCGTTGCTGACCGTGCTGCTGGACGTGCCGGGCCGCACCATCGCGCCGGAGCACCGGCCGAGGGGTGGCATCCTGCGCGTCGGAACCAGCCGGTTCGAGAACGTCTCCTTCCCGTGGTCCAACCTCGTCAAGCAGCTCGAACAGGCTCTCCCGGTGGACCTGACCGTCGAAGGCTACGATCCCTCCAAAACGGAAACGCTCACCTTGCGGGACCGGGACCAGAAGACCGTCACCTTGCGCCTGCTGCCGCACCCGGCGCAACTCACGATCAAAAGCACCGTCGCGGCGGATGTGTATCGGCTCCGCGACGGCCAGTTCGCGCAGGGGTGGCGCAAGACGGTGTTCGGCCGCGACGTGCCCATCGGGAAAACCGGCGAACCCCTCACCATCGATGCGTTTGTGCCCCAGAAGCTCACCGTAATCGCCCCGGGCATGGAACCCCACACGATCGACGTGCACCTGCTCAAGCCCGGCGCAAGCGAAACCATCACGGTCGAGCTGAAGCCCGCCCAATACGCGCCGTAACAAGCCCCGTTACAGCGCCCGCGCAATGAGGCCGTGCAGGTAGGCGCCTTCGGGGAACGACACGAGCACCGGGTGGTCCGGCGGCTGCGCCAGCGTCTCCAACACCTGCACGTCGCGGCGCGCATCCGTGGCCGCCCAGCTCAGCGCAAGGTTCAACTGCTCGCCCGTCACCCAGCCGGAGCAGGAAAACGTCGCGAGGACGCCGCCCGGGCGCAGCAGCTTCAACGCGAGCAGGTTGATGTCCTTGTAGGCTCGCATGCCCTTCTCCAACTGCGCGGGATTGTTCACGAAGCGCGGGGGATCAAGGATGATGAGATCGAACGAACGCGCCTCGTCGCGAAACTTGCGCAACGCCACCGGCACGTCGGCGTCGCGGTAGTCGACCGGCGTCCGCAATTCGTTCAGCGCATGGTGTGCGCGCGCCCGTTCCAACGCGGGGGCGGAACTGTCGAGCCCGATGATCGACGCGGCGCCAGACGCGGCGGCGTGCACCTCGAACGACCCCGAATAGCAATAGGCGCTCAGCACCTCGCACCCGGGCGCATACGCGGCCACGCGCACACGGCTGTCGCGCTGGTCGAGATAGAACCCGGTCTTCTGGCCTCCGGCCACGTCCACGTCGTAGCGGAAGCCGGACTCGCGGATGCGGACGCTGTCGGGCGCGTGGCGGCTCTCGGCGCGCACGAGGGTTTCGTCGAGATCCTCGCGGTCGCGCGCGTCGGGTTCGGCGGCGA
Organism: uncultured Verrucomicrobiota bacterium; assembly: GCA_937996795.1. GTDB lineage: Bacteria > Verrucomicrobiota > Kiritimatiellia > CAIVKH01 > CAIVKH01 > JAMLJG01. The sequence goes on along the minus strand of CALKUH010000055.1, from coordinate 34,206 downwards.
AATGGACGCGGCGCAAGCCCGTGCGCGCGGCGAGGTGCTCGCGGATGAACGGCAGCCACGGCAGCCATGCCGCGGCGCCGACGCGGATCGACAGGACCTCCGCATAACGGTCGATGATCAAACCGGACAGTCCGTCCGCCTCCGAAAACACAAGCCGGTAGGCATCGGTGTGGCCCTCGAACCCCACGGGGCCGAACAGGCGTTCGCGCAATTCCAGCGCCTGGTCCAGCCGGTCCGCGATCAGCCCCGCATCCAACGCCTCGCCTTCCCGTCGCGTCAGCACCCGCACGGCCAGGTTGCTGCGCGGGTGCGCAAATCCGCGCCCCAGCCACTCCCCCGCCGCCGACACCACATCCGCGGGCCCCGGCGCGGACGAATCGCCCTCCCACCGCGCAATCGCGCCGGAAAATATCCACGGATGTCCGTGGCGCAGCGGTTTTTCCCGGTCTTTCTTCAGGTGAGCGATCAGGCGCGGTGGATTCATGGCAGGCCTCGCAGCATCCGCGAAACCCCGCGCCCGGGCCAGCAGAAATACACCGGACGCGCCGCACCGCCCGGGGACGTTCCCCGTTTTTCGGACGCATCGCAACGCGATGCTCTGGAGTGCGCGGGCTTGACCGCGCTATCTGCGGCCCGGCTCGACGGGCCGCGCCAATCAGAGCGGCGTCAAGCCGCCGCACTCCACATGGCTGATTGTTCACTCAACCGGGTCGATCTGCATCAGCAAGCTACAAACTCACGATCGCGAAAACCGGGGATCGTCCGCACCGCCCGGGCTTGCAGCCCCTTGCGGATTGTGGCCAACTCGCGCGCCATGTCGGAGCGTTTGCCCATCTATGAGATCGAGTCGTCGCTGGTCGCCGCGTATCCGCGCAACCGCCGCCTGATCGTCCAGGCCCCCACCGGATCAGGCAAATCCACGCAGGTCCCGCAAATGCTGCTCGACCGCGGCCTGCTTGGGAACGGCGAAGTCGTGATCCTGCAACCGCGCCGCATCGCCGCACGCCTGCTCGCCGCCCGCGTGGCGCACGAGCGCGGGGTGAAGCTCGGCGCGGACGTCGGCTACCAGATCCGCTTCGAGGACGTCACGTCGCCCGCCACGCGCATCCGCTATGTGACCGAAGGCATCCTGCTGCGCCAGCTTCTGTCGGACCCGGACCTGCGCGGCGTGTCCTGCATCGTGTTCGACGAATTCCACGAGCGGCACCTCTACGGCGACATCACCCTCGCCCGCGCGCGGACCCTGCAGCAGACCCGCCGCCCGGACCTCGGCCTGATTGTCATGTCCGCGACGCTCGACATCGGCCTCGTGGAGGACTACCTCAAGCCCTGCGACGTGCTGGAATCGCGCGGGCGCACCTTCTCGGTGGACATCCGCTACCGGGGCGAGCCGCCCGCGCGCGATCCGCGGGACGACATCCCGGTATGGGAGCAGGCGGCCACGGCGTTCGCCGAAGCCGCGCGCGGCGGCGCGGAAGGCGACGCGCTGGTGTTCATGCCCGGCGCGTTTGAAATCAGCCGCACGATCGCCGCCCTGCAAAACACCCCCGAGGCCGCGGGCTGCATCATCCTCCCGCTGCACGGCGACCTGCCGCCGGACCAGCAGGACCTGGCCGTGGCGCGCCAGGAGCGCCGCAAGATCATCGTCGCGACCAATGTCGCGGAAACCTCGCTCACCATCGACGGCGTGCGCCTCGTCATCGACGCGGGCCTCGCGCGCATTCCGCGCTACGACCCGCACCGCGGCATCAATACGCTGCTCATTGAAAAGATCAGCCGCGCCTCCGCCGACCAGCGCGCGGGCCGCGCGGGCCGCACGGCGCCGGGCCGCTGCATCCGCCTCTGGAGCGAAATCGAGCACCGGGGCCGCGCCGCGCAGGAGCTGCCCGAGGTGCGGCGCCTCGACCTCGCCGAGGTCGTGCTCTCGCTGAAGGCGGCGGGCTTTTCCAACGTCTGGAATTTCCCGTGGCTCGAAAAACCCGACGACAAGACGCTCCAGCGCGCAGAAACGCTGCTGCGCGACCTCGGCGCGGCAGACGAACAAACGGGCGACATCACGGAACTCGGCCGCCGGATGCTCGCCTTCCCGGTCCATCCACGCTACGCGCGCATGCTGATCGCGGCGGGGCAGTACGGCGGGGTGCGGCAGGTCGCGCTGATCGCCGCGCTCACGCAGGGCCGCGACATCCTCGTGCGCCGCACGGATCGCGACTCGACGAGCCGACGGGAGGATTTGTTCGGCGAACACGCCGCGTCGGATTTCTTCGTGCTGATGCGCGCGTGGTCCTACGCCGAGAAGAACAACTTCAACCTCGATGCCTGCCGCCGGGTCGGCGTCCACGCACAGGCGGCGCGGCAGGTGCGCCCGCTGTTCCACTACTTCATGAAACTAGCCGAGGCGCAGGGCCTGCCCCTTTCCGCGTCGCCCGCGGACGATGAGGCGATCCAGAAATGCGTGCTCACCGGATTCGCCGACCACCTCGCGCGACGGCTCGACGGCGGCACGCTGCGCTGCCGGCTGGTCCACAACCGGAAGGGATCCCTCGCGCGAAACAGCGTCGTGCAGAAAAGCCCGCTGTTCGTCGCCGCCGAGGTGAACGAAATCGAGGGCCGCGAGGTCGAGGTGCAGTTGTCGCTGGCCACCGCGGTCAACCCCGAATGGCTGCGCGAGTTGTTCCCATCGGGCTTCCGCGAGGAAACGACCGCGGTGTGGGACGACGCCACGCGCCGGGCGTACGCCGAACACCGCCTGCTCTTCCGCGACCTCGTGCTGGAGAGCAAGCGCAGCGACCAGCCGCCCGCCGATGCGGCGGCGGAGTTGCTCGCCGATCGCGTGCTCGGCGGGGAGCTCGTGCTGAAACAGTGGGACGAGGCCGTGGAGCAATGGCTGCTGCGCGTCAACGCGCTCGCCGCCTGGTGTCCGGAGCTGGGCCTGCCCATCGTGACGGCGGAGGACCGGAAACTCATGATCGCGCACATCTGCCACGGCGCGGTCAGCTACAAAGACATCAAGGATCGCGACGTCTGGCCGTTCGTGCACGACTGGCTCAACCCGGCGCAGCGCGCGTTGCTGGACAAGCACGCGCCGGAACGCATCGGCCTGCCCTCCGGGCGCACCGCGAAAATCACCTACTCCGGCGAGACACCGCCGTATTTCGCAGCCACGATCCAGAATCTGTTCGGCCTGCGCGAGACGCCCGCCATCGCGATGGGCCGCGTCCCGCTCACGATCCACATCCTCGCCCCGAGCCAGCGCCCGGTGCAGATCACACAGGACATGGCCGGCTTCTGGCACGACTACTACCCGCGCATCAAACAGGAACTGCAGCGGAAATATCCGAAGCACCAGTGGCGCTGAGCAAAGGCGTTCACCACGGAGACACGGAGGCGCGGAGAAGAGGGAACCGCAGATTAAACGGATTGCGCGGATTAAGGAAGAGACCCCGGATACCATTCGCGCAAATTTGCGGAATTCGCGGTGAAAAATCCGGGCGGAGCGACCGCGGATGCGGAGACAGGCCACATCCGGATTCGTGCGCATCGGTGGTTGATTCCTCTCTGCGCCTCCGCGTCTCCGTGGTGGAGTTTTCCCTACTGCGCGCGCCAGGCGGTGATGCGCCAGGGGTGGAGGCCGGCGTAGAGCGTGCGGAACTCGTCCATCGTCACATCGACCACGGGATGTTCGTCGTCGAATTTCTGGCGGATGCGCGACGGCTGGCCCCGCGCATCCACGGCCAGCACCAGCGCGCTGTGCGTGATGCGTTCCTGGCCCGCGTCGTCGGCGCGGATGGCCGTCAGGATGTCCCCCGCGGCCATCGGGCCGGTCACCGGATGATAGCCGTACAGCGCGAGGCACCGGGCGCTCAAGTGTTCCTGGCGGGGACGCGGCATGACGGACTCGCCGCGCTGGCGGCGGATGTGGAAGCGCGTGTAGAAGTGGCAGTTGAACGCGGTGGGATCCAGATTCGCCAGCTGGCGGTCCGCCATCAACTCCGACGCGGACAACGCCACGGGATCGCGCCAGCCGAGCACGGGAAAGAAGGCGCCGGGTCGCGACCAGTGCACCGGGAACCCGGCCGGCTCCTCCTCCGGCGCGTCCGCGGTCGCGCGCCCCGGATTCGGGATGTGCGAAACCGCCGTCAGGGCCAGCCCCAGGAACAGCGCCGCGCCGACGAGAACCAGATCCACTCGGGAACGAAATTTCACGCGGACACTCTAGTCCACGCTGTTCAGGATGTCCGTATTTATCAGGTGCCCGAACAGGTTGGTGTTCGCCACGTCGTCGCCCTCAAGACTCACCACATGCCCGTCGAAATAGAGCACGTTGCGATAATTCGCGCCGTGGTTGTCATCCTTTCCGATGGACGGCATATCTCCAGGACTCCGGTCTCCCCGCTCTTGATCGTTGGACTCATCCACGAGAACACCCGCGCGACTCGGGTCCTCCTGAGTGGTGATGCCGTAACCCGAAATATACATATAGCTACAGTTCCCCAGACTATTGAAGGCTTCCGCTCCCGGCACGGCAAAGGTGGGGCCATCCTTCGCCGGTTTCACGTTCACACGAAGCGTACCCGTTCGATATTCCCATTTGTCGCTGGGGCAGACGAACACGCGGCCGGATCGGACATACTCGTTCGAGTAAAGTTTGCGCCCGTGCCGAGTGAATGGATACTCCTCTGACAAATAGGGCTCGCCGTTATTGTAGCGGTATCGCGGCGCGCCGCTGGCCAGCGTGTTGGTGTCCGCCAGCACGTACCACCCGTTGTGATCGGTCGCGAACATTTTCAGGCTGACGCCGAGGTCGCGCAGGTTGCTGCGGCAGGCGGAGCGGCGCGACTGTTCGAGCGCGCGGGTCATGCTGGGGAACAGCAGGGCGAGCAGTAGGCCCGCGATCGCGACGACCACGAGCAGCTCGATCAGCGTGAAAGCGGTGCGGGTGACGCGGGCCATGCTCATCAACTCCGCGCCCTCACGGCGCGATAAACGCGCGCCAGTCGTTGTTGCTGTTGTTGTCGAACGTGCCGGCGCCGTTCTGGAACACCCAGTCCACCGCATTGCTGCGATTGGCGGGAACCGTGACCGTGATCGTCCACATGCCGGGCACGTTCGTACCGAGCAGGTTCGTCATCGTCGGCGTCGTGACGCCCTGGAAGTTGTCGAACCCGTGGTGGAACAGAACCTGCGTCGCGGTCGCGAGGACCGAATTGGACGCATTGTAGGTCACGGAGAACAACCCGGACGGCGCAGGGCGCTCCGGCGTCCACGTCACGCGCCCGCCGACATTCACGTAGAAATCCTTGTCGGCATAGGTCTTGTCGAAGGCCGTCAGATTCGGGTCCGTGAACAGGAACTGCACGCTGTTGTTCGTCGCGGGCGGCACGGGGATATCGAGCGTCCACCGCCCGTTGTTGAGGAAGGTCATCGGGATGAGGTTGGTGAACGGGCCACCGAGGATGCGCCCGAACCAGCGAACGTCGCGATGCCCCGCGAGGTTGCGGACGTTCTGGTCGAAGGTAAACGTCACCGTGGCGCCGGTGGCGGGAATCGGGTTCGGCGTCCAGCGCGCGAGGTCGGCGGGGTTCCCCGGCCCGGCATAGGCCTGGTAGAACTCGCCCTGCGGATTCGCCTGCCGGACCACGGAAGTCCAGTTGCCGCCGCTGCCCGAGGCGCGGTGGCCGTAGTCCAGCCAGCCCTGCAGCAGGTTCGTGCTGACCTGCACGCCATGCTGCAATTCGCCCGGCACATTCTCGAAGAGCACGCGCACCTGGCTTCCGGTCAGGATCACCGGGGCGAGCATCGTCGGACTGTTCGTCGGCGGCGGCAGCGGGAGCGTTTCGTTGTCCCACACGAACGGCGACAGCACGACGTTGGTGGGCGCCGCGTCCTGCAGGTAGAGTTCAATGTTCGAGGTGGGGCTTTCCAGCACGCTGTTGTCGTTTTTCACGACGTAGTATTTGTAGATCACGCTGCGCGGGCTGCGGCCGGCGAGCCAGAAGGAGTCGCCGAAGTACGGATCGGTGAACTCGCCGCCGCCCACCAGGCTGTGCGGGAATTCGGGCTCGGCGGTGGAATCGTAGCCGTCCGTGCTGAACACCCACTCGCGCGAGTAGATGCCGTCATCCGCCACCGCGTCGCCGAGCGTGCCGTCGTCCACCAGCGTGACGCCGCCCACCTGCCACGGCGGCACGAGCGAGCCCGCGAAGTCGCCGGGAATCGCCTGGTCGTTCGCGTTAAACCCGCGCAGCGGGTCGGACCCCTGCAGCAGCACGCGGCTGATGCCCGCGCGATTGCGGCCCGACAGGTCGAGCTGGAAGAGCACCGTCGTCCGCTCGCGCACGCCCGCATCGCCGCGCCGCACGTCGGCGAACAGCGCGTTGTAATCGACATTGGTCCCCGGGTCGCGGTACGGCGCCGCCGCCGCGCCGAGGTAGTCCGTCACGACAAGGAACGTCGCATCCGTCGGCAGTGTCAATTTGCGCGACGCGGTCGCGAACTCGGCGAGGCGCACCGCTTCGTAGGTGTTGGTGCCGGTGGCGGTCAGGATGCCGCTGTATTTGTAGCTCAGTTCGGATCCCGTGCCGGGCGGAAACACGACGTCGCGGTAGTGCCACGTCCCGCTCAACACCGCGAGCGGGCTCGACGTGGAGGGCGGGAATCCGAACTCCAGCGGGAACAGGTCGCCGTTGATAAAGAAGTCATTCGCCCCCGGCGCCGCGCCCAGCCCCGAATCCGCCTCCAGCACGAAGCGCACGGTCAGCGCATTCGTTAATCCGGACGCGGCGGGCAGCATGCAGATTTCGATGAGCCGCTCGTTGCCCGCCACGTCCTGGATGTTCGTCGCGGTCACGAGCAACACCGTGCCCGCCGCGGGCAGGTCGTTGGTCAGCTCCAGCAGCACCGCGTTGGTTCCCGCCATGGTCACGCTGCCCGGCGCATCGGCGCCGACGCGCCAGTGCGCGGGCGTGGTCGCCGTGAGGTTGTTCAGCGGCTCGTTGAGCTGCACATACACCACGCGATTGCTCTGCACGCCAGAGGCGTAGCGGATGAACGGCGCGTTCGCGTCGCCCGGCGCGACGTCGGGAAACCCGTCGTTGTCGCCGTCCACGATCACGTCGAGGTAGGTGTCCGTCGTCAGCAACCCGTCGACCCACGACGCATTGGCGCTGACCTGCTGCGGAATCGTGTCGTTCGAATTGTACGTGATGTTCGGGTCGTTGTTGTGGATCGTCGCGAAGAGACGGAGCGTCGCGCCCTGCGGCACGACTTCGCCCACGTTCACCGTGCCGAAGCGCCCGCCCGCGCCATAGAGCTCGCTCCACGCGATGCGCGCCTCCACGCCCTTGAGCCCGCAGGACGACGTGTCGCTCTGGACCGCCATGTCCACCGGCGTGCCCAGCGGACTCGCCCCGTTGCCCGCGTCGAACAGCGATTCGACATTCGTGGAGTCCGGCGTGGCGACGCCGTCATAGAGCACGCGCACGATGTTGTTGAAGAATCCTTCGCTCGCGATCTGATAGTCGAGGCCGAACGCCACCGCGCCGCCCGCGTCCGACTTGCGCCACCCCACATCGTTGTATCGGATGTAGTCGGGCGTCACGCCCGTCCAGTTTGTCGTCGTTTCCGCCCCCGTGCCGGCGCCCGGGTCCACGTCGAGCATGACGACCAGCTTGTCGTTCGCCTCCGCGCCCTGCAGCATCACATAGACATACGTCGCATCCCACGTGACGAAGAGATTGCTGATTGCGACGCCCGCGCCGAAGGCCCCGCCTCCGCCGGTGTACGACGCGCGCAAATCGGCCGCGTCGTATTCCAGCGGACGCCCATCCAAGACAGGCGTATTCGCCGGCGTCGCGCCCGCCCACAAGGGCAACGCCAGCGAAAACGCCAGGTACAGCGTTTTACATTTCATGCTGCTTACTCCCCCATTAAGAGAACAGCCGAACTTCCAGTTACGGCCTTAAATACACGACAGCGTGCCGTCTGTCATCTGGTTTTCCCGATGTAATTTTAACGCTTTACTCACAACAAGATCGCAAACCGCGTGCCCCCCGCGCACTTGACAGCATTCACATCGAACGCACACTATGTCCTCACGTTTGCCCTGCGTATGGTGATTCTCCTCCAGCACAAAGCGGCCGACCCGGAAGCGGACCAGTGGGTGCGCAACTCACTGCTCGTCCGCAAATGGGAACACATGAAGCGCGAGATCCTGCTGCACAAATGGTACGAGAGCGAACGCGCCGGACACGACATCGGCTGGGAGCGCGCCTCGGTGGACTGGCTGGTTCGCTACGGCTGCCGCAACGACACGCGGGCACCCTGAGTCCGCCATGGCCGCCACGCGCAGCCGCTCGTTCAACTACGGCCGCTGGCAACTGGAGCGCGAGCGCTTCCAATTGCCGCCCGAACATCGACCCGACGCCTCGGAATCCACCGCCACAATCGGCGACCTCGCCGCCGGCCTGCTGAAACACGCCGGGCTCGACGCGAAACTCTGGGAACAGACGCTCCTCTCCGAATGGCACACGCTCGTCGGCGACGCCGTCGCTCGCCGCGCGCGGCCCGGCCAGCTCCAGCGCACCGTGCTCACCATCTACGTCAGCAACGCCGCCTGGCTGCACGAGCTCTCGCGCTACGGCAAAACCGAACTGCTGAAAAAACTGCAGGACCGCTTCGGCGCCGCCCGCATCACCGACCTCCGCTTCCAAGCCGATCCCGACCTCCAAACCGACGCCCGCCGAAAATAGCGCCAACGGCAGGGGCCTCCGATGAGCTTCTTTTGTCCACATTTTGACGCGACCACCGACCGTTGCCGCAAGCTGGCGTGCGAGTGTGTGCCCGGCCGGCCCGGATGCGTGCTGCGCGGAAAAGTCACCTTCCTGATCCCGCCGGAAGAGCGCCTCCGCGCGCGGAAAACCGCGTCGCGCGCGCAGACGTCGCCAGGCGGTCTCGCCAAGGGCGATTGAATCAACGGCGCGCTGCCGCTATCGTGTGGGGCATGAACGACGCGCCCGCACCCGAACCCATCATCCGCGCGGAAGGATTGTCGAAGAGCTTCCGCGATTTCTGGCGGCGGCCGAAGGTGGCCGCGGTGCAGGAGGTTTCGTTCGAGGTCCGGCGCGGCGAGGTGTTCGGCTTGCTGGGGCCGAACGGGTCGGGCAAGAGCACGACGATCAAGATGATCCTCGGGCTGCTGCACCCGACACGCGGCGCGCTGCGCGTGCTCGGGCGCGACCCGCGCGACGTGCACGCCAAGGCGCGGCTCGGCTACCTGCCGGAGGAGTCGTACCTCTATCCCTACCTTACGGCGGAGGAGACGCTCGATTTCTACGGCAAGCTGTTCGACCTCGACCGCGGCGAACGCAAGGCGCGCATCGCGCAACTGCTGGACATGATCGGCCTCGCCCACGCGCGCCACCGCACGGTGGGCGAATTTTCCAAGGGCATGATGCGGCGCATCGGCCTCGCGCAGGCGCTCATCAATGACCCGGACCTCGTCATCCTCGACGAACCGACGTCCGGCCTCGACCCGATCGGCTGCCGCCAGATGAAGGACCTCATCACCACCCTCGCGCGGCGCGGCAAGACCGTGCTGATGTCGTCGCACCTGCTGGCCGATGTCGAGGACGTGTGCGACCGCGTGTTGATCCTCTACAACGGCCGCATCCAGGCCAGCGGCCCGATCCGCGAGTTGCTCGAGGAGCGCACGCGCACCCGCGTCTGGCTGCCGCCCGACCTGCCCGCGGCGACGATGCAGCGCGTCCTCGCGTCGGTGAAGGCGGAACTCGGACACGACCCGGAACTCGACCATCCGCGCAAGGACCTCGAACAGTTCTTCCTCGACGTCGTCGAGCGCGCGCGACGCGCGACGACCGAGGCGTCCGGCGTCGGCACGGCCTCCGCCGTCGCGGCCTACCTCGCCACGCCGCCCGCCGCCGGCGCGAACCTGCTGGAGCAGCTCACCAAACCCGAATCCGAACGGCCCGCCGAAACGCCCCCCGCCCCACCCGCCACGCCGAAACCGACGATGGAACAAGCCAACCGCGAACTGGAAAAACTGCTGGGCCCCGACGATTCCTGACCCCGCGACCCATCGCACCATGCGCCGCATCCTCGCCATCGCCGTCATCGCCATCCGCAGCGCCGTGCGCTCACGCATGGTGGTGAGCCTGCTCTTCCTGATGGGCCTCGCGGTCATCGGCCTGCCCCTCACGCTGAAGGGCGACGGGACGGCCGAGGGGCAGTTGCGGATCATCCTCACCTACAGCCTCGGCGCGGCCTTCGCGCTGCTCGCGCTCTCCAGCGTATGGGCGGGCGCGATGTCCATCGCGCAGGAGATCGAGGAGCGGCAGATCCAGTTGCTCGCGGTAAAACCGGTGCGCCGCGCGGAAATCTGGCTCGGCAAATGGCTCGGGTTGATGGCGGTGAACACGGTGCTGCTGCTCGCGGCGGGCGCCGCCACGGCCGCGCTGCTGCCGCGCGATCTGCTCGACGCGCAGACGGCGGGGGCGACGGACTGGCGCGCGGTGTTCCAACCCGTGGCGCCGCAGGCGGAGGACCTTGAGGCCCAGGCGGTGCAACGCTACGAACAGTACCTGCGCGAAGGCCGTGTGCCCGAGGGGCTGACCCGCGCGCAGGCGCTGGAGGCCGTGCGGCAGGAAGTCACCGGCCGCTCGCTCGCGGTCTATCCCGGCCAGCGCCGCGACTGGCGCTTCACGCTGCCGCGCGCGCCCGCGCCCGGCGAAACCATCCGCCTCCGCCTCCGCTTCTCCGCCGCGGAGCGCCATGCCGAGCCGCTGCGCGGGCGCTGGATGGCGGGGCCGCCGGACCAGCCCGATGCGTGGCAGCTCGCGCGGACCCACGCGCCCGAGGCGCACCACGTGGTGGAAATTCCGGCGGGCGCGCTCCGCGGCTCGCGGGAACTCACGCTGTCGTACATCAACGAGGACCCCGCCCACATCACCATCGTCTTCAACCCGGTCGATGGCCTGCGCCTCCTGCTGCCCGCGGGCAGGTTCACGGAGAATTACGCGCGCGCGCTCATGCTGCTGCTGATCCGACTCGGCTTCCTCACCGCGCTCGGCGTGACGGCGGGCGCGCTGTTCTCGTCGCCGGTCGCCCTCTTCATGGCCGTCGCGTTAATCTTCATGACCCAGCTCACGACGCACGCGGGAACCGATCCCGTCGCCGGGTCGGGCGCCCTGCGGATCATGGAACAGGTGTCCTACGCGCTGCGCGCCGCGCTCGCGCCGCTGCGCGGGCCGCCCGTGCTCGACACGGTCGCGACGGGGCTGCTCGTGGAGACCGCGTGGCTGCTCCGCGTCGGCCTCATCCAACTCGCCGCCGGCGGCGGCCTGCTCGCCCTGCTCGGCAGCGGCATCCTCGCCCGCCGCGAACTCGCCCTGCCACAAAATTAGTTCAACGAATCATGAACATTCGCGCTACTTTCATGCGGCAGGAAATGAACCATCCACGGATCGACTGTGCAGCGCATCAGCGGTTCGTGATGAACTTATTTCCCACCACCAGCTTCGCTGGAGTACACGGAGATCACGAAGAGGCTTTTTTTATTGGGGGTGGGCTGACTGAAACATCGCTTCTCCCTCGGTGCCTCCGTGCGCTCCGTGGTGAATTCCTCCCTTTTTCCATTCGTGGTTCTCCCCTCCGATGAAACGCTTCGGTTCCATCCTGTTGCTCGCGATTGCGGCGGGCGGATTGTGGGGCGCGGCGCGGCTCAACGAACCGCTGCGCGATGCGCGGCGCGCGCACGGGATCACGCAGGCGGACCCGCTGGTGAACGCGCCGCCGCTGGTCGCGTTCACCACCGTCGCGCTCGGCGGGTTCCGCGGCATCGTCGCCGACCTGCTCTGGCTGCGCTCGGCGCGCCTGCAGCAGGAGGGGCGCTACTTCGAACTGGTGCAGCTCGCCGACTGGATCACCAAACTCGAGCCGCGCTTCACCGCCGTCTGGTCCTACCACGCGTGGAACCTCGCCTATAACATCAGCGTCCTGCTCGAACGCCCCGAGGAACGCTGGCGCTGGGTCCGCAGCGGCATCGAACTCCTGCGCGACGAGGGCCTCCGCTACAACCCCGGCGATGCGCGCCTGCTCTACGAACTCGGCTGGCTCTTCCAGCACAAGGTCGGCGCCGACCTCGACTCGGCGCACCTCTTCTACAAACGCGCCTGGGCCGCGGAAATGGCGGAGTTGTTCGACGGCCCCACCCCGGACTACGGCAACCTCACGCTCGCCGCCGCCACGCGCGCCGAACTGCTACAGCGCCCCGGCGTCGCCGACCTCGTCGCGCGCCTGCAGGCGGAGGGGCGCGATCCCTTCTCCCCCGCGCGCATCGCCGAGGCGCGTGCCGCGCCGCCCGATGACCCGCTGCGCTCGTCCGCCGGCCGCGAACTCGTGGACCATTTGCGCCGGCTCGAATTGCGCGATCGCTACAAGCTCGACCCCGCCCGCATGCGCGAGGTGGACGCCCGCCACGGCCCGCTTGACTGGCGGCTCCCGCAGGCCCACGCCATCTATTGGGCCACTCGCAGCCGCGAGGTCGCCCGCACGGAATTCGACAAACTCTCCGCCGAACGCATGACCTTCCAATCCCTCGCCGACGCCTTCCGCCAGGGCAGCCTCCACGTCGATCCCGCGCGCGACCTGTTCATCCTCTCCCCCAACCCCGCCCTCGCCCCGCGCGTGAACGACATCTACCTCGACGCGCGCGCCAAATTCCCCGACAACGAAACCATCCGCACCGCGCACGCCAACTTCCTGCGCGACGCCATCGTCACGCACTACACCTTCAACAACGTCGCCGAGGCGCGCCGCCTGTTCGACCTGCTGCGCACCGAATATCCCTCCGACGCGACGCAGGCGCCGTTCCTGCGCTACGTCACCGACGCCTTCGCCACGCGGATCGACCAGATGACCGCCGCCGAGGCCCAGACCATCGTCGAAGGCGCGCTCTTCCAGAGCTTCTTCTGGCAGGTCAACGACGACCCCGACCGCGCCGCCGGCTTCGCCTCCCTCGCCCGCCTCACCTACGACCGCTTCCAGGCCCGCGCCGCCACCACGCCCGAAACACTGATGCGCCTCGGCCTCCCCCCCTTCGAAGACCTCCGCCGCCTCGCCCGCGACCGCATCACCGCCGAACTGGGCCACTAACCTGTAGCCGCGCACGCCGGGCGCGGAAATCGGATCCGATCCGGGGGCGGAGTGTGTCGGGTTTCAGGTGTCAGGGAAGATTTTGCAGCGTCTGTAAATTGCAGACGCTGCAATGCCCGAATGCCCCCTCCAGCACCCGCACCCGCCCCATTCCCCGCCGGAATTCGCCTTGCCCCGCCACCGGACTATTTTTCATACTTGTCCCGCCAGAGCGATGCTTCCCACCATCCCGCCGTTTGGGATGATAGCAGGAAGCAATTTGGCATAAGTCCCCGCAAATCAGGGCGGACTTTGGGGAGCAGCAGGATAGCAGGAAACCGACCAATCACTTGTTCGACGGAAGGAAACACATATGACGGTACTTGGACTTCGATGCAGTAACCATGGATATTCGTATGTCATCCTTGAGGGCACAAAGGAGAAGCCATCTGTGCGTGCGCAACAGACCGTGTCTTCGCCGAAGGGCTTCGCGAAGGCACCCAGACTTAAATGGATGTGCCACGAGATGACCGACCTTTGCAGGAAGTACAATGTGGACGCAGTCTGTATGAAGGGCTCCGAGGGATTGGCTGCGCGTGGTTCTGCGTTTGTAGAAAGAACCGAAATGGAAGCCATCGTCTTTTACGCCGCAAATGAACTTGGCATCAAGCCGGTATTCAAGAAGGTCAAGAGCACTATTGCGAAAGACCTAGGTCAGAAGGGTAAAGCCAAGTACCTCCTGACGATGGACACATCGGCTTTCCCTGAATTGGCTGGCATGGATGGCACAACACAAGAGGCCGCGCTTGCCGCCTGGAGCGCCATGTGACCTATGCATTTTGACTTCAAGAAGCGACTTGGAGCGGGGCACTTCGGAGAGGTGTGGCTAGCAGTTGATCTCGGCCTGAACGTTGAGCGTGCGGTGAAGTTGATTCCTCCCGACAAAGTACCCGACAAGAACAACTTCTTTCGTGAGGCTCAGCTTCTCAAGGCTGCAGAACACGCAAATATCGTTCATGTCGAAACTACGGGGACGATGCCAGACGGTCGCGTCTTCGTGGCGATGGAGTATCTACCAAAAGGCAGCGTCGATGATGAGGCGCGCGGCGGATTTCTTCCACTGACGAGAGCCAAGAAGATCATGATCGACGTACTTCGAGGGCTGGAGTGGGCGCATTCCAAGGGAATCGTCCACCACGACATGAAGCCGGGCAACATACTTATCGGCAATGCAATGGAGGGCAAAGTGTCTGACTTTGGCCTCGCAATACAACCCGGCAAGGACCCTCGCACTGTCGCCGTAAAGCACTACAACTACTTGCTTCATCTCGCGCCAGAGATTTACACGAAGCATAAATACACGCCCGTATCAGACGTCTACGCATGCGGTGTGACCTTGTACAGGATGATCAATGGTGACAGCCTTCTGCCGGCAATAGCGCCACAGGATGCGCCGGATTTGGCCTGTCAGGGACTGTACCCTGACCGCTCGGCATACCGTGCTTTCATTCCTCGCCCTCTTAAGGTTCTCATTAATCGCGCCATTGCAGTCGATCCGCGTGATCGGTACCAAACGGCAGAGGAAATGCGAAGAGCACTTGAAAAGATTGCCATTCAAATGAATTGGACGGAGCAAATCGCGTCAGATCATGTCCGCTGGACATCAGGATGGGATAACAAGTGTTACGAGATCCTGATGACCCAAGACCGTCACGGCTTGTACGAGGTCATCGCAAGCAAGGGATACTCAAAGCGCACTTTGCGTCGCATCAACAGGCTCTGTGGGTGGAAACTCACCAAGACATCAGCCACTCGCAAAGCGAGTAGGCTTCTCCAGGATTTCGTGATGGGATACGAGAACTAGCGTCGAACCAGAGGGTCGTGCGTACTGCAAGGTCCCGTCGGGGTCCCGTCGGGGTTCCCGTCGGGGTCGGACCACGAGGGGTGCGGGATGCCAATGAGTTACGGCGAAAATTGGCTGTTTCGGGCTCGTTAGCGGCTCTGTGGAGGGCGGAATTCGGGTTGTAAGCGTTGCCGCGCACGCCGGGTGCGGAAATCGTATCCGGGTGCGGAGAGGGTCAGGGCGGAGCTTTCAACGTCTGTTCCGCCAGAGGCGGATCCGCGTAAGGCGGAAATAACCGTTGGGGCGGCCTGCAACGGCTGCAATTTACAGACGCTGCAAATCCTCCCCGACACCTGAAACCCGACACCCTCCTCCCCTCCCCCTCCCCGCGCTTGACGCACCGGCTGGGGTTCCGCATCCTGCGACGCTTATGAGCGATACGAATTCCAAGCAGCAGGCGGCGTTTATGGAGACGCTGACGGCGTTGTGCAAGCGGCGCGGTTTCATTTTCCAATCGTCCGAAATCTACGGCGGCATCAACGGGTTCTGGGACTACGGCCCGCTGGGCGCCGAGCTCAAACGCAACGTGCGCGAACTGTGGTGGCGGTCGATGACGCGCCAGCGCGAGGACGTGGTCGGCCTCGACGCGACGATCATCATGCACCCGAAGATCTGGAAGGCGTCGGGCCACGTGGACACGTTCACCGACCCGATGATCAGGACCTAGGGTCGGACCTCGCCAACCCGTTCGTGCCGAGCAACTAAACCGCTTTTTGGGCCTTGAAATGTGCCTTATAGTTCGATTTTTGGGCCTATAAATCACGTCTTGTGAGGGGGTGCTTTTGATCCGGCGGGGCGGGGTCGCGCCACGACGGGCGCGTGATGCCGACGAGTTACAGCTTCCCGTGTCATCGGTGATCGCGGACGTTGGCGCGAGGGGATACATTGACACGCCCAGGTCACGGTGTATATTCATAGTATAAACATTGGAGGCAGTCATGATCGCGACCGTCCAGAAGTGGGGAAACAGCCTGGGGGTACGAATACCCAAAACCATCGCAGTGGATTCGGACATGCGCGCGGGCAGCGCGGTCGAGATGACGGTTGAAGACGGGCGAGTCATTCTGGAACCCAAGCGAACGCGTAAGTACCATCTCGTGACAATGCTCAAGTCTATCTCCAGCAAAAACATGCATTCCGAAGTCGATACCGGCCTGCCAGCCGGGAAAGAGGTTTGGTAATTCATGTCCTACATACCGGATCGAGGCGATATCGTCTGGATACAGATGAATCCACAAGCAGGGCGGGAACAGGCGGGCCACAGGCCCGCCTTTGTTGTCTCGCCAAAGTCGTACAATGGGAAAGTGGGATTAGCGCTGCTCTGCCCGATAACAAGCAAAGAGAAGGGTTACCCATTCGAAGTGCGTATCACCGGGAAGAATATTCAAGGGGTTATTCTGTCGGATCAGGTTAAGTGTCTGGACTGGAAAGCCAGAGAAGCGCGACTTGAAGAAAAAGCTGGTCGAGCAATCACGGATGAAGTGATTGCAAAGATCGAGACGCTAATCAGAAATTAAACGCCACCCATGCAGTGGTGGGTAGGCGCGCAAGCCGGGTGTGGAGAGGAATCAGGACGAAGCTTTGCAACGTCTGCAAAAACCGTTGAGGCGGCCTGCAACGGCTGTAATTTACAGACGCTGCAAATCCTCCCCGACACCTGAAACCCGACACCCTCCTCCCCTCCCCCTCCCCGCGCTTGACGCACCGGCTGGGGTTCCGCATCCTGCGACGCTTATGAGCGATACGAATTCCAAGCAGCAGGCGGCGTTTATGGAGACGCTGACGGCGTTGTGCAAGCGGCGCGGTTTCATTTTCCAATCGTCCGAAATCTACGGCGGCATCAACGGGTTCTGGGACTACGGCCCGCTGGGCGCCGAGCTCAAACGCAACGTGCGCGAACTGTGGTGGCGGTCGATGACGCGCCAGCGCGAGGACGTGGTCGGCCTCGACGCGACGATCATCATGCACCCGAAGATCTGGAAGGCGTCGGGCCACGTGGACACGTTCACCGACCCGATGATCGACTGCAAGACGTGCAAGGGCCGGTTCCGCGCGGACCAGATCGACGAGATCCCCTGCCCGCAGAAGCCGAGCAAGTGCGTGCGCGACTGCCACGGCGAGAAGACCGAGGCGCGCGCGTTCAACCTGATGTTCAAGACGAACGTCGGCCCGATCGAGAGCGACGAGAACGTCGCGTACCTCCGGCCCGAGACCGCGCAGGCGATTTTTGTGCAGTTCAAGAACGTCCTCGATACGTCGCGCCAGCGCGTGCCGTTCGGCATCGGCCAGATCGGCAAGGCGTTCCGCAACGAAGTGACGCCGCGCAACTACACGTTCCGCTCGCGCGAGTTCGAGCAGATGGAACTCGAATTTTTCATCCGCCCCGACGAGGCGATCGAACTTTTGTGCGGCCGCGTGGCGACGATGGCGGACGCGCCCGACCTGATGGGCGCGCCGCAGCCTGACTGGGGCTGGGAAGTGTGGCACAAGTACTGGGTCGAACAGCGCCTCGCGTGGTTCCGCTCCATCGGCCTGCCGAAGGAATCGCTGGTGGAATACTGGCAGCCGAAGGCCGAGCTCGCGCACTACGCGCGCGCCTGCGTGGACATCCAGTTCGCGTTCCCGTTCGGCATCCAGGAGCTGGAGGGCATCGCGGCCCGCAGCGACTTCGACCTGACGCAGCACCAGACGCACAGCGGCAAGTCGCAGGAAGTGTTCGACGACGAGTTGAAGGCCGCCGCAGCGAAGTTAGACGAGGCCGCGCGCGCCGCGTTCACCGAAACCGTGGCGGAGCGATGGCAGGCGGCGGGCAAGAGCGGCGAGGCGGCGCGCGCGTTTTGCGCGAAGCTGTTCGAGGGCCGCTACATCCCGCACGTCATCGAGCCGTCCGCCGGCGTGGACCGTCTTGTGCTCGCGCTGCTCTGCAACGCGTACGCCGAGGACAAGGCGCCGGACGACAAGGGCAAGGAGGAGTCGCGTGTCGTGATGCGGTTCGACCCGAAGGTCGCCCCGTTCAAGGCCGCGGTGTTCCCGCTCTTGAAGAACAAGCCGGAGCTGGTCGCGAAGGCGCGCGAGATTTACGACGCGCTGCGCGTGCGCTGGAACGTGTTCTACGACGAGTCCGGCGCGATCGGCCGCCGCTACCGCCGCCAGGACGAAATCGGCACGCCGTACGGCATCACCGTGGATTTCCAGACGCTGGAGGACGGCACCGTCACGTGGCGCGACCGCGACACGATGCAACAGGTCCGCATCCCCGCCGCGGAACTCGCCACGCGCCTGTCGGCCGCGCTGCCCTGAGCAGCCCGCCGCACTGGAGCAAGTTGCCCAAACCTGTAGCCGCGATCGTTGATCGCGGACGAACCCCGCGAGGACCGCGACCAGCGGTCGCGGCTACAAGTGGTTTTCTTGAGTTTTGTTCTGATCCGTAGAAGCGGCTTTACGGGGGACGTTTCGGACGGAACTTCCCAGAACCGCGCTAGTCGATCTTCTCGCGGACCTGGCGGAGGTAGTTGGACCACGCCTGTTCCGAGCGGTCGCGGATGAGTTCGTTGCGCACGAACGGCGTCGCCTCCTGCACGGTCAGGAGCTTCGGCTCGCGGAACGGGCCGCGGCGGACGACGAGGGTTTGCGGGCCGTCGGGAAAGAGGCGCAGCTCCTTCTCCTTCATCAGCGTGAGCCCGCGCCAGATCGACGTGTTCATATTGTTGGAGGTCAGCCACGCGCCGGACTGCATCAGGACCTGCGTTTGCACGTTGACCAGTTTCGCGAGGTCCTCGTCGGGCACGGGGCGGCCCGTGGCGAGCTTCATCGCGGCGTCATGCGCCTTGGTGTCGGACGCGGCCAGGCTGAAGACATCGAGTTGGTAGGCCGCAGGCACGGTCCAGCGGATCTTGTCCTTGCTGTACACGCTGCGGATCTCGTTTTCGGTCGGTTCCGGCAGCTGGCGGATCAGGTCATCCCGAAGGGCGCGCACCAGCGCGGAGCGGCGCGCGATGTTGAGCGCGCGCTGGACATCGAGACGCTCGGTGAGGCCGCGCTTGACCGCCTCCTGCGCCAGCGCCTGCTCCAGCAACACGGTCTTGTACTGGTCCATTAGCTCGGGCGACTGCTTGATCTGCTCCATCGTCGTCGGGCCGATCTGGCCCATAACGACCTCGGTGGCCGCCCAGAAATCCACCTGGTTCGTCAGCGCGCTGGACACACCAGCGCCCGCAATAACCAGCACGCCGCCGCACACGATTGCCCGAATTGCCCGCATTTTCCACGCTCCTTGCCTGTGCGCCGGTCCCACCCCGGCGTTCAACGTCATCTTGACAAGACGCCTTCACAGGTCAAGCATCCCGCGCATGGCACCTGCGCAGGCACGTAATCTCTTCGTGCGCACCCGCGTCGCGGCGGCGGTCTGCATCCTTGCGGGGATGCTGGCGCCGGGGGCGCGCGCCGCGCCCGAGCCGTTCACCGCCGGATGGATCGACGCCATCTGGCAGGATCACCTCGTGCATCGCGGCGAGCGCGTCGCGGGCACGGGCGCGCTGGAGGAGGCGTTTTTCCGCGACGCGCTGCGCGTCGAGCCGCGCGGCGTTGAGGCCGTCGAGCAACTCGTCCATTACTACGCGTCCACCGGCGAATCGGTTCCCGCGCTCGGCGCCGCGCTGTACGGGCGCCTGCTCGATCCCGGACGTCCCCTGTGGACCGACGCCGTGGCGCGCGCCCATGCGGTCATCCGGCAGGGCGCCGCGGCGCCGGGGACCAACGAACCCGCGGCGCACGCCGCCTACAAGGCGGGGCTCGACGCGATGCTCGCGGCGGCGCAGACCAACAACTTTTTATTCGCGGAGATCGAGGTGCGCCGCCTGTTGACGCAGTTCCCGCGCGACCCGAACCTGCATGAAAACCTGTGCACATTCGCACGGCTCGGGGGCGAACACGCGATCCACGCGATGCGGTGGCTGGCCTACATGGAACTGTTCCCCGGCAATCGCCTGGCGGCCAACAACCTCGCCGCGGCGCTCGAGTCCGCGCAATTGCCGGGCCCCGCCCACGACGCGCTGAGTCCGTTTTTGGAGGGGCGCGAAGACGACACGTATCTCATGGGCAACGCCATCCGCCTGGCGGAGGCCGCGGATCGGCTGGAGCGCGCATCGGCGCTCGCCGCGCGGTGGCGGCTCAAGCAACCGTCCGTGCCCGAGGCGTGGCTCGCCTCCGCGCGCGTCGCGCTGCGCCAGCAGCGCCCCGACATGGCGCGGTCGTACTGGAAGGAGCTCGCGCAGCGGATCGACGCCGACACCGCCGCCGCGCTGCTCCGCGAGCCGCCCTTCGCGGCGCACGCGCGCGAACTTCAGGAGCAAGCGCCATGAAACGCCTGCTGCTCATTGCATTCGCGGGTCTCGCGCTCGCCACCGCGCGCGCGGGCGTGCTGGTGCCCGACACCGACCAGCTCCCGGAAACGGCCGACGGCTTCCTCGATTTCCGCGCGCTCAAGGCAACGTCGGAAGTGGCGCGCGCGCTGGCCGGGAAAAGCCTGCCGCCCACACGCGAGGCACGCATAGCGGAAGCCCGCCTCGCGGCGGCGCAGCGGCCCACCGACCCCATGATCCTCGCGCGGCTGGGCCAGACGCTGCTCGCCGCGAACCGGCTCGACGAGGCCGCCTCGTGGTACTGGCGGGCCGCCCGCCTGCGACCCGCCGACACGCGGCGCGTGGAGGAATTCGGCTTCGCCCTGCTCGCCAGCGGCGACCACACGAACGGGCTGCGCGTCTACGAAGCCCTCTTCGCGAAGGAGCCGAAGACCCCGCGCGTGCAGTTCAACCTCGCCGCCGCCTACTACCATCTGGGCCGCCATGCGGAAGCCGCCGCGCTGATGCGCGAATTCACCACCCAGCAGCCCACGCACCTGCGCGGCTGGTACAACCAGGGGGTCATGCAACTGCGCGCCGGCCAGCCCGGCCTCGCCGGCCAATCGCTTCAACGCGCCCTCCAGCTGCAACCCGGCCACCCCTTCGTCCTCGCCGCCCTCGCCCGGCTGAACCGGGCGCAAGGCCGCCGGGAGGTGTTCGAGCAGACCCGAACCCTGCTCACCGAGCGCATCGGCGCCGCCCAGACCGACGCCCTGCTCGCCCACGAGCCGATGCCGATCTATTTGATCCGCTGAAAGTTGCAAACGAACCCCGCGAACAAGGTAAAATGTTTTACCCAAAACAGGCCAGTCCACTTTGCTTCGGTCAGCTTAAATTAAGTCACCCCGTAAGTCCTGGCGCCGGCGCAACCGCGTCGTCAACCCTTTGACGGGTTAGTACAGCAGAATACGGTCCTTCCGTGCGGGGATTCCGGATTACGCGCGAGCATCGCGGCGTCGGCGAAGACAGATACGAAATGCATTTTCACTTAATTTTCCACTTGCGTTAGGCGGATGTCAGTGTAGTGTTTTACTCCGTTTGAGGTGGGAAATATCAAGCAGCAACCCACCGGGCTTGGGGGGACGTATGGGGCACATGAAAATTCTTCGTGTGGGCAGCGCGCTTGTGGCCGCGGCCATTATCAGCAGCACAACCTTCGCCGGCACAACCTGGGATGGTGGCGGCGGCGACAACAACTGGGGCACCGGCGGCAACTGGAATGACAACAACCCGCCACCTGTGGGCACCTCGGTCGATCTCACCTTCGCGGGCAACACGCGCCTCACGCCGTTCAACAACTACACATCGTGGGACGATTTTCGCGCGATCTACTTCGCGTCGGGCGCGGGCTCGTTCACGATCACGGGCAACTCGATCGATTTCTTCGACACGAGCAACGGCGGAAAAATTGAGAACAACAGCTCGGTATTGCAGACGTTCAGCATAGCCAACTTCTCCGTCTCCGGGGGTACGTACGAATTCAATCCGGTAAATGGGTCACTAACGCTGGGCGGCGGCGGCAGCATCTTCAACAATGGCAACAATATCGACGTGTACGGCAACAACGGCCACACCCTGACCATTGCCAAGAACCTGCAGCAGGGCGGCGGATTGACGGTCCAGCAAAACAGCATCGTGGAGTTCACGGCGGCCTCCACGTACACGGGCGACACGATCATCAACGCAGGCTCTGTGCGCATTGGCGCGGGCGGCAGCTTGGGCGGCACAATCGTGCGCGTGGGCGCCACCTCGGGCGGCAATACGGCCGGCTACTACATCAGCGATGCGGACGGCGGCACGACGGAGGACACGACGATCGTGATCCGCAACGGCTCGTCCGGCACGAAGACGCTCGGCGGTCTGAACACGTCGGGCATCAACACCTTCAGCGGCACGGTCGCGCTGGACGACAACGTGACGCTGTCCGCCGCGGCGGGTGGCACGATGGCGTTCTCCGGCGCGATTTCGGACGGCGCGGGTGCCGGCACGTTTGGCGTCGCGGTCAATGCGGCGGGCACGGTCCGCCTCTCCGGCAGCGGGGCTAACTCGGGCATGACGGGGTGGACGATCCAGGAAGGCACCCTGGAACTCAGCAAGAGCACCGGTGTCAACGCGATCAACAGCGGCGGCGTGACCATTGAAAGCGGCGGCACGATGCGCAATCTCGTGACGCATCAGATTTCGGACAGCGGAAATGTTTCGATCCAGAATGGCGGCGCGTGGGATCTCAACAGCTTCAGCGAGACGATCAACAGTCTCGGCCTTGCCTCGGGCAGCTCGCTTTCGCTCGGCACGGCGCAACTGATCGTGGAGAATCAGGCGGCGGGCGTGTGGGCGGGCACGATATCGGGTTCGTCCGGTGGCAGCATCGTCAAGAAGGGCGCCAACACGATCAGCGTGACGGGAAACAACGCGGCCATGGCGAGCCACTGGTTTGTGGTCGGCGGCATCGTC
The DNA here is from genome assembly GCA_937996795.1 of uncultured Verrucomicrobiota bacterium. GTDB lineage: Bacteria > Verrucomicrobiota > Kiritimatiellia > CAIVKH01 > CAIVKH01 > JAMLJG01. The sequence goes on along the minus strand of CALKUH010000055.1, from coordinate 11,301 downwards.
GGGTTCAACCACGCCAATGCCGGCGGCTCGACCATGATCTACTTGGGCGAAACATCCGGCGGCGACGCGGCCACCATCGATATAAGCTCTGCGGGTGTCAATATGGTGACCGACATCACCGTCCGCGACGGCAGTTCGGGCGCCAAGACCATCGACAACGCGTCCGGCGGCACGGTGACCTTCTCGGGCGACATCCTGCTGGACGACAACGTGACCTTCTCCGCGGGCAGCGGCGAAAACACGATATTCTCCGGAACGATTTCGCAGGACGCGGACGTGAGTTCGGAGAAGATTGTGAAAACCGGTAGCGGCACGGTCACCCTCTCGGGCAATAACACCTATTCCGGCAACACGGAAATCGACGGCGGCACGCTCAACGTGGCGGGCGACTTGAGCGGCAGCAGCTTCATCTACCTTGGTAACGGCGCCAACTCCGACGCCGCCACCCTGGAGCTGTCCGGCAGCGGTTCGACGCTGGGCAGCATGCAGGTCAACGTGTCGGCCGGCTCCGGGGCGCGCACCATCAACGTTACTGCGGGCAGTCACACGATGTCGGGTGGCTCCATGACGGTGGATCGAGCGGCCACGATCAACGCATCGGGCGGCTCGCTGAACATCGCGCATACCGTCAGCCTCGCCCTCACGGAAACCGGCAGCGATGAGTTGACGATCAACGCGACGGGTGGCTCGGTCACCCTCTCCGGCGCAACGGCCATTTCGATGGGTTCGGATCGCGACCTCGGCGTCACCGGGTCCGGCAACACGACGATCAGCGGGGCGATCTCCGCGAGCACGGGCGCGGCGCAGATCAACAAGAGCGGCAGCGGCACGCTGACGATCTCCGGCGACAACACCGGCAGCTCCTACATGCTGAACATCGCGGGCGGCACGGTCGCGCTGAACCACGCCAACGCGCTCGGCAACACCGCCTTCGTCAACAGCGACAAGGTCAACTTCAACAGTTCGGGTACGCTGCAAGTGAACGCGAACGCAGGCACCTCCACGCTGGACCTGCGCGTCGCGAACGGCCAGGTGGGCACGATTGAGGTGACGGGCGCCAACGTGTTCACGGTGGACACGCTCCGCAACGTCAGCGGTTCCGGCACCTTCACCAAGACGGGTTCGGGCACGCTGGAAATCGTCGGCGCCTCGCCGTTCAGCGGCACGCTCAACGTCAACGCCGGCACGGTCGATGTGCAGGGCAGCCTGTCCTCCAGCGTCAACATGTCCGGCGGCACGCTGACGGGCGATGGCTCGGTCGGCGCGCTCGTGATCGGGTCCGGCTCCGTTCTCTCCCCCGGCAACAGCCCCGGCACGATCAACGCCGGCAATACGACCTGGGCGGGCGGCGGCTCCTACCTGTGGGAAATCAATGACGTGGATGCGGGCGCGGGCAGCGATCCGGGCTGGGACTTGCTCAACATCACGGGCACGCTGACCATCTCCGCGACCTCGGGCAACGAGTTCGACATCGACATCACCTCGCTGACGCTGGCGAATGCGGCGGGCGATGTGCACGACTTCAACGGCCTGAACAACTACTCGTGGATCATCGCCTCGGCCTCCGGCGGCATCAGCGGTTTCGATGCGTCGGACTTCACCCTGAGCCTCGGCGGTTTCAGCAATCCCTACGACACCACGCCCGGCTCCTGGTTTGTCAGCCAGTCGGGCAACAACATCCTGCTGAACTACAACTATCTGGGTGGCCCGATTGGTGGTGGCGGTGGCGGCGGCGAGTCGGCCGTTCCCGAGCCGAACACCCTGCTCTACTTCGGCCTGGCCACCGCCGGCTTGCTCGCGTTCCGCCGCAAGGCGTTGATCGCGCGCACGGCGTAAGCCAAGGCGTGTGACGGATCAACGGCCCGGCGCAGCTTCTGCGCCGGGCCGTTTTCGTTTGGAACGGCGACGCCACACGCAACCGCGAACTTGTTACGCGGGCGCGTCCCGAATATGATGAACGGGAATTGCAAGGAGCCCGCACCGTGACCAACCCACTGCGCCTCAAGCACGAGGAGAAGGATGAGGAGCCGCCCCCGAACGCCTGCCCCAGTTGCGGGGCGACATTGGATCCCGAGGCGGTCCTTTGCGTGCAATGCGGATACGATGTACGCGCAAAACGCCGGGTGACCGAGGGCCGGCCCGCCCGCACGAATCCGCTGCTGATCGGCGGGTTGCTGCTGGTCATCGTGAGCGCGCTGGCGGTGGTCTTCCTTCGCGCACGCACAAACGACACCGCGCCAGCGCTCGTCGTGCAACAAGCGGCGCCCCCCGCGCAACCCGCGTCGCCACCGGCGGCGGCGCCCGTCCCCGAGCCCCCGGCCGCCACAACCCCGGAACCCGCGCCGCAGCCGGAGACGCCGGCGGCGCCTGAACCGGCGCCGGTGGAGCCCGCGGCGGAACCCGTGGAGCCGGAAAAACCGGCGGTGGACTGGGACGCGATGCAAACCGAATTGCGCGGGCGGGCCGAGTCGGACCTTGATCGGCGCGCGCCGATGTTCGAACCGGGCGCGCTTGTTGAATTGCGAACGACCAACGGCATCATCCAACGCGGTGTTTTCCGCGACATGGCCGAGGGCCAGCTTGCGCTGGAGGTGGCCACGAACGATGTGCGCCGCCTCCCGCTGGCCACCCTCGATCGCGGCACGCGCGTACGGCTCGACGCCGACTACCGGGCGCGCTATCTCGATTACGTGGTGAGCCAGCGCATTGCGGAAATGAAAAAGGCAGAGGAAACGGAACCATAAACGCCGGCGCGCATCGCGTGTACCATTGGACGCATGCGCGCGAAGCGCCGGGGGCACGGGCAGGCATGAGCACAGCACAATTCCAGGACTTGCAACACCAGCACCGGCGCCTGCTGCGCACGCTGCAGCTGCCCGACACCGTGTTGCGGCCCGATACGCCACCCCTGTTCAAACGACTGGATCTGCAGGCGGCGCGCCAGTTGCTCCAGGTCAGCGAGGCGTGGAGCGAGCACGGCGTCTTTGAGGAGTCCGAACGACTGGTGCAGGAAGTCCTGCAGAAATCCGCCGAAGGTCGCCACCTGTATCTCGCCGCCGAGGTGGACCTGCTCCAGCGCATCGCGGAGACGGGCGAAGACCAGCTCCACCGGGGCCCGTTCGGCATGCTCGAACTGGTGCTGCCCGTGAAAGTGCGCGGCCATCATGTGCACCTGCTGCGCAGTGGCAAATTCCGTGAAGAACCGTTTCGCGAGGCAACACTCAAGGAAATCGCGTTCACCACCGGCGTCTCCCTCGATGCGGTGAAAGTAGCCGCGCAGGGCATCCCGGTGCGCGGCGGCGAAACGCTGGCGTCCTTCACCGCGCTCTACAAGCGGCTGCGCGATGCGCTGGCCGCCGCGCTGGAGAACCAGCTGCAGGTGTCCGTCCAGCAAATCCGCACGGACCCGGCGGACGGGCTCGCCTCCCTCGGCGCGGTGGCGGAGGGCGCCGCGCACCAGTTCAGCAACCTGCTGTCCGTCATCCTCGGCTATTCCTCGCTCGTGCTCGCGAAAACCGACCTGCCCGCCGAGGCGATGACCGCCCTGAACCGTGTCTCGGAGGCGGCGCAAAAGGGTCGCCGCCTCACCGAGGAACTGCTCGCCATCGCGGGATCGCAGCGCGAGGAGGACCCGTCCTGCTCCCTGCACGACCGCCTCACCAATGCCCTCGCCCTCCTCCAGGCCGACAACCCCAACGCAACGCACATCACCCTGGACATGCAGGCCACGCACGACCAGGTGCCCGTCGCGCCCGGCACCCTGCACGCGGTGGCCGCCAACCTGCTCAGCCATGCGCTCGAAGGGGCCGCCAAGGGCGCGAAGCTCAAGGTCGTCACGCAAAACCACAGCGAGAACGGCGTGGAGCAGATCTCCGCCGAAGTCACGGAGGTCGGCAAAGACGCGAAGTCCGCCGACTCCGCCGTACGCATCCTCTTTCCGGTCGTCTCCGAACCGCTTTCCCGCGCGGAGAAGAAGGTCAAACGCCGCCTTGCGCCCAGCGACATCTGGGTCGCGGACGACGATCCGAATGTCCGCGAAATGTGCCAGCGCGTCCTGAGCGCCGATGGGCACACCGTCGGCGAGGCGACCAGTAGCGAGGACCTGCAGCGCAAGCTGGAAGCCGCCCCAAAGCCGCCGGACCTGTTGATCTACGACTTCAGCATGCCGGATGTGGACGGCGTGGAGCTATGCACGTGGCTGCGGCAAAAGGGCCACCGGGTGCCGGTCATCCTGATCAGCGGCTTCGGCGCGGATCATCCCGACCTGAAACGCGTGTTGCAGTTGCGGAAGATTTTCCTGCTCCAGAAGCCGTTCTCGTTCCGCGACATGTCCGACCTCGTCACCATCGCCATGGGCGAGACGCTGGTGGGATAGACGCCGCAACCGGGTCCACGTCACCTCACGTCCGGCAACAACACGTGCAGCGCGGGGGTTTCGTCGACTTCAATGCGGCCGGCCGCGAGGGTGAAGTCGAGGACGTGGCCGCCGGTCGAGCCGTCGGCTGATATGAAGTGCAGATGGAACGCCGGCGGCGCAATGGTCCCGGCCACGTCGGGGAAGCGATAGCCCACCATCGTCCCGGCGATGTCCTTCAACTCCCGCACCACCTGCTGTTCCGCGACCACGCGCTCCAACACCGGATACGGCTCGGCCTGGCGCGGCACGGAGCGGACCTTGAGCGCGGTGAACCGGCCCGACACGCGCAGCGCCTGGATGCGCCCGGCATCGGGCTGTTTCCAGTTCATCATGTTGTGGAAACGCGCCTGGTCCACGTCCGTCACGTTGTACATCACGTCCGGTGCGAACCAGGTGACTTGCGCGAAGGGCACGGTGACCTCCGGCGCGACGCGCGTCGCGGCGCCCGCGGCATCGACGCGATACACCGCGCCCGTGTGCAGCACCAGTTCGCCGTCGAGTCCGTCGAACGTGCCGAGTCCGTGGTCGCCGTGCGCGAGCAGGTTCGAGACCGCCACGCGCCCGGCATAGCGGCCGGCGGACAGGGCGGGATAGGTCGAGACCTGCGTCACCACCTCGCGCCACGGCGCATGGGGATCGATGGTGCGTCCGCACCCGGCGGGCAGCGCGGCGCAGCAGGCCAGCAGGGCAAAGAGGCGAATGTTCATGGCGAAGGATTAAGCTGGATCGGCGGGCAGTACAAGTCTTTGAACTCGCGCACCCACCACGTCCCCAGCGCCGCGCGTTCGGCGCGGGTCGTGAAGCGGTACGAATAGCGGACCGCGCGCACCTGGTACGGCGGCTTCTGCTCGAAGGGATTAAACGCCAGCAGCGCCAGCGCGTCCGGTTCGTTCTGTAGCAGGCGCACCATGAGGTTCATCAGCCACGGATTCCCCTCGCGCGTGCCGAGCGCGGCGAACCACATCTGCCAGTCGAGGCGCGGCTGATGCGGCGCGACGAGGCGCGGGCGCAGGCTGATGTCGCCCGGCTTCCAACGGAATTCATACTCGAACCAGCGCTGCCCGTCCCACGTGCCCTCCAGCACGATTTCGGGGCGCGACGTGGTCATCACGGCGAACAGCCCGTAATTGTTCACGCTGCGGAACGGCGCCGCCGCATCCGCCAGCCGCCCCACCGCCGCGGGCCAGCGCACCGGAAGCCGCAGCGCGCCGACAAACAGCGCCAGCGAAAGCAGCGCGACCACCAGGCCCGGCGCCCACACCCACCACTGCGCCACACGCCTCCATCCATGCGCCATCCCGCCGTCCCCAGCATGCGCGGCTGCAGACCCTGTAGACGCGGTCGCTGACCGCGTATGGCCGCGCCCGACTTGTACCCCGCCGCCTTGGCGAAGCGGCATGCGTGCGGCAACGAACGTGCGCAGCGCGGCCCAGCGTTCGTCGCGCACGAGCCAGAGGCACAGCACCGCCGTCAGCAGGTTGAAGAACGTGTAATTGCCCGTCGCCGCGATCAGCAGCATCAGTCCCACGAACCCCGCCGCCGCGAACGCGCGCGCGCGGCCGCCGAGGAAGATCAGGAACGGCAGGCCGAGTTCGATGCCGAACATCGCGAGGCAGCAGAGCTTGTGCGCCCACACCGGCAGCAGGTTCGCGTACCACGCCGTCCACACCGGCAGCGGCTGCGTCCAGTAGTGATACGTCAGCGCCGTCAGATCCCACCACGCCGCGTCGCGGCTGGCGAGTTTCACGAAACCGGACAGGAACATCAGGCGGAACACGAGCCAGTGGAAGAGGAACACCGCCAGCCGCGGCGGCTCGTCCGGCGCGCGCCAGCGCATCCGCCAGCGCCACGGCGCCGCGAGGATCGCCAGCAGCCCCGCCTCCAGCAACAGGTTGTCCCACTGGAACCCCCAGAACACGCGCCCCACCACCGTCACCGACAGGTAGAGCGCCCACAGCGCAGCCGTGCTCAGCAGCGGGGCGATGCCCGCCGCCAGCAGCACCGAAAACACCACGCCCGCCCACAGCGCCGCGTGCAAGCCCGCATCCGACGGCCACCACCACAGCAGCGTCGGCACATGCCGGTAGCCGGCGGCCTCCACCTGCGGCCGGATCATCTGCATCCACTCGGCAAAGGGCAGCACGCCGTTCGCGCCGATGAGGCCCTGCGCCTGCACGAGGTAGGACACGAACGCCGCGAAATACACCACGCCCAGCGCGCGCAGGCCGAGCTGGTTCGCGCGCGCATAGCCCGTGCCGTAGCCTTTCACGGACTGGACGAGCTGGTGCAGGAAAGATTTCACAACAGGGCCTTCGCCTCCGGCGGCTTCGGCTTGAACGCGTGGCAGGTGTCCGTCGCCTGCACTTCCTTCTTGTGGTGGCCGCACCATTGCATGAACGGGTTCACCACGTAGTTCGCGCAATAGCGGCAGAGGCGCGCGTTTTCCTTCTCGCCGAACACCTTCACCGCCTTCGGCCGCTCGTCTTCCGTGAACACCTCGATCTTCGCGCGGTGTTTGAACGGCACCTCCGCCTCCGACGCGAACACGTGGCCGCACGACGCGCAGCTCAGCGACTCGCCAACCTTCGTGAACCCCTCATAGCGCGGCTCACGCAGCAGCAGCGTCTCGCGCCCGCAGCCCGGACACTGGATTTCGCGCGATGCAGTCATGCCGCCAGTGTAGCGGATTTCCAACGCCTGTAAAAACGATCTGGAGCCGCTTGCAACGTCTGTAATTTACAGCGGCTGCAAAAAACACGCCCGCCGGTTTCCCGGCGGGCGTGTCGTGAACGCGTTGGATGCGCGATTACTTGGCGGCGTAGCGCTTGGCCATGTCGACCAGCGTGATCTGCTTGATCTTTCCGGCGTTGCCGGCCTGGCCGAAGGCGATCATGCGGTCCACGCAGACCTTCTTCATCGCTTCGCGCGCGGGCTTCATGTAGTCGCGCGGATCGAATTTTTCCGGCGTCTCGGCGAACACCTTGCGGATGGCGCCGGTGATGGCGAGGCGGTTGTCGGTGTCGACGTTGATCTTGCGGACGCCGTGCTTGATGCCGAGCTGGATTTCCTCGACCGGCACGCCCCACGTCGGCTTCAGCTTGCCGCCGTACTTGTTGATGATGTCCTGGAGGTACTGCTCCACCGACGAGCTGCCGTGCATCACGATGTGCGTGTTGGGCAGTTTCGCGTGGATCTTCTTGATCGTGTCCATCGAGAGGACCGCGCCGTCCGGCTTGCGGGTGAACTTGTAGGCGCCGTGGCTGGTGCCGATCGCGACCGCGAGGGCGTCCACGCCCGTGGCGGCGACGAAGCGGACCGCCTCATCCGGGTCGGTGACGAGCTGCGAGTGGTCGAGCACGCCTTCCGCGCCGTGGCCGTCTTCCTTCTCGCCCATGCCGGACTCGAGGGAGCCGAGCACGCCGAGTTCGCCTTCGACCGAGACGCCCATCTTGTGGGCCATGTCGACGACGGCCTTCGTGACGCCGACGTTGTAGTCGTAGTCGCCCGGGGTCTTGCCGTCTTCCTTGAGCGAGCCGTCCATCATGACGGAGGTGAATCCGTTATCGATGGCGCTCTTGCAGGTGGCGACGCTGTTGCCGTGGTCGAGGTGCATCGCGACCGGGATGTTCGGGTAGAGCTCGGAGGCGGCGAGCATCAGGTGGCGCAGGTAGTTGTCCTGCGAGTAGGAGCGGGCGCCGCGCGAGGCCTGGATGATGACCGGGGAGTTCGTCTCCTTCGCGGCCTCCATGATGGCCTGGATTTGCTCCATGTTGTTGACGTTGAAGGCGGCGAGTCCGTAGTTGTTTTCCGCCGCGTGGTCCAGCAAGACGCGCATGGGTACGAGTGCCATTTCCGATCTCCCTTTAAAGGTGAAACAAACCCCGCTGGTATAGGCCCGCCCCCTCCCCGGGTCAAGGCCAACCACATCAGGCTTTCCCCGGTTTTTCGGCCCCCGCTCGTCCTCGTCCCCCTCCTCGCCGTCGTCCTCAAGGCAACAATTTACACGACGCGAACAGAAGGGCCACGGAGGGTGCCCTGTCTCACGGATCGCCGACGAGCCTGAACGTCAGCGAAGTCATCAACACGTCGCCGGACCACACCTCCATGCGGGTGGTTCTATAGACGGCGATGTCGTGTTCTGTATCGGGAGAGAATCCGACCCAAATAGGTTCACCATTGGTCGCCTCAAAAACAGATGACGTGGGCTCGACTCCGCCCGCGAAGCGCGTTTCAGGAACAAAACGCGCGGTGAACAGCCGTTGGGTTTCGGCGGGCGAAGAAGCGTAATAAACAAAATGCGCGCCAAAAAGAGCGCCCGTAGAGGCTGGCAACGAATCGGTCTGTTCCAGCAACCGCAGGTCGTTCGTGGTCGGTTCGGCAGCAGCTTCAAGAGCCGTGTTTAACTCGTAGCGGCCATACCCCATGACTCGGAAAAAGATGCCGCCCGGCAATGGCGAATCCGTAAAAAAATCAAATGAACCACCATGCTGGGAAATCCACCAGTCATGCCAGGCGGAGAAGTCTTCGCCGTGATTCATCCCTGTCAGGCGTTCCAACAGACGGGCCAGGTCCGCGCGCAGACCGATGGAATCGTAAAGCAAGGCCTTGATGAGATGTGGAATCGCCTCCTGGCGTCCGCCATTGCCGAGGTACGCCGCGGCGCCGAGCCAGACATCGCGATTTTCGCTCTCCAATAAAGCAACAGCCTCCCGATTCCAGCGATAGTCGGCTCGAATCTGAAGCAGCGCGAGGGTCTCCCGTTTCAGCAGGTCGCTTCCACGTCTAAGGTTGTAGGCAAGCAAATGGGGAGAAAGGAGACCCGGCGCCGAAAACTGGATGACCGCCAGACCTATGATTGAGCGATGCAGGGCAACATACGCCAGCGACAACGCGACGGTCATTGCGCACAACACCAACATCAAAACACGGCTCGCGCCCGGACGTTTCATGATTTGCCCTCATGAAATGCTGTTAAGAACGTCTTCGTCGGTAAGAAACCCACGCGCCGCCGCAAAGGGCCTTATTCGTCTGCGAAGTTTTTCAAACTTGCTGATGCGCGCCTTCCGCCTCAATGCGTCGCGGGCCGCCCCCACCTTTTTGAAGACAGCATATTTCGTGCAGCTCGCCACAATCAAAACATCAGTGATCACAGGCCAGCTTCGGCCCTGTAAACATCCAGAATCATTTTGCGGCTTTCGACAGATAACGTTGCATTCTGCGAAAGAGTGGAATCTAGATAGCTCAATCCGGGTTCAACACCCAAGACGCTTCGGACAACTGCGAAAAAGAGCTTCCGCTTCGCTGGCGAGTTTTCAGATGGCAACCTTTTCCCAATCTCCCGCACAGATGGCAGGCCAATTTTTGAAAGCGCAATTTGGGCGGGGAATCGTCCATGCCACTGAATCGCCGTGTATCGCATGATGGGTTCGGCATCGAGTTCTATCAGGTCCAGAAGCTCTGGAACCGCATCCTCGGCTCGCATCTGCCCAAGCAGGTGGATGGCATAAACACGGCCTTCAAGACCCATCCGCTCGTTTTTCAATGCTTTTCTTGCATCCCGGACGACTGAATAATAACTGTCGATCAGCATCAAACTTTGAACCCGGCTTTCTTCATCGGTCGACGGAGTAAATCTGATGATGGCAGATCGATCTGCCACACCAGAACCAAGCGCGGAGCTTCCGACGCAAAGCACGAACAAACCAATCACAGGCATCACTACAGCTATTTTCATGACACACCTCCTTATCTGAACGAGTAATACGGGGTCCCGGGAACATTGACGTGCGAATCCGTGGCGACATTCAGGTCAATTTTGGAGCCGACTTTGTCGACGTCAACTCGCCCGACGTAACTCCACGGTATAAATTCAGAACAGACGAGAACACTTTGAGGCAGCTGTATCTCAACCCATTGTTCAAAATTAACATATTTTTCTCTCGTATGATGATGGGGCTGCGGGGTTCCGGGAACGTCGATATCAAATACTTCGCGGACGCTAACACCGGACGTTGGATCCTCGTCAAGGGAGGGTGATTGAGAGTCGTCCGGTTCGGATAGAGGGGGGTGTGTTTCATATATCGGCTGGTTCTGCCATTGTCCCTGCGCGTCATAGCTGCCAGCATTTTCCCACTCAATCTGCGAGACGATTGCTCGTCGCATCTTCCATCCCTCTGGGCAAATCTGCTCAATACCCACGGGTTCCAGCTCTGCCTTTATCTCCATCCGCCAAGATGCGTATGCCCCATGCGTAAAATTGGTATTTTGCTCCACGTCAACGGCTCCCAATCCGTTGCCACCCCCCAAAAATGTGGGCCACTCGGGACCAGGCTCCAATCCTGAAGCATCGTTGCCCGCATCAAGCGTACCCGTTGTTCTAATTTGAACATTCGCCCATACGAACCAAGCAAAACCGGTCCAACTGGGAGAGTCATTAAGTTTAACCTGCATCGTTATCTTTTTCGGTGAATTGGCGCTAATTCTTGCGGTTCTTTTGTCCGATCCAATTGCAGGAAAAATTATGATCTCGTCATCGGACTCCCATGTAATCATTTCTCTCACCTCGGGAATATCGGGCACAATCTTTGCAAGAAGAACGATTTCATTTGAGCGTATGTTCACAAAGTTTTCGCTCCCCTGAACGACAATTTTGCCTGATGCAGTGTCGCTTGCATCAACCTCCACTGACTCCACCCCCAGAACAACAGGGAACGATCTCCCGCGCTCTTCCGGCGGTTCGATCGCGAACTCCGCCCGTTCGACGATCTGCGTGCCGCCGCTGCCGTTGACCAGCACCACGCGGGAGGTCACCACGGTCAGTGTGTTGCTCTCCTGCGGCTGAAATAGTTCCAACACCTGCACCCGCGACACCACCCCGCTCTGCG
>CALKUH010000054.1 GCA_937996795.1 uncultured Verrucomicrobiota bacterium | reverse complement strand
CGTCGTTGCAGTTCGCGCCTCTCGTAGCCCCCCAGCAGAAGTGAGCGCCCCTTCCTGACGGCCAGATGGCCCTCGCCGTGGCGACCCTGTTCGATCGCGTCGCGATTGAGCGCAGCGATGCGGTCTTCGGAGAGAAAGCCCGACGTTTCGGGGGGCGGCGGCCAGCGGCTCTCGTTGAGGTCAGTCAGGATGAGATGCGACCAGGGCAGGCCTTCCGCCTGCGCATACGAAACGAGATGGATGTGCGCGAGCGGATTGGCGGCGTCGGGCGTGCGGACGGGGGCCGGGCGCGGGGCGATGCTGGCGAGCCAGTCGAGCCAGTGGGAGAGCGCGAGCGGACGCGCCGCAAGGGGCGCGAGCGTGAGGAGCTGTCCGTCCAATGCGGGGATTACGTCGTCCCATCGCAGCGCCTGCCATTGAGCCCGCGTTGCGTCGGCCAGTTCCCGCACCGTGCCCTTCGCGGGCAGTGGTGCGTAGCGTGCGAGGAAATCCGCCGCGGCCAGCGCGCCGGGCCGGCCACTGTCGCGCATACGCTGGCGGAGCACCGCGAGGTCATCCACCAGCACATCCGCCTGCGCGCGTCCCAACTCGTCCTCCAGTTCTTCCGGCGGCGCGGCGTGCGGGTCGAGCGCGAGCAGGCGCTGGACCGATTCCACCAGCGGCTGCCGCTGCAGGGTGATCCACGCGCGCCAGCGTTCCGCCGCGGCTGTGGGCGGGGCCGTATGGCCGAAGGTGTCGAAGTGCGGGACGCCGCGTTGCAGGAGCAGGGCGGACGCCTCGCGGGCGAGGGGGCCGGGGCCCGGGAATACGAGGCCGATGCGATCCGCCGCCTGTTCACAGGAGAAGGCGAGGGCTTGCGCGACAATCGCCTCCGCCTGGTCGCGCAGCGTGCGCCCGATATGCACGACGGGACGCGTGTCGGGCAGGGGCCCGGTCGCGCCCTCCGGATGTTCCATGCGCTGGGCCAGGCACTGGAACGGAGCCGCGGCGGCGCCCGCTCCGGGCAGGGGCTCCGCATCGCCCAAGATGTGTTCCCACGAGCCGATCCAGATCTGGTCGAGTTCCTCGGCCTTGGTGCGGGGCGGCGTGAGCAGGACGGAGGCGTGGTCCGCGCTGCAGACGCCGGCCAGCAGCAGCGGCCACAGCTCCCAGTGCGCCGCGTCGAAGCCGAGGACCAGCAGGCGTTCCAGCGCGCCTTCCGGCGGATGCCGGGCCAGTGTCCAGTCGAGGGCCTGCACGGTGGTCCAGTTCGCGCGTTCGAGGTCGGCGGCCAGCGTGCGCGCGAGGGCTTCGGCGGGCGGGAAGTCGAGTGCATCCGGCGCACACCCCGCCGCGCAAAGCTGGTCGAGCGCGCGCATCAGCCGCGCGGGTTCTCGCGGCGCTTCGTGTCCGGTGTCGGCGGAGGCGAGGAGCAGGTGCAGGTGTTCGCGCACGGCGATGTGCGGCGTGTCGCGCTGCAGGCGGCGCAAATGATCGCGCAGGTCGCCCGGCGTCCAGAAATACACGCCGCCGAGGCTGCGGTTCCCGGCCAGCAGCCGCGCTTTGAGCGCATGCGCCGCGGCACGGGTGGGGGTCAGCACCACCCACGGCGCCCGCGCGAGCAGCGCGCGCTTCGCGGCGTCGTCAAACCAGGGGCGGGCCAGCGTCCAGACGGCGTCGAACCCGCCGCCCATCCACAGTTGTACGCGCTGCGCCATGCGCGGATTTAACAGGAACGAACCCGCGATTGCAGCAAGGAAGAAAGATGGAGGCGGGTGAATTTGAACGGATGGGTGAACGTCCGTTTTTCGATGGCCTCCACGGGTGTGGTGCGTATGATGTCGGGGCGAATTTAGGAGCATCCATGATCAAGGCAAAAATTGTCGGCGCGGGCGGGTATGGCGGCGTGGGCATCACGGAGCTGTTGCTGAGCCATCCGGAGGTGAAGATCACCACGCTGGTCGCGGCGGCGGAGACGGGCATGAAGATGAGCGAGCTCTATCCGCATCTCGCGGGGTTCATCGATCTGCCGATCCTGAAACCGGACGACCCGGCGGCGCAGGAACCGGCGGATGTCGTGTTCTTTTCGACGCCGGACGGCGTCGGCATGGAACAGGCGCGCGGCGAACTGGCGAAGGGCGCGAAGGTCATCGACTACAGCGGCGATTTCCGGTTCCAGACGAAGGAGGAATACGCGGAATACGCGCGCCGGCTCGGCAAGCCGACGGAACACAAGGCGCCGGACCTGCTGGGCCTGTCGGTGTACGGCGTGCCGGAGCTGCGGCGGAAGCAGGTGAACGCGTCGGTGAAGCTCGTCGGCAATCCGGGCTGCTTCGCGGTCGGCGTCGAGATTGGCCTGGCCCCCGCGGTGGCGCACCAGCTTGTGGCGTTCGACAGCATCATCTGCGACTGCAAGAGCGCCGTCAGCGGCGCGGGCAAGAAGCCGAACGCATCGTTCCATTTCCCCGCGCGCTACGACAACATGAACGCGTACCGGCTCACCGGCCACCAGCACGTGGTCGAGGTGGAGCGTGAACTGCGCCACATCGCGGGCGAGCAGATCAACATCCTGTTCACCACGCAGGTCGTGCCGGCGTGCCGCGGCATCCTGTCGTGCCTTTACGGAACGCTCCGGCCCGGCGTCACCGCGGCCTCGGCGCTGGAGGCGTACCGGAGCTACCACAAGGACAACTGCTTCGTGCGGATCTACGACCGGAACGCGAACATCGGCACCGCCAGTGTGCGCGGCAGCAACTACTGCAACCTGATCGTCGACGTCGACGAGCGCACCAACAAGCTGCGCGTCATCTCGCACATCGACAACCTGATGAAGGGGCAGGCGGGCAGCGCATTGCAGAACATGAACCTCATCTTCGGCTTCCCCGAGACGATGGGCCTGGACCGGCCGGGACAGTATCCGTGATTGATGTTGGGGCGGAAGGTGTCGGGTGTCGGGGCGGAGTAAAGTAAATGGAGCCGAATTTTTTGGATGTGGAGGACCTCGACGTGTATATGCGGCTGTGTCAGTTGCATATTGACGTCTGCGAAATATCGCACCGGTGGCCGAGCGAAGAGAAATTCGAATTGGGCAGCCAGGCGCGGCGATCTTCCAACAGTTCTCCCGCACAACTTGCCGAAAAGAACGATGACCGCCATGTGCGCAACAAGATCGAAGGTGTTAATCGCAGCCGGGGCGAAGCCGCTGAAACCGTGCATCACCTGTTTATGGCCCGCCTCAAAAGGCATATCACGCCCGAGGTGTATGCCGATTTCCGTGCTCGCTATAAAACCTGTATTCGAATGTTGAATGGACTGGAGAAGACGCTTGAGAAAAAACTTCCTCCAGCCGAGCGTCGCTGGAATCTCGCCGAACCCGTGATTTCCTACGGTGACGAATCCGAACTTTGTCCCCCGGGTTGGCCTGAACTCCTCCCCGAAACCTGACACCCGACACCTTTCCCCCAAATTTCATACCCCAAGAGTCCAACCCCAGGAGAACCCCACCATGCCAAATGAAAATTCGCAGACGATCATTTCGTCTGACGTGCAGATCACCGGGACGATCAAGAGCACCGGGCCGGTCCGGATTGACGGCAAGCTCGAGGGCGACCTCGTGTGCGCCGCCGACGCGGTCATCGGGCGCAGCGCCGTCATCAAGGGCGGCCTGCAGGTCAACAGCGTCGTGATCGAAGGCACGATCCAGGGCAACATCACGGCGAAGGACAAGATCGACATGAAGTCCACCGCGAAGGTGCATGGCGACATCAGCGCCAAGCGGCTCGCGGTCGAGGATGGCGTGACGTTTATCGGTCGTTCCGAGGTGAATCCGACCGGTTCGGCCTCCGCGTCAGCGCCCGCTGCCGCACCGGTGTCCGAAACGCCGCCGGCCTCTCCCGCGCAGGACAACAAGGGCGGCGGACTTTTCGGGCGTCGTTAGTCCCGGGAGCAAGCCGTGTCGGCGCTCCGCAAATCGACGGAAGTGGACAGCTTGTCGCTGGTCCGTGCGGTCCGGCATGCCCGGACAACGGGACCGGACACGCCGCCGTCTGCGCCGCCCCCGGAGAAACCGCCCGATTCCACGCCGCCACCGGAAAGCAAGGAACGCGCCGCCCGCATCGGTCGCACGGCGCTTCCGCCGAAGAACGAAATCTTCTGCTACGAATGCGGATACTCCTTCCAAGCCACCGGCCGCGTGCATGCACTGTTGTGCCCCAAGTGCAAGAAGACGCTCGACCAGGCCGACTACACGATTGATGCCGAGTGCGCGGAATCGGTCCGCACGACGGGCAACATCCGGCTGGCCGCGGGCGGCGTGCTCAAGTCCGGCGCACTGATCGCGCGCGACATCGTGCTTGCGGGTCGCATCGAGGGCGGCACGGTTAAAGCCACGCGTCGGATCGAGATCGAGCCTGCCGCCGTCTACGACCCCGACCTGCTGGCGGCGCAGGATTTGACCGTTGCGGCGGGCGCGGAGTGCCGGTTCAAGGGCAAGCGGTTGTTCCGCCACATCGACGTGCGCGGGGTGTTGGATGGGCATTTTGCGGCGAGCGGTGGTGTGACCGTTCACGCGGGCGGCCATCTGAAAGGGCGGTTGCAGGGGCCGCATCTGGTGGTGGAGGAGGGCGGAGGTCTGACGGCCGAACTCGAGATCACGCCGCCGGGGACGAAATGAGCGCGCCGCACATCCATGTCGCCGGTGTCGGCGGTGTCGGGATGAGCGCGCTGGCGGAACTGTTGCTCGCGCGCGGGTATCGCGTCACGGGATCCGACCGCACCCTGGACCAGGGCGGTACATCGGAGGCGGTGGAGATCCTGAAGGCGGCCGGCCTGCAGGTGGTCCCGCAGGATGGCGCCGCGCTGACCGCATCCACCGAGGCGCTGGCCGTCAGCACGGCCATTGAGCCGGACAATCCCGAGTTGCTCGCCGCGCAACGGCTGAACATCCGCGTGGTGCACCGCGCGGCCTTGCTCGCGGAACAGGCGCGCGGCGCGAAGGTCATCGCGGTCACCGGAACCGCCGGGAAGACGACGGTGACCGCGTTGGTCGGCTGGCTGCTGGAGCAGGCGGGTTTCGACCCCACGGTGGTGAATGGCGGCATCGTGCTCGACTGGCGCGGGGCGGCGCGGCTCGGCAACGTGCGCGTGGGGCGTTCGGGTTGGTGGGTGTTGGAAGCCGATGAAAGCGATCGCTCGCTGCTGAATTTCCATCCCGCCCACGCGATCATCACCAACATCTCGAAAGACCACTTCGAGCTCGACGAAGTGCAGCGCCTCTTCCGCTCCTTCGCCGCGCAGGTGCAGGGCGACATCGTCGCCGGTCCCGGCGTCGGCGCCGTCATCGGGCGTGCGGTGCGCGAACCCGCGACGGCCATCGTGCCCACGCCGGACGGCTGGACCTTCGAGCATGAGGGCGCGCGTTATGTGACCCGCATGCCGGGTCGCCACAACGCGGAGAACGCGTTGCTCGCCGTCGCGTTGTGCCTGCGCATGGGCGCGGCCGCGGACCGGCTGCGCGACGCGCTGGCGCGATTCGGGGGCGTGCATCGGCGGCTGGAGGTCGTCGGCGGCTTCCGCGGCGCGCGCGTCATCGACGACTACGCCCACAATCCCGCGAAGATCGCCGCCTCGTGGTGCGCCGTGCGTGAAGGCTCGCGCCGGGTGCTCGGTTACTGGCGTCCGCACGGGTTTGCGCCGCTCGCCTTGATGCACGACGAACTGGTGGATGCGCTTGCCGGCGCGATGGGGCCGGACGACCGGCTCTTCGTGCTTCCGGTCTTTTACGCGGGCGGGACGGCGAATCGGAAAATCGACGCCGGCGATTTCGTCGCGTCGCTGCTGAAACGCGGAGTTTCCGCCGAGGTCGTGCCGGACTACGCCACCCTGCGCGCGCGACTGGAGGCTGAAATTCAAACCGGCGAGTCGATCCTGGGCATGGGCGCGCGCGATCCGGAGTTGCCGAGGTTCGCCCGTGCGCTGGCCGCTGATCCCGCTTCCCCGACACCTGACACCTGAAACCCGCCCCCTTCATGCCCTCCTTCCAGCATCGCGCCGTGGACCTCGTCGAACTCATGGACGATCCAGCGTGTGATCGCGAGCGGCTGTTCCGGACCTATGCGCAGTTTGCCTTGATCAACCCGCTGCTCGCCCGCTGGCGCACCGTCTATGTCCGCCATGTGCGGCCGCGCCTGCGGCGCGGGACGCCGTTGCGCTTGCTGGATGTGGGGTTCGGCGGGGGGGACATTCCGCGCGCATTGGATCGATGGGCGCGACGCGATGGATTCCAACTGGAGCTGACGGCGGTTGATCCTGATCCGCGCGCGTTCGAGTTCGTGCGCCAGCGTGCCTGGCCCGCATCCATCCACTTTCGCGCGTGCCATACCTCGGCGTTGCGCGCGGAAGGAGCGTCTTTCGATGTGGTGCTCTCCAACGCGGTGTTGCATCACCTGGATGACGCGGCCCTGCGTGCGCTCTTCGAGGATTCGCGTGCGCTTGCGACACAGGTCGTGGTTCACAACGACACCGTGCGCAGCGCGGCGGCATACGCCCTGTTTTCGGCTTTCATCGCCCCGTGGCTGCGCCGCTCCTTCGCCGCGGAGGATGGGCGGCGCACGATCTGCCGCAGTTTTGTGCCGGACGAGCTGCGGGCGCGGCTTCCGCCGGGCTGGCGTGTGGAAACGATTGCGCCCTTCCGGCAGCTGGTGATCTGGGAAGGCTGAGGCCGATCCCGCGCTTTCCCGCCGCCTCATTCTGGAGTATCGTCCGCCTCCTTATGTCCTCCTGCCAACCCCACACGCCCGGCGGCTATCGCGAAGTCTTGCGAATGGCGTATCCGCTGATCATCAGCACGGCGTCGTTTTCCGTCATGCAGTTTGTGGACCGCGTGTTTCTCGCGCAGTACAGCGCGATTTCGATCCAGGCGGCGCTGCCCGCGGGCCTGCTGGCGTTCACGTTGTGCTCCGGCTTCATGGCGGTGGCGGGGTACGCGAACACGTTTGTGGCGCAGTACCACGGCAGCGGGAATCCGCGCGGCTGCAGCCGGTCCACGGCGCAGGGCCTGTGGCTCGCGCTGTTCGCGTGGCCGATCATTCTCGCGCTGATCCCGTTTGGTCGCTGGCTGTTGCATCTGGCGGGCCACCCGGCCGAGGTGCTCGCGGAGGAGCTGGACTATTACACGATCCTGATGGCGGGCGGCGTGAGCATTCCCCTCGGCGCGGCGATCAGCAGTTTCTTCACCGGGCGCGGCGACACGCTGACGAACATGTATGCGCAGGTGGCGGGCAATGTCGTGAACATCGTGCTCGACTGGGTGATGATCTTCGGGCTCTGGGGATTCCCCGAAATGGGCATCCGCGGCGCGGCCATCGCCACGGTCATCGCGGGATTCGTCCCGCCCGCGATCCTGTTCGCGGTCTACTGGGCGCCGCGCACGCACGCGATGTTCCACACGCGCGACACGTGGCGCCTGCAGCGTCCGCTGTTGATGCGCCTCCTGCGGTTTGGCACGCCCGCGGGGCTGCATCTTTTCCTCGACGTCGCCTCCTTTTCGATCTTCGTGCTGATGACCGGCCATCTTGGCGCCCTCTCGCTCGCCGTGAGCAACATCGCGCTCAGCGTGAATACGCTGGCGTTCATGCCGTTGCTCGGCATCAGCATCGCCGCGTCGACGCTGGTGGGACAGTACCAGGGGCGCGGGCAATCCCACATCGCGGAACGGGCGGCGTGGACGTCGCTCAAGGTGGGCCTGATGTACATGGGCTTCATGGCGCTGACCTACCTCGCGTTCCCGCACTATTATTTCCTGCTGTTTTCCGAGCGCGGCGGCGGCGGATTCACCCTGGATGAATTGCTCGGGATCGGCCGATGGCTGCTGATCCTGATGGCGACGTGGGGCCTGCTCGACACGATCAACCTCGTGCTCGCCGGCGCGTTGAAGGGCGCGGGCGATACGCGGTTTGTCATGTGGTATTCCATCGCGATGGCCTGGGGCTTTTTTGTGCCGGGCGAGTGGCTGGTGATCTATGTCTTCAAGGGCGGCATCCTGCATGCGTGGGCGTTCCTCGCGTTCACGATCATGCTGATCTCCGGCGGCTTCTACTGGCGCTTCAAGTCCGGCGTCTGGAAAAGCATCGACCTGCTTGACCGCCAGACGCCCGCGCCGCCGGCGAACGTGGGGCAGGAAGGGCGCGTGTTGTCGGATTAGCCGTGCCCGCGCGGCCTCAGGGCGGAGGCGGAGGGAGCGGGGCGGCCTGCATATTCGCGCGCGTCTGGTCGGTGACGTGATCCGGCAGGCGCGGCATGCCGCGGATGTCGAGGGGGACGACCGCGACGTTGCCGTGCACGGGATCGTAGGAATAGGTGTGGTCGTCCGGCAATTTTTTCAGTTCCGGCAGGTAGCGGCGATGGACCAGTTCCATCAGGTTTGTCGGCAGGCGCGCGAGGTCATGGTGGAACTTGCGGATCGCGGCCTCCAGTTCCTGTTGCGTTTGGACGGGACCCTGTCGCGAGCGAACGCGCTCCAGCACGCCGCGATAGTCGCGGGTCTGTTCCTGCCGCGGCGTGTTCGGTTCGTCCACCGCGCGGCTGCGTTCGCGCGAGCAGCCGGGCGCCGCCAGCGACAGGGTCGCGGCGAAGAGCAGGGCGCAGGCGCGTGAAGCGGCACTCATGGCGCACAGCCTAGCGTTGCGGCGCGCGGTGTCACGCCTCTTCCTCCGGGCATCGGCCGCGGGGGAGCCACGCGTGGATGCGCTGCCGGACCTCCCACGCGAGGGCCATCGGCGGCAGCAGGGGCATGAGGAACAGGAGCGCGGTGGTGCGGAGCGACCACGGCCGTTGTGAGGCGAAGTAGTCGAGCCAGTCGCGCCAGCCGAGGTCGAGCCCGATGCGGTGCGCGCTCCACACAAACACGCCCAGGAAGATGATGGCGATGACGGGGATGCTCCAAAAGCTCAGGCGGGCTTCGGTGAAGAGGACGCGGTCGTGCAGCGCCCGGGCGATTTCGTTCGCGAGCCGGTGCAGTTGGAAAATCCCTCCGGCGATCGCGCACACGAGCAGCGCCGTGTTGAAATGGCGATAGGGCGCCGGCGCGGTCCATTGCCACCAGCCGAGGTAGGGCAGCAGATAGAGGTGCAGCCCGATCATCAGGGCGAACCCCCGCGCCGCCGCGGGCCAGCGGGGCGTGAGGGGGGGCGTCGTGGCGACCAGCCAGGCTGCGGCGGCCCACAGCGCGCCGGACACCGCGGACGCGGGGATTCCCCAGCGCGCCAGCATCGGGACCTGCACGACCCCGATCCACATCAACGTCCACGCCAGCAGGCCCCAGAAGATCAAGGCGAATGCGTTTGATACGCGCAGGAGGGCGGCGGTCTTCTCCGGTCCGTCATGTACGCTCCGCGTCATGGGCTGGGTTTATGGAGCATTCCGCGTGGACTGGCAATGCGTTCCGCGCGGTTTCGGCGTCCGCGCGCGGAGGCGGCGCTTGAGGTTTCCAAAAAATCCCATAGGATTCCGGCATGTCCAGCACCTTAGGCTCTCTCTTTCGCGTAACCACATTCGGCGAATCGCACTGCAAGGCGGTGGGCGGGATCGTGGACGGTTGTCCGCCGCGCCTGCCGCTGACGGAGGCCGACATCCAGCCGCAACTCGATCGTCGCCGCCCCGGCCAGAGCGCGGTCAGCACGCCGCGCCAGGAGAGCGACACGGTCACCATCCTGTCGGGCACGGAACACGGCCTCACGCTCGGCACGCCCATCGGCCTGTATGTCCCGAACAAGGACCAGCGCCCCGGCGACTACCAGGACATGTCGAACATCCCGCGCCCCTCGCATGCCGACTTCACCTACCAGGCGAAGTACGGCGTGCGCGCGTCCAGCGGCGGCGGGCGCTCCAGCGCGCGAGAGACCATCGGGCGCGTGGCCGCCGGCGCGATTGCGGAAAAATGGCTGCGGTTGAACCACGGCATCGAGATCGTGGCGTGGGTCAGCACGGTCGGCGCGCTCGATGCGCCGGAGATCGAAGCCTCCTTGCTGACGCGCGACGAGGTGGATCGCACCATCATCCGCTGTCCGCACGCGGCGACGGCGGAACAGATGATTTCGGCGGTGAAGGCCGCGCGCGATGCCGGCGACTCGCTCGGGGGCGTGGTGACGTGCATCTGTCGCGGCGTGCCCGCGGGGTGGGGCGAACCGGTGTTCAACAAGCTGGAGGCCATGCTCGCGCACGCGATGCTTTCCATTCCGGCGACCAAGGGATTTGAAATCGGCTCCGGCTTTGGCGGCGTGCGCCAGCCCGGCAGCCGTCACAATGACCCGTTCGTAAAAAAAGAGGGCCGCCTGGGCACGCGCACCAACAACAGCGGCGGCATCCAGGGCGGCATCAGCAATGGGGAGCCGATCGTGTTCCGCGTGGCCTTCAAGCCACCGGCGACGATCAGCAAGCCCCAGCACACGGCCACGTTTGACGGTGAGGAAGCCGTGTTGGAGGCGAAGGGACGCCATGATCCCTGCGTGGTCAACCGCGCGGTGCCCATCGTCGAGGCCATGGCCGCGCTCGTGCTGATCGACGCGGCGTTGATCCAGAAGACGCGGATCGACTGAAACGTCCGGCGCGCCGGCCACTCAAGGCGGGTTGGAGCCGGCGGA
Organism: uncultured Verrucomicrobiota bacterium; assembly: GCA_937996795.1. Taxonomy (GTDB): domain Bacteria; phylum Verrucomicrobiota; class Kiritimatiellia; order CAIVKH01; family CAIVKH01; genus JAMLJG01. The sequence continues at coordinate 49,262 of CALKUH010000054.1, read as the reverse complement.
TGCGTCGGGATTCAATAGGTTCCCGTAGAGCCGCACCATGCAGTCCGGGCAGACGCCGTGTGTGAAGCGGGCCTCGGAACGTTGCGCGACGAAGTGCTCGACCTGCTGCCAGTAACCCTTGTCGTCGCGGATTTTTTTGCAGGAACTGCAAATCGGCAGCAACCCGCGCAGCACGTTCATGCGCGCCACCGAGTCCTCCAACTCGTGTGTGCGGCTCGCAACGCGCGCTTCGAGGTTGTTGCGCGCGTCCTTCAGCTCGGTGATGACGTCGTCGAGATTCGCCCGCGTTTTGCCGAGGGTCTCGCTCATCGTGTTGAACGCCGAGGTCAGGTCGTCGAATTCGTCGAACGTGCGCCCCTCGATGCGGGTGTCGAAGTTGCCGAGCGCAATCGCCCGGCAGTGGGTGGACAGTTGCGCGATGCGACGGGTCAGGCTCCGGGACAGGTAGTGCGCGAACGCCAGCGCGAGCAGAATCGAGGCGAGGAACGAAATCATGCCGGTCATCCGCAGCTCCGCCAGCTTGTTCGTCACCTCGTCGGCGCGCATGTCGATGCCGACAAGGTAGCGGCCTTCGCCATGCAGGAGTGGGGCGTAGCCGGAAAGGAACACCCCCCATTCGTCCTGCGTCAGTTCATCGTCCACCGAGGCTTCGTGGAAGCCGAGCGACAGGAGGGGGTTGATCTCCTCATACACCGTTCCGGGCATGGCCTGGGCTTCGGTCTCGTCGGAATCCACGACGAACACCACGCCGTCGTCCGTCTTGCGCATGATGTAGAGGAAGGCGATGTCGGGATTGGCGCGGCGGACACGGCGCAATTTCTCCAGCGCCGATTGATAGGCGGGCTCGTCAATATCCTGTTCGGACTGGATCGCTTCCATCGTGTGGGCATCGATGCTCTGGCTGATCATCGCCGCGCTGTTTTGCAGGCGCGACTTGAGGCTGCGCATCAGGTTGTCCATCGCGCGGACATAGAAGAACGTGCCCACGCTGCCGGAGACGAGAAACACGGCGGCCAGGTGACTGATGAACAGCTTGGCCGCGTAGCGCAATCGAAGTTCAGCCATGTCCGTTTCCTTTGTCCTGTCCCTGGTTCAACCCCGTCAGGTCGGAGGTCCATGTGATCCGGCCCGGTCCCGGGGAAATTGATGCCCTGAAGGAGGGCGACAATTCAATACTGGATGAGGTGTGCAGGTCGATTTCCTTGTTCGCCGCCTCGTTGCGCAGCAACACCATCGGGCCGGGATGGGCAAAGGTGCATTCCCGCATCGTGATCCGGGTGGGCGGCGGATTGAAAATATGGCGCTGGGCGCGAAAGCGGATGGCGTTGTGCCGGAGGTGCGCGCGCGCCAGCGAGAGCGCATCCACCGGGGTGTCGATGGCGATCAGGTCGCACGCCGTCCCGTGCTCCACGCGAACGTCCTCAAACGCCAGGTCGCGTTGCACGGGCAGCTCCGCGCCGGGCGCGTAGGAACGGCTGTAGGCGTCGTCGTCGAAATGAAGCGAGAAGGCGATGCGCGGTTTTTCGAGTGAGATGTTCCGGAATTTCACGCGCCGGACGCCGGCGGTATGCGCGCCGTCGGTCTGCACGAGGCCCCAGCGGATGCCGTCGAGCACCGCGGTGCCGTGGGTGTGGGTTGGCGCCGTGTGCGAGGCGAACACCCGCCCGTCGGGCTCCATGTGGACGCGATAGACGCGCCCCTGATGGACCACCGTGTCGGAGTGCTGGACGGCCGCGCCCGGCTGCCAGTCGCGCCATGCGCCGGCGAGGATTCGGCAGAAATAGCCTGTTGTGGTGTCCGCGTCCAGGTCGCGGCAGTTTTCGATGAGGCCGTCTTCGATCCAGCCAAGTTCCGGGTTGCTCGTCGCGTAATCGTGCGCGTTCAGCGCGATCGCATCATCGAATGTCTGGAAGAGGCCGTTCCGGATGGTGAAGCGGCGGCCGCGCCCCAGATGAATTCCGTCCTTCAGGCCGCGAATCTCCACGTCGTTGATGTGCAGGTCCTCGAAATTGCACGCGTGGAACGCGAATTGCCAGCGCCCCAGATCGAGACAGCGGAAGCGTTCGACGCGGACGTGCCGGGCGCGGAACATGGCGAGCTGGCCGCGCAGGCCATAGACCTCGGTGTGCCGCACATCGACGCCGTTCGCCTGGATGTGGAGGCCCTCGATCGTGATGTGTTCGTCGGGGACGCCGGTCAGCGCGCCGCGGTTGAGCAGGACATGGGTGAAGGGGGTGGATTCAACGACTTTTTGCAGGATCACGCCGTCGGCGAGGCGCAGGGCGGTGTGGCTGCCGATGAGGACCGTTCGGGCGATTCGATAGGTGCCCGGCACGCGGACCTGCACGGTCCCCCCCGCATCCAGGGCCCGTTGGAGGGCCTGGGCATTGGCGGTTCCGCTGGCCTCCGGGGTGAAGCCGGGGGGGTGTGCATCGGTGGGCATGAAGGGCGCGGCAAGGGCCTGTGGTTTATTCCGTCGCCATGTACACCAGAATGTGCGATGCTCTGCAATATGACTCTTCCGAAGAAATCGCCACTGCGTCGGGACGTAAAAATCGTTGTCAACCGGAAGGACCCCCGCACGGCGTCCGTCGTGCATGACGGGAAGGTCATCTTCACGTTGAAAACCGATGTGTCGGGGATGCATCCCTCCCTCGTCGTCGTGGCGACGTTGACGCACCTGAAGTCGATGCCCAAGGGCACCTCGGGCATCTCCCTCTGGAACGGCACGCCGGGCACGGCGCGCACCTGATTCCGGCCGCGCGGGTCTCCTTCAGCGCCGGTTCAGCGCCGCGTCCATGTCGAGTTCCACGGTCGTCACCGGCCGCAATCCGAACTCCCGCACAAGCAGTTCCAGCACGGAAGGGGACAGGAAGGCGGGCAGGCTGGGTCCGAGCCGGATGTTCTTGACGCCGAGGTGCAGCAGCGTCAGCAGGATGCAGACGGCCTTCTGCTCGTACCATGAGAGGATCAGACTGAGCGGCAGGTCGTTGATGCCGCACTGGAACGCCTCCGCGAGCGCGCCGGCGATCCGGATCGCGGAATAGGCGTCGTTGCATTGCCCGATGTCGAGCAACCGCGGCAGGCCGGCGACCGTGCCAAATTCCTCCTTGTTGAACCGGTACTTGCCGCACGCGAGCGTCAGGATCACGCAGTCCTGCGGCACCGCCTGCGCGAACCGGGTGTAGTAGTCGCGCCCCAGCTTCGCGCCGTCGCACCCGCCGATGAGGAAGAAGTGCTTGATCTGGCCGCCCTTGACGGCGCCGATGATTTTATCCGCCACGCCGAGCACGGTTTGATGACCGAACCCCACCGTGATGCAGGTGTCGGGCCCGTCCGCCGTGAACCCGGGCGCGGCGAGCGCCGCCTCGATGACGGGCCGGAAGTCGCGGTCGGCGATATGCTGCACGCCGGGCCAGGCGACGAGGCCGCAGGTGAAGAGGCGCGCCTGGTAGCTTTCGCGCGGCTTCTGGATGCAATTGGTGGTCATCAGGATCGCGCCGGGGAAGGCGTCGAATTCCTCGCGCTGGTTCTGCCACGCGCCGCCATAGTTGCCGGCGAGGTGCGGATATTTGTGCAGCCCCGGATACCCGTGGGCGGGCAGCATCTCGCCGTGTGTATAGACATTGATGCCCAGGCCCGCGGTCTGCTGCAGCAGCGCGTCGAGATCGCGCAGGTCGTGGCCGGACACCAGGATGCATTTCCCGCGCACCGGCGTGGTGCGCACCGGGGTGGGCACCGGATGCCCGTACGCGGTCGTGTTGGCGCGGTCGAGCATCTCCATCACGGTCAGGTTCACCTTGCCGACGTTCATGACGAGCGGCAGCAACTGATCGGCCGTCGCCGCGGGATCGGCCAGCACAAGCAGCGCCTGCTCGAAGAAGAGATGGACGGATTCGTCCTCGACGCCGAGCACGCGCGCGTGTTCGGCATAGGCGGCCATGCCCTTCAGCCCGTACAGCGCCAGTTCCTTGAGGCCGGTGACGTCCGGCCCCGCGTGCTGGATGCGCGCGGCGATGGAAAGCGTTTCCGCCTGCCGCAGCAGCCCGGCGCGATCGGCGGCCGGCTGCCAGGCGCCGAGACAGGCGCCCGTGTGCGCGCCGCCGCAGGAGTCGCCGTGGCCGCCCATGTGCGCGCGAATCCGTTCGCGGACCGGAATCGCCTTCCGAATCAACTGCTCCACGCGCGCGGGATCAAAGTTGACGTTCGTCACCGTGGTGAACAGCGCCTCCAGCAGGAAGTGGTCGCCTTCGCGCAGCGCCTCGTGGGCGCCCGCGCCGGATGCGCGCACTTTCTGGAGCACCCGCGCCACGCTCATCGCCGCGTACACGAGGACGTCCTGCAAGGCCGCCGTTTCCTCGTCCTTGCCGCAATTCCCGGCGATGGTGCAGCCCGTTCCCCGTACCGTCTGTTCGCACTGGTAGCAAAACATGCTCATGAGAATCTCCTTGATGTGCCGCGACCATGCCGCAGGTCCGCATTCCGCGCCTTGACGGTCGTCAAGTTTCCGCACATTTTCCCGCGTGCCCGACATCCCGCACATCCTGGCCGCCAGCCCCTTTTTCCGCGACGCCACGCCGTCCGCGCGCGCGGCGCTGGCGCGGCAGGCCCGCCTGCACAGCGTGAAGAAACGGGATGTGGTGTTCCGCGAGGGCGAAGCGGGCCATCGGGTGTATCTGCAGGTCACCGGGCGGACGGCGATGGTGAAGACCGCGCCCGACGGGCAGCAGGCGTGTCTCAAGGTGGTGACCCCGGGCGAATTGTTCGCGGTGGTTGTCCTCTTCGGGTCCGCGCCGTATCCGGTGACCGCCGAAGTGGTGGAGGAGGGACAGGTGCTGGAGTTGCCCGCCCCCGCGCTGCGCGCCCTGCTGGATGAGCCGGCGTTTCGCGACGCGTTTATCGAGATTCTGATCGAGCGCCAGCGCTACCTCGCCGAACAGGTGCGCCGCCTCGCGCTGGACCCGCTTGAGCGCCGCCTGCTGGCCTTCCTCCGCGACCACTACGGGCAGCGCGCGGAAATCGTGCCCGGCATCAGCAAGAAAGACCTGGCTGCCTCCCTCGGTGTCACGCCGGAAACCTTCTCCCGCATGCTCAAACGCCTCTCCGCCGACGACTCGATCACGTGGAGCGCGGGACGCATCCGCGTGTCGGAGTCCGCGTGGGCGTGGCTGGAGAGCCGGTAGCACGGGCGGACCTCGTGCATCCAGTCGTTCCGTGGTATGGTGGCGGGGTGAACGAGTGGCCGGTCATCCTGTTTGATGGGGAATGCAACCTGTGCAGCGCGACGGTGCGGTTCGTGATGCGCCGGGAGCGGGCGCCGTGGTGCCGGTTCGCGGCGCTCCAGTCGGAAACCGGGCGCCGGCTCGTGCGCGCGGCGGGTGGCGATCCGGCGGCCTTGGATACGTTTTACCTTAAAGACGGAGACCGCCTCCTGGCCCGCAGCGATGCGGCGCTGGCCGTGGCGCGCCACTTGCGCTGGCCGTGGCGGGCGGCGGGTGGCCTGCGGGCGCTGCCGCGCGGCTGGCGTGATGCGCTGTATAACTTCGTCGCGCGCAACCGGTACCGATGGTTCGGACGGCACGATTTTTGCGCCATTCCCGATCGCGTGGACGCGGAGCGCTTCCTGCCCTGAACGATGCCTTTGCAGAAAAATGTGTTGCGGTGGAGGCGTCGGTCATAAAAAATCCGCCCCCTTAGCCAGAATCAGGACACGCCGGGGGGGGTGGGGGCGTGTGGGGCTGTTTTATCCCGAACCCGCAGTCAATCGTTTTGATTGGAATACGCGAATGGCAACACAACTGAAGTCAGCGAACGGCACCACGAACGGTAAGCTCGGCCCGAAGACGATCCGGGACCGGATGCTCTACCACCTGACCTACACGCGCTGCAAAGACTGGCGCAGCGCGACGGATTACGACAAGGAGGTCTCGTTCGCCTACGCCATCCGTGAGCTGGCGATGGACCGGATGATCGCGACGCAGCGCGCGTACGTGGATAACGACGTCAAGCGCGTGTACTACCTCTCGATGGAGTTCCTGCTCGGGCGTTTGCTCGAGAACAATATCGCGGCGCTTGGCGTGACCGAGGCGGCGCGCAAGGCGCTCAAGGAGATGGACATTGATTTCGACACGCTCGTCACGCAGGAGGTCGACGCCGGCCTCGGCAACGGCGGTCTCGGCCGCCTGGCGGCGTGCTTCCTCGATTCCCTCGCGTCGATGGAATACCCCGGCTACGGCTATGGCCTGCGCTACGAACACGGCCTGTTCCGGCAGGAATTCGAGAACGGCTGGCAGAAGGAGCGGCCGGACGACTGGCTGAAATTCGGCAACCCGTGGGAGATGGTGCGCCCGGAATACACCGTGCCGGTGCTGGTGTACGGCCGCATCGAACACGTGCCGACGGTCGGCGGCGGGCGCAAGCCGGTGTGGGTGGACTGGCAGATGCTCGAAGGCGTGCCGTACGACATGCCGGTGATCGGGTTCGGCGTGAACACGGTGAACGTGCTGCGGCTGTGGAGCTCGCGCGCGACGGAAAGTTTCCGCCTTGATGTCTTCAACCAGGGCGAATACGTCCGCGCGGTGGAGGAGAAGAACTGGGCGGAGACGATCACGAAGGTGCTGTACCCGTCCGACGCGACGCACGCGGGCAAGGAGCTGCGCCTGATCCAGGAATACTTCCTCGTCACCTGCACGATCCGCGACATCATCCGCCGCTACCGCAAGAACCACTCGAACTGGAACCAGTTCGCGGAGAAGAACGCGATCCAGCTCAACGACACGCACCCGGCCCTCGCGGTGGCGGAGCTGATGCGCTACTTCATCGACGAGACCGACCTGCCGTGGGACAAGGCGTGGGACATCACGGTGAAGTCGATGGGCTACACCAACCACACGCTGCTGCCCGAGGCGCTGGAAAAATGGCCGGTGCAGCTGATGGAGCGCGTGCTGCCGCGCCACCTGCAGATCATCTACGAGATCAACGCGCGCTTCCTTCAACAGGTGCAGGTGCGCTGGCCGAACGACACGGGCCGCGTACAGCGCATGTCGCTCATCGAGGAAGGCGACCACCGCCAGGTGCGCATGGCGAACCTCGCGATCGTCGGCAGCCACTCGATCAACGGCGTGTCCGCGCTGCACAGCGAGTTGCTCAAGAAATTCACCGTGTCGGATTTCGCCGAATTCTGGCCCGAGCGGTTCAACAACAAGACCAACGGCATCACGCACCGCCGCTGGCTGCTCGTGTGCAACCCGGGCCTCTCGCAGCTCATCACCAGCCGCATCGGCGACGGTTGGGTGCGCGACTTCGACCAGCTCAAGAAGCTGGAGCCGTTCGCGAATGACAAGGCGTTCCGCGACGAGTTCCTCAAGGTGAAGCGCCAGAACAAGGAGCGCCTCGCGGGCGTGGTGCAGGACCTCGTCGGCGAGTGGATTGATCCCGACTCGATGTATGACGTGCAGATCAAGCGCCTGCACGAGTACAAGCGGCAGTTGCTGAACGCGATGCACATCATCGCGCTCTACCATCGCATCAAGGACGACCCGAACGCGGACATCACCCCGCGCACGTTCATCTTCGGCGCGAAGGCGGCGCCGAGTTATTACCTCGCGAAGGTGATCATCAAACTCTGCAACGCGCTGGGCCGCGCGATCAACAACGACCCGAACGTCGCGGACCGCCTGAAGGTGGTGTTCCTGCCGGATTACAGCGTGTCGCTCGCGGAGATCATCATCCCCGCGGCGGACCTGTCGGAGCAGATTTCGACCGCCGGCAAGGAGGCGTCGGGCACCGGCAACATGAAGCTCTCGCTGAACGGCGCGCTGACCATCGGCACGCTCGACGGCGCGAACGTCGAAATCGCCGAGGAGGTCGGCGACGAGAACATCTTCATCTTCGGCCACAAGACGCACGAGTTGATCGACCTCAAGAAGCGCTACAACCCGTGGGACTACTATCACCGCGACCCGGTGCTGCGCCGCGTGATCGATTCCATCCGCGACAATGAGTTCGTGCCCGAGGAGGGCCCGATTTTCATGGATATCTACCGCGCGCTGATGGAGCACGGCGACGAATACTTCCACCTGGCCGACTTCGAGATGTACATGAAGTGCCAGGCGCAGGTGTCGAAGCTGTACACCGACCCGCAGGAATGGGCGCGCCGCGCGATCCTGAACGTGGCCCGCATGAGCAAGTTCTCCAGCGACCGCACGATCCGCGAGTACGCGGAGGACATCTGGGGCCTGACGCCGTGCCCGATCAAGGTGCCGACGGGCAACACGCTCGAGCACTTCGGCCCGGACGCGGACTAGGCCGGTGATGGAGCATTCCTACCGCAGCACGGCCTACGTCTGGTTCGACACGGAATACTCGACGCTCGATCTCGAGTCGGCCGTGTTGCTGCAGGTCGCCTGCGTTGTGACGGACGCCGACCTGAACCGGCTCTTCCCCGTCGAGCAGGACGTGCGTTTCCATGTGCGCCTGCCGGACGGCGTGCGGGTCAGTCCGTGGATTGAGGAAAACATGCCGGACCTGCTGCGGGTCTGCCGGTCCGAACTCGCGCTCGACGTGGCGGAGATCGATGCGCGGCTCGCGGAGCTGGTCGGGCGCGTCGGCGTGCCCGGCGGCGAGGACAAGCGCCGCCCCGTGCTCGCGGGGAACAGCATCCACGCCGACTGGCGCCTCGCGCAAAAATACCTGCCGAAGTTCATGAAGACGCTGCACTACCGCCACCTCGACGTCACCGCGCTTAAACTGCAGTGGCAGGACTGGCGGCAGGGCCCGGCGTTCGACAAGGACAACATCGAGGAACTGCGCACCTATTTGCCGGGGCCCAAGCACCTGCTCGACGGCCGCCGCCACGACGCCTACTACGACGTCCTCGCCTCCATCGCCGAGCTGAACTACTACCGCCACCAGCTCTTCGCGAAGTAACACTGCATCCGCGGATGGAGATTTCGGTTCGCCGGGGGAACAGTCATTCTTTACCCGCTCGCCAATCGAAATCGTTGTGCTATGGTTCCGTCATGAAGATGTATACCGCCGTTGTTGAGCGATGCCCCGAAACAGGGCTTTACGTGGGCTATGTGCCGGGATTCCCCGGCGCCCACAGCCAGGGCGAGACGATGGATGAGCTTCGCCAAAATCTTCAGGAAGTCATTCAGATGCTGCTTGAGGATGGAGAGCCGAAGCTGGAAGCAGAGTTTGTCGGCACTCAAGCCATCGCGGTCTAGACATGGGTGTCCTGCCCGTACTCAAGCCCCGTGAAGTGGCGCGGATTTTGGAGCGCCTCGGATTCGTTGAAATTCGCCAGCGAGGTTCACATCGACAGTTTCGCCATCCCAACGGACGACAAACGACGGTCCCTGACCATGGTTCACGCGACGTCTCGCCGATTTTGCTGCGTCAAATCATCAAGGACATCCAACTCACGGTGGATGAATTCCTACAGCATCGATAGGCCGGTTCGGGTGTCGCCCCGAACGTTTTGAATCGAATGATCTCCACACCAATCAAACTCGGTCCCCTGACGCTTCCCAACCGCGGATTGCTTGCGCCATTGGCGGGGGTGAGTGATGTGCCGTTCCGGCGGGTATGCCAGGAAATGGGGGCGGGGCTCACGTATGTCGAGATGTTGTCGGCGGTGGCGCTGCTGATCCGGAACCGCCGTACGCTGGAGATGCTGGCGCGGCATCCGTCGGAAACCACGCTCGGCGTGCAGGTCACCGGCCCGGACCCGGAGCGGGTGCACCAGGCCGTGCGCGCGCTCGATGTGGCCGGCTTCGACACCATCGACCTCAACATGGGCTGTCCCGTCCGCAAGGTGGTGGGATCGGGGTTGGGGTCCGCGCTGCTGAAGGATACCGCGCACCTGGAGCGCATCGTCGCGGCGGCGCGCGCGGCGACCGCGCGCCCGCTGTCGGTGAAGATCCGGCTCGGGTTCACGGGCGACACCATCAATGTGAAGGAAAACGCCGCCGCCATCGCGCGCGCCGGGGCCGATTTGATCACCATCCACGGGCGCACGCGCGAGGACACCTATGCGGTGCGCGTCAGCCTGCCCGGCATTGCCGAAGGCATCGCAGCGGCGCGCGCGGTCAATCCGCGCATCGTGGCGATCGGCAACGGCGATATCATGGCCGTGGCGGATGCCGACGCCATGCAGGCCGCCACCGGCTGCGACGGCGTGATGGTCAGCCGCGGCGCGCTGGGGAATCCGTGGATGTTCCGGGCGCTGGCAGGGCGCGGCCCCGAGGAGCCGACCGTGGCCGAATGGGAGGAGGGCGTGCTGCGCCACCTCCGTTATCACGCGGAGCATTACGGCGACACCGAACTCTCCGCGCGTCTCACCCGCAAACACCTGCTGTGGTATGCATCCGGATTCCCGCATGTGCACAAGCTGCGCGAGGTGTGCAACCAGGTGTCGTCGATTGAAGAGGCGAAACGGTTGGTGGCTGACTTCGCGAAAACCCTTCCCGCGGATTTGCGCCGCGGGGAGGACCGTCCGCGCCGCGCGCGCATGGCGGACGACCCGAAGTATCAAATGGACCGGCAGCTGGACCGCGGCGTGGGTGGCGAGGAAGTGACCTGTGTCCAGTGACCGCTAGAACCCGACAGGATGCCCATACGATGAAAATGCCCACGAGGCGCTTTGGCCGGACGGAGCTGGCGATGCCCGTGTTTTCCTGCGGCGGCATGCGCTACCAGCAATCGTGGAAGGATCTTTCCGATGCCGAGATCGAGGCGGCGGGGCAGGCGAATCTCGAGGCGACCATTCGCCGCGCGGTGGAACTGGGCATCAACCACATCGAGACCGCGCGCGGATACGGTTCGTCGGAGCTGCAGTTGGGCCGGATCCTGCCGACGTTTCCGCGCGAGCAACTCATCGTGCAGACCAAGATCGGTCCGCGCCCGGATGGCGCCGAGTTCCGGAAAACATTCGAGACCTCGCTCGGGCTTCTGAAGTTGGACCACGTGGACCTGCTCGCGGTGCACGGGATCAACAATGATGACCTGTTGGCGGAGACGCTGTTGCCGGGCGGCCCGCTTGAGGTTGCGGAGCAGTTGCGCCGGGAGGGACGCTGCCGTTTCATCGGGTTCTCCACGCATGGACCCACCGACACGATCGTGCGCGCGATCGAGACCGGCCGTTTCGATTACGTCAACCTGCACTGGTACTTCGTCAACGAATTCAACTGGCCCGCGGTCGAGGCGGCGACGCGCCAGGATATGGGCGTCTTCATCATCAGCCCGAACGACAAGGGCGGCAAACTGTACGAGGCGTCGCCGAAGTTGCGCGGCCTTTGCGCGCCGTTGACGCCGATGCAGTTCAACGACCTCTTCTGCTTGAGCCGCCCGCAGGTGCACACGCTGAGCCTCGGCGCGAGCCGCCCGTCCGATTTCGACGAGCATGTGGCGGCGTTGGAGCACTACGACCGCGCCGCGGACGTCACCGCGCCGATCGCACGGCGCCTGCACGAGGAACTGGAACGCGCGCTGGGCGCGGACTGGTGCCGCCGCTGGCACGAGGGGTTGCCGCCGTGGACGGAGGTTCCCGGTCACATCAACCTGCACGAGATCCTGCGCCTGTGGACGTGGGCCACGGCGCTGGACATGGATCCGTTCGCGAAGATGCGCTACAACCTGCTGGGGCAGGGCGGGCATTGGTTCCCGGGCCTCAACGCGGCCGAGGTCGACAAGCATGACCTGTCGGCGGCCCTCGCGCGCAGTCCATTCGCCGACCGAATCCCCGCCATCCTCCGCGAATCGCACCGGCGCTTCTTCGAAGCCCCGAAAAAACGGCTCAGCGAGTCGGATTAGCGCGCAAACCGTCGGTCGCGGGATTCTTTTTCCCGACACGAATCATGTACGCGCGGGCGTGATTGCGGTATATTCGTCTGACTTTAGCGTCGCATTAATAATGGGTTACATGCGTCATCTGGCCGGGGTGGGACTGGCCGTCCTTGCGGTGGGTCCGTGGACGGCGCTGGCTGCACCCCGGACGAACGGGCCGGTGCAGTCGTGGGTCGTGCGGACCAACGAGACCGGGCACCGCAGCCTGTTTGTAAACCTCGCGACCAACGGGATCGCCGAGGTGATCCCGTACGCCCCGGATGTGGTCCGCGTGCGCTTCTATTTTCTCGGCGAAACGAATTTCTTCGAGCGGGAGGAGGTCGCGATTGCAAAGCCACTCACGAACTGGCCTTCCTTCGGCGCGACGTTTACGAACGCGAGTCCCACGAACTTCCTGATCACCACCGAGCAGTTGCAGGTCGAGGTCGTGTTCAGCAACCGGTTCCAAGTCCACTTCAAGGACGCCGCGGGCCGCGACCTCCTGCGCGACCGTCGCCTCGAGTGGGACAGCGACTATTTCATGAACTTCGACACCAACGCCTACGCGCAGGTCCCGTGGCCGGGCGAATCCTCGAGCGTCTCGAACCGGCCATCCGGATTTAAAATTAAGGCGGTGAAGGAAATGCCCGCGGGCGAGGCGTATTTCGGCCTGGGCGATGAAGGCGGCCCGTTGAACCGGCGCGGACGCGTCTTCCAGTTTTGGGCGCAGGACAGTTATCGTTTCGGGGAATTCCGGAATCCGAAATACACCGCGCTTCCGTTCTGGTACGGCGTGCAGGGCGCGAGCACGAGCCGTCCGGCGTTCGCCTACGGCGTATTCTTCCACAACCCCGCGCGCCCCGTGGTCGACCTCTCCAGCACGAACGGGACCTATTCGTTCGAGGCGGGCGACGACCAGATCGATTATTTCTTTTTCGGCGGCGGCGCCAGCAACACCATGCCCGCGGTTATTGATCGCTTTTCCGAACTCACCGGCCGCCCGGCCTTCCTGCCTCGGTGGGCGTATGGTTATCACCAGTCGCGCCACAGCTACATGTCGCAGGCGGACGTGACGGACCTGATCACGGAGTTCCGTGCGCGTGAGATTCCGTGCGACGCGATCTACCTGGACATCGGCGCCCAGTTCAACGGCGGACAGAACCACCAGCTCACGTTCAATCCCGCGTTCACCAACATGCCGGGTCTTGCGACGCTGGCCTCCAATCAGGGCTTTCGCCTGGTTCCGATCGTTGAACCGTTGCTGACGACGAACGATCCCTTGTACGGGGAGGCCTTCACCAATCTGTATTTTCTGAAAACGAACACGCTGGCGAACTATGTGGGCAGCAACTTCCTCGGGTATGTTTCGTGGCTCGATTTCTCCATTCCCGCCACGCGCGATTGGTGGCAGGGTCAGTTGACGAATTACCTCGGCCAGTACGGATTCCAGGGCATCTGGAACGACCTGAATGAGCCGAATGAAAACGACATGCCGCTCAATACGATCTGGTTTCTCGACAATCGCTTCGGGGCGACGAATGTGACGGACACGCGCAAGTGGACGTCCGTCAACCGGAACACCTACAGCCTGCGCCAGGCGCGGGTGAGCGACGCCGCGTTGCGCGCGCAGCATCCGACCTTGCGCCCGTTCGTCCTGAGCCGCGCCGCGTGGCCCGGCATCCAGGCGCTCGCCGCGGGGTGGAGCGGGGACAACATCTCGAATTACGACCACCTTCGCTTCAACACGCGCATCGTGTTGAGCGTGATGATTTCAGGGCAGGCGAATTTCGGAACCGACATCGGCGGATTCCTGGACAACACGACGGCCGACCTGCTTGCGCGCTGGCATCAGAACGGCGTGCTGAACCCGCTGTTCCGCAACCACACGGATTTTACGACGATCGACCAGGAGCCGTGGGTGTTTGGCGAGACCTACACCGCGTTCAACAAGGAGTGGATCCAGTTCCGCTACCGGTTGATGCCGTACCTGTATTCGCTCGCCTACGAGGCGTCCACCAACGGCGTGCCGATGAACGTCCCGGTCGCGTTCCACTTTTCACACGACACCAATACCTGGTCGCAGAATGAATACGATCTGCTGGCTGGTTCCCATCTGCTGGCCGCGCCGGTGATCGCCGCGGGCGTCAACACGCGTTCGGTGTATCTGCCCTCGGGCGCCGGCTGGTACGCGTGGGAGCCGGCGGCGCGCTATGACGGCGGGCAGACCGTGAGCGTGCCGGCTTCGTTGTCCCGCATGCCGCTCTTTTCCCGGGCGGGGGCCATCATCCCGATGGGCCCGGTGGTCCAGCACGCGGACGAAGCGCCCGCGCCGTGGCTCGAGTGGAACGTTTGGCCCGGCGCCTCCAATCGGTTCGTGCTCTTCGAGGATGACGGGCGGACGACGAATCACCTCGCGGGTGTGTTCGCGCAAACGCCCGTGTCGGTCAGCGGCAGCGCCACGGCGTTGACGGTGACGATCGGCGCGCGCCTCGGAACGCACGACCCCGGCGCGCGCGATTTCTTTGTCGTCGCGCACGCGATGTCGAACGTCACCGCGGTGACGGCGAACGGAGCGGCGATGACGCGGCGCGCGAATCGCGGGGAATTGAGCAACACCGCCGGTTCCGGGTGGGCCTATGACACGGTGACGCGCCGCGCGTGGGCCAAGGTGGCTGACGACGGCAGCGCGCGCACGCTGGTTTTTTCGACCTCCGGCGACATTCCCGACGCGCCGTCGTTCGCGAGCGCATACACGAGCCTGACGGTGGCGGGCACATTCACCTTGTGGAACGAGGCCGCGCAGAACATGCGCCGTGTGGCGACATCGCAGTGGGCGCTGGTGATGGAGCTTCCCGCCGCCGCTTCGCATCAGTTCAAGTTCGTGGCCAACAATTCCTGGGCGGCCGCGAATTGGGGTGAACTGAACCAGTCGGACTTCTCCATCCCCGTGATCCAGACGGCGGAACTGGGCTTCTTCGACGACAACATCGTGCTCTCGAACGTGGCTGCGGGTGTGTACACGTTCCGCTTCAACGAAACCTCGCTGGCGTACCGGGTGGAGGCCGCCGCGGACGCGGACAGCGATGGTGACGGACTCACCGATGCGTGGGAGCACCAATTCGGGTTGAATCCGTTGGTGGCGGGCGATGCCGAACTGGATCTCGACGGCGACGGCGTGTCGAATCGCGACGAGTACATCGCCGGGACGCGTCCGGTCGAGGCCGCTGGGTTCTTTGCCGTGACCGCGCACGCGCGCAGCGCGACGAACGGGAACGAGGTGAGCTGGCTGGCCGTGACGGGCAGGCGCTACCAGGTGTTCTTCAGCACGAACCTGCTGGCCGACCCCGCGTTCGCCGCGCTGCCGCCGTTCAGCAACTTGACCGGGAGCGGGACGTTGACGATCACCGACACGAACGCCGCGGATGCGCGCACGTATCGCGTCGGCGTGGAGCTGGCGCCATGAGCGACGAGCAGGACGAAAAGCCGGCGGAGGGGCAGGAAGGGACCGTGTGTCCGGTGTGCGGGGCGCCCCTGCTGCACGAGAAGTGCAAAGTCGTCTGCCGCAGCCCGACCTGCGTGTATCGAATCGTCTTCAACTGCGCCGAGTTTTAAATTTTTACAGACGTTGCAAGCGCCGCAAAAACTTTTTACAGACGTTGCACCATTTATGAAGAAACCTGATCCGCAGTACTGGCTGATGAAGAGCGAACCGGACGTGTATTCCATCGACGATCTCGCGCGCGACGGCAGGACGCCGTGGACGGGGGTGCGGAATTTCCAGGCGCGCAATTTCATGCGCGATGCGATGCGGGTGGGGGACGTGGTGTTTTTCCACCACTCGAATGCGGAGCCGCCCGGCATTGCCGGATTGGCACGCGTGGCCTCGGCGGCGTATCCGGACCCGACGCAGTTCGACCGGAAAAGCGACGCCTTTGAGCCGCGTGCGACGCGGGAAGCGCCAGTGTGGATGCTGGTCGATGTGGCGTTTGAACGGAAGTTTGCGCGCCTGCTGCCGCTGGAGGACTTGCGCGGCGACCCGGCCCTGTCCGGCCTGTTGCTGTTGAAGAAGGGCCAGCGTCTTTCGGTGCAGCCCGTGGCGCCGGATCATGCCCGGCGGTTGCTCGCCCTGGCGGGCGGTTAAAGTAGTTGGCTGGCCGCGCGGGGGTCTGCTACGGTGCGACGACTTTGCTGGAGATGTTGACCATGCTGCACCGCCGGATTTCCCATGCGTTCCTCGTCCTCCTCGCCGCCGCGTCGATGGCATGGAGCCAGATGCCGTTTGAAGGGCGCGCGCGACCCGCGGCGAAACCCGCGACCGCGGCGGCCGCCTCCTCCGAAATCGACATTTCCGCCGACAGCCTGGAATACCTGACCGAGCGCCGCCTCATCGTGGGCGCGGGCAACGTGGTGGTGCGCGATGGGGAGGATCTGCTGCAGGCCGACTATGTGACGGTCCAGCGCGAGACGAAGGACATCTATGCGCGCGGCAACGTGACCTTCCGCCGGGCGGGCACGCTCTGGCAGGGCGAGGAACTGCGCTACAATCTCGAGACACGCACGGGCGACTTCGGCGAGTTCCAGGCGTATGTGGATCCCTATTACGTGCGCGCGGAGGATTCCAAGCGCGTGGCGACGAACCAGTACCTGCTGCGCGGCCTCGTCTTCTCCTCCTGCGAGGGCGAGTCGCCCGACTTCTCCATCCGCGCGCGCGAGGCGACGCTGACCGACGGCACCAAGGTGCGCGCCAAGGGCGTGACGATCAACTTCGGCAACGTGCCGGTGCTCTGGCTGCCGCGCCTCAACCGCGACCTGGCCGGCGGGGCGACCTACTGGCAGTTCGTGCCGGGCTACAGCTCGCGCATGGGCGCGTTCCTCCGCTCGGCGTACAGCTATCGCATGACGCCCGAGTTCAAGGGGACGACGCACCTTGACGTGTTCTCGAAGAAGGGCGTGGGCGTGGGGCAGGGCTTTGAGTGGCAGTCGCGCACGAATCCGCTGCCCTATTCGGGCATGGTGCACGGCTACTGGATCGACGACCAGGAGCCCTTCCGCAGCGCCGCGGAGGAGGAGCGCGAAGGGGAGTTGGTCGACAATGAGCGCTACCGCTTGAAGCTCGGGCACAACCAGTCGTTCTCGCCGCGCGACTTTTTGATCTCGGAGTTCAACTACGTCAGCGACCCGGAATTCCTGAAGGACTTCTTCCGGAGCGAGCACGTCGGCAATGTGCAGCCGGAAAACCGCGCGACGCTGACGCATGTGGGCGATGACTTCGTGGCCGCGATCCAGTTGAATGCGCGCCTCAATGACTTTTATGAGAACGTGAACCGGTTGCCGGAGCTGACGTTGGACGCGAACCGCCAGCAGCTCGGCGACAGCGGGTTCTACTACGAGAGCGAAAACAGCGCCGCCTTCCTCGAGCGTGTGTTCCCGGACCAGTCCGACACGGAGGAATACGACGCCTTCCGCATCGACTCCGATCACACCGTGTATTATCCGACCCGCCACTTCGGGTTCCTCAACCTGACCCCGCGCGCGGGCTATCGCGGCACCTATTATTCGGAAACGTTCAGCAGCGAAACGGTCACGAACCAGATCGTCAACACCGACTCGAACGGCGTGGTTACGGTGGAGGACGAGGTCGTGACCAACACGATTGAGGAGGGGGCCGACCTCCGCAACGTGTACGAACTGGGCTTCGAGACCTCCTTCAAGGCGTTCCGCGCGTGGGAAGACTTGATTGTGTTGAATGACGGCGACGGCCTGCGGCATGTCGTCGAGCCGTATCTCCGGCACACCTACATCCCGGAGCCGAACCTGCTGCCCGAGCAGTTGCCGCAGTTTGACAGCGTGGATCAGGTGAATGAAACGCACACGCTCCGCCTCGGCGTGCGCAACAAATTGCAGACCCGCCGCGAGACGGTGCCGGTGGATTTCGTGAACGTGAATCTCTACACCGATTACCGCATTGAGAAGCTCGAGGAGCAGGAGGATTTCAGCGACCTGTTCTTCGACGTGGAACTGCGCCTCTCGAAGCGCGTGCCGGTCGATTTCGACGGCGCGTACGACAGCTACGAGAGCGAATTCTCCCGCTTCAACGCGCAGGCCGCCTACCTCGCCGACGACATGACCCGCTTCGGCCTCGATTACGCGTATACGCGCGACAATTTCAACCAGGCCGGCGTGTCGATGAGCCTGTTCCCAAACGCGACCTGGTCGTTCGAGACGTACGCGCGCTGGGACATGGAGGGCGAGGGGTTGCAGGAACACTCGTACCTGATCCAGCGGCGCACCCGCTGCCTCGGCTACGGATTCGGCTTCCGCCAGATCGTGAAGGACGAGGAGGAGGAAGAAGACGAGAACGTCTTCTGGGTCCAGCTCTGGCTGATGGCGATGCCCGAATCGGCCGTGCAGATCGGCGGCTGATGGGCCAGCCGCTACAGGCCAGCCGCTTCCTCGTCACCGGGGGCGCGGGCTTCATCGGATCGAATCTCGTCCGCCGCCTGCTCGCGGACGGGCATTCCGTGCGCGTGCTCGACAGTTTTGCGACCGGGCGCCGCGAGAATCTCGCCGGTCTGACGCGCGACGTCGAACTCATCGAAGGCGATTTGCGGAACGAGGACGATGTCCGCCGGGCGGTGTCGGGCGTCCGCCACGTCCTGCACCTCGGCGCGCTTGGTTCGGTCTCGCGCTCGGTGGAAGACCCGATGACCACGCACGCGGTGAACGCGACCGGCACGCTCAACCTCCTCATCGCGGCGCGCGACGCGGGCGTGGAACGATTCGTATTCTCCTCGTCCTCCTCGGTGTACGGCAACACGCCGGTGCTGCCGAAGCAGGAGGACATGACCCCGACGCCGCTCTCGCCGTACGCGCTGTCGAAACTGTCGGGCGAGATCGACTGCCGCCTGTTCTTCGAACTCTACGGGCTGGCGACGTACGCGCTCCGCTATTTCAACGTCTTCGGCCCGCGCCAGAATCCCAAATCCCAATATGCGGCGGTGATCCCGCTTTTTGTGGATGCGTATCGCGAGGGGCGCGCCCCGGTCCTGAACGGGGACGGCCTGCAGACGCGCGACTTCACATTTGTGGACGATGTGGTGGAGGCCAACCTGTGCTGCTGCAGCGCGCCGCGCGATGCGGCGGGTGCCGTGTACAACGTGGCGTGGGGCAACCGCATCTCCGTGCGCGACCTGGCGAAACGCATCGGCGAGATGATGGGCTCATCCATTGAGCCGGTGCATGGCCCGGCCCGGCCCGGGGATGTGCGCGATTCGCAGGCCGATGCGACGCGCGCGCGGGAGAAGCTGGGCTGGACGCCGCGTGTTCCGTTTGACGAGGGCTTGCGCCGCACCGTCGCGTGGTTTGCGGAGGCGCAGCCGTGAGTGGTCCGTCCTCCGCCGACCTGCTGGCCTGTGCGGTCGAGGGCGTGCGCCGCGCGGCCGCGCATGCCCTGGCCAACGAGCACCGGCGCGGCGAGATGGTGTCGAGCACGCAGCACGACGTGAAGCTGGCGCTGGACCACGAATGCCAGCGTGTGATCGAAGGCGTGATCCGGGGCGCGTTCCCGTCGCACGCCATCCTTGGCGAGGAGGGCGAGACCGAGGGCGATGCGGGATCAATCCTGTGGATCGTGGACCCGATTGACGGCACGGTGAATTTTTCGCACGGCATCCCGTACTGGTGCCACTCGGTTGCGGTGCAGCGCGACGGACGGACCGTGGCGGCGGCGGTGTATGCGCCGGTGTACCGGGAGTTGTTCGAGGCGCGCGAGGATGCGGCGGCGACGCTGAACGGAGCGCCGATCCGGGTTTCCGCGACACCCACGCTGGCGCGCTCGCTGATGTTGACCGGGTTGGAAAAGAATTTCGACCAGCACTCGCAGTCGGTCGAGGTGGCCCGCGCTGTGGCGGTGTCGGTGCAGAAGATGCGCCTGCTCGGCGCTGCCGCGCTGGACTTGTGCCAGATTGCCTGTGGGCGGGCCGACGGCTTCTATGAGTCCGGCCTGAACATCTGGGATGTCGCCGCGGCGGAGTTGATCTGCCAGCAGGCGGGCGGGCGCACGCTGAATCTCGCGCAATTGACCAAAACCAAGTTCCGCTACATCGCCAGCAATGGATTGATCCACGACGAGTTGCTGGCCCTGCTCGCGCCGTTCGAGTCCTGGATGGCGGGCCGGTAGCGCTATTCCGCCGGAGGTTCGGCCAGCAGCGCGATGCGCACGGCGGAGGCGGGGCGCGCGCGCGGACTGATTTCCCAGACACTCCAATACACGCGGCCGGTCGCGGGTCCATTTTGCATGCGCGTTTCGGTCAGCAGCCAGTGTTCACTCGCGAGGGCCGCCGTGTTGCTGGCGGTGCCCGTGAGGTAGAGTTCGGCCTGCAGGGATGCGGCGATGCGGTGGCCGTGTTCGCGATAGTCGAGCGCGCGCTCCGCGCGCAGGGTCGTGCTGAGCGTGGCGGCGGTGACGGAAATCAGCAGGACCGCCAGGCCGAGGGCGACGAGCACCTCGACGAACGTAAACCCGGCGTTACAGGGCGGAGCTGGACAAGTCCGCGGCATCGTCTTCTCCGCCGGGTTCACCATCGCTGCCGTAGGAGATGACTTCGTATGACTCGCCGCCGCGCCCGGGGGCGAGATAGATGTACGGACGCTTCCACGGGTCTTCGGGGAGGACGCGGCTTTTCAGGTAGCCGTCGCGCGGGAACGAGCGCGGAATGGGCTCCCGGTCCGGGATGCGGACCAGCGCTTCGAGGCCCTGCTCCTGCGTCGGGTAGCGCCCGTGGTCCGTGCGATAGAGGTCCAACGCGCTCTGCAATTGCTGGATCTGCAGTTTGGCCGCGGCGATGCGCGCCTCGGCGGGCCGGTTGACCAGGCTTACGGTGACGACGCCGGCGAGGATGCTGATGATGGCGATCACGACGAGCAATTCGACCATCGTGAAACCCTGTCGCGCGGAGGGTGGGGGGATCGTGCGCATCGAACTCCTGTGGTTGTGAAAACGCGGGTGCACCGGCAAACCATCGACCTTCCGCCCGCGGTCGTCAAGTCCGCCGCATTCCTGCTGGTTCGCGCCGTGGCGGGTATGCTACACGCGTACTCGTGATTGCGCCCCGCTCCCCATCCGATGAATCCGCGACCGCTTCGCTGCGCGAGCAGGTGGATGCGTTCTTCCGGCCCGGCGGCGTGATGGAGCAGGCGTCCGGCGCCGCGGGCTTCCCGTTCGAGGTGCGCCCGCAGCAGCGCCAGATGGCGCTGGCCGTCGCCGATGCGATTGAGCAGGGCCGCCACCTCGCGGTGGAGGCGGGGACGGGTGTCGGCAAGAGTTTCGCGTATCTCGTGCCGCTGATCCTCGCGGCGAAGCTGCGCGGTGTGCAGGTGGTGGTCTCCACCTACACGATCGGGCTCCAGGAACAGTTGATGCAGAAGGACCTGCCGTTCCTGCAGCAGCATCTTGGCGTGGACTTCAAGGCCGTGCTCGTCAAGGGGCGCGGGAACTACCTGTGCCTGCGTCGCCTCGCGCGCGCCGAGCGGATGGGCGGCGATTTGTTCCGGATGGACCACGCGGGAGAACTGGAGCGGTTGCGCGCGTGGAGCCAGCACGCCGTCGAGGGCACGTTGCAGGAGTTGAAGACCGCGCCGCCGCAGGATGTGTGGGACGCGGTCAACGTGGAGCATGGGAACTGCATGGGCCACAAGTGTCCGGAGTATGCGCCGTGTTTCCTCTTCAAAGCGCGCCGCGAAATCCAGAACGCCGACCTGCTGGTCGTGAACCACCACCTGTTTTTCTCCGACCTCGCGCTGCGCCGCCAGAAGGCCGCGATCCTGCCGGAGTCCGCGATAGCAGTGATGGACGAGGCGCACATGATGGAGGCGGTCGCCAGCGATCACCTGGGCCTGCGCCTCTCGCAGTACCAGTTCGAGCACTGGCTGCGCCGCCTGTACGTCGCCGAGACGGGCAAGGGCCTGCTGGCCGCATTGAAGAAAGGCGACGCGGCCCATGTGGCGGTTCAATTGTATGAGGAAGTGGAGCGCTTCTTTGCCACCGTCCGGAATTGGGCTGGTTTCGGGCGCGATAAAAAACAGCAGGTGCTTACGGCGCCGATCCCGGTGGAAACCTCGTTGCCGCACCTCGTGAAGCAACTGGGCCGGCTGCTCCGCATCATCCACGACGAATTGCAGGACCTCGACCAGCGCGCGGAGTTGTCCGCCGCGCGCCGGCGCGGGGAGGAACTGGCGATGGGGCTCGAGGCCTTCCTCGAGCAGTCCATGGAGGACAGCGTGTACTGGGTCGCCAGCGAGGGCGCGCGGCGGCAGCAGACCGTGCTCTACGCCGCGCCGGTCGAGGTCGCGCCGCTGTTGCAGGAGAGTCTGTTCCAGGCCCTCAATTGCGTCGTGATGACGAGCGCGACGCTGGCGGTCGAGGGGCGGCTGGACTACTTCGTGCAGCGGATCGGCGCCGCGGATTGCGATTTGGAGCAGGTCGGCTCGCCGTTCGACTACGAGCGGCAGATGAAGATTTACATCCCGAAGGGCATGCCGGAGCCCTCGCAGGCGGAGGCCTACGCCGAGGCCACGGCGCGCGCGGTCCATCATTTCGTCCGGATGACCAAAGGCCGCGCGTTCGTCCTGTTCACTGCCGACCGGATGATGCGGTCAGTGGCGGAGAAGGTGCGGGCCTCGTTTGTCGACGAGGGGTATGAGTTGCTCGTCCAGGGCGAGGGCTTGCAGCGGACCGGCATGCTCGACCGGTTCCGCGCGGGTCGGCGCAGCGTCCTGTTCGGGCTCGACAGTTTCTGGATGGGGGTGGACGTGCGGGGCGAGGCGTTGAGCAACGTCATCATCACCAAGCTGCCCTTCGCCGTGCCCGACGAACCCGTGGTGAAGGCGCGCATGGACCGGATCACCGAGCGGGGCGGCGATCCCTTCCGCGAATACAGCCTGCCCGAGGCCATCCTGAAGTTCCGCCAGGGGGTGGGGCGGCTCATCCGATCCGCGACCGACGAGGGCATCATCGTCATCCTCGACCCCCGCATCA
Organism: uncultured Verrucomicrobiota bacterium; assembly: GCA_937996795.1. Lineage (GTDB taxonomy): Bacteria > Verrucomicrobiota > Kiritimatiellia > CAIVKH01 > CAIVKH01 > JAMLJG01. The sequence continues at coordinate 26,401 of CALKUH010000054.1, read as the reverse complement.
CCAGCAAATGGTACGGCCGCCATTTCCTCGCCTCCCTGCCCGAATGCCCGGTGGAGGCCGTCGTTCTGTGATCCGGGCCGCTGATTCTGCGTCGCGCCTGAAAGGTCCAGTCGCGGAAGGATTTGTATTGCCAGAGATGGTGTCTTTTGGGGTATCCTGCTCGCTAGATTTTTGTGTCGATTTATCGATTTCCAGCAACGCCATATACGCTTTTTTATCAACCGGTTATTGTGAACGTCATGTGGGATTTTGCTCTGGGGCGGGTCGGGGTGCGTGTTGTGCACTGCGTACTCCTTTTCCTATTCGCGTATTCGCTTGGGCCCTCCGTGGCCCGTGGGCAGTCGCGCGATGACCTCGTGGCCGCCGAAGCCGAGTCGGATGCGAACGTTGCAGTGCGCTTTGAATCCGAGGATGGCAGTTCCGTGGAACTCATGCCGCGCTCGGCCGGTTCGGACCTGTTGATGCATGTGGTGGACCCCGGTGTTGTCGAGATGAGTTTGATCGTGCCGTCCGCGACCAATGCGCAGCCTGTGCAGATGAATACGAAGACCATGCACGGCGCCCAGCCGCTGACGCTGTTGGGGGTGGGGCCGTCGCTGTACGGCGTGGTGAAGCATGCGGATGGCTCGCACGCGTTTCAGATAGATGCTCAGGGCGTGGTCAAACTGCGGCGTGACGGGCGAACGATACAGACGCCGGACACCGCAGCGGATATTGAACTACAGATGATGGCGGAGGAGTTTTCCGCGCAATGGGCCGCAATACGACAGGCGAAAGTCACGATGGTCAATTCCAACACGATCTCCATCGCGGGCGCCAACGCGACGCGTGTGTTCAATCGGAGCGGTTTGGTTCCGTCGGAGCGTCATGCGGAGTTGTCCGCGTCGTTCGAGCGCCACCAAGTTTTGGTGAATGATCTACGGAAATTAATGACCGAGTGAGGGTTCAGGCATGAATAAATTCATGATTCGCGTCTTCGTTTGCGCCGGGATGCTAGCTCTTGCCGGCTCCGCTTCAGCCGGCTCGCTCGGCGTCAGTTCGAACGGCGCTCCCTTCCCTCGCAAAGGCGGCGGTGCCATTCCTCCGGCGGGTCCGGTGCTCATTAACGGGATTCCCACCGACAGTTTTGTAAGCGGCGTCGATGCGGTCGCGCAGGTGCAGGCGGTGCCCGACGCCGCGTCCGTTTTCTTCCGTTGGGCGGGCGATGAAATCACTGATGACAATCGATACGCGAATCCCATCAATATTTCCGTCGGCGCGGACGAAGACCTGACCATCACGTATCTCTTCAGTTTGCGTTCGACTATCAACACGAACTTTGGCGATCTGGACGGCGATGATCTGGTGGATGGATGGGAAGTTTACTACGGCCTTGACCCGACGCTCGTCACGGCGCCGAACGGCAAGTTTAACAATCCCGACAGCGACACGCTGCCGGGCTTTGCGTGGATTCATCCCATGACCACGACTGTCAGCCCGAATGGGTTCCGGCGGAATTTCGGCGCATTCAACAATTTTCTTGAGCAAGCCGGTTTTAATGGTGTGCTGGATTCCAACACCATCGGTGCGCGGGCGGGTGATGATCCTGGCACTGACCCGAATTCCAACGATACAGATGGAGACGGATTGCCTGATGGCTGGGAATACTATTTCTGGGCGCTGCGAGGCGCCGGCCAGACCAACCTGTCGCTCCGGGCGCCCTGCGTGAATATTGATCCGTTGAATCCGTTCAACGCATTGGAGGATGACGACAACGACCAGTTGACGAATTTGGAGGAGTACAACCTTGGAACTGACCCGACACATGCTGATACGGACGGGGACGGCATGCACGACGGGTGGGAGGTTTTGGTGGGGTTGAACCCGCTCAATCCGAATGAGCCCGGTGCCAATCCCGATGGTGAATTCATGGTCGCCGCTACGCTCAATTCGATCACCTATCATCATGTCCGGGCATACCGGCTGAGCGCGCCCTCCATGGAGGCCGGCGACACGGCCTTCCATCCGCTCTCGGGTGCGCGCAGCTTCGCGCAGGCGAGTCCGGATACGGTTCCCTATACCACCTTCGATGAATATCTGGGCGGAGATCGCCTTCCGCAGCGTGAGTGGGACGCATTTGGCTGCGTCACCAATGTGAATCCCAACGATGCCACGAATCCTCTCTTGTGGGATACGGATGAAGACCTTGTGCCCGATGGGTGGGAACTTTATGTAGGGATGGATCCTATTGAACCTCCTGGACCTAAGGACGCTTCGCTTGATTCGGATGGTGATGGTCTTAGCAACCTGCGCGAGTGGGGCAACCAGCGCGATGAGAACGGCGGCACGGGCACGCCGTGGGGCAGCAAGCCGTGGTCCACCGACCCTGGCATCGCTTCGCGTACCTTCGCGTGGCAGAATGTGTGGTACGACGATGCCGGGGATGGCATCTACGATGCAGGTGTGGACATCCAAATTTGGGATGGCGGTCACGCCGATGGCTGGACCACGCCGGATGGGACGCCGGGTCGTGGCAATCCCGAGCGCCCGTCGCAGCGTATCACCAGTGGCCCGGTTGCGATTCTTTACGACAGCGTAAACAATTCCGCCTGGGCCGATGTCGACGGGGACGGCGTGTTCTTTGCCGCAAGCAACGACATTCCGAGCACCATCCTACCCCCCACGGACGGCGACACGGGCAGCAACGCGGATCTGTACTTCTACCATAATGATCCGCACCCCTCGGACACCGACTTTGACGGCCTCAACGACGGCGCCGAGGAGTCGCCCGGTCTCAACCCGACCTCGGCTGATACGGACGGCGATTCTTTGCCGGATGGATGGGAAATCTATGCCGGTACTGATCCCATAGCGAGGGATGCGTCGCCCGATCAGAACTCTAATAACGATGCGATCGACCCCGATGGCGACGGCTTGATCAACATGCTGGAGTACATGACGGGATGGGTTTACGAGTGGAATCAGATTGATCCCACATGGCCGGATTTCCCCGGCGCCATAGGGACCCGTTTCACCATGCGGTGGGACAACCGCCGAGGCGGACTGGACGCCATGGTGTATTTTCTCCCGCCTGATTTCGTCTCGTGCCCCTCCTTTAACGTGTCGCTGGGGCAGAAGGCGGGGAGCGCGAAAAATGCATCCGAATATCACACCACATATGCCGACCGGGCGGATTCCGACGGCGATACCATGGATGACTTCTGGGAAGTCTTCCACGGACTGAACCCCATGAAGGGGTTACACGACCTGATGTTGCCCACGGATTCCAATCTGCGCTTCAACGCCGGGGCATCCGTTGCGCCTTGGGATGCGGACCCCACGACGGTGGGGGTGTTTGAAACGGGGTACTTTGGACTGCCGTTCACCAGCATTGACGAACTGGTGTTCAGTCACGCCAATGGCTTCACCCGCTTCCATGTCGGCCCGTTCAATTTTGGCCTGGAGCAAATGGATCAGGACGCGGACGGTCTGGTGAATTGGGAGGAATACTCCTATCAGTCGATCACCAATGGCCGCGTCGTCCACCACACCGATCCGACCAGCTTCAGTCGGACCGATGTGTTTGGCGTCGATCCGCTGGTCACGGGCACGAACTACAGCTTCACGGGGTTCAACTACACGTTCGACAACGGTGCCGGACGGTTCATCGTCTGGAACTGGACCCGCAATGGCGCGGCGATCTTCTATCCCTTCGAGGTCAACGAAGGGCACGACACCGACAATGATGGTCTCAGCGACCTGGCTGAATTGATTGCGATTTCGGAGCCGGTTGCGACGATTGGCAACAGCGATCCGCTGGACGACTTGGACCCGAGTCGCAATAGGGCGGTTCGTTTACAGCGGGACAATCAGGATTTTCTGCGCTCGCTCTCAGCGTGGCAGGTGGTTGATCCTCAGAACTTCTTTACGCGCTTCACCGTGGAAGCTTGGGTGCGTCCGGCCAGCATGACATCCTCTCAGCCTCGCCAGGTTGTCGTCGAGCGCGGCGCGGTATATCCCGCCATGTGGGGCGGAAACTCAACGCGCGTGAATATGCGGTTGGGCATCAACACGAGTTCGCGCACACCGTTTATTCACTATAACGGCGAGAAGCTGTTCGAATTCGTCCCACTGTCCGCGGGTCCCGCGCGCGCCTTGGCCTCCAATCAATGGACGCATCTGGCCGGCGTATATGATGGAAGCCAGCTCCGGCTGTATGTGAACGGCGAACTCGCGGCATCCACCAACACGGCCATACTGCCCGCGAACGGCGTTTCGCCCTCGCTGTTCCACCGCGTGGGCACCACCACGATCGGCGCTTCCGTCCCTGGGCTTGAGGCCAGCGAGACGGTGTTTGGGCTGGCGTCCGAGATTGATCCGCTGACGGGCGACCCTGATCCCCAGCCCGTCGTCGCCACGAACTTCTTTGACGGATGGATTGACGAAGTGCGCATTTGGAATGGAGCGCGGTCCGCACCCAGCCTAGTCAGCACGATGCGCTCCAAACTGCCGCGCTCCCGCGTGGATGGAACCGCGGAGCTGTACCACTACTTCAACTTTGACGACGTCCCGGATTTGAGCATCGAGTGGCCGGGCGGAACCAATGAAACCGCGGTGCCCGCAACGCTTGAACTCCTGCAGGGACCGACGCTCCAGATGCATCCGACGCTCTCGATCTGGGACCTAACCCCGCAAAAATCCACAGTGTACACGGGGTCGCTGATTCAGCCTTATAACTACATTGTGTTCGCGCAGGATCTGGCCCGCCATATTGCGACTATTCCTCCGGCGGACGACTTCGTGCATTTTGGCGGCTACGGCGGAGGGGGCACGGCACCCAACGGCTACTTCAATCCCGCGAATCCTTATGCGCTCAATCACGGGCACGACATGCTCTTCCTGAACGGCGCGCGGGCGGATGGCGATGTGTTCACCAATGCCACATGGATGACGACCTATGCCATGCCGAATCCGGATTCGCAGGATTCCGATGGGGATGGCCTGCCCGATCACTGGGAAATTTCGTCCGGCCTCAATCCGTTCGACGGTTCCGGAAACAACGGCGCGGACGGCGATCCCGATGGCGATGGCCTCAGCAACTGGACGGAATATCGCACCGGCAACAATCCGTATTCGACGGATACGGATGGAAACGGCATTTCCGACGAGGCGGAGGATTTTGACGGCGACGGGTTGTCGAACCTCTTTGAGCAGAACAACAGCCTGTTGCCGAACCAGATCGACACCGATGACGACGGCTTGAGCGATGGCGAAGAGCAGAGCGGCCAGGACAACTTGGGAACGGCCGCTACAGCGGCGACGCCGGTCGGACAGACGGATCCGCTCAACTCGCTCGACCCGTTGATGCCCCGGTCGATGCAGTTTAATGGCGCGGCGCGAATGATCATCGAGCCGCAGAACAAATACATGTCGGAGAGCTTCACGATCCAGGCGTGGGTGCAGCCGACGAACGCGCCAGCGGCCGGCGTGGACCGCGTCATCATGCGCCGCCATGTGACCGACACGGTGACGGGCGAGAGCGGCGCGAACTACGAGTTCGGCATCACCGGCACGGCGGACCCGCTGAACGTCGTGCCCTACATCCTCTACAACTACAAGCTCGCATCGAACGCCGTGCAAACGTTCCGCCTCGCGGCGACGAATTTCATCCAGCCCGGCTGCATCAACGGCATCCCGGTCGGCGAGTGGACCCATCTGGCTGCCGTCATGAACGCCACGAGTTCGGTCGTGCAACTCTACGTCAACGGAGCGCTGGCCTCCTACGCGCTCGCGCCGCCGCAGCATCCGCTGACGGTGTTTGGCTTTGGAGCCGACCGCTTGGGCGACGAAGTGACCGTGGGTGCGGAGCGTTCCTCCGGCGCGGTGACCAAGGGCTTTGTGGGCCGCATTGATGAGTTGAAGTTCAGCAACGCGGCCTTCACGCCTGGCGAAATCGCTACGGCCTATGACTCGCCGACACAGCCGCCCAGCACGCTTTACACGATCCAGTTCCGCAGCGGGGCTGTGGATCCGACACCCGGCATTGATCCGGAGTTGTCGTCCGCGCCACAGGGGGAGACGGCCTATGCGGTGGTTCAGTTCCCCGCGACGAATGACACGGCCAATCTCGCTGCGCTTCAGTCGAAGGGCATCCAGCCGTTGTATCGCGTCTCCGCCGTTGCGTATGCGGTTCGCGGAACGCCCGCCCAGATCGCATCGGTCACAAATGCGCGGTGGAGCGGATTTGTGCCCGCGGCCAGCAAGATCGCGTCGAAGCTGTCGGTCGGCGCGACGGGTGCGGTGGTGAATGTCCTCGTCGAGTTCTATCCCGGCGTGAGTTCGACCAATGCCAAGGCGGCGGTTACCGCCTCGGGGGCCTCCTTGGTTCGTCCGGACTACCTGACCAACCGCTACCTGGTGGTCACGGCGAACGAATCTCAGCTTGCGGCCCTGGCCGCTCAGCCTGCCGTGGCCTACCTCCGGCCTGCGGCGAGTTATTTGCTGAGCGGGAATAATTTCCGTGCGTGGTCCTGCACGAATCCGGCCCATCTCCACGCGGCGCCATTTGCAGTGGTCGGCGACGGATGGGACGGCCCGGGGTTGGGTTCTGCCAACCTGACGTATTACTTCGTCAACAGCACGCCGGACCTGCCGGTTGCCGACCAGCGGACCGCCATGGTGGACGCCATGAACAAGTGGGGGGCGGTCGTCGATCTCGACTTCTCCGCGTCCAGCACGGCGAACCAATCCCTGCAGTTCGATATCTCCTTCGCCAACATCGACGGTGTGAACGGTGTGCTGGCGTATGCCTACTATCCCGCCCCGAACCCGAACCCGGAAACCATTGCTGGTGATTCGGTATATGATGAATCGGAAACCTGGGTCGTCACGGCGGACCCGTCGGGCAGCACGATCGACCTGCGCTTTGTCGCGCTTCATGAATTCGGTCATGCGCTGGGGCTGGATCACTCGGCGGACCCGGCGGCGATCATGTACCCGTTCTACCAGGTCGGCCTGGAGCCGGTTGAATTGACGCAGGATGACATCGACGGCATCCGCACGCTGTATGGCCAGCGCACCAGCGGCATCGGCGCGAACTTCCGCTTCGATGACGGCGGCCTCACGGCGGAGGATTTCTCCGTAACGGAAGACTGGCTGAATGACTGGTTCCACGCGGGCGTGTTGGATGGCGCCGTCTTCTCGACCGTGGCCGCGCCGCTTCACCAGGACACGGACGGCGATGGCATTCCGGATTACTGGGAGCTGACCTATGGATTCAGCATCACCGACCCGAGTGATGCGGCGTTGGATTCGGACGGCGATGGCTTGACGAACCTGACGGAATACCAGGCGGGTACGCATCCGCTGAAGACCGATTCGAACTTGAATGGCCAGTCGGATGCCGTCGAGGACAGCGATGGGGACGGCTTGATCAACCTCGAAGAGCAGAACACGTGGAAGACGCATCCCGGCAAGGCGGATACGGATGATGACGGGTTCAATGATGGGGCGGAAGTGGCGGACAGCACCTCGGCCCTCTACGGGCGCTCGCCGCTGGTGCCGCGCAGCCTCGTGCTGTCGGGCGCCGCCATCCGTGTGCCGGAGCCGACGGAGTTCCAGGGCGACACCGCAACGGTTCCCCAGCGCTTCGAGAATCTGACCCGGTGGGCCATCGGCTGCGCGATACGTCCGGCGGGAAGCGAAACAGGTATTCTCATCCAGCGCGAAACCTGCGACCTGCTCCAATTCGAGTTGGGCTTGAATGCGAATGTGCCGTATGTGCGCATGCACACCTTCGGCGGCACGTTGTTCACGGCGACGGCCTCCGCGGCCATTCCCGCCGGCGAATTCTCGACCGTTCACGCCACCTGGGATCCGGCTGAGGGCCGCATAGTCTTGTACGTGAATGACTGTGTGGTCGCCTCGGTATCCGTCCCGGGCACCGGCGTGCGCGGCCCCGGCCTCACGCGAATCGGCGAGGGGATTGTTGGCCGCATGGACGATCTCTATATCGGTCCGACCCTGCCGACTCAATCCGGCGTGGCGCCCGAATTTATCATCATCATTGATAACTCGGGCAGTATGGCCATTGAAGGCCGTATGGAATCCGCGAAGGACGCTGCGAAGGATGCCGTAGACCTTATGCCGGATGGCGCCCAAATGGCGATTATCCGCTTCGACCACACATCAGAAGTCCTTCAGGATTTCACTGATGACCGTGATGTGTTGAAAGCCGCCATCGACACCCTTCAGCCCGAGGGCGGCACTGATTACCAGGTTGCCATTCAGACGTTGATCGATCTGATGGAAGACCGTCCGCTTGCCGGCGATCGTATCGGTGTTTTCATCTCGGATGGCGTGCCGCAAGCGGTGCCGACGGATTCTGAATTGGATGAGGTCGTAGAGCTTTCAACGGTGATCAATTCGGTCGGGTTTGGCTCCACGATCCTGGCGGGATTCACCTTTGAACTCGAGCGCATCGCGTTGGAGACGGGCGGACAGTTCTTCGCGGCGCCGGATGGCGATGAACTCGCTGATGTCCTGCAGCTGCTGGTTCAGGAATCAGGACAGAATCAGTTCGGCTACTATCCCTTTGATGACGGCGGGTTGACGGCGGAGGATTTCCTCCATCCGCTGGATGAGAATTATGCGCTCAAGGGTGTGACCTTCGATTCGTTGATCGCCGAGACGAACCTCAGCGTGCTCAGCAGCTTCTTCGCTGACCCGGTGGATGATGTGCCGGATTGGTGGGTGAACTGGTTCCTCGCAAACAGTGAATTGAAATCATTCGGTGATGACCCCGATCTTGATGGCGTCAACAACCTGAACGAGTACCGCCTGGGCCTGAATCCGATCCGGGTGGACAGCGATGGGAATGGCACGGCGGATGGGGATGAGGACTCGGATGGCGACGGCATCATCAACCGCGCCGAGAACTCGAGTTTCGGCATCCGTCCGGATCGCGCGGATACAGATGACGATGGCGTTTCCGATGCCGCGGAACTCGCGGACGAACTCGATCCCGCGGATGCGCGCATTCCGTTTGTCGTCCGCTCTCTCCGTTTCGGCGGCGGCGGTGGTCCCGGCCTGGTGACGGTGCCGGAAAAAATCTCCGGCCTCGATACCGAACGGTTCAGCCTGACGAATTGGACGGTCGAATGCCTCTTCCGCGCGGAAGCGCTGCCCGCGCCCGGAACGGAACAGGCGTTGGTAATCCGTCGCCTGCGCTGCGAAGGGTTCGTCAACTTTGAGCTGGGCATCCGCAATGACGCCGGCACGGTGGTGCCGTATGCCCGCTTCAACAGTTTCAATGATCCACTCCAGGTCGCCGAGATTTCGGGCGAGCCGATTAACGTCAGCACCTGCCAGTGGACGCATCTGGCTGCCTCATTCGGCGAACAGGTTCTAAACCTGTATCAGGATGGTTTGCGCGTGGGATCCCACAACACGCTCCTTCAGCCGGCTCAGGGTCCGGGTGATGTGATCTTCGGCGAGGGCGGATATGCCGGTTACCTGTCCGAAGTCCGCATCTGGCGCATTGCGCGCACGGCCACGGAAATCGCTAATTTCCGCGACCGCACCCTTCTGTTTGACGTGAGCGCCGCCGACCCGGGTGTCCTGCGTGTGTTCGGGGACGAGGAAGGACATTTGCGCCAAGTGGCTAAATCGGGTTCCGGCATCGACATTCTCGAGGAGTGGACGCTGGAAGCTTGGGTCCGCACGTCCGATGAAAACGGTGGAGTGATTATTGCTCGCCATAACGGCGAACCCGTCGGCGAACTCTTTGGCGATGTGAATTATGCCATCGGAATTGATTCCGATGGTCGCGTGTTCGGCACGTTTGGCATCATTTACGAAAGCGCGACGATCGGTACGAACGGATTGCCCGAGGACTCGCAAACGACGATCAATACATCGATCAACACGCTTCGCTCGCCGTTCCGAATCAACGACGGCCAGTACCACCATGTCGCGTACACGCGCGACGAAAATACGGCCTCGTTGTATGTCGACGGCATTCTGGTTTCCCAGCAGCCGGGCTTCCTTATTCCGCTGCTTGGCAACCGGGTCATCCTCGGCAGTGGCATCCGTGCATTCGAGGGCCCCATGGAGATCGGGCGCCTGCTGGATGGCGAAATTGACGAGGCGCGGGTCTGGCGTCGTGTGTTGAGCAAAGAGGAACTCGACGAGGTCCGCGTGCGGAATCTCATTGGGACGGAATCCGGCCTGATCATGTACTTCAACTTCGACTTCCAGCGCGGGATCTACGCGGAGGAGCGGTCTGCGCTTCGCGATCCAAGCGAGGAATTCGGCTTCTACATCCCGCAGGCCCAGCGTCTCGCGACGGCGGATCAGGCGCCGTTGTCGGATTTTGACCCGCTGCGTGTCTATGCGCGCACCGCCCTCATCGGCTACTTCCCCGCGACGGATGGCGGAGAGGCGCCGAATGACTTCATGAACCCGCTCGACTTCCGCTACAGCGGCGTCTTCTCGGGGGATGTCGTGTTCTCCAACATTCCGCCGGTCGCCGCCTGCCAGCCGTACACGGCTGACAGCGATGGCGATGGGTTGCCGGATTGGTGGGAAGGGTTGCACGGGCTCAATCCGGGATATGCGCTGGGTGTCGATGGCGCCTGGGGGGATCCGGATGGAGACGGACTCAACAACCGCGGCGAATTCCTCGCGGGCACCGATCCTCGCGACACGGACAGCGACGACAACGGGAAGAGCGACTACTGGAGCACCAACTCCGTCGGCGCCTTCTACGGCGAACTGTACGACGACGGGGACGGGATGTCGGATACCTGGGAGGTCCAGTACCCCGGCGTGGTGAGCCCGCTCGTCCATGACGCCTTGCTCGACCCCGACAATGACGGATGGGACAACTTCTCCGAGTTCATGGCGAAGACGCACCCCGGGAATCTCACAAGCCATCCCTCGCCGCAGTTCCTGCTGAATGTGAAGTATCTCGGGAACAACATCAGCGGTCCGATCCGGCTGATCGGCTACACGCATGCGGGCATGGACGGCATCCCGGCGCTTTCGGCGCAACTCTATGCGACGAATGGCACGGTCAACCTCTACCCGGTGACCATGTCGATCACGAATGCCACCGGCTATCTGCGGCAGGGCCCGATGTGGTTCTTCGCGTACGCGGACAACAACAACAACAACACGTACGACGTGACCGAGCCGGCCGGCATCGTGGAACGCCAGCCGATCCATGTCAGTTGGGCGGGTCCGATTCGCGCGGAACTGGGCCTGACGGACGTGCTGCCGGGCATCAACCGACTCGCGTGGAATGCGCAGGCCGGCGTGAACAACTTCACGGTCCGCGTCACGCGGGTGACCAGCCCTGGCGTGCCGCTGATCCTGATCCGCAGCAACCTGCAGAACAGGACGTATTTCCATGAGGGCGACTACCTCTTCTCCGCGCCGCAAGCGACATGGGGCTTGCCGCCGGGTGGGGAAACGACCTCGCCGGGCTTTAATGCGATCGTGAATGGTGGCGACGGCACGGTGTTTGTGAACGGGAGTCCGCTCACCACGAACGCTTTCACGCTCAACTGGTCCAAGAACCCGGCTACGCCGGTGGCGCTCTCGCCGGACAATGGCGAGGTGGTCTTTGCCCACAGCGACCTCGTGTGGACACAGGATGACTGGACCACCCACACGCGGCTGGAAATCCGCCGCGGTTCAAATGGCCCGACCATCTATGGCATCACGAACTTCATCGCGCCGTTCCGCGACCAGAATGGCCAGTATCGGATGCCGATCCCGCTGCTGGGTGGCGACACGCCGTTCACGAATGGCGTGTACTACTGGCGCATTGCCGGCGCAAACCCGGCGAAGACGTCGTCGTGGTCCACCTATGCGAACTTCATGCTGAACCTGCAGGACTCGCCGGCGGGCGCGTACACGATCAGCGGCGAATTGCTCTATCACGGACGCCAGACGAACGGGAATTTCGTCGTCCAGGCCTTTGCCTCGTCCGGGTTCGGCGGTACGCCGGTCGCCCAGGTCTCGCTGACCAACCGTCCCGGCGTCTTTGCCCTGCGCGGCTTGCCGGCGGGAACGTTCTATGTGCGTGCCTTCCAGGATATCAACGGCAACAAGCGGCTCGATCCGTATGAATCGTGGGGCTACATCAAGAGCGGGTCGCCCGCGCCCGCGACGTATCCCGTCCGTGCCATCACGGTTCCGGGCAACCAGAGCGGCTTCTACCTCTTCATTGAGGACCAGGACGCGGACAACGACAACCTGCCGGACAACTGGGAGTGGTACTGGTTCGCGACGCTCAGCCAGGCGGGCTATGGCGGCAGTTATACGGATTCTGATGGCGACGGGTTGACCGACTTCCAGGAGTATGTCCTGGGCACGGATCCCACCGACTCCGACACCGACAATGATGGATTGTCCGATGGTGTTGAAGTGGGCATGGGGCTGAATCCGCTTGTGGCTGATGGGGATGGCGATGGCTTGACCGATGGTCAGGAGGTCAATACGTACGGCACCAACCCCAACAATCCGGACACCGATGGCGACGGTCTCAAGGACGGCGTCGAAGTACAGAAGGGCTCGTCCCCGTTGCTGACGGACACGGACAACGATGGCTTCCACGACGCGCTGGAAGTGGTGCAGGGCTTCAACCCGGCGAACACGAACAGCAAGCCGGCCACGCCGTTCCTGTTCGAGATCGTCGGTCAGACGATGGCCTCCGGACAGGATATCGTCCGGTACAACTTCGTGGCTCAGGTGACGAACATCACCACGAATATCACGACCTACCTGCAGATTCGGACGAATCTCCTGTCCGGCGCGCCGGTCGATGTGCCCAATACCGCCTATACGATTCTCAAGGCGAATTGGACCAACGGACCGTGGGCGAGCACCAACAACACGCCTCCGCTGGATCCGCACATATACAACATCCGGTGGCAACTGCCTTGATGTCGGGATGGGGTTCTGCCACTATGTGCTGCGAGTTTTCGGAATGAGTTGAGCGATAACGCCGGAAGGAGTTTGGAATGAAGATGACCCGTTTGATGTCGGTGGCTGCGTCAGCAATGGCGGTTGCGTTGGTGCTGCCTCTTGCCGGTTGCGATTGGACCTCGAATACGGACGGTGGGTTCAGCTCGCGCTACAACTTCCTGAACTTCAGCGGCGTCTATCGCGGGGTGAACGGCGGTTTGTTGGTCACGGACTACTCGTCCGAAATCACCACGCCCGATGGCGAGGGCAGTGTTGGCGCCACGAACAATGTCGGCTCCGAAGTTATTGCGAAGGGCAATGGTGTCAGCACCGCGTTCGCAGGGTTCCTCGACCAGAACAATATCATCGAGGGATCCCTTACGATTACCACGGTCGGCTACACGTTCACCGATGCCAATAGCGATGGCAACCTTGAGGGATCCTTCGGGGCCTTCGGCACGATCAATTATGACACCGGGCAGTGGTCGCTGAACTTCGATGGCTTCGTGCTGGCGAACGGGGCCAACATCACCGCCAGTTACAAGTACTTCATTGAGCCTGAGAGCACCACGCCATCCAAAGGCACGGGTTCCGGTCCTTTGGGGAACGCGACTTCTGGCACTACGGGCGCGAAGATCTTTGCCTTTACCGTCGAACACTTCGGCAACCGGATCACCATTATCGACAACAATGGCAAGGAGTACCGCGGCAGTTTCGGGGACATCCGCACGACGAGCGGTGTGAACCAGGACAACTTCGGCAGCGACGCGCAGACCATCTCGGCCGGTGACAGCTTCATTGGCACCTACTCGGTTGAAGGCATCAGCGCCGCGGGCAAGAAGGTCACCATGGTCGGTACCTTCCAGGGCATCATCCAGTCGGCCATCGAAGGACGTGCGACATTGGATGATCGCTTGATGCTCGGCACGTGGATTGAAGAGAACGGGCGCACGGGCAATATCAATGGCGAGTCTTCGCCGATCTCGATTACGATCCCCACCACGACAACCACCACGGGTGGCGGTGGAGGCGGAACCTGATCGGTCGCGCAAACAGGATGTAGGTGCAGCGACCCCAAGTCTTCTTGGGGTCGCTGTGTTTTGAGGGTTAGTCAATCGCTTGAAAGGATCGTCATGAGTGTTGTCAGTGTAATTTTGGGAGGCGGGCAGGGCACCCGCCTGTTGCCGTTGACGTTGGAGCGATCGAAGCCGGCCGTTCCGATCGCGGGCAAATATCGCCTGATCGATATTCCCGTCAGCAACTGCATCAACAGCGGCATCCGCTCCATCTATCTGTTGACCCAGTTCAACAGCGAGTCCCTGCACCGCCATGTGCAGCACACCTACCAGTTTGACCAGTTCTCAAAGGGCTATGTGCGCATCCTCGCGGCCCAGCAGACGCCGAGTTCGGAGAAGTGGTATCAGGGCACGGCGGATGCCGTTCGCCAGAGCCTCCGCTATTTTATCGAGGAGGAGCCGGATTATGTGGTGATTCTGTCCGGCGACCAACTATACCGCATGGATTTCCGCGAGGTCATTCGCCAGCACCAGGAGACCGGCGCCGAGGTGACGATCTGCACGAAGCCGGTGCCGCGCGGCGAAGCGGGTGCGCTCGGCATCATGCAGGTGGATGACAAGCGCCGCATCGTGAATTTCGTGGAAAAGCCCGGCAATACGCCTGCCTTGGATGCCTTGCGCGCGCCGATCTACAAGGACGAGCGCTATCTCGCCAGCATGGGCATCTACATCTTCAACCGGTCGGTGCTCAAAAAGCTCCTCGACACTGATTTGTCGGATTTCGGCAAACACATCATTCCCTCGGCCATCAAGACCCATAAGGTCTTCAGCTATATCTTTGACGGCTATTGGCGGGATATCGGGACGATCCATTCCTTCTGGGAGACGAACCTGTCCCTGTCCGACACCGTGCCCGAGTTCAATTTTTATGATCCAAAGGCGCCGATCTACACGGACATGCGCTATCTGCCGCCATCGAAGATCAATGGCTGCGATCTCAACCGCTGCCTGTTGTCCGAGGGCTGCATCATTTCCGGGCACCGGATCCTTCATTCGATCATTGGCATCCGGGCCGTCGTGGGCGACCAGACCGTCATTGAGCATTCGGTCGTGATGGGGGCTGACTACTACGAGAAGGAACCCGAAGCCGGTGAAGTGCGTCTGGGCATCGGGCGCGATTGCTACATCAAGAATGCGATCATCGACAAGAATGCGCGCATCGGCGACGGCGCCTACATTTCGCCGGATGGGAAGCAGGACACGAATCATGCCCTGTACACCATTCGGGATGGCGTGATCGTGATTCCCAAAAATGCGGTGATTCCCGCCGGTTTCCGCGTGTAGCGGAATCAGACGTTAGTTGGACGCCTGGCGCGCGAGAGGTCGGAGGGCTTCAGCGCGCGCGAATAAAACGGGAAGGCCGATGCATCCGCGTCCGGCGGCCTGATTTTCCACCGCTTGTAGCTCCAGACCCAGCAGGCCGGGTTCTCGCGAACGGCATCCGCCAGCGCGTCGGCAATGCGCTGGGTCAGGGCCTGAATGGCGGCTTCTTCCGGTTGCGGCAGATTTTCGGTGGAGATGTGGACCAGCGGGCGTGTCTCGTAAGTGCCGCGCGGAGTGGGGAGCGAAATTCCCACGACGAGTTTGGCGTTCGTTCGCAGGGCGAGCATGGCGGCGGCGGTCGACATCGGGGCCGGACGCCCCATGAAGTTCACGAAGGTTCCGCCGTCAACGGGTTTCGTATTCTGGTCCAGCACCAGCGCGACCTTGCCTCCCTCGCGGAGGGTTTTGAGCAGCGGACGAACGGCACCCTTGCGCGGGACCATGTGCTGGCCCGTGAGGCGCCGAAGGTCATTAAAAAGCGCGTCGACGCGCGAGTTCTTGAGGGTTGCCGCCACGCTGGTTAGCGGCAGGCCGCTGCGCAGGCTGATGGCCATTCCCAAGGCCTCCCAATTCCCCATGTGCGCGGTGATGCAGATCATGGCCCCGGGTTTCAGGATGGGGTCGTAACTGGGATGAATGGAAACCAGGCCCGGCAGCTTTTCCTGTGCATCCTTCGCCAGCCAGAACACATCCAGCATGCTGAGCGCAAATGCATGAAACGAACGGCGCAACAGGTCTTCACGCTGACGGGCGGGGAGGTCGGGGAAGACGAGCGCGATGTTGGCCTCGGCCACCTTGCGCGTCCGCTTGCCGCCCCACCGCCATGCGAGTGAGCCCATGATGCGGGCCAGGCGGCACAGGGTGGGGCGCGAACATCCCGGGATGACGGCCAGAGCGATGCGGGCCAGCCACAGTTCCCAACGCGCTCTGAATGAACGTCGGCTCATGGCGAAAGTGGTGAGCCGGGAGGGACTCGAACCCTCGACCACAGGATTAAAAGTCCCGTGCTCTACCAACTGAGCTACCGGCCCGCTACGTGCGAAGGGGTGGAAGATAGTGGAGCGCGCTTCGCTTGTCAAAAAAAGCCAGCGGCGAAATTCCCCGGTTGGTGCGGGCCGCCGGGTTGTGCTTTAGTATGCCTCATGTCGCTGTTGGGATGGAGATTGAGGGCCGGTCTTCCGCCGGCCACGTTTGCGTTGCTGCTGGCCATCCCTGTTGTCTACGTGCTGCAACTGGCCAGCGTGTGGGTGTTGCGCCTTCCGCTTGAAGGGCTGCTGGGCTTGAGTGTGGCGGGGTTTCTCGGCGGGCAGGTGTGGCAATTGTTCACCTATCAATTCCTGCACGGCGGGGCGTTTCACTTGCTTATCAACATGCTGATGTTTTATTTCCTGGGCGCGGAAGTGGAGCGCTCGCTTGGGCGGCGCCATTTCCTGACGCTCTATTTCCTGTCCGGCGCCCTGGGCGGAGCCGGCTGGCTGGCGCTGACCTATCCCTATGAAGGCATCTGCGTGGGCGCTTCCGCCGCGATCTTCGGGCTGCTCTCCGCCTTTGCTGTTCTCTTCCCGCAGCGCGAAGTGACCCTGCTGGTGATGTTCGTATTCCCGATCACCCTGAAGGCCTGGGTGCTGGCCGTCGCGCTCGGGGCGATTCAACTGCTGTTCACCCTTTCGCCCGATGTCGGCGGCATTGCCTACTCCGCGCATCTGGCGGGCGCCGTGGCCGGCTTGGTCTACACGGTGATCCTGTTTCGTCCGGAGTTGCTGGGGCGGGCGGCCTCGGCGTGGACGACTGCGCGCCGTGTGCGCAAGCAGGCGGATGCCCGGCGGGAGGCCGGGGAAGTGGACCGGTTGCTCGACAAAATCGCGCGGGAAGGAATTCAATCCCTGACCGCTGCGGAGCGGCAGCGCCTGGAGCGGGCGAGCCGGCACGCGCGCTCGAAGTGACGGGCTAGAACGGCCAAGCGGCGCGGTCGGTCCAGAGTTCCACCCCGCGATGGCCTCGCACCGCCTGTCCCGCGGCGATGGATTGCGGTTGCTGGACGAGCGTGCGCGCGATCTCTTTTTTTGCTGCGCCGCTGACCACAAATATGAGCCGATTCACCTGCCGGAAGACGTCCGGTGTTGTGCTGACCCCTTGCAGCCCATCGGGCCGCTGCACGCCCGTCGCGAAGCGGTTGTGCCCGCGACGGATGTCCTCGGATGAAAAGAGGGAGGCGGTGTGTCCATCGGCGCCCAGCCCCAGCAGACCGAGCGTGAGCGGTGTCCCGCTGTTGAGCAGGGCGGTCAACTGGGCATTGTAGTCATCCACGGCCTGGGCCAGGGCCCATTCCCCGTGCACGCGTATGATCTGATCCGGACTGACGCCCGAGGCCGCCATCAGCGGCGCAATGTGCTTGAAATTGCTTTGGGCGTGATCCGGCGGCACCAGCCGGTCGTCGGAAAAAAACAGCCTTGCTTCGGGGGCGATGCGCGGGGTTTGGCCCGACAGTTGCCGGTACGCCGCGAGTGGCGTCGAACCTCCGGCAAGCATAATCGCCGCGGGTTGCGCCAGCGCGGCGCGCAACGCTTCGCATACGGCTCCGGCCAGCGCCGTCTCGGATTCGTAGCAAACGGTGCGCATCATGATGCCGCACGCGGGTGGGGGCTTGATCTCCATGGCCCCGTCAGGCGCTCTTGAATTCCCCGACCAGCGCGGAGACCGTCGCCTTGGCGTCGCCAAAGAGCATGCGGGCGTTGTCTTTGAAGAAGAGGGGATTATCGATGCCGGCGAATCCCGAGGCCATGCTGCGCTTCAGGATGATCACCGTCTTGGCGTGGTCCACGTTGATGATCGGCATGCCGTAGATGGGACTGCCCTGGTCCTCGCGGGCGGCCGGATTGACGACGTCGTTTGCGCCAATCACCATCGCGACATCCACGGTTTCCATCACCGGATTCACGTCCTGCGGCTCGACAAGCTGTTCATAGGGGACATTCGCCTCCGCGAGCAGCACGTTCATGTGGCCCGGCATGCGTCCGGCCACCGGGTGAATCGCGTAGCGGACGTCGCAGCCGTTCGCCACGAGCAGTTCGCCGAGTTCGCGCACCGCATGCTGGGCTTGCGCCACGGCCATGCCATAGCCGGGCACGATGACCACCGAACGCGCCGCCTCCAGCAGCATGTAGGTGTCTTCGGAGCTGATCGGCTTCGCCTCGCCCTTGTAGCCCTCGCTCTTCGTTGTGTTGGCGGCCCCGAAGCCGCTGAACAGCACGTTGGCGAGGGAGCGGTTCATGGCCTTGCACATGATCTGGGTCAGGATGATGCCGCTGGCACCGACGAGGGAACCCGCGACGATCAGGACGTTGTTGAGGATGATGAATCCCGCGGCCGCGGCCGCGATGCCGGAGTAGCTGTTGAGAAGT
Source organism: uncultured Verrucomicrobiota bacterium (assembly GCA_937996795.1). Classification (GTDB taxonomy): domain Bacteria; phylum Verrucomicrobiota; class Kiritimatiellia; order CAIVKH01; family CAIVKH01; genus JAMLJG01. Next base: position 7,650 of record CALKUH010000054.1, on the reverse strand, counting down.
GAGATCACGACGGGCATGTCGGCGCCTCCGATGGGAATCACCGACGTGACTCCCAGGATGAGGCCGACGACCATCAACGCGGCAAACGCCCAATACGCGGCGGGCGCCTCAGGCGCCATGCAGAAGACCACCGCCGCTGCGAGGATGGCGAGCAGGACGAGCGCATTTACGACCTGCTGTCCCCGGAACAGGATGGGCTTGCCGGGCATCCATTCCGCGAGTTTGAGGAAGGCAATCATGCTGCCGGAGAACGTCAGTGCGCCGACCACTGCCGTGAAGGCAATCGCGATCGCCGCAAACATCGGATTTGCGGCGGCGGGGTTGTCCGGCAGGAGGGTCACCGCGTAATCCGTCCAGCCCAGCGAGACCCACTTGTGATATTCCGCCCATGCGACCAGCATGCTGGCGAGGCCGCCGAAGCCGTTCAGCAAGCCCACCATTTCCGGCATGGAGGTCATCTTCACCCCATGCGCGGCGACCGCCCCGATGGCGGAGCCGATCAGGATGCCGACGAGAATCCAATGATACTCCATGCCGGCGAGCAGGCAGGTCGCAATGATCGCGATCAGCATGCCGACGGATGAAATGAAATTTCCACGGCGCGCCGTATCCGCGCGACTGAGCATCTTCAGTCCGATGATGAAAAGGACCGAGGCGAAGATGTAGAGGTAATTGATGAAGGGCTGGATGTGCGCGATCATACTTACTTCCTGTTGGCCGACTTGGTTTTGAACATGCCCAGCATGCGATGGGTGACCAGATAGCCGCCCACGACATTGATCATGGCCGCGGCGACGGCAATCACGCCCAGCACGGTCACCAGGTTGCCACCGTGCGGATGCCCCACGGCGACGAGTGCGCCTACGATCGTGATGCCGGAAATGGCATTCGAGCCGGACATCAGCGGGGTGTGGAGCTGGGAGGGCACCTTCGAGATCAGCTCGAAGCCGAGGAAGATGGCCAGCACAAAGACGAAAAACAATAGACCCATCATGATGATTTGCTCCTTGATCAGGTGGCTGGCTGCAACGCTTTGAGGACCATTTCGTTGACTATCCTGCCTTCGTGCGTGACGAGGCTTCCCTTGATGATCTCGTCGTCGGGTTTCAGCACGAAGGCCTTCTGTTGTTTGTCCCAGAAGTGTTCGACAAAATTTGCAAGGTTGCTGGAGAACATCTGGCTGGCGTGGACCGGGACGCGTCCCGGCAGGTTGCCCAGGCCGAGAATCCGGACGCCGTTGACATCCACTTCCTGGTCAAGCTGGGCGCCTTCCACATTGCCGCCCGTCTCGATGGCGAGATCCACGATGATGCTGCCCGGCTTCATCCCCTTGATCATATCCGCGGTGATGATGCGAGGCGCGCGGCGTCCGAAGACCTGCGCCGTGGTGACGACCACATCGGCGCCGGCGCAATGGCGTGCCATCGCATCGCGCTGTTTGGCCAGTTGTTCCTCGGTCAGCGCCTTGGCGTAGCCGTCCTTGGTCTGGCCTGTTTCGCCGAGGTCGACTTTCACGAATTTAGCGCCAAGCGACTTGACCTGCTCCTCGACGACCGGCCGTGTGTCGAACGCCTCGACGATCGCGCCCATGCGCTTGGCGGTGGCGATGGCCTGAAGCCCGGCAACACCCGCACCGATGATAAAGACCCGGGTCGGGGCAATCGTGCCGGCCGGCGTGGACATCATCGGGAAAATCTTGTCGAGTCGCTGGGCCGCGAGGACGACGGCGACGTACCCCGCCAGGTTGGCCTGCGAGCTGAGGACGTCCATCTTCTGCGCGATCGTGGTGCGGGGAATCAGCTCAAGGCTGACGGCGCTTACCCCCGCGTCGGCCAACTGGCGCACCAGCGCCTGCTCATTGAACGGATCGAGGTAGCTGACGTGGATGCATCCCTTCTTGAGGGCGCCCAGCTCCGCGGCCACCGGTTTCCGCAGACGCAACACCATGTCCGCGCTGCCAAGCGACGCCTGGCGGTCCTGTATAATCGTGGCGCCGACTTTGGCGTAGGCGTCATCCTGGATGCCGATGGTGGTCCCAAGGCCCGATTCAACCAGCAGCTCCGCGCCGAGCTTGACCAGTTTCTCCGCCGACGCGGGGATCAGCGGAACGCGGCGTTCGCCCGGCGTATCTTCCCGAAGTGCAACGATTTTCATATCCATCCCTTGAAGTACCGGTGCATCAAAACACCTATGAGTGGGACGTCAAGCTTTCAGATGGTAGGGCTTTCCCCGTTTTTTTATATTCAACGGCTGGGAGCTCCGTTCGGTTTGCTCGCTCAAGTGTATGAAATGCTGGATCAAAACCGTGCCGCTTGCGCTGGCGCTGCTGTTCGCGCCGGGGCCGACGGCCCGCGCGGAGGAGGGGGAGCCCGCCCGCCTGTATGCTGCGCTGCTTGCCCGCGTGATGGAGGATGGGCGGGTGAACTACGCTGAACTCGCGGCGAGCCGGACGGATTTGGCCCGGTGCCTGGATGCGTATGCGGCGGTGACGGAGCGTGAATTCGGCGGCTGGACCGTGCCCGAGCGGCTGGCGTTCCTGATCAACGTCTACAACCTCACCGTGCTGGATATCGTGGCTGGGGACTATCCGCTCGCCAGCATTCGCAAAGCCGGCGGCTGGTTCAGTGGCGACCCCTTCGAGTGGCCGCGTGTGCGACTTTTCGGCTATACGATCTCGCTGGAGATCCTGCTGCGGAATTACATCCGTCGGGATTACGCCGAACCGGGAGTCCACTTTGCGCTGTGCCAGGGTGCGCTCGGCAGTCCACCGCTTCGCGAGGAGCCGTATGAAGGCGCGCGCCTGGATGCGCAGTTGGCGGACCAGGCGCGGCGGTGGCTATCCGCTACACCGCATAACCGCATCGACAAGGAGCGGCGCCGCCTGTACCTTTCGCCGGTATTTCGATGGTATGCCGCCGACTTTGAGCGCCGGGCGGGCCGTGTGGAGGCGTATGTGCGCATGGTGACTCCCGAGGAGTGGGGGGTGCGCGACCTTCCGGGGCGATTTGCCATCCGCTATACGGATTTTGACTGGCGGCTCAATGACGCCCGTCCTTCTCAAAAATGAGCACCCCTTTGAATGCATCTGAACCTGTTGCCGAAGACGTGGCTGTCCCGGCCTTCCCCTCCATGCGCCTGACCCAGCCGGTCACCGTGGTGATCCTGGGCGCCTCGGGCGACCTCACGCAGCGCAAATTGCTGCCCGGTCTGTATGCGATGTATGCGCAGGGGTTCCTGCCGGTGGACTTTTCCGTTGTCGGCTTTGCGCGGCGCGACTACGACGACGCGGAATTCCGCCGGATCGCCGACGACGCCGTGCGCCGCTTCTCCCGGATCCCGGTGCGCGACGAGGTCCTGGCCAGTTTCTGCGAACACATCTTCTATCACAAGGGCGACATCGAGCAGTACGAGGCCTATCGCAGCCTGAACACGCGGTTGTTCGACCGGCGCCAGTTCCCGCCGAACCACCTGTACTACCTCTCGATCCGCCCGGAGCTGTTCGCGCCCGTGCTGGCGCACATGAAGGCCACGGGCCTCGTGCAGCCGCCGGATGCGGCGCACTGGACGCGCGTCGTCATTGAGAAGCCGTTTGGAACCGATCTCGAAACCGCGCGCGCGCTGAACCAGGCCGTCCTGCAGCACCTGCACGAATCACAGGTCTATCGCATCGACCATTTCCTCGGGAAGGAAACAGTCCAGAACATCCTGTCCTTCCGCTTCGCGAACGCCATCTTCGAGCCGCTGTTCACGAACCACCTGGTGGACCACATCCAGATCACCGCGGCTGAAACCGTGGGCATGGAGAGCGGGCGTGGCGCCTACTACGACGCGAGCGGCGCGCTGCGGGACATGCTCCAGAACCACCTGCTGCAATTGATGTGTCTTGTCACGATGGAGCCGCCCGCGAGCCTCACCGCGGATGCGCTGCGGAACGAAAAGGTCAAGGTGCTCCAGTCGATTCGCCCGCTGAACCCCGGCGACCTCACGCGCTCGCTGGTCCGCGCGCAATACGTCGCGGGGCGGAGCGGCGACAAGGCGCTGCCCGGCTATCGCGAGGAGGATCGCATCGCGCCGGACTCGCGCACGGAGACGTATGTCGCGCTGCGGCTGTTCATCGACAACTGGCGCTGGGCGGGCGTGCCGGTGTATCTGCGCACGGGGAAGCGGCTCGCCAGGCGCGTCACCGAGATCGTGGTGCAATTCCGAAAGCCGCCGCTTCAACTCTTCCAGACGGTCGAGTGCGTGGGCGATGTCTGCGACCTGACGGGAGCAAATCCGAACCAGTTGATTTTCCGCATCCAGCCCGACGAGGGCATCTCGTTGCGGTTCGCCGCCAAGCGTCCGGTCATGCAGGTGCAGGTCGAGACCGTCGCGATGGACTTTTCCTATTCGGAGACATGGCAGCGGCAGTTGCCCGAGGCGTACGAGCGGCTGCTGCTGGATGTCCTGCGCGGCGACTCGACGCTCTTTACACGCTCCGACGAGGTGGAAGCCGCGTGGCGGGTGGTGGACCCCATCCTCAAGGCGTGGTCGGCGCAGGCGGATTTCCCGATGGCGACCTACCCCGCGGGCGGGTGGGGACCTGCCGAGGCGGACCGCCTGCTGGTCGGACGGGATCAGGAGTGGCAGAACCGCGACTGACCGGTTCCGCTCAGAACGGATCGAACGCTTTTTTCAGCGCGAGGCAGAGCGGGCAGACCCATCCTTCCGGCAATGCGCTGAACGGCGTGCCGGGCGGGACCCCGTGTTCGGGATCGCCGATTTCCGGGTCATAGACGTAGCCGCAGCAGGTGCACACCCACCGCTCCGCCACCATCGAGGAATCGTCTGCTGTTGTCATGAGGGATGAACCATAATACAAACGGCCATCGGGTCAAGCGAACCGCTCCACGGGAAGGATGTCGATGAAGAAAAACGCGCAGATCATTACCGGGCTGGGCGATGGCGAGGTGGCGGGCTATGCGTTTCTTCCGGGCGATCCCGGGCGTGTGCCGAAGATTTCCGAAGGGTGGGGCGATTTGCGCGAAGTCTGCCGCGTGCGGGAATATGTCGTGCACACCGGCGTGGTCGAGGGTGTGCGCATGACCGCCGCCTCCACGGGCATCGGCGGACCCTCCCTGGCCATCCTAGTCGAGGAACTCGCGAAACTCGGCACGCACACCTTCATCCGCGTGGGGAACAGCGGCGCGATCGCGGACCAGGTCGAGCTCGGCGACTATGTGATCAGCACCGGCGCCGTGCGTGATGAGGGCACCTCGCGCAGCTATGTGGGGTTGGAATATCCCGCCGTCGCGGACTACCGCGTGGTGAGCGCGCTGACGGAAGCCGCCGCCGCTTCGGGACAACGCTTTCACACGGGGCTGACGGTTTCGGTGGATGGGTTTTATTCCCGCAACAAGGTCGTCGGCAAGGACGGCGCCATCCTGCCGATGTCGTTCGGGGGCTACGAGCAGCACGGCATGAACGACATCTGCGCCAACTGGAAGCGCGCCCGCGTGCTCAACGTGGAGATGGAATCCGCGACGCTGTTCACCATGTGCAACCTGTTCGGCCTCCGCGCGGGGACCATCTGCACCGTCTCGGATCGCACGCCGTGGACCGCGCCCGGCCAGGACGCCCTGTCGCTCGACAGGAACATCCGCGGTGCGATCCAGGTCGCAATCCAGGCCGTCCTGAAGTTGGAAAAGAAGAATTAACCGCAGAGAACACTGAGTTCACGGAGTGCAGGAGCATCGCACCGCGCCCTATTTTCCTCTCCGCGACCTCCGTGTCTCCGTGGTAAACATCCGTTCCGATGAAACCCTATCTCGATCTCTTGCGCCGCGTGCGTTACGAGGGCGTCCGCAAATCGGACCGGACGGGAACGGGCACGCTCAGCGTGTTCGGGCACCAGATGCGGTTTGACCTGGCGGCGGGTTTCCCCGGGGTCACCACCAAGAAGCTGCACTTCCGGTCGATCATCCACGAATTGCTCTGGTTCCTGAAGGGCGACACCAACGTGGCCTATCTGCGCGCCAACAAGGTGAGTATCTGGGACGAATGGGCGGACGCGAATGGCGATCTCGGTCCCGTCTATGGCGCGCAGTGGCGCTCGTGGCGCACGGCGGACGGCAGGGTGGTGGACCAGATTTCCGAGGTGGTGCGCCAGATTCGCGAAAATCCCGATTCGCGCCGGCTTATCGTCTCGGCCTGGAATCCGGGCGAAATCGACCGCATGGCACTCGCGCCGTGCCACTGCCTCTTCCAGTTCTATGTGGCGAATGGAAGCCTGTCCTGCCAGCTCTACCAGCGCAGCGGCGATGTTTTTCTCGGGGTCCCGTTCAACATCGCGTCCTACGCGCTGTTGACGTTGATGATGGCCCAGGTCACGGGACTCAAACCCGGCGAGTTCGTGCACACGCTGGGTGACGCCCATTTGTATCTCAACCACCTGGAACAGGCGGACCTCCAGTTGTCGCGCGCGCCGTACCCGCCGCCGGTGATGAAATTGAATCCGGACGTGCGCTCGATTTTTGACTTCACCTTCGAGGACTTCACCCTCGAAAACTACCAATGCCACCCGGCCATTTCGGCCCCGATCGCGGTGTAGGCGTGCGCATTTCCCTCATCGTGGCGGTGGCGGAGAACGGGGTGATCGGGCGCGACGGGGATCTGCCGTGGCGCTTGCCGGACGACCTCCGCCACTTCAAGGCGGTCACGATGGGAAAACCCGTGCTCATGGGCCGCCGCACCTGGGACTCTCTCAAGGGACCGCTCCCGGGTCGCCGCAATCTGGTGCTCTCGCGCAATGCCGCACTCCAACGTTCCGGCGCCGAAATTGTTTCCTCTTTGGAGGATGCCCTCCGCGTGGCGGCGGATGTTGATGAATTGGTTGTCATCGGCGGCGCCCAGCTCTATGCCCTGGCGCTGCCGGTGGCGGATCGCCTCTACGTGACGCGGGTCCATGCCTCGGTGTCCGGCGACACGCATTTTCCCGAGATACAGTGGGAGGACTGGCACTGCGTTGAGCGCCGGACGCACCCCGCCGATGCCCGGCATGTCCATGCGTTTACGATGGAAACCTGGGAACGCGGCCGAGAAAAATTGGCCGATCCCCTTTACCTCGGCCTCTGATCGAGTATATTTAGCAATCACGGAGGACTTAGCATGAAACGTATGATCATTGCAGTGGCGACCCTGTTGGTCGTTGGAACGGTAGCCAGCTGGGCGGGCGGCGCGTGTTGCCCGGCGGGTGGCAAGGCCAAGGAAAAAGCCTCGGTGTCGGCCTGCTCCAAAGCGCTCTCGGGCGTTGAGCTGACCGAAGACCAGAAGGCGAAGATCGCCGAGATTGAAGCCGCCTGCAAAGCGGAAGGCAGCACGGTGGAAGCCTGCGCCAAATCGATGGAATCCATCCGCGCGGTCCTGAATGACGACCAGCGCGCTCAGTTCGACGCGAAGGCGGGCAAGAAAGCGGCCAAGGGCGGCGCCTGCTGGTCGGTCATCGCGACACGCTGGCGCGTAATCCTGTTCGGGATCTACCCGTTCGAGGAACAATGGCGCCCGGCGCTGGCCTGCCTTGTCGTCGGCGTGGTCATCGTGCTGTCCTGCCTGCCTCGCATGTGGAGCTTCGGCAAGCTGGCGCTGACCTGGGTGCTGGGCACGGCGCTGTTC
>CALKUH010000053.1 GCA_937996795.1 uncultured Verrucomicrobiota bacterium | reverse complement strand
TTCCCATGGGCGGCATCGGGCCGCGCCACCACGCTCGGGCGCAACGAAGGTCTCACCAAGCTCGTCCTCGATCCCCACACCGAACAAGTGCTCGGGGTCGGCATTGTCGGCGTCGGCGCGGGCGAGATGATCGCGGAGGGCGTGCTCGCCGTCGAAATGGCCGCTCGCGCGGATGATCTCAAGATGACAATCCACGCGCACCCCACCCTCTCGGAAACGATGATGGAAGCCGCGGAAATCTTCTTCGGCCACGGGACGCACGTCCATCGTCCCTAGGATACGCCCATGACCCTCTTCCGATCCGCGGTCGTGGCCGTCATCCTGGCGGCCGGGATGGTGGCGTCCGCCGCCTTGCTCTCGAAATTCTTCGTGCGTGTTAAACAGGAGCAGGCGATCTCGGTCAAGGGCTACGCCGAGCAGCCGGTCAAAGCCGACGCCGGCAAGTTTACCGTCACCGTCGGCGCCCGCGGGCCCACGCAGCGCGAGGCCGTCGATACGCTCAAGAAACGGCGCGACCGGGTCCTCGAAGCGCTGCGCGCGCGCGGGTTCACGGACGCGGATATCCGCATGCTCGCGCCTGATCAACGCAAGGTGCTCCGCAAGGATGCACAGGGCAAAGACACCAACGAGATCGAGTATTTCGATCTCTACCAGAGCCTGACGGTCACCTCTGATGCCGTCGACCGGATCTACGAAGCGACGCTCGACCTGCCCAACCTGATGAGCGAAGACATCGACCTCACGGTTTCCGCGCCGGAGTTTCTCATCACCAACATGGAGTCGCTCAAGCGCGACCTGCTGGCCCGCGCAACGGAGGATGGCTACCAGCGCGCCCTTGTCATGGCGCAGAACAGCGGTGGTCGCGTGGGCGAACTGGTTTCCGCGCAACAAGGTGTGTTCCAGATCACCACCCCGCTCTCGACTGAAACATCCAGTTGGGGCATGTACGACACCAGCACGATCGAAAAGACGGCAAAAGTCGTTGTCACCCTCGACTACGCGATCCTTCCACGATAAACGCGCGTTACTGAAAAAACGCAACCATCTCCGCCGGGTCAAATCGAGCGCCCGAGAGCGCGGCCACGGCCTCCTCACGATCCCGGCACCAGCTCCGGATCGCCCGGGTGATGATGCCGTTTTCAACATGAACACGCACCGAGCCGTCCGCCAGCTCCAGCGTCCATTCAAACACAGGCGTGTGTCCCCAAATCCATTCCCACGATTGATGGCGGGCGAGTAGCGCGCGATAAGCCTCATCATCCGGCCCTGCGAAGGATTCACGCGTCGGGCGCCCGACGAATTGGGTGGCCAGCGCTGAAGCGACATCCTCCACCCGCACCTCGCGCCGGATATCGCGGACATTGCCAACCGCAGCGGGTTTCGAGGCAATCGCCCGCGTTACGACGCCTGTCAGCGCGGGCCGCATGGAGCGGCGCAGCCGCTCGAGGTCCGCATTCACCAACAAGGTTCCATGATGAAGGGCGGCGGGGCCGCGGAAACAAAATGCCGTTCCGGAAATCTTTTTTTCCTCGCACGTAATGCTGTTTCCGGCTGTGACACGCGCTTCCACGCCGAGGGAAGACAGGGCGGCACAGGTTTGTGAAAAGACGGTTTCCTGCCGGTAGGTTCCCCGCGGAAGGATCAATGAGAAATTGAGATTCCCCGGGTCGTGATAAACCGTGCCGCCTCCCGAAATCCGGCGCGCGATCGGAATACCCTCCTGCCGGGCCCACTCCGTGGCCGCCTCGCGCCAGGGATTCTGGTTTTTTCCGACCACGATGGACGGCGCGTTGACGTAGAACAGCAGGACCGGGCCCTCGCGATCCAGATGGTCAACCCACCACTCCTCCAACGCGAGGTTGTGATAGACCGAGTCGGACGTTGACCAGCAAACACGCACGTCAGGCCGGGGCGCGCACGCGCTTGTTCATCTCCAGCAGGCGCGCCGCGAGCACACGCATCAACTCAATGGCAAACGAGGGCACATGTTTCACCATGAACTCGAACCGCTTGGCATCAATCACCGCCAGCACGCTGTCGCTCACGGCGACAACCGTCGCCGAGCGCACTTCATTCTCGTTGAGCAACGCCATCTCCCCGAATACGTCGCCCGGGCCGAGCGTTTCAACGACGGTCTTCCCGATGCGCACCTGGAGCGTGCCCGTTTTCACCGCATACATGCAATCGCCCGGCTGCCCCGCTTGGAATACTTTCCCACCGGCCGGCACCGGCATGAACTGCTTCGCGTGATCGGCGAGACGAAGACCCAACGGTAACTTGGCCATGTGCGGTATCCTTCAGTTAGAGGCGGTTTTTCACCAGTGAATCGACCACCGTCGGGTCCGCGAGTGTGCTGGTGTCGCCGACCTGATCCACGTGACCCTCGGCGATCTTGCGCAGGATGCGACGCATGATCTTGCCCGAACGTGTTTTCGGCAGGGCCTCCGTGAAGTGGATTTTGTCCGGCGTGGCAATCGGCCCGATTTGCGTGCGTACCGTCTGGATGAGGGCCTTCCGGAGTTCCTCCGTTGCCTCCACACCCTTCTTCAGCGTCACGTAACAATAGATGCCCTGCCCCTTCGTCTCGTGCGGATATCCGACCACCGCGGCCTCAGCCACGCCGGCGTGCGAGACCAGCGCGCTTTCCAATTCCGCCGTGGCGATGCGATGCGCCGACACATTCAGCACATCGTCGATGCGGCCCAGCAGCCAGTAGTACCCGTCCGCATCCCGGCGGCAGCCGTCGCCCGAAAAATAAAGGCCGGGCACGCGCGAGAAATAGACGTTCCGGATCAGCTCGCTCTTCTCATCGCCATACACGCCGCGCAGCATCCCGGGCCACGAGTGCTTGATGAACAACGCGCCGCCTTCATCCACGCGCGCCTCCTGCCCGTCCTCTTTCAGGATCAGCGGCTGGACGCCGAAAAACGGACGCCCCGCGGAACCCGGCTTCGTCGGCATCGCGCCGGGCAGCGTGACGATCATGATGCCGCCAGTCTCCGTCTGCCACCAGGTGTCCACGATCGGGCACTTCCCCCTGCCGATCACACGGTGATACCACATCCACGCTTCGGGATTGATCGGCTCGCCCACCGTGCCGAGCAGGCGAAGCGAGGAGAGGTTGTGTTTGTCGGGCCACTCCTCGCCCAGCCGCATCAACGCGCGGATCGCGGTCGGCGCGGTGTAGAAAATTGTAACCTTCTGCTCCTCAATGATACGCCAGAACCGGTCCGGCTGCGGCCAGGTCGGCACGCCCTCAAACATCACGCACGTCGCCCCGTTCGATAGCGGGCCATACACGAGATAGGAGTGCCCCGTGATCCAGCCGACATCCGCCGTGCACCAGAACACGTCCTCCTCGCGATAATCGAAGACATATTTGAACGTCAGATGCGCGTACAGCAGGTAGCCCGCCGTCGTGTGCAACACCCCCTTCGGCTTGCCCGTGCTGCCGCTCGTGTACAGGATGAACAGCGGGTCCTCCGCGTCGAGTGCGACGGCCTCGCATCGCTCGCTGATGTCCGGCGCGGCCAGTTCCTCGTGCCACCAGTAGTCACGGCCCGGCTGCATCTTCACCGCCGTGTTCCCTCGATTGTACACGAGGACCTTCTTCACCGTCGGACAGTCCGCAATCGCCTGGTCCACCTTGTTCTTCAGGTCGATCACCTTGCCCGCGTGGAACCCGACATCGCTGGTCAGCACCATGTACGACCCGCAATCCTGGATGCGGCTCTTGAGGGAATCGGGGCTGAACGCCGAAAAAACAACCGAGTGGATCGCGCCCAACCGCGCGCACGCCAGCAGCGCGGCCGGCAGTTCGGGCACCATCGGCATGAAAATCGTGACCGTCGTCCCCTTCTTCACCCCGTGCTTCTTCAAGACATTCGCAAGGCGGCACACCTCCCGATGCAACTCGCGATACGTCAGCGTGCGTTTCTCCGCCTCATGCTCGCCCTGCCAGATCAGCGCCGCCTTGTCCGCCCGCGCCCCTGTCGCGTGACGATCGAGACAATTCGCCGACACGTTGAGTTGCCCGCCAGTGAAATACTCCACATAGGGAGTGGTCGTCGTGCCGATGGTTTCAAACCGTTGCGCGAATGTTTTCTGCGGGGCGCGCATCCACTGGAGATGATCCTTCGCCATCCGCATCCAGAACGCATCCGGCTGCTCCACCGATTCGCGGTAAAGTTGCTCATACGCATGCACGGATGAGATATGCGAGCGGGCCGAAAAGTCGGGCGACGGCGCAAAGGAACGCTGTTCCTTCATGTGCGATTCGATTTCCTGGGACATGACACTCCTCCTGTGGAGCCTGCATCATGCCGTAAACCGGCGCGCGTGAAAAGTTCCAACGTCTGTAAAAAAGGTTCGCGCCGGCTTGCAACGTCTGTAAAACTTTTTTGTCGCTTTCATGAAAGATCTCCTCCTCATCCTGTTGTGCATGCTGGCGGCGGCCGGGATGCTCCAGGCGCAGGATGTGGCCTGCCTCGTGGCGGGGCAGCCGCAGCACCAGTATCCCCTGCCCGGCCGACCCGATGCGGTGGCGACGGACGACCTCGACGGGCGGCTCCGCGTTGAAATCCGCGACGGGCACGCGCTGGTCCGCATGACACTCGCGCCCGGCGAGGTGGTCTGGGGCGCGGGGCAGCGCATGGATGCCTACAACCTGCGCGGAACGCAATTCGACGTATGGGCGGAGGATTCGTGGAATCGATGGGATTCGTCCTACTTCGCCACGCCGTGGTTCATCAGTTCCGAGGGCCACGCGATTTTCATCAACTGCACCGGGCGGCTGCGGGTGGAAATCAACGAGGAACTGCGGGTCTGGGTTCCGGACCCCGGCGCGGAAGTCTGGGTGTTCCGCGGCAGTCCCCGCGAACTCGTGTCGGCGTACACGGCGCTCGTCGGCCGTCCACACGACGTGCCCGACTGGGTGTTTGAGCCGTGGCTCTCGCGCAACTCCTACCTCGGCAGTTATGAAATCAACCGCACGCTCGCGAAGGGCGAGCAACTCGGCTTCCGCTTCGGCGCGGTCGTGCTGGAGGCCTGGGCGGAACAGTTGCACAATTTCCGCTTCGAACGGCGGCGCTATCCCGACACCGCCGACTGGATCGCCTCGCTGCGCAAACGCGGCGTGCATGTCGTCTGCTGGATCACGCCGAGCGTGTGGACCACATCGACCGCGTACGCGACGGCGAATACGAACGGATGGCTCGTGCGCAACGCCGACGGCTCGGAGCATGTGACACGCTGGCTTGAGCAGGGACGGAAAATCGATTTCCGCCACGAGGCCGCGCGCGCGTGGTGGCGCGACCAGCAGCGCCCGCTCATCGACCTCGGCGTGGCGGGATTCAAGACGGATGGCGGCGAGCATATGCCGGACCCGTGGTTCCACAACGAACACCCCTATCACTACCAGCGCGCGACGCTCGACGCGTTTCGCGCGGAGCGCCGGAAGGGCATTTCATTCGCGCGCTCGGGCAATCCGATCACGGCGGGCAATTCGACGTTCTGGGGCGGCGACCAGCACGCGGAATGGTCCAATCTCGCCGCCGTCGTGCGCGGCGGCTTGTCCGCGGCCTGGTCCGGTCACTTTTTCTGGGCGCACGATGTCGGCGGCTACACGGGCACGCCGTCACCCGAACTCTATGTCCGCTGGCTTCAGTTCGGCGTGTTCAGTCCCCTTTTCCAGCTCCACGGGATCGAGCCGCGCGAGCCGTGGCGATTTGGCGGCGCAGCCACGGCGATTGCCCGCGGCTATTTCAAGGCACGCGAACGGTTGAAACCCTATCTCGTCTCCCTCGCGGCGGACGCGCGCGAGGAGGGTTGGCCGGTCATGCGCCCGATGGCGTGGGCGTTTCCGGAGGACCGCGCGACGTACACGATCGGCGACCAATTCATGCTCGGCGAGGATCTGCTCGTCGCGCCGATCCTCGACGCGTCCAACACGCGTGAAATCTATTGGCCCTCCGGCGAATGGCTGGACCTGTGGAGCGGCGAAATGATCGTGGGACCGGCCCGCAAACAGGTCACGGCGGACCTCGCCCATTGCCCGGTGTATGCGCGCGCGGAGGCCGCTCACCGCTGGCAGCACCTGCTGCGCGATGTCCCGCGGGGGGCTTTGAAGCCGGATGACCCGCCGCCCGCCCCGCTCTTCGATGCCGTGAGTTGGCGCGTGCTCGGCTGGCTGCCCGGTGGCGTGGCCTCGCGCCAGCCGCTGGATGGCGCGAAGCCCAATCTAAACCAAACAGCCGCCGGGCTGGACGACAGCGCGCGGCGCTGGATGGATGTGCCCGTGAGCGCGCACCTGCCGGACGGCGCCATCGATCTCGGTCGTGCGCTGGGACCCGCCGTCTTTGCCACCGCCTATCTTCAGACCACGATCGAAAGCCGCGTGCGCCAGCGCGTGCGCCTGCTGGCCGGGTGCGGCGATGCGATGACGGTTTGGATCAACGAGCGCAAGATCCTGGACCGCCCGGTGCACCGGAATCCAGACCGGGACGAGGATGCCGTCGATGTCACCCTGGCGCCGGGCGAAAACCGCATCCTGCTGCGCATCAGCCGCGACATCGCCGAACCGCGCGTCTATTTCCGGTTTGTCGCGATGTAGGCGTCGTCCGCGTGCTCCAGCAAGCGCTGGTAGGCCTCAATCAGGCGCGCGCGGATCGGTTGGGCGCGCTCCGCGAATTCGGCCTGGGCGCGCTGGTATTCCGCACGACCCTCGGACGTCTCGATCCTGACGGGCGTGTAGCCGAGCGCGGACAGGTCGTAGGGACTTGCGCGCATGTCGAGTTCGCGGATCTCGCAGGCGAGCAGGAATGCGTCGGCAATGAGGTCGGATGAAATCCACGGCCACCACTTGGTCCCCCACTTGTAGAGGTCCATGTTCGCGTGGAGACAGCCGCGCTGCTCAACCTCATGGATGCGCGGGCGCTCGGGTTGGAGCGTGTTGAGGGGGCGCGCGGCGGGCGTGAAGAACCGGAACGCGTCGAAATGCGAACACACGATGCGCTGAGATTCGACGAAAGCGGCGAGCGGCTCAGGGTCCATGCGCAACGGTGTGTCGCCATGCCGCCGTTCCGGCGCGCGATAGACCATCGCCCATTCATGCAGGCCGTGGCAGCCGAAGCGGGGCGGACGTTCCGCGGTGATCCGAAGCAGGTCCAGCGTCCATTGCGCACTGGCCCGTCGCTCCGGACTGAGGGGCGGCGCCGCGACCCGCACCCCATCCTCGCACTCCTCGTAGTGCTCGAATTGGAGGAACTCGCGGGCCGCCTCGCCCTGCAGTACGACGCCGAGCCCCGGCCCCCACCGCAGGAGCCAGGCTGGGCGGAACCCGTAGTACTGGAAGAGGAAATCAATAACGGGATGCTTTTCCCTGCGCGATTGCCGGTCCACATGCGCGGATACGATGGGCGAAAGCCGCGCCACATGGCGCGCGCGACGCTCCGCCCATTCGCTTTCGGACAACTGAGGCATCCGCGCACTATAGAGGCTCTCGCGGACTTTGTCCCTACCCTTAGAGCAGCCTCTACTGCGTATGACGCGGACAGAACTGCCGAGGAGGTGTCTCTGTGATTCGCGCAACGCCAAATCCGCGCGAACCCCAGCCCTGAGCCGTTCTCGGGAGAATTACCTCAATTCGGGAAAATTGTTCTTGAGCATGAAAATCTGAAACGAGTAGTTAAGGCAACAGTGCGGCGCAGCCACGGGAAGGGAGCGTTAGTCGTGAATGGAAGGCATGCCGGACTTTTCGTCCTTGTGGCGGCTTTCGCATCCTTCTCGGATGCCCAACCTGCGGCCGCCCGCTGACCAATGCCAGTGCCTATGCCTCGGATGCAATGCGCCAGCAAGTGGCGAACTGCTAGGGTGAGAAATTTGAGTGGGGTTCGACTACAGCGTATGCGCCAGGATGAGACACTCGCGCGAAACACGAGCTTGTTTGATTGTATAAATACAGACCTGACCCCAATCCCCCAATCCCGGAGACCCCAATCCCGGACAGGAAGTGAGGTGTTTTCTAGGGACAACGCGGACCGCAATCTTTCGCCGCCGGATGCCAACTCCAAGTTGGGGTGGTTCGACCCTTGATGAACAATAACGTGATCGGGGTGAAAATGAAAACTATGATACCATCGACGCTTCTAATGGTCTTGCTTGCTGATCTCTTTTGTTTACGCACCTTTCTGGTACACGCAGAATCGGAGCTTCCGCAGGCTAGACTGGTGTTTATTGAAGAGACGAATGGTCTTTTCAGTGTAGGACAATTCAATTCCGATCGGCTAGTAATTCAGAGGTGGCGCGGGGTTTCTCTCGGGAAGGAACAGCTTCCGCCCACAAGCCCATTTTCCATGGCGATGATAGTGTTTGCCAGGGGCGCCCGACCTGCGTTTGCTACGAATGCTAACGCAGGAGACTACTGGAATCCTTCAAACGAGCAGTTGTATCACTATGGCGATATCCCATATGCGGTAGAGGATATCGATCCTGTAGTGACTAGCTATCGGGACACGAATGGCCATGTCCATGTAGGTTTCAGGCTCCGCGGGCGCTTCTACGCCGTAACGAATTTGGGTTATAGCGCATTTTCGGAAGGGGCAGCTAAGCGAAGCGCTATTTCAGGCTCTCATCTGCTTAACCCGCCCTTGGTGGTCGTGCCAGTTGTAGCGCCGCATCATCGACGATCGGAGATTCGGGCTGCCTGTGATGCGATCAGAACTGCTGACCATCTTCTGAATAATCTTCAATCTGGTGAGAGCGTCGCAGAATAATTTTCAGTGTTACGGGGTGCGGGGTCGGGGACATGGGGCGGGGACATGGGGTCAGGTCGGGGACATGGGGTCGGGGACATGGGGTCAGGTCGGTCGGGGACATGGGGTCAGGTCTGTATCTTTATACAATTGGCGGTCTGGGGCAGACTTGAGCGGAATACAATAGGGTTATCTCGACCTGCTCGCCCGCTCAACGCGGGCC
Source organism: uncultured Verrucomicrobiota bacterium (assembly GCA_937996795.1). GTDB lineage: Bacteria > Verrucomicrobiota > Kiritimatiellia > CAIVKH01 > CAIVKH01 > JAMLJG01. The sequence continues at coordinate 14,751 of CALKUH010000053.1, read as the reverse complement.
GAGCTCGCGAAAAGGTCGTACTGGCTTTGCGGCTGCGACGATATCGGCAATCGCATCGGCTCCATGCGCCGTGCTTCATGGACTCAGGGGACATTCATCAGGCGGGATGCGAGGCGGCGCAGTTCTTTTACGTCGAGTTTTCCGCTGCCGGTCAGCGGCAGCGTGTCGATGGCGAGATACGCTTCGCGCGACGGCTTCCACAGATTGGGCAGCTCGCTTTCCTGCATCCACGCGTGAAGTTGCTCCGGCGTGCCGGCGGCCTGCGTGTGGAGCACCACGAGCTTTTCACCCCGTTTGTCGCAGGTCACGGATGTGACGGCGAGGACGGCCTCCGCGGTGTTCAGTTGCTTGAGGTACACCTCCTCGATGGCGAGGTGCGGCACCATTTCACCCGCGATCTTGCTGAAGCGCGCGAGACGATCGGTGATCGTGATAAAGCCCGCTTCGTCGATGTGGGCCATGTCCCCGGTCCGGTACCAGCCGTCGCGGATCGCATCCGCCGTCAGATCCGGGCGTCCGAGATAACCGACCATGACATTCGGTCCCTTGATCAGCAACAGGCCGCTTTGATCGGGCGGCAGCGGCGCGCCGGTCTCCGGATCGACGACGCGCGCGGCCACGCCGGGCACGGGTTGCCCGACCGCGCCCTCCTTGTGGCCCGCCTGATAGACGCCGTCCACATCGACATCCGGCAGGCTGAGCGCGGCGACCGGGGACAGCTCGGTCGCGCCGTAGCCCTCGAGCGGGCGGATGCCAAAACGTTCCTCAAAGGCATCGGCCAGGCGCGGCTTCAGTTTCTCCGCGCCGGCGACGACCAGGCGGAGCGAGGCAAAATCCTCGCGCTGCGCCTTGCGCAGATACGCGAGCAGGAAAGTCGGCGTCGCAAACAGGGCCGTGCAGTTTCGCTCCCGGACGACCTCCGCGATCTTTGCGCCATCCAGCGGACTGACATGGTAGCTCGCGCCGATGCCCGTCAGGGCCGGGAACCAAAGCCCGCAAGTGAAGCCAAACGAGTGGAACAGCGGAAGCGAGGCGCAGAGGCGATCCGTTTCGGTCGGGCGAAACACGAGCGTGAACGATTCGATGTTCGAGGCGATGTTGTGATGTGAGAGCATCACGCCCTTGGGTTCGCCCGTCGTCCCGGAGGAAAAGATGATCGTCGCCACATCGTCCGGCGACGCATGTCGCATCGGGGTGAGCCAGCAGACCGGAGCGAAGCGCGCGGCAATGGCCGCGATCAGCTTGTCGGAGGTCGTGATCTGCTGGCGCAGATCCTCTGCCAGCAGCAGGCCGGGCAGCGCGGAATATTGAGGGAATTTCTCCAAAAACGCTTTCGCGGTGATGATGGTGCGAATGCCGGCCTGACGGATGGCGGAATGGAATGCCTCCTCGGAGGCTGTGAAGTTGAGGTTCACGGTCGTTTTCCGCAGCAACGTCAGCGCGATGTTGACGAGTGCGCCGCCCACGCTCGGCGGCAGGAGGATGCCCACGGTATCCTGGCCGCGTGTGGCGCGTTTCAACACGCGCGCCAGCGCGAGCGCCCCGATCAGGGCCTCGCCCCATCGGAGCGCGCGTCCCGAGGTGTCGTCGATGGCGGGTTTTCTGCGTTTGCGCCGCGCCATTTCGATAAATAGCGCGCCCAGCGAGCGGTGCAGCGTGCGGCGGGTTTCAAAATAACCGCACGACAATTCCATCACGGCCTGACGCACCTCGAGGGCGGGTGTGGTCGGCGGCAACGGAGCGCCGATCATGATCGTGACGGGATACGGGAATTGCGTGGGGATGCGCAACTGTTGCGGCCCGTAATAGTGGCTGAAGATGCTGCCCCACGTGCCGCCGATGTAAATGGGGATGATCGGGTGCGCGCTTTCTCTCACAATCCGCTCAAGCCCCGGCTTAAACCCCTGCAACATGCCCGTGCGCGTGAGGGCGCCCTCGGCAAAAATGCAGACCAGATAGCCGTCATCCAGCGCCCGGCGCGCCTCGCGCAGGGATTCGACAATCCGCTTCGGCGGGTCCTCCATTGCAATCGGGATCATGCCCATCAGACGGAACAGCGGACGAAGCGGATGATTCTCGTAGATGCGGCGGTGCATCAGGAAGCGAATGCGCCGTTGCTGGATGGCGAGGATCTGGAGCGCATCCATGAAGGAAACATGGTTGGCCACGAGCAACGCGCCGCCATCGACCGGCAGATGCTCGAGCCCCTGCACGCGCAGCTTATAACAGACGCGCGTCAGCAGCATGACGACGAAGCGAATCAGGAAATCGGGTAAAACCCACACCGCTAGAACGCCGAGGACGAGAGTCAGCGCACCCATGATGACGAATCCGCGCGCGGGCGGGAGGCCGATCAACGTATTGAGAAGCAGCACAAGGGCCGCGCCGATCAAGACCCCTGTCCAGCTCAGGAAACTGCTGGAGGCGAGGATCGTTCCGAGGCGCTCGCGCGGGCTGCGGAATTGGATGAAGGATTCCAGCGGAATCAGAAACATTCCCGCGCCGACACCCGCAAGGAGGACAAACAGGCGAACGGCGTTAAGGGCTTCACAAAACCCGAGGCCGATCGTGGCGGCGGCCAGCGCCAGCGCGCCGATCGGCACGATTCCAAATTCCACATTCCGGCCCGACACCTGCCCCGCAATCCACGCCCCGAATCCAATACCGATGGCCGCGAAGAAAAACAGGTAGCCGCTCTCCGTCTCCGTGAGCCCGAGATGCTCAAGGCCGTATGGGATCAGGTTCAGTTGCAGGAAGGAGCCGATCAGGGAGAAATAGGCGGAGGCGACAACGGCCATCAGCAACTCCCGGTCGCCCCGTATGCTGCGCAGCGTGCGCCAGACATCGCCCACCATCAGCAGCGAAGGACGCGCGCAGGAACCGGCGGCGGGCGTGCGTTCGATGCCGAAGGAGGTCGCCGTGCCCGCCATCGCGATCAGCACGCACACCGCTGCCGCCCACACATACTGGCCGCCGACCTGTTCACCGAGCCACGGGCCCAGCGCGCTGCCCAGGATGATGGCGAGGTACGTCATCATGACCAGGGACCCGTTGGCGGCGGAAATCTTGTCGCGTCCCACCAGTTCCGGAATGATGCCGTATTTGCTGGGCCCGAAGAGCGCGCTCTGCGTGGACATCAGGAAGAGCACTATGAACGCGCCCGGCGCCCATTGGCTGGCGAAGGCCAGCGCCGCACACGCCATCACGACAATTTCGAGGAATTTGGCGATAACGATGATCGTGCGCTTGCTCACCCGGTCCGCCAGCACGCCAGCCGCGGGTGTGAACAGGAGGAACGGGATCACGAAAACGATCCCGCCGATCGAGACTACGCTGCTCGCGTGCTGCTGGCCCAGCAGTTGGATCGCGAAGAAAAACGAGATCAGTTTAAAAATGTTGTCATTCAGCGCGCCCAGGAACTGGGTCACGTTGAGCCAGGCAAACGATTTGCCAAACCCTGAAATCATCGCAGCGTCTCCTGCGCCCCCACAAAGGCATCCATCGCGGCCACGGCGTCCTCCCAGCCGTAGTCGAGCGGCACCACATGACCCGCTTTTTCGCTGACGATCAATTGTTTTCGATCCGCGCGCAACGTTTCGTAGTAGGCGAGCGTGGCCGCGCGGCTCACGACCAGATCACGACCCGGCACCATCACGAGCACCGGAACCTGCAGCGACGCCGGTCGCGACTTCACGTCATGCGCCAGTCGAAACATCGCGTCGTATACCGACATCGGCAGGAAGCGATCCCGCAACTCCTCGACGCCCTCGGCGGCCGCGTGGAGATCGACAGGAAACGCGGTTTCAAGAATCGTGCGCTGAGGCAGCAGGCGGGCGGCGGCGCGATACAGGCGATCCGGCGGAAGGCCCAGGCTTCGCCGCGACGATACTTCAATCAGCGGCGCAAGCAGGATGACGCCTCGCACGGCGTCCGGGTTCGTCTGCGCGTAATCCAGCGCGAGCGTGCCGCCCATCGAATGACCGGCCAGCCAGACGTCGCGCCCCTCGGAACGCGCCTGCTCGACCTCTTTTGCCAACGCGGCGCGCCAGTCCCGCTCCGTCACGGCGCGCATGCGCTCCAACCGCTCGCCAAACCCCGGCAGGCGGGGGACGCGGCAGGTGTAGCCTGCCTCCGCGAGTGCAGGAGCCATGAACCGGAAAAGCGAGGGACCGGAGGCGAACCCGTGAACAAGAATCACCACCGGACCACCCACGCCCACCTCGAAGGGCTGCATGCCCTCGCGAATCCCGTCGCGATCCCACCGGGCGTCCGCCTCGCGCTTCTCCGCACGCATCCGCGTCCACGCGGGATACCCCACCCCCGCAGTAGCGGCAAACGCAATCGTTGCGAACATAAGTTTAGCCACGATCATAACGTCGTCCCTTCTTCATCCTGCCGCCGCAGCCACTCCCGAATGGGTTGCTGTTCCACAAGCAGATCTTCGATCACGAGGTCCCCGTTTCGAACGCGCACCACCACCACGGCGGGATTCGTGCCCACCCGGCTGTGCATGCGGTAGGCCTGCTCGGCCGCAGGCGCCTCGTCTTCAGGAAGATAATACCGTTCTATCGGAAGTCGAACGGTCACGGCATTCATGCCTGGATATATCCGCTGACGTGTTCGCACATACGCGCCTGTGCCGGGTCGCGCAAGATCCGCCCGGGTGGCCACGGCAAACCCCGCCTCGTCGCGGCCCAGTGAGACATAGATCGTGCGGTTGCGTGCGCGTGTCACCGACGCGGTTGGCATCGGCGCCGTCATGTCGCCAACCGAGAGCCACACATAGCGGCCCCGGAATGCGTCATACGGGTCCACGGGCGCGGCGCGGAAGTGGAAGACCTCGCCTTCGCGCAACGTGCGCTCACGCCCGAGCAGCATGGAGGCAGGAACGGCGAGTTGCACGGTGGCGACGGCAAGAATCAAGAGGACGTTGCGTGGTTTCATGTGGCGCTCCTCAGGCGGCGGGCGAGAACCAGGTTTACGGCCAGGAAAAAGGCGCCCAGCAAGACGAAGACCACACCGCGCGCGAACAGGCCGAGATCGCTGTCAAAAAATCGCAGGCTGATCAGCGCGCCGAGCAGCAGCATGCCGGCATTTACCGATCCCAGCGAGGACGCGCGCAAACCGCCGGCCATCAGCGCCACGCCGTAGGCGAAGGCAAACAGATTGCAGAGCGCGACGGCGAGCCCGTGATGGGCGGGATTCGCCGCCAGCGAGTAGGCCAGCAGGGCGACGACAAAAAAGGACGAGGGAAACCAATCCGCGGCACGCAGCCGGCTGCGTCGCAGCGCCACGCCCGTCACGGCCACGCCCATGAGCAACACGACGAGCAAGAGATCCAAATAGCCCTGCCATTCGGGTACCGCCGGACGCCAGTAATTCCATCCGATTTCGCGCCACGGCCATTCAAAACTCAACAGCAGGGCAAGCGCCACGCAGCCGACTCCGCCGATGATACGCATCGGGCGATGCCACAGCGAACGCGCCTGATCCGCTCCGAAGCCATCGGCCAGATAGAGGGCGCCCAGCGCGGCGGTATACGCAACCAGCCACAATCCTGGAATCGCCCTTGAGAGACTGATGCCAATGCCGGCAAGCGTCACCAACGTGACGATCCAGCGGAAGAACGAAGCGCCGGACGAGACGTGGTGCCGCCCCACTTGCATCAACGGCCAGACGGCCATCAACAAGGGCCAGAACGCTAGCACGCGAGGCAGGTCGCCCGCCTGCGGTGAGGCCCATGCCAGCACGCCGCACGCATAGACGGAGGCCGCGATCGTGGCGCGCTGTAGATACAGCACCGGCAGCGCGAGCACCAGCCAGGTGAGCATAAACGTGTCATAAGAGCCGGAGAGGTGATAGATCTGGCTGACGAGGGCAATCGCCGCGCCGATGCTCAAACACCAGAAGAGGCCAAGCCCCTCCCGCCAGCCGGCCCCCTGCCATCCACGCAGCGTGCCCCACACGGCCAGCATCTGCGCGGCCACCAGCGGCGACACGGCCAACAGGGTTCGCACACCCCGCGGGAAATCCGACCAATTGTGCGCCAGCAGCAGGATGATTCCACCGCCAAGCAACAGCGCCCCAAGCACCGACAATCCCGTTACCAGCATGCGCCCCGCGCCGCCCGATTGGTCGGGATATCGGCGCGTGAGCTGCGCGGCCAGCGATGGATCCACCAAGCCCTCCCGCGCCCACGCTTCAATCTCCCCGCGCATCCATTGGTGTTTGTGCTGCATACGATTCCTCTGACGTCATTCTTTAGCGATCACCGTGCCAAGATTGATGATTATTGTATCTCTTTATAAATGAATAAAATGCGCAATATGCGCGATCTCGGATGCGATTAGTAACTGCATATTATGCATCCATGCTGTACATTCTGTGTACATGAAATCCCTTTCACTCCGACAGGTCGACTTTTTCCGCAAGGTGGCGCGGGCGGCGTTTGCGAATCCGTTTAGCCAGGCGCGCGACGACGCGGACCTGACGCTGGCGGGCGAGGCGCCGGGCCCGGGTGATGACGCGCGCGTGGACCGGGTCATACAGGCGGTAGAAGGTGAGCTCGCAAGGCTGGAACAGGACGGACTGGCGGATGTTCGGAAATTCAAGGGCGCCGCGCGCGGCGACGCGCAGACCGCCCTGCTCTTTGCGGTCTTTCACCGCCATCTCGACGCGCTCGACGCTCACATCGAGGCGCAAATGCGCGCGGGCGACGAACCGGCGCCCGCCCCCGCTGCAAATGCGATCCGCGACGACCTTGTGCGCTACGGCTTTTCAGGCGAAGCCAGCCTGCATTACCTCGCCCTCTTCTTCCAACTTCGCCGCGCGTTCTACTTTATCGCGCACGGCCTGCCGGGGCGCAGCGCGTGCATGCGGCAGTTTCGCGAGCGGCTCTGGCAAAACGTATTCACCGGGGATGTCCGCTTCTATGAAGAGCGTCTCACGCACCGGATGGAGGATTTTTCCACGCTGCTCCTGGGCGAAACCGGCACGGGGAAAGGCGCGGCGGCGGCGGCTATCGGTCGATCGGCCTTCATCCCGTTCGATCCGCGCACGGGCCGATTCCGGGAAAGCTTCACGCGCGCGTTTATCGCGCTGAATCTCTCGCAATATCCCGAGGGGCTCGTGGAGTCGGAACTCTTCGGCCATCGCAAGGGCGCGTTCACGGGCGCGATCGATCATCACCAGGGCTTCTTCGCGCGCTGTTCGCCGCACGGCGCAATCTTCCTCGATGAAATCGGCGATGTGGCGATTCCGCTTCAGATCAAGCTGCTGCAGGTGTTGCAGGAGCGCCGCTTCACGCCGGTGGGCTCGCATGAGGAAAAACGATTCAGCGGGCGTGTCATCGCCGCCACAAACCGTCCGCTCGACACGCTCCGGCGCGACGGACGATTTCGCGACGATTTCTACTACCGGCTTTGCTCCGATGTGATCGAGGTCCCCTCTCTGCGCCAGCGCCTGCAGGAAGACCCCACGGAACTACGTCTGCTGCTGGATCATATCGTGCAGCGCATCATCGGCGGCGACGCCGGGGGGCTCAGCCTGCGCATCCACGAACAGCTAAACCGCGAACCGGGCCCCACCTATCCGTGGCCGGGCAATGTGCGCGAGTTGGAGCAGGCCGCGCGGCAGGTCATCCTCACCGGCCGGTATGCACCGATTCACGCCCCTGCCCCTGACACCGGCCCTGCCGGATGGCAGGAAGGCACGATGACCGCCGCGCAGGTGCTGGCGGCGTATTGCGGGCATCTTCATCAACGCCTCGGCACCTACGAAGCCGTGGCGCGACAGACCCGCCTTGATCGCCGCACGGTGAAGAAATACATTGAGAGCGCATCCGGATGAGGAACCCATGAAAACCATTCTTGCGCTGGTGGACGACATCTACGAGGACCTCGAACTTTGGTACCCGAAATTACGTATCGAAGAGGAAGGCTGGAAAGTCGTGCTCGCCGGCCCGAAGGCGGGGAATCTCTACGCGGGCAAACACGGATATCCGTGCAAGGCGGACGTGGACATCGGCGATGTCGAGGATCCCCTCGCCTACGACGGATTGCTGGTGCCCGGCGGATTTGCCCCCGACAAATTGAGGCGCGATCCGAATGTCCTGCACATCGTGCGCACCATGCATGAAGCCGGGCGCCCGATTGCCTTCATCTGCCACGCGGGCTGGATCCTGATTTCCGCCGATATCCTGCGCGGAAAACGCGCCACCAGCACCTTGGGGATCAAGGACGACATGCGCAACGCGGGCGCGTTGTGGGAGGACGCGCCGCTCGTGGTGGATGGGAACCTGATCAGTTCAAGGACACCGGTGGACCTGCCGGTTTTCGCCGCGGCTTTTGTCCGCGCGTTGAAGCGCTAGAGGTCCTTGATGATTTCCTGCTCGGCGCTGATGAGGAGATTGTACATCTCCTCCGCCGATTCCGCTTCGCGCAGGTCCAGGAGCAGCGTGGTCTGGTAGCAGAGCACGCAGAGCCGCGCCAGCACGTGCAGGTGGATCTTGTCCTCCTGGCAGCACACCAGGAAAAACAAATCCGTCGTCATGCCGTCCGGCGAGCCAAAGGGAATCGGCTGCACGGTGCGTCCGAGCACGAGGAACGAATCCTCGAACATGTAGGGCTGGTGATTCCGGGGATGCAACAGCGCGATGCCGCCCGCCAGCGCGGTGGAGCACATCTGCTCGCGCTCCTTCAGGCTCTTGATCAGATCGGCCTTCTGCAACAACAGATTGGTCTTGTCGGCCAGCCCGACCATGTCCGTGATCACGGAGGATTTGGTCTTCGACTTCAGCGCCGGATTGATGAACTCCACCTTGAGTAGTTCGGGGATGATCGCGTGCTGCTTGTCGAGGTTGTGCGCCTTCGCTCGCGCAGGCGGTTTCTCTTTCTCGTCGAGATCGCCCTTTTTCGAGCCGATGATGCGCTTCGATGCCCACTCGTCGATGTCGTTGCGCATGAACACCAGCTTCTCACCGCGGCGCTGGAACGGAATCTCATTGTCGCGCACCAGACGTTCAACATCGCCCCGCGTGAGGTGCAGATAATCGGCCACCTCGTACAGGTTGAAGATGCGGTGGGGAACACGCGCCCCCTTGGTGCCGTCTGTGGTGGATTTGGGCATAAAATCTGGAGCCAACGGTCGGATTCGAACCGACGACCTGCGCATTACGAATGCGCTGCTCTACCAACTGAGCTACGTTGGCCGTAAGCTTCGTAGACTAGCGGGCGCGGACGGGATGTCAAGATGCAGACCGCCAAAAGTCTCCGCAACCGGCAACCCGCGCATGATTTACAGGCCCGGCGGCAACAGGGAGGATTCGGCCTTTTCGCGATCCGGACGCGCGGGCATCAGGTGGTCGCCTTGGAATTGCAGGATCCATTGCTGGTCCCCGGTGTCGATCAGCTCGACGGTCAGATTGCGAATGCCCGGGCCTTCCAGGGAGGAGGCGCGCTCGACCTCAAGCAGGATGTGGGTCAGCGAGCGGCCCGGCGCGCGCAGCGGCGTGGCCTGCAATCGCACGCCCTCCACGGAGGCCGCCGGGGTGTCGCCACCCGCCCACCAAACGACCTCGGCGCGACGCAGGGTGATTGTAGTCTCCAATCCCGCGCGCAGGGCCTTCGCCTTCTTGTTGAGGTCGGCGCCGTTTGCGGTCGGCTCCGCCTTGGCCGCCGGCAGCGGCTCTGCAGCCGGCGGAAAATTGAACTTCAGCTGCTGCACCAGGAACTCGGAGACCGGCGCCAGCGGCTGAGGCTGCCACTCCCCCGACGACTGGCGCTCAAATGTCAGCACCGGTTTGTCGAGTTCGATGGACGCCACCCCGATGCGCCCGCGCCTCCACAAATCGCTCCACCGCCAGCCCAGGTGCAAACGTGCGGCGCGGAGTCCGGGACTGGTTGGACGCCGCGTGCCCTCGGTGACGAGATGGCGCACGGTCAGGCCGTACGCGGCGTCCACGGAGACACGTTCGATCTTCACCGGCATGCCGAGGAGCGCCTCAAAGCGCTGCGCCACGAGCGAGCGAAATCCATCGGTGCGTCCGATGACCAGGCCCGCGACATAAAGGATGGCGAGCAGAACCAGCACGGTGAGCGCCGTGCGCACGCCTTTGCGGAACGGATTCGGAGCGCGCGGTGGCGGCGCATCCTGCTCCCAGGCTCTGACGCGTTTGCGGGGCACGGGGTTCAACTCCCGCGCGCCAGCTCGCGCGCGCGTTCCATCGCGGCCGTCATGGCGGATGCAAACACGCCGGCCAGATCCCGTTCATTCATCACGCGCAGCGCCGCCTCCGTCGTGCCGCCCTTGGACGTGACCTGCTCGCGCAGCGCCGCTGGCGGACGACCGCTCAGCACGGCCAGTCGCCCTGCTCCCGCCACGGTCTGCAAGACAAGCGCGCGGGCGACATCGGCCTCCAGCCCCAGCTCGCGTGCCGCCTCCTCCATCGCCTCCATCACGCGAAACACGTACGCAGGGCCGCTCCCGCTCACCGCGGTCACCGCGTCCATCTGTGCTTCCGGCACGCGAACCGTAGCGCCGACGGATTGCAGCAGGGACTCGGCAAGCGCCAGGTCCTCGTCCGTCGCGTGCGCGCCGGCGCAAAGCGCCGACACACCGGCGCCGACCAGCGCGGGCGTGTTCGGCATCACCCGCACGACGCGCGCGTGTCCACCCAGCGCCGCTTCGATGCGCGACGCCGGGATGCCCGCCGCGATGCTGACATACAGCGCCGCAGGCGCCGCGCCACGCAGGTCTTCAAGGACGGAGGCAAACTGCTGGGGCTTCACCGCCAGCACCACCAGGTTCGCCCCCTGCACCGCCGCCGCATTGTCCATGCTGGCGGAAACGCCGAAGGTGGCGCGGAAATATTCCAACCGCTCCGCGCGCACGTCGGTCACCCGTATGTTTTCCGAGGGCAGCCCGGAGCCGCGCAACCCCTTGACCAGCGCCTCGGCCATGTTGCCCGCGCCAATAAACACGACACGTTGTTCCAAGTTCATCACGCGACAACCGCCTTTCGTTCGCCGAAGAGCAGGGTGCCGATGCGAACCATCGTTGCGCCCTCCTCGATCGCCACTTCAAAGTCCCCGCTCATCCCCATCGATAATTCCTCCAACGGCGTGCCGGTTTCCGCCGCCCAGCGGTCGCGCAAGGCGCGGAGCCGGGCGAAATGGGGCCGCGCTTTTTCCGCCTCCGGCGCAAACGGCGCCATGGCCATCAAGCCCGCAACCTGTAGGCGCGGACACGCGTTCGCCGCCTCCAGCACACCCGGCACGGCCTCCGGCGCGAGCCCGAACTTGCTCGCCTCCCCCGACACGTTCACCTCCAGCAGGATGCGCAGCGTGCGCCCCGCCTCATCCGCGGCTTCGTTGAGGATCCGCACCAGCTTTTCCGAATCCACCGAGTGGATGACCTCGAACAGCTCCGCGGCGAGGCGCGCCTTGTTGCTCTGCAAATGGCCCACGAGGTGCCACGCGAGGTGGCCGGGACACTCCGGGATTTTCGCGCGCGCCTCCTGCACCTTGTTCTCACCGAACACGCGCAGGCCGAGCGCGGCGGCTTCGGCCACCACATCCGGCGGCTGCGTTTTGGAGACCGCCACCAGCGTCACCGTGTCGCGCGCGCGCCCCCCGCGCACGCACGCCGCGGCAATGCGCTCCTCGACACGCGCCAGCCGATCTGCCATCGATTCACTCATGCGGACGGTTGTAGCGGATTTTGCAACGTCTGTAAAAATTGTTCCGCAGGGCTTGCAACGTCTGTAAAAACCATTCCGTGAACACGCGCGAACCACGCATCCTGCTCCAAGGTGTCCCGGAATGGGGCCAGCCGCCGTGGATCGCGTTCCACGCGCCCCGCGCCATCCATGTCGCGCACCGCCTCGACGAGGTCCGCGCCGTGCTGTACGCCGTTGAGCAGGCCGCGACGGCGGGCCGTTGGGCCGCCGGGTTTGTGGCGTATGAAGCCGCGCCGGCTTTTGATCCCGCGTTGGAAACACATGAGCCCGGGCGGACGCCCCTCGCGTGGTTCGCTGAATACGACGCGTGGGCGCCGTCCGCGCCACCGTCCGGCCACCCTGCCCCGCTCTCGCTGGACCCCGCGCTGGATGAAACCGTCTACGCGGAACGTATCGGGCGGATCAAGGAATGCATCGCGCGGGGGGAAACGTATCAGGTCAATTTTACGTTTCCGCTGCGAGGCGATGATCCGACCCCGCCGGAGGCGCGTTTTGCCGCGCTGATCCGGAGCCAACGTTGCAGGTATGGCGCATGGATCGACACGGATGCGTTCAGCATCTGCTCCGCCTCACCGGAATTATTTTTCCGCCAGACCGGCGACGAGATCGTCTGCCGTCCCATGAAAGGAACCGCGCCGCGCGGGCGCTGGACGGAGGAGGACGAGGCCATCGCAGCCCGCCTGCAGGCGTCGCCGAAAGATCGCGCGGAGAATGTCATGATCGTGGACATGATGCGCAATGATCTCGGACGCATCGCGCGCACCGGCACCGTCCGCACCTCGCGGCTGTTCGAACTCGAACGTCTGCCGACCGTCTGGCAACTGACGTCCACCATCGAGGCGGAAACGGACGCCGGGCTCGCGGCGGTGTTCGCGGCGCTGTTTCCCTGCGCATCCGTCACCGGCGCGCCCAAGGTGCGCACGATGCACTGGATCCGGCAACTGGAGGACGGCCCGCGCGGCGTCTATACCGGAGCGGTCGGACTGGCCGGCCCGGGACGTCGCGCGCAATTTAACGTGGCCATCCGCACACTGTTCTGCGATGCCGCGCAGCGGAGCGCGACGTATGGTGTCGGCAGCGGAATCGTCTGGGATTCGGATGCCTCGCGCGAATATGCGGAGTGCCGGGCCAAGGCGTTGGTTCTGGCGGGCGATACGGCGTTTGACGTGATCACCTCGCTGCGTTGGGAACCCGGGGCCGGTTGCCCGTTATGGCCCCGGCATGTCGCGCGCCTTCGGAGCGCGGCGGAGCATTTCGGATATCCGTTTGACGAAGCGCAGGTGGATGCCGCGTGGCGACGCGCAATCGCGACGTTCCCGCGCGAGCCGCGCCGCGTGCGGATTGCCATCTCCGCGGACGGCGCGGTGCACGTCGAGCATCACTCCCCTCCGGAGGTGAATCCAACGCGCGTCGCCCTCGCCACGCACGCGATGGATACGCGGTCGCCGTTTCTATTCCACAAGACGACACAGCGCGCGATGTATGCGTCCGCGCGCGCCGCGGCGCCGGATGCGGAGGACGTGCTGCTTTGGAATGAGGCCGGCGAGCTCACCGAGAGCACGATCGCGAATGTGGCCGTGCGGGTGGACGGGCGATGGACCACGCCGCCGGTGCGGTGCGGACTGCTGGGTGGCGTCATGCGGGAACACCTGCTGGCCACCGGCCAATGGGTGGAAGGCGTGGTCCGCCGCGAACAGCTGGCGCCTGGAACCGACGTCCAGCTCGCGAATGCGGTGCGCGGCGTGTGGACCGCGACTGTAATGGCAGGCGCGTAATGTGCGATCACCCGCGTGGCCACGCGTCGTAGGTCAGCCACGCAAATGCCGCGACGGTCATCAGCGCGAGGGCCGTGGCGAGACCACGCCAGAAGGGATCGAAGCGTTCCGCGTGGAGGCGTTCCCGCTCGACCAGGAATCCGCACAACGCGCCGGTGAGAAAGCCGCCGAGATGGCAGATGTTGTCGGCGCCGATGAGCATGCCGAAGACAAATCCGTACACCGCCCACTGGATGAAAAAGTTTCGCTGCTCGCGCCCGAGCGGGCCGCCATAAAAATGCGCGTAACTCATCCCGAAGCCGATCAATCCGAACAACGCACCCGATGCGCCGGCAATCAGCATCATCACCGGCCCGCGCACCAGCAGGTCGGCGAGGCCGCCGCCCAACAGCGAAAGCATGTAGACGCTGAAAAATCGGGACGGCCCGACCTGCTGCTCCAGCGTCGGCCCCACCTGCGAGAGCGCGATCATGTTGAACGCGATGTGCATCAGCCCGATGTGCAGGAAGCCATAGGTGATCAGGCGCCAGTACTCCCCCTGGAAGAATGCGAGGGGTGCGAGCGCGCCCATGTGATACAGGCCGACCGAGTCAGGTTTCAGGAGATGCTGGGGACCGAAAAACCACATGGCCGCGAGCATGTTCAACAGGTTGAGCGCGATGAGCACGTTGGCCGTGGGCACCCATCGAGGAAGGACCAGTCCCAGCGAACGGCGGATTGCGTCCCCTGACCAACTCGTCGCCCGCGTACCGCAGCGCGAGCACGTTGCGTCCTCGCGCGGAACGATCGCACCGCAGGCCCGGCAAAATTTGTGTTCGTAGGTGGCGACTTTCCCCGCATCGCGAACCGCTTGGGCGCGTTCCTGCCAGCGCTCCTGCCATTTCAGGATGCGCCACTGCCACCAGGTGCCGTTGAGGCCCACCCGGTCAAATAGATCCTTCCAATTCATGCCGGATGAACAAAACCACATTTTGCCCCGAACGCCAACGATCCACGCTCAAAACCCTTGCGTCCCCGCATCCGCTGGACTAACGTCCACGCATACATGAGTCGAGGCCCCGTCTGGAAGCGCCTCCTCGTGTAGCCGACTGGGGAGAGGTGGCTGAGTGGTCGATAGCGGCGGCTTGCTAAGCCGTTGTACGTGTTAACTCACGTACCGTGGGTTCGAATCCCACCCTCTCCGCCATCCTTCGCTCTGCGCTCGCGTTATGGCCTGCCATCCGTAGCTCAAGCCCGTCT
>CALKUH010000052.1 GCA_937996795.1 uncultured Verrucomicrobiota bacterium | reverse complement strand
CATCTTGCGAGCGGAAGGCGTCTGCGATGATCCGAAGTTCGAATGCGACAGGAGCGCCAGTTTCGGCTTGATCTTGAAGCGCCGAACGGCATCCGCGGCCATCAGCGCGATCTCCACGAGCTGATTGGCGTCAGGGTCGGCGTTGACGTGCGTGTCGCAGAGAAAAAGGGCGCGTCCGGGCAGCAGCAGGTGGGTCATCGCCGCCATGGTGTTGCACCCCGGGGCCTTGCCGATGATCTCGTCGACCTGCCGCAGATGATGCCCGAAACGGCCGGACAGGCCGCAGATCATCCCGTCGGCGTAACCCAGCCTGAGCAGCATCGCGGCGATGATCGTGTTGTTGTTGCGCAGGCGCGTCTTGGCGATGTCGATCGTCACACCCTGGCGCTTGCGCAACTGGTGGTACGCCGTCCAGCATTCCTTGTAGCGGCCGTCGCTATTCGGATCGACGAGTTCGAAATCCTTGCCGACACGCAGCTTCGAGCCAATCCTCTCGAGCCGCGACGCAATCACGTCGGGACGCCCGATCAGTATCGGCCGCGTCAGGCCCTCGTCGAGAATCGTCTGCGCGGCGCGCAACATCCGCTCCTCCTCGCCGTCGGGATAGACGATGCGCGTCTTCCGCCCACGCTTGGCGGCCGAGAAAACCGCGCGCATGCCAACGCCGGTGCGGTAGACGAACTCCCGTTGCGGCACCGTGCGGCCGGCGCCGAGCCGGGCGCAAGGCACGCCCGCGCCCGGCGCGGGAGGGGCGGCGCCATGAACCGCGCGGACAAGCGCGGGTCGGCCCTCATTGTTGCGCTGTGGGTGGTGTTGCTGCTGAGCATCCTCGTCGGCGGCCTCGCGTTCGAGATGAAGGTCGAGGCGAACGTCGCGTCGTATTACCGCAAGCGCGTGAAGGCGCAATACCTCGCGCTGGCCGGCATTGAATGGACGAAGGCGATGCTGGCGAAGAAAGTCACCGACGTGGTGGTGGACGGCGAACTGCTGGTCGAGGCCGGGCAGGACGAGGAATTGGTGCGCAGCGCGTACCGCGTCCAGAAGATGGGGCAGGGCTTCGACCTGGTGCGCGAGCTGGGCGAGGGCACGTTCACGCTGATGGTGCGCCCGGAGGCGGCGAAGGGGTTCAACATCAACCTGCTCGCGCAGCAGGCGGCGTCGGACCCCGATGCGCGCTGCATCCTCGAGGAGATCCTCGACCAGGCCGAGGTGCCGGTGGACCTGCACGATGAGTTGATCGACTGCCTGATCGACTGGGTGGACGACAACGACAACCACCAGGTCAACGGCGCGGAGTCGGACGATTCGTTCTACCGCGAGCGCGGGTACGAGGTGAAAAACGCCCCGCTGGATTCCGTCGAGGAGCTGCTGCTCATCAAGGGATGGACGGAGGCGATTGTCTTTGGCGGGCCGCCGCTGGAGGACGATGGGCTTCCGATGCTGGGCGTCTACGACAAGTTCACCGTCTGGGGCGACGGCAAGATCAGCGTGAACGATGCGGATGAGCTGCTGCTCTACAGCATCTGCGACATCGACGAGCTGGTCATCGAGGATATCAAGCGCGCGCGGCTCGGGGTGGACGGCGAGGCCGGCACGATGGACGACGGCATCAAGGACCTGAACGAAGTGGCGGGCATGACGCCCGCCGTCGCGAAGTGGCTGACCGTGCGCGACACCAAATTCCTGCGCGTCGTGTCCATCGGCGAGCTCGACGAGGTGCGCAGCGGCATCTGGGCCATCCTGCAAGTGACCGAAAACGAATCCCTCCCGATCTTCTGGCGCGAGGAGTTGATCGAGTGACGTGGACGCGCGTATGCTTGCCGCGTGCTTCGATATCAATCGTTTAGATCAAGGAGTGGGGAGGCGCGGATGAAACGCATCGGTCTCGGGTTTCGGAGTGGCGTTTTGCGGCACGGTTTTTCCTTCATGCGGAACGCCTGTCCCGTGGTCCTGATTCTTCTTCCTTTCCCCGGCCTCGCCCGGGCGGGCGACCTGGTGGACGTCCCGTTTGAGCTCCACCGGCCCGGCGCGCAGGCCGTTCACGTTGCGGGTGAGTTCAATGGGTGGAATGCGTCCGACACGCCCTTGACCGATGATGGAAATGGCGTGTGGAAGGTCACAAAGGGTCTTCCAGTCGGCGAGTACGGATACAAATTCATTGTGGATGGTGAATGGATTCTCGATCCGAACAACAATCGGACGAAAGTGGTTGGCGGGGCCGAAAACAGCCTGCTGGTCGTCGAGCAACCGGTTGTTGAGCAAAAGGAACCTTCTTTAAGGACCTGGACATCCACCAAGGGGCAACAGGTACAGGCAACGTTCCAACGGCGCGAAGGGAACATGATTTGGCTGGTAAAGCTGGATTCCAAGCAGGTGCAAATACCGCTGGATATGCTTGTCGCCGAGGATCGGGAGTATGTCGCGGCCTTGTCAGCCTCTTCCGGGTTGCCCGCCGCCGTGCCCGTGGCGGCGCCGGCTTCTTCCGGCCCGCTCATGCTCGGTGGCAGAACCGTGGGCAAGGGCGTCCTGGAACGATTCTCCGTCCCGATTCCCAAAAACGTTTGGGATCAAGGCAAGCGATTTGCGCAGGACACGGGCGAGTCGCTGGGCAGTTGGCCTCAAGACGAGAAGATTTCGGTTGGCGTGTTGCTTCCCGAGGGATTTGACCCCGGGCGGGACTGGCCCGTACTGGTCGTGAATGCTCCCAGCAAGTTCATGAATGTGGATCATTTGGAGTGCTGTTTCATGGCTGCGGCTGCGGCGGGTTACATTGCCGTGGCGGGTGATGGGCCGGGAAACCGGTGGGTGAAAATGGGCACCGCTTTGGCGTTTCTTCATGAGCATTGGCCGCAGTCCAGATCGTGGAAACTTGCGTTCGGCGGATTCTCCGGCGGGGCGAAGGCGTCGGGACTTGCCGGGGCCATGGCAAGCAAGGCCGGGTATTCCGTCATCGGCATGTGGATGGGCGGCTGCAATCAAGATTTTGCCACGGTGGGGTTCACTCAGTACAAGCCGCGAAAAAGCGCCTTCATGAATGTGCCGGTCTATCTCGCCAGCGGGACCGTCGACGACATCGCCACACCGCGCCACCACGAAGCTGTGGTGCGCAGCCTTCGCCACTCCGGTTTTTCCTGCGTGCGACTTGTGTTCTATGAGGGCGGGCATCATCCAGTCCCCCAAGACAAGGTAAAGGAGGGGCTGGAGTGGTTCCTGGAGGTGCAGGATCCCGCGGCCAGAAAGAAATGGGAATAGTGATCGCGATGGCCGGATTCGTGACGCGTTCGAAGGGTGGAAATTTCCGCGCTGAACGTCCAACATCGAACGGGGCGGGGCGCCCTGATTAAAGCCGCACCTCTTGACAACATGTAGTCTTCTACTAGACTACTTGTATGAACCTCAATCTGGCGGAAGCGAAGGCGCATTTGGGGCGCTATGTGGGGCGGGCGGCGAAGGGGAAGCGCTTTGTGATTTGCGCGCGCAACCGGCCGCTGGCCGAGTTGCGGGGGTTGCCCGATGCGGATGGAGCGGGCAAGCCGCTGGCGCTGGGCGGGTTGAAGGGCCGGTTTCGCGTGCCGGGCGATTTCAACGCGCCGTTGCCGGACTTCGAGGCGTCGTTTTACGCGAAGTGAACCACCGTGCGCACGATTCTTGCCGACACGCAGGTGGCGCTCTGGTTGCTGCTGGATGATCCGGCCCTTCCGGAGCGCTATCGCGCGCTCGCGGGCGAGTCCGGAATTCGCTGGCTGTTTCATCAGGTCTCCCTGTGGGAGGTCCAGATCAAGTACGATCTCGGGAAGCTGCCCCTGTCTGAGGCGCCGGAGCGGTTGCTGCCCCCCGCGCTGAAGGCTGCGGGATTTCAGCGCGCGTCGATGGAGGATGAGGGCATCTTTATGCTCGCCCGCCTGCCGCCGCTTCACCGCGATCCCTTCGACCGTCTCCTGATTGCGCACGCGCTGGTGCATGGGTGGGAGCTGGCGACGACGGACGAGCAGGTGCGTCGCTATCCGGTCCGCGTCGTGTAGCCTTCGATGTTTCATCTTCCTTACGCCCCGCCAACTCCACGCTTTTGCTTTCCGGGCGCTTCCGGCATAGTGTGCCGCTGAATTTATGGCGGAAGATTCCATAACTGCGCTCGTGTTGGGGCCGGCGGTGGCCGAGTGGACCACGCTGCGCCGCCGCAAGGGCGTGGTGGAGAAGGCCGGGCATCAGAAGCAGGCGCTGGCCGCGGCGGAGGGCGCGGAGCGGGCGGCGGAGCTGAAACGGGCGCTCGCCGGCCTCAAGGGGCGCGTCGCGGTGGCGCTGCCGTCCGACCAGGTCCTGATGCGCGTGGTGCGGCTGCCGTCGACGGACCTCGACGAGTTGCGCGAGATGGCGGCCCTGCAGGTGGACAAGTTTTCCCCGTTCCCCGTGGAGCAGATGGCGGTGGGCCAGGAGCTGCTTGCGCAGCACGAGGGGTCGGCGCAGTTGTTGATCGCCGCGAGCCGCCGCGAAAACGTGGAGCGGCTGGAGGCGGAACTCTCCGCGTCGGGCCTGGCCCCGCGCGAGGTCGATGTGGCGGTGCTCGGCTGGTGGCGCTTGCTGAAGCAGGAAAACCATGTCCCCGCCGAGGGGCGCCATTTGCTGATGATCGTCGAGGAGCGTTCGACCGAGCTGCTGGTCGTGCAGGAGGGCGCCCCGGTGGTGATCCGGTCGCTCGCGCCGGTGAACGACGCCACGCCCCACGAGGCCGCCGAGGAGCTGGCCGAGGAACTGAATTACACCCTCACGACGCTCGAGTCGGAGTGGGGGCTGCGCGTGCCGGGGCTGCTGCGCCTGTGGCACCGGAGCGGCGTGCCGCTCGCGTTTTTCGAACACCTGCGCACGCGCTGCGAGGCGCAGGTGGAGGCGCATCCGCTCGACGCGCTGCCGCCGCTGAGCGAGGGCCTCGCGCGCCGCGCGCTGGAGCGCGGCCCGCACCTGCTGGACCTGGCGCCGCCGGAATGGAAGGCCGCCGTGGCGTCGCGCCGCCTGACCCGCCGCCTGATGACGGCGGGCGCGGTATTTCTCGGGCTCTGGCTCCTGGCGCTTGCGATCCTGCTCATCGGCCTGCAACTCAACAAGGGCCGGCTCGCCGCGGCGCGCGCCGAACTCGCCGCGCTGCAGGGGCCCGCGCGCGAAGTGGAGCAGTTCAAGAACCAGGTCCGCGCGCTGGAGCGTTACCTTGACCCCACCTTCTCCGCGCTCGAGTGCCTGCGCGAGATTTGCGACCGGCTGCCCGACGGGGTGGACATCAACGCCTTCACCTACAAGAAATACGCCCAGATCGCGCTGCGCGGCGAATCGGATTCCAGCGAGCCGATCTACGACTTCTTCCAGGCCCTCGAAAAAACCGAATTGTTCCCCGAGGTGAAGCCCGAGGGCGTCACGCAGCAGACGCGCGCGGGCCGCACCCGTTCGCAGTTCAAGCTCGCGATCAACCTGCCCGCGGAGGACGCGCCATGACGATGTCCCCGCGCGAACAGGTGCTCGCCGCCGTCACCGGCGCCATCGTCATCATCGGCCTGTCGTGGCTGCTCGGCGCGCCGGCGTTCAGCGCGCTGTCGTCCGCCCGCGCGGATCTGGCGAAGGCGCAGGCCGACCGGAACCTTGCCGAGCGCCTGATCAAGCAGCGGCCCGAGTGGGAGGCGCGCTACACCGAACTGCGCCAGCGCATCCCGCGGCACGGGCCCAGCGACCCCGTCACGGCGGACATGCTGCGCACCGTCCAGCGCCTCGCCAACGAGCACGGCGTCGTCATCGCCCGCAGCGAGCCGGACAAGGAGAAGGTCACCGGCGACCTCTCCGAGGTGGCGATCGATTGCGCGTGGGAGGCCGGGCTGGAGCCGCTGGTCCGTTTTCTCTATGCGGTGCAAACGCACAGTGCTATTTTGGACATCCGACAGTTGACGGTGACGCCCGCCCAGGGCGCGGCCGGCCGGCTGAAGGGTAATTTCACGGTGTATTTCGCCTTCAGCCGTGGTGGCGGCTAGACTATGACGCGACCTCTTCGACATCCTGTTGCGCGCCTGGCATACACGACCCTCGTGGGCCTCGTGTCGGCCGGTTTGGTTCCGCCGTTCGTCCGCCCGCCGCTCGCCTGGGCGCAGGGCCTGCCGCCCCCGCCGCTGGTTCCGCCCGCGCCCGCCGTGCCGGCCCCCGCGTCGGACACGCCGGCCTCCGCGGAACGGCTCGTGCGGCTGAGCTACAGCGATTCCCCGCTCGACCAGGTGCTCGCGTTCGTCGCCGAGCACATGAACCGCACGCTGATCAAGTCGCCGGGCCTCAACGCGAACATCACGCTCAAGAGCCAGGCGCAGCTCACCGTGCGCGAGGCGCTGCAGGCGATCGAAGCCGCCCTGCACATGAACAACATCACGCTCGTGCCGATGGGCGAGAAGTTCCTGAAGGTCGTGCCGATCGCGAACGCGCGCCAGGAAGGCATGACGCTGAACGTGGTGTTGCCCGAGGAGCCGTTCCCCGAAACCGACGCGCTGGTCAGCCAGGTCATCGCGCTGAAATACACCGAGATCGCCGAGATCACGCCGATCCTGCAAAGCCTCATGCACGGCGGCTACGGCAAGGTGCAGCCGCTCGAACGCGCGAACAGCCTGCTCGTCACCGACACGGCGATCAACATCCGCCGCATCCTCGAGGTGCTGGACCTCATCGACCAGCCGGCGGAGTCGAAGGTCGAGACGCGGATCTACGAGATCCGCTTCGCCAAGGCCTCCGAAATCGCGAGCCGCCTCAATGAGTTGATCGCCGACTCGCAGGCGAAGGAGGACAAGCCGCGTGTCGAGACGCCGCAGGGCGCCGCCATCCCGCCCGCCATCGCGGCGCTGCGTCCGCGCACCGAAGGCGCGGATGCCGCGGCCACCGCCGCAGCCGCCGCCGCGGCGGAGCGCGGGCTCATCGCGGGCAAGGTCAAGATCATCGCCGACGAGCGCACGAACATCCTGTTCGTCATCTCGCGCGCCGAGAACTTCGTGTTCTTCGACAAGATCGTCAACGTGCTCGACCGGGCGGTGGACCCCGCCATCGCGGTGCGCGTGGTGGCGCTGGAATACGCCAAGGCCGACGAGATCGCCGGCATCCTGAACGAGTTCATCGGCGCCGCCGCCCAGGAGAAGGGCGAAGGCGCGCCCGCGGGCACGGGTGGCGCCGCGCCCGCCGAGGGCGAGGACAGCCGGAGCCAGGCCCTGCGCGACTTCGTCCAGCGCCGCGTCGAGCAGCGCGCCGCGCAGGCCGCCGCCGCGGGCGAGGAGGCGACGGGCGCGTTCGGACGCCTCTCGGCCGACACGAAGATCCTCGCCGACCAGCGCACCAATTCGCTGCTGCTGATGGGCCGCAAGAGCGACCTCGACGCGCTGCTGGAGGTGATCGACAGCCTCGACATCATGCTCGCGCAGGTGCTCATCGAGACGGTCATCCTTGAGATCAACCTCGGCAAGGGCATCGAGTCGGGCGTGGACTGGCTGCAGCGGTCCGTCACCGCCTACCAGGAGGAGCAGCGGGGTCCGCGCGGCGCGCTGGCCGTGCGCCAGCCCGTGTACTCGTTCGGTGGCGGCTCGGCGATGAACGGCGATCCGAGCTTCCGCGCTGGCAACAGCCTGCTCACGCAGGCCGACGGCAACGCCGCGCTGAGTTCCGGCGCGCTGACGTATTACCTCACGTTCTTCGACCTGAACCTCGACGCGATCATCCGCCTCGCCGCGAGCTCGCGCGACGCGCGCATCCTGTCCACGCCGGTCGTGCTGACGACGGACAACACCGAGGCCAAGATCAACATCGGCGAGGAGCGCCCGGTCGTGACCTCGACGAGCACGACGGACACCGGTACTCAGACGCAGAACTTTGAGTACCGCAGCATCGGCATCGACCTCGCCGTGACGCCGCGCATCAACCCGCAGCGGTACGTCGTGATGGAGATCGCGCAGAAGGCGGACAACGTCGGCGGCTTCGAGCTGATCAACGGGAACCGCGTGCCGATCATCACGAAGCGCGAGATCAACGCGCAGATCGCCGTGCAGAGCCGCAACACCATCGTGCTGGGTGGCCTCGTCAGCACCGACAAGTCGCGCACGCGCACGAAGGTCCCGCTGCTGGGCGACATCCCGCTGCTCGGCGCCTTCTTCCGCTCGGACACCCGCGACGAGGCGCGCACGGAGCTGCTCGTCCTGATCACGCCCTATGTGTTGATGACGCCCGAGGAGGCGCGCCAGGAAACCGTGCGGCTCCACTCCGAGTCGCAGTCCTCCAACACCCGCTGGCACAAGGGTTGGTCCGACAGCGAACTGCCGCGCCTGACGAAAGAGCAGATCGAGCAGTTGATGAAGGACCGCGAGACCGTCGAAACGCCCGCGCTGGTGCGCGATTTGTTTCCCGGCGGCGCAAAGAAGGACGATTCCGAACCGGACGTCACGACGCGGCGCGTGGTCGAGTTGACGCCGGAACCCGAACCCGCGCCCGAACCGGCGCCGCAGCCGGCGCCCGCGCCCGCGCCGGCGGAGCCGCCACCCGCACAGGGGCAAAGCGCTCCGCTGAACCAGCCGGTGCCGCGCCGCTGAACGTGTCCGCGAATGGGGAGCTGACATGAAGCAGGCCCTTCTAGCGACCATCCTTTTCGCCGCGCTGCTGGGACCCGGCTGCAAACGCCGCGCGCCCGAATCTGCTTCCGCGCCCACGCCCGCGCCCTCGTCCGCCGTGGCCCGCGTGTCGGTGCTCTTTTTTGAAGACGGGGGCGATCTCGCGCCGGGCGGCCTTTCGCTGTACGCCGACCAGATTGAAGGGCTCGCGCGCGCGTTGCGCGAGCGCGGCCTGGAGGCGCAGGTGGTGGGTGTGCCGGCCGACGACTCAATGCCCGCGCTGCCGCGCTCGACGGATGTCGCCGTTGTGGTGGATACCCCGCTCATGCGCGAGACGGAGCGCCGACTGCTCGACGGGTTCATGGCGGCGGGCGGCGTTGTGCTTCAGGTTGGACCGGCGGATGCCGCCGAGCCAACGGCCCGCTCCGGCCTCGCAAAGCGCGCGGCGCCTGCGAACACGTGGGCCGCTTCACTGCCCGCGGAACTGGATTTCGGACCGCTTGCCGTGCAGCGCTGGCCCGCGGCGGCGAGCGGGGCGTCGGTGCTGCTCGAGGACGGCGACGGCGCGCCTGTGTTGACGGAAGCCGCACGAGGCGCGGGCCGGTTTCTTCACCTCGCCGTGTTGCCGAGCGGGCGTCATTTCCAGGGCTGGAACGCGTCGCCCGGAGGCGTCGCGCTGATTGAACAGGTCGTGCGGTCCGCGCCCGCGCGCGGCGCGGTGGATGATGCGTCGCCGCTGCGGGTGGATGTGGTGTCGGGCGGGTCCGCGTGGCCGGTCCAGGCCGGCGCGCCGCGGATCGTCGTCCGCGTGCGCGGCGGCGGCGATGCGCCGTCG
>CALKUH010000051.1 GCA_937996795.1 uncultured Verrucomicrobiota bacterium | reverse complement strand
GGTTCGCGCGCGGCGCGCACCGTGTAGCGGCCCCACGGATCGCCGCCCTCGGCGGCGACCTCGGCGATGCCGGGCAGCGCGCGCAGCGCGGACTCGATCTCCGCGCGGGGCCCGCGCAGCTCCGCGGCCAGCACCGCCTCGCCCTCCATCCGGCGGCGCAGCCGGTCCGGCGTGTCGGAGGCGACGATGCGGCCCTTGTTGATGATCAGCACGCGGCGGCACGTCATCTCCACTTCCGAAAGGATGTGCGTCGAAAGCAGGATCGTGTGGCGCTCGGCGAGGCTCGTGATCAGCGCGCGGACCAGGCGGATCTGATGCGGGTCGAGGCCGATTGTCGGCTCGTCGAGGATCAGCAGGTCCGGTTCATGCACGAGGCTTTCCGCGAGGCCGACGCGCTGGCGGTAGCCCTTCGAAAGTTGGCCGATGATGCGGTGGCCGACGTCGGTGATCGCGCACTGTTCCTTGACCGCCGCGAGGCGCGTCTTCAGCTTGCCGCGCGGCACGCCCTTCAGGCGGGCGCGGAAGCGCAGGTATTCATCCACGCGCATTTCGCCATACAGCGGGCAGCTTTCCGGCAGGTACCCGATGTGGCGGCGCACCTCCAGCGGCGCCGCCGCCACGTCGTGCCCGGCGACGCGCACCGTGCCGCCGGTCGCGGGCAGGTAGCCCGACAGGATGCGCATGGTCGTCGATTTCCCCGCGCCGTTCGGGCCGAGGAAGCCGACGATCTCGCCGGGGTTCACGGTGAACGACACGTCGTCCACCGCCACGCGGCCGGGGTACTGCTTGGTCAGATGGGAGACTTCAATCATCGGTCAGCGCGTCTGTATATCCCAATACGTCACTTCCGCCACGATGAAATCCGGCCGCTCGTCGAGCCGCACGAGGCGGAGCTTCACGAACGAGCCGGGGCGCACCTGCTCCAGCGCCGTCGCGACGTCCTCCGGCCCGCGGATTTCCACGTCGTTGATCCGCGTCAGCAGCAGGCCGGGTTTCATCCCGGACGCCGCCGCCGCGCCGCCCGCGAGCACGCCCTCGATGCCGAGCCCGTGCTGGAACCCCGCGCGGACCGCCTGTTCCGGCGTCTGCGCCGACAGCACCAGGCCGAGCAGCTCGCGCGCCATCTGGCCGCCCGAGCGCAGCGGCAGCGGCGCCACGGCCAGCGCCACGTCGCGTTCGGCGCCGCCGTCGCGCACCCGCACGGTCGCCGTCGCGCCGAGCGGCTTCTTGATCAGCGCGCGATAAAACGACAGCGCGTCCGTCACGGGCGCCCCGTCGATCGCCACCACCTCGCCGCCGGGCTTCAGGCCCGCCTTCGCGGCGTCGCTGTCCGGCTGCACCGCGGCGATGGTTAAGACGTTGTTCGTCGGCAAAAGTTCAAAACCGAGCCAGCCGTGCCGCAGCGTGCGCGGCGCCATCCACCCGCCGAGCAGCGCCCGCACGCGTTTGATCGGGAGGGCGAAGCCGATGTTCTGCGCGTCGTGCAGCACCTGCACATTGAGGCCGATCATCTCGCCGTCGAGGTTGACCAGTGGGCCGCCGGAGCTGCCGTAGTTCACCGCCGCGTCGGTCTGCAGGATGTCGCGGTACACGACGCGGTTGCGGTACGTCGCCTCGCGGTTGATGCCGGACAGCACGCCGACGGTGACGGTCTGCGAGAACCCGAACGGGTTGCCCAGCGCGAGCACCGTCTCCCCGAGCATCAGGTCGTCATCCTCGGCGAACGCGATGGCGCGCAGCGCGTGGCCCGGCTCAATCTTCAGCAGCGCGAGGTCGTTCAGCGGGTCGCCCGCCAGCAGGATCGCGTCATACACCGTCTCGCCGTCCACGCCGACCTGGATGCGCGACGCCTGTTCGATCACGTGGTAATTCGTCAGGATGTAGCCGTCCTCATCCACCACGACGCCCGACCCGAGCGACTGCTGCTTGCGCTCGCGCACCAGCGGCGGCGGGAACAATTCGTTCGGGATCAGCCCGCTCTGCGCGAGGCTGCGCAGGTTGTAGAGCGGGTCGCGATAGACCACCTTCACCATGCGCTCCGTGCCGATGTTGACCACCGACGGCAGCGCCTTCTCCACCGCCTCCACCACCGGCGTCCGCCGGTTCACGCTCGCCGGCGCCCAGGTCGCCAGACCCGCCGCCAACGCCACCACTAAAGCCATTTTGTTCATCAATACGCCACACCCCAAACCCCGCATTATCGGCGGCTTCAGGGTCGAGTCAAGCAAGGGGGCGGGAAGATGCAGCGCAGGTTGGCCCGGTTATCGGTACGCTTCTTTTCTGTCGTCAACGGCAAGCATGAAGACAATCTTCTCCTCCTCATCAATGAGGTAGAAGATCCGATAATCTCCGACCCGGTAACGCCATGTAAGCGGGTCATATCCCTGCAGCCGTTTGATATTCGGTCCGTAGTGCGGCTCCTGGCGTAACTGAGGGTAGACGTACTCCGTCAGTTTCTTGTCGAGTGATCGTCCCCTCTTTTGGGCCAGCCGCTTGTTGCTCTTCCTGAATTCATCGGTTTCGAATATCCGGTATTCAGACAAAGCCGCCCCTCCCGCTCTTTGCGTCCTTGACCCCGCGCTTAAGGCTGGCGTTTAGCGCTGTATTTTGGCGGATCTCGGCCATTTCGTAGGGGTCGGCCAGTTCATTGTCGGCGATAAAGCGCTTGGCGGCGGTCTCGATAAAATTGGACAGGGGGCGATTATCGCGTTCGGCATAGGTGCGAAACAGTCGATAGGCCTCTTCATCCAGGCGCATGGTGACGGTTTTAGACATGCTTTGCTCCTGTATTCGTATTGCTTCAATATGAATACATTGTAATCAGCCCATTGTCAATGGTTCTCGGGCCAATTTGGCGCGGGAGCACGCTTGCGCGCGAATGACAACGTGGGGCGTGCCCGCGTTGTCATTCGTCCCCTCATCTGGCCCGCCCCGAAGCAATAGCCTCAAGAATGTCCGCTGTTGTTGCTTTGGTTTTTATCGCGTCGATATCAAATGGTGAATCGCTCTCTTTCCGATAACGAACAGAGTAGAAATCACCCGTCCTCCTTTTGATGCGGACTTCCTCGCGCTTGGCAATATCGAGCACTTCGGCAAGCTTCTGTCTGGCTTGCGAGTAGGTATAAACTTTCATGATTCACCAATATTAATCAGGTCGATTTTCAGTTGTTTGAGCGGATGTGCCGAGCAGGTGGCGGCTCGAGTTGAAACAGTGTGCGGACTGACCCCATTATCTGGCTTGTGATTTGTACTTCATCTCGCTGGCCAACGACAAGCCTCAGGGGCGCGGCGCCTTGGCCGCGTCCCGCTGGAGGCATATGTTCGCGCCTTTCAAGTGTATAAATTTTCTGCTGTGTGCCATTCGTGATCAATATTTTCCATCAAGAGGGCACAGTCAAAGTCAGCACTTCCTTTAGGAAATATATTCTCATTCGCGAAGTAGCTGGAATGAATATCCTCTAAGTTGACGGGTTCGACATGCCAATTCTTCGTACTCAGAATAATGCCGTCCAGCCTGTCTGCTTCCTTAGTAACTGAATAGCCAAGAGAACCGGGTTCAAAGAAGTGCGATGCTTCTTCGACTGAGTTAAATGACGAGGATGTCGGAAGGCAACTCGCCC
Source organism: uncultured Verrucomicrobiota bacterium (assembly GCA_937996795.1). Taxonomy (GTDB): domain Bacteria; phylum Verrucomicrobiota; class Kiritimatiellia; order CAIVKH01; family CAIVKH01; genus JAMLJG01. Next base: position 15,620 of record CALKUH010000051.1, on the reverse strand, counting down.
TTGTTGCACGGAAACGTATATGAACTTGACCGTCTTTCGAACGCATACTGAAATCAATGGTGTCGAGTGTCGAGCGAACCTCAAATTTAGCGAGATTGTGTTCTCCTGGAAATATGCGTCCACCCGCAACATGGTTTAAAAGATTGCTGGTATCTCGCCGGGGTATAAAAACTCCCTCACGCAAGGAGTCGGTCGGGTCGGTCCATGTGACGGCGATTCGATGTGCGGCATTTTCGCTGCTGATGCCCATAACTCGGGGAATGAAGCGGGGTCTGATATCTTCAAGACGGATGAGGCAAATCCCGGCTATAGCATACCCGTTGTGTAGTTTCGGTCTGAAGGTTTGTGGAAGCACCCGTTGAATGACCTGCGGATCAACTCGGTAATTGACCAGTATCCGGCGTTTTATTGTGCCTCTAATGACGGGTAGCTTCATGTGCTTCTTTTCGCGAACAAGTGATTAGTCGGTTTCCGACTATCCTGCCGCCTCCAAAAGGTCGCCTTGATTTGCAGCGAGTTGCGTAAAAACGCTTCTTGCTATCATCCCAAACGGCGGGATAGTAGGGAGCATCGTTCTCGCGGAGTGACTATGAAGAGTGTTCCGGGGGCGCGGCAAGTCGAATGATGTACTTGCGTTTCCCGATGAGGTTTACCGGTACATCTCCGTACCATCCGGGTGCACGTCCTGCATGGGCCTCATTCCAGGCTACGCCCGACAGCGATGTGAGGATGTCCGCTCGCACCGGTGACCCGTTGAATCCTGCGAGCAGCCTGCCATCTGGCGACCGGGTGGTAAAGGTTGGCCGTGTGTGGCGCGGCTTGGCGCTTCGGATGCTTCAGCCGGGTGGGCGGTGATGGACTTTGGGGGGGCGTTAAGATACGAACGGGCGCGACTGCTTTCCTCATGTCCGCCACACGGGAAGAACGCTACACACCATGAGCATTCGCATTGATCCGACGGGGCGCCGGTTTTCGTTGATGGGCCGGCGCAGTTTGTATGCCTTTCAGGTAAACAGCGCGGGGGCGCTGGTGCACGTCGCGTGGGGGCCCGTGCCGGAGGGGGCCGAGGCCGGACCCGGGCTGACCGCCGGGATCGAGCGCGAGAACCACGACATCACGTTCGATTACGACACGCGCCCGGATGAGCTGGTGGCGTTCGGCGATGCGAGCGTGCACGAGGTCGCGCTGAAGCTGGAGTTCCCGGTCCTCGCGCGCCCGCTTGAGCCGGGGGAGGCGGCGCATCTGCCCGTTCGCGATGTGCGGCTGCGCTATGCGGGGCACGCGATCCTGAACGATGCGCAGCCCGGGTTCGCGCCGGCACACGGATTGCCGGTGCGCGACGCGAGTCCGCGCGAGACCCTGCGCGTGACGCTGCGCGACAGCCTGTACCCGTTCGTCGTGAACCTGTATTACCGGCTGACGCCCGAGCACGACATCATCGAGCGCTGGTGCGAGCTGGTGAACGAGGGCGACGCGCCGGTGCGCGTGGAGGCGTGCGGGTCGGCGACGGTGAACCTGCCGACGGGTGTCATCGAGCTGACGCATGTGGATGGCGCGTGGGCGCGCGAGTTCACGCCGCGCCGCATGCAGCTTCCGATCGGGTGCACGGTCATCGAGCAGCGTTCGCTGCAAACGGGCTGCCAGGCGAATCCGTTCTTCCTGATGAATGCGCCGGGGCAGGCGTGGGAGGAAAGCGGGACGGTCTATTTCGGCGCGCTCGCGTACAGCGGGAGCTGGCGGCTCACGTTCGAGCAGCTGGCTTCGCTGCCGGTGCGTGTGCACGCGGGCTGCAATCCGCACGACTTCTCGCTGACGCTGCCGCCCGGCGGCCGCCACGCGACGCCCGCGCTGGTGATCGGCGTGAGCGAGGCCGGGTGGGGCGGCGCGAGCCGGCGCCTGCACCGGTTCACGCGCGAGCGCGTGCTGGTGGACATGCCCGGACAGCCGCTGCGCCCCGTGCTCTACAACGGCTGGGAGGCGACGTATTTCGATCTCTCGGAAGAGGGCCAGATCGAGCTCGCGCGCCGGGCCGCGTCGGTGGGCGTGGAACTGTTTTGCCTGGATGACGGCTGGTTCGGGGCGCGCCGCAATGATCGCGCCGGGCTCGGTGACTGGACGGTGAGTCCCGATGTGTTCCCGCGCGGACTGGAGCCGCTGATCGACGAGGTGCACCGGCTCGGCATGCAGTTCGGCTTGTGGGTCGAGCCGGAGATGGTGAACCGGGACTCCGACCTGTATCGCGCGCATCCCGACTGGGTGCTGCATTTCCCGGGACGCCCGCGCACGGAATTCCGCAACCAGTTGAACCTGGATTTCGGGCGGCCCGAGGTCGTGGAGCACATTTATCGCGCGCTCGACGCGCTGCTGGCGCGCTATCGGATCGACTTCTTCAAGTGGGATTTCAACCGCATGGTTTCCGAGCCGGGTTCGGTCGCGGGCCGCGACATCTGGATGCGGCACGTCGCGGGGTACTATGGGCTGATCGACCGCCTGCGCGCGCGGTACCCGGGCCTTTCCGTGCAGAGCTGTTCCGCCGGCGGCGCGCGGATCGACCTCGGCGTCCTCGCGCGCGCCGACCAGGCGTGGGTCAGCGACAACACCGATGCGTGGGACCGCCTGCGCATCCAGGAGGGCTATTCGCTGGCCTATCCCGCCCGCACGATGGAGAGCTGGGTCACGCACGACCGCAATCACCAGACCGGCCTGCGCGCCGAACTGTCGCTGCGCTTCCATGTGGCGATGCGCGGCGTGCTGGGCATCGGGTCCAACCTGCGCGCGTTGTCCGACGACGAGCTGGCCGAATACCGCCGCCACATTGCGTTCTACAAGCGCGTGCGGGCCATCGTGCAGGACGGCGACCTGTACCGCCTGGAGCGGCTGGAGGAACGTGGCCGCTCGATCTGGCAGTATGTGGCCGCGGACGGGTCGGCCTCGGTGTATGCGTTTGCGATCCAGCAGACGCTGATTGGCCAGCGCCCGCTCCCGCCGCCCCTGCGCGGCCTCCAGCCGGACCGCGTCTATCGCGTGACGGATATGGACGGGAAGGAACTCCTGCGCGCGCCGGGTTTTGACCTCATGGTGCAGGGCATCCCGGGCAGCCAGCCGCGCCCCCACCACTATCACCCGGGCTTCAGCCGCATGCTCTTGCTGGAGCGCGAATAGGGGACACCGCGGCGGCCGCGCGATTGCGGGTGGAAATTGCGCGGATTCCGGCGTATGGGTTTCGCATGTCAACGACGCCACGCATCGAGATTTTCTACGCGCAGGTCTGCGGCCTTTGCCACAAGGCGATGGATTATTTCCGCGGGCGCGGGCTCGCCTTCCACGCGCGCGAGGTCCACTGGGACGCGCAGGCGGACGCATTCGTCGATTCGGAGAACACCCGCGCGATGTACGAGCGGTGCGGCCGGCGCGTGGATTTCGTCCCGCAGATTTTTATCAACGGCCGCCACATCCCCGGCTGGCGCACGCTGGAGCCCATGATCCAGTCGGGCGAGCTGGACCGTTTGTTGTCTGAACCGAACCCCTGACCGGATCACCAAGGAGAACCGCCCATGTCCGCACCCCGTATCCTCGTCTTCGCCGGCAGCGCCCGCGAAGGGTCCTACAACAAGAAACTCGCGCGCCTTGCGGCGGATGCCGCGCGACAGGCGGGGGCCGAGGTGACGTTCCTCGACCTGCGCGACCTGCCGATGCCGCTGTTTGACGAGGACCTCGAAGCCCGCGAGGGCGAGCATCCGAACGCGAAGGCGTTCAAGGCGCTGCTGAAGGCGAGCGACGGCGTCATCCTCGCGTCGCCCGAACACAACAACACCTATTCCGCGTTGCTGAAGAACGCGCTGGATTGGGCCTCGCGCAAGCGGGAGGGCGAGACGCCGATGCAGAGTTTCCGCGGCAAGGTGGCGCTGCTGGTCAGCGCGTCGCCGGGCCCGTTTGGCGGCGCGCGCGGACTGGTCCATCTCCGCGCCCTGCTGGCCTATCTGGGCATGATCGTCCTGCCCGACCAGCTTGCGATCCCGGCCGCGCACCAGGCCTTTAATGAGGATGGTTCGTTGAAGGACGCCGCCCGCCAGCAATCCCTCGCCGCGCTCGTCGCGAACCTGGTGTCAGTTGCCGGGAAGCTGCGCGCCTGAGTCGGGGTCGCGGGGCCGGTGCGCCGTGTCCTTCGCCGGCGCCGCTTCAAGGCCGGTCGCTGGTTGAAACAGCGCGTCGGCCTCGTCGTTCGCGTGCGTCGGCGCCGGAACGTTCCCGCGCGGCTGTTTCTCCACGCGTGTGTGGACCCGGCGGAGCTGGGCGCGGCTGTGGGGCATGGCGTCAGGCGCGTTCGGCCGCGGCGCGCACCAGTTCATCGGTGATGACGGGGGCCTGTTTCACGAACCCCTCGAGCAGGGCGAGGGTGCACAGCTTGTTGATCCGGCGTCCGATCCCGCCGCTTGCTTCGTGCAGCGCGGCGAACGCCTCCGGCGTGAACAGGTCGTCGAGCCGGCCCGCGAGCATCAGCCGGTACTTCACGAACTGCTCCGTATCCGCGGCGGTGAGGGGCTTGAGGTCGCTGCGCAGGTACATGCGGTTGCGCAGGGATTCGTAGCTCGGGTGTTCGAGCCGTTTGAGGAACCGGTCCTCGCCGAAGAGCAGGATCGTCACGAGTTTTTGCTCCGCCGTCTCGATGTTGCTGAGCGTGCGGATCATGTGAAGGCTGTCCGGCGCGAGGAAATGGCACTCGTCGATGAGCACGACCAGCTTGCGGCCCTCGCGATGCAGTTCGATGACGCGGTCCTGGATGCGCGAGAGCAGTTCCTGCGCGCTGACGAACAGGCCCTCGGGCACGGGGAGTTCCAGCTCGCCCATCAGGGCCTTGAGCAGCGCGGTCTTGCTCATGCCGGGCGACACGAGGATCAGCGCGGGCTCCACCTTCGCCGGGTCCAGGTTCTGCAGGAGCATCTGCGAGAGCAGCGTCTTGCCCGACCCGCTCGGTCCGGTGACGAGGCCGAGCGAGAGGTCGTGCCGCACCGCGAGCATCAGGCGGATCAGCGCCTCGTCGTGGCCGTCCGTTTTATAGAAGTATTTCGGGTTCACCGCGTCGGAGAACGGCAGTTCGCTGAGGCCGTAGAACGAGAGGAAATCCTCCGCGCCGAGCAGCCCGGCATCCGGCGTGAAGGTGTCGCCGTGGGCCGGCGCGAGATCGGCGAGCGCGGGCGGGGGCGTGTCATGATCGGGGAAGACGGAGAAAATCGGTTCGGGTTCGTTCATGACGGTTCTCCATTCATGCGGGTGCGGCGGCGAGGGGCGGCGTGGCGGCGAGGGGCGGCGTGGCGGCGGGTGGCGGCGTGGCGCGCAGGTGCGCGGCGAGCGCGCGCAGCGAGTGGGCGTTGCCGGTGTCGGGATGCGTCAGCAGATAGGGTTCGCGCCGGTGCGCGGAGAGTTCGAGCTCCGCATCGCGCGTCAGGTGCCCGTGCGCGTGCAGCGTGAAGCCGAGGAATTGTTCCGCGCAGGTGCAGATGCGGTCCTTCACATGGGCCGCCTGTTTCGGGTCGGCCGCCTGGTTGACCAGCAGGCCGATGCGGCCCGGCGCCTTCTCCTGGCGCGCGACCTTGATCATGCTGTAGGCGTCCAGCATCGACGCCGGGTTCGGTGTCGCGACGACCACGATCTCGTCGGCGAGTTTGACGAACTGCAGGACGGACGCGGTGAGGCCCGCCGCCGTGTCCACGACCACGACGTCGGCCTGCCGGCCCATGCGCTGGATCTCGCGGCCGAGGAACTGAACGAAATCCTGCTTCAGGTCCGCCAGCCCGCTGATGCCGCTGCCCCCGCAGACGACCTTGATTCCGCCGGGTCCGTCGTGGAGCAGTTCGTCGATCGACGCCTCGCCCTGCAGCAGTTCGACCAGGGTCGCGCGCGGGCGCAGGCCGGCGAGGACGTGAACGTTCGCGAGGCCGAGGTCCGCGTCGAACAGCACCGTGCGCGCGCCGCTTTGCGCGAGGGCGAGCGCGAGGTTGATCGACACCGTGGTCTTGCCCACGCCGCCCTTGCCGCTGGTGACGGTGATGATGCGCACGGGCCGCGCGGGCGCGGCGTGGCGTTGCTGCAGCTCGGCGCGCACCGCGCTCAGGTTGTTCTTGTGCCGGGGCAGCAGCGCGGCGATGTCGCGCAGCAGGGCCGCGTGGCGTTCCGTGAACGGCCGCGCCGAGAGGGCCGCGCCGGGCGTCTCGAAATACTCGGGGAACATCCGTTCAAAAAACCGGATTTTGCTCTCCTCCACGCCCGTCTGCTGCGCCAGCTCGCGGATGGAAAACGATTTCCCTGATGCGCCCCCGCTCATGCGACCAACCATAGGAAGAACATCCGCGCACTGCAAGCGGCGGGATGGGGAGGGCGAGGGACGCGTGCGCGTGACGAGGGAAGAACACAGGCCCACGTCCCTTTCCGGGAACTTGTCACTTGGAACGGGCGTGGGTGGCGGGTATGTTTCCGCGATTGAGGATTTTCGTATGGCGGACATCGCCTTCAATTGCCCTGCGTGCGGGAACAAACTGAAAATTGATTCGGCGGCGGCGGGCTTTTTTATCAACTGCCCGCGCTGCCGCGAGCGCCTCCAGATCCCGGCGGCGTCCGGCCAGGCGGTGGCGTCGGTGCATCATCCCGTACCCGTGGCGCCGGGCAGCAGCCAGTACAAGGTGTTTTGCCCGGAGTGCCAGGGCAAGTTGCGCATGGAGCGGGGCGACGCGGGACGATCCGTGAGCTGCCCGCACTGCAAGAAGACGATCACGCTGCCCGCGATTCCGGCGGATACGCCCGCCGCTGCGCCGTCCGCCGAGAAACCGGCGTCCGCGTCGCCGCCGAAGCTGACCGACGCGGAGATCGCGCACCTCGTCGGCCAGGCGCCGCCGCTGCCTGCGCCCGCCGCGCCGCCGCCGCCGCCTGATGCGGGGATCCTGGAGAAACAGTTGAAGGAGGCGCTCGACGCGAGGCGCGCCGCGGAGGAATCGCTGAAGGCGCAGGAGGCCGAGTTGTCGCGCGTCCGCGCGGAGCTGGCGAAGGCGAAGGAACAGGCGGCCCGGCCCGCGCCCTCCGCGCCGGCCCCGGAGCTGTTGCGCCTGCGCGGCGAAGTGGAAGCGGCGCGCAAACAGGTTGCGGCGTTGCAGGCGGACTTGGATCAGGCCCGCGCCGTGCCGGCGCCTCCGGACCTTGCGCCAGCGCTCCGAAAAGCGGAGGCCGAACGCGATGCCGCGCGCCAGGAGGCGGAATCCCGCGCGTCCGCATTGAGCGAAGCACAGGCGGCGTTGGAGCGCGTCCGCCGCGAGGTTTCGGAGGCTGCGACCGCGCGACGGGCCGCCGAGTCCGCCGCCGCGGCGCTGAATCAGGAGTTGGAATCGATCCGCGCCGCCGCCACTCCGCTCGCGCCATCCGGCGCGGGTGATGATCCCGACGCCCTGCGCGCGCAACTCGACGCGAGCGAGCGGGCGCGCGAGCGCGCGGTACGCCAGGTGGAATCGGTGCAGGCCCAGCTCAAGGCCGCGGAGATGGCGGCCGGCTTGCTGGCCCGGCTCCAGGAACAGGTGCAGGAGGCGCAGCAGCGCGCGTCGGCGGCGGAGCACGCGCTTCACGAGCGGGAGCATGCGGGTCGCGCGCAGGCGGAGCAGCTCGAGGAGGAGCTCGCCCGGGTCCGCCGCCAGCACACGCAGCAGTCCGCGGAATGGTCCTCGAAACTTGAACTCGCCGAGCAGGCGGCGTCGCGTGCGAATGAGGAGTGGACGGCGTGCCGCCAGCAGGTGAAGGAGGCGCAGCAGCGCGCGGCGGACGCCGAGGCGAAGGCCCGCACGCTCGACGAAGTGCTGAAACAGCGCGAGCGGCAGGGCGCCGAGGCCCTTCAGGCGGCGAACGACGAAACGGCGCAGGCCCGCGCCGCGGTTGAAGCCGCGCGCGGCCGCATGGCCGAACTCGAGGCGTCCGAGGCCTCGCTGAAATCCGCGCTGGAGTCGCAGCGGAAGGAACTGGAGCTGAAGGCCGGCTCGCTCCAGGAGAAGCTCGAAGATGCGCGCCGCTCCCAGCGCGAGGCGCAACAGTCGCTGAAACAGCAGGCCGACGCGATGGCCGGATTGCAGCGCGACCTGCTGGAGGCGCGGGAGCGCCGCGCGGCCGCGGAAGCGCGCGTGGAGGAGCTGGACAAGGAGGTCAAGCGCCTCGCGGGCGATGCCGCCTCCGGCGCGGAACGGGCGCAGGCCCTTGAACAGGCGCGCCGCGAAGTGGAACTGCGCGCCGCCCAGGCCGAGTCGGCCCTCGCGAGCGCGCGTGAAGAGGCCCGGCGCGAAGTCGCGGACCTGCGCGCGAAGCTGGACGCCGCGCGCCAATCGGGCGACGGCCTGTCCGGTGAAGTGGCGCGGCTGCGTGAAGCGCTGTCCGCGGAGGAGCAGAAGAGCCGCCAGCTCGAACAGGCCCTTGCCGAAGCGCGTGCCCGGGCGGATCAAGTGACCCGGGAATACGAAACCACCCAACAGTCCGCCGGCGCGTCCGCGACGGAGCTGCGGGCGGCGCGCGCCGCGCAGGCTGAACAGGAAACGCGCGCGGCCGAAGCGGAGCGCCGCATCGTCGCGCTGGAGCGAGACCTGGCGGAAGCGCGCACCCGGGCCGAACAGGCGTCCGCGGCGAGCGAGGCGTTGCAATCGAAATCCTCCGCCCCGGGCGACTGGGAGGCGGAGCGCGCGCAACTGCTCGAGCAACTGGCCGCGGAGCGCCGCCATCGCCAGCAGGCGGAGAACGACCAGAAGCGGCTGCAGGCGCGCGTGGAGGAATTGGCGGCACCGTCGGACGACGCGCAGGCGCGGTATGTGCGTGTGGAAAATGAGCGGAACGAACGCGCGCGGGAGGCCGACGCGCTTCGCGGCGAACGGGATACGGTTTCGCGCGAGGCCGCGGACCTGCGCCAGCGATTGAATGTCGTGCTCGCGTCGAGCGCCGAGCAGAAGGCCGAGCTGGAGCGCGTCACGCGCGACCACGAGGCGTTGACCCGCAGCATGCTGGACATGCGCAAAAAGGCGGAGCAGTCCGCCGCGGAAGCCGCCGAATTGAAGCGCCGGCTCGAATCCTCATCCGGCGACGCGCCGCCCGACCGGGTTCACGAGCTGGAACAGGCGCTGCGCGCGGCGGAGTCGGCCCGCACCGACGTGCAGCGCCAGCTCGCCTCGTTGACGCGCGAGCATGAGTTGTTGAAGAAGCGCTACGACGTCTTCGCCACCGCGCTCAAACGCACGCGCTGAACGGGGTCATTTTTTCCGCCCCTTCCGCTCGTCCCAGTCGCCGAAGATGATGTCCAGTTTTACGCGGACGAGCGGGGTCGTGTCGTAGTCGCGTTCACGCGGCCACTCGACGCCGGGTTCGATTTCGATGAACAGCCACTCGCGGTGCAGGCGCTGCCGCCACAGTGCGCGCACGCTGTAGGTCTCCACATGCGCGCTGGGCTCCAGCGGTCCATCGACGCCAAATTTCACGCCCAGCACGCGCCGCGCGCTCAGGTATTTGTACAGTTGCAGGGTCTGTCCCCCGCGCACGCCATCGCTGCCCTCGCTCCACAGGATGCTGGTGCTGAGGCGGCGGAGGTAGCGGCCCGGCTCGCCCTGGTCCAGGTCGATCACGGAGCGCTGGCCGAAGCCGTCCTCGGTTTCCCAGAAGAACGTTTGTGTCCAGCGCGCGGTGAACGAGTCGCGGTGGGCGGAGAGGCGCAGCCGGACGCCGAGGCGCGGCACCGGCTCGGGTTTGAATTTGAGCCCGGCCTCCACGCTGGACCGGAACTTGAGGTCGTCGTACAGGCGCAGCCGCAGTTTGGCCGAGCCGCTGGGTCCTTCGCGGAAGCCGACGTCGTTCACGTCGGCGAGGCCGGGGGTGGTCCGGCTTTCACCGTCATCGCTGTCGAAAATCAGGTCCAGCCGCTCGGAGACCTGCGGCAAATGGAGTTTGCCGCGCGACTGCATGCCGACCCGAAGCCCGTCGCCATCGCGGAACGTGACGATCGGCGAGAGGATCAGGCGCGACGCTTCGATCTCGTCCATGTTGTTCCGGTCATACACCGGCGGCGCCGGGGGCGGGTCGGCGCGCTCCTTCGGGTCGCGAAGACGTTTCGAGAGCCATCCATCCATGCCCGCGCCGAAACCGAGGACGCGGCTGCTGATGTAGTCGTGGTAGTCGTCGAGCGTATCCAGGATCGGGCGTTCGCGCCGCGGTTCCGACGGGCGCACCGGTTCCGGCGATTCCGCGCGCAGCGCGCCGGGCGCGCCGAGGGCGAGGACGGCGCCCAGCAAGACGCCGCCGCAGACGCGCGCGATGGGGGTGGTGGCTTGCCTCGACATGGCGCGCATGCATAGCCGAGCGCCGCCGCGGTGGCAAGGGCCTTGCGGCGTCGCGCGATTGATGCCCGCCCGGTGATCCGCTACGCTGCGCGGCAGGAGTCACGCTGTGAAGTCTTTCCTTTTGCTCGCGGTTCTTTCGATCCTCGCCCTTGCCTCCTGCGCCACACGCCCGCCGGAAAAACGGATGGAGGCGGAGGCGCAGTACGAATTCAAACGGATCATGCGCGAGTATGTCATTGCGGCGGGCGACGCCACCAACGAACTGGTTCGCGCGGAGCTGGTCGAACAGGCGGTGCAGGGGTTCCGCCTGCTGCGCGAACTCTATCCCGATGCGCAACCGTGGGCGGCCATGGCGCTGCGGTATCGCGCGAACCTGCACGCGGAGCGCGGCGAGCGGAAGGAGGCGCTTGCGACGTATGCCAAGGTCGGCGTCCTTTACCCCGACCAGGACTGGGAGGTGATCCAGGCGTGGCGCTCGGCGGGCGACCTGCTGTGGACCTCGGGCATGCGCAAGGAGTCGCTCGATTTCTACCGCGACATCGTCGCCCGTTTTGACACACCCGGCCAGCCGCCGATGTACGAGACGATCGTGCGCATCGCGAGGGATCGCATCGCGGAGGTGGAGGCGCCGTGAACCCCCGCCCGCCGGAGGCGTATTTCCCGCTGGCGCATCTGTACGGCGCGCCCGCCGCCACGGGCGCCGTGCGCGAGTCGTCCGCGCGCTTCCGCGTCTTCCCCTACACCGAGCGCCACCTGCAGTGCGTGTGGTTCGATCCCGCGCTGCGCCCCTCCGCGCTGGTCACGTCCGAGGGGGAAGCGGTGGAGGTCGAGGACCCCGGCGTGTGGAATCTTGAGGCCGGCCCGGATTTTCTCGGCGCGGCGCTGCGCATCGGCGCGGGTCGCCGCCGCATCAGCGGCGATGTCGAGGTGCACATCCATCCGAATGACTGGCGCGCGCACGGGCACCGCGACGACCCGCGCTATGCGCGCGTGTGCGCGCATGTGACCTTTTTTGCCGGCGCGCTGGAGTCGGGCGAGCTGCCGCGCGGCGCGGTGCAACTCGCGCTTCGCGCGCCGCTCGCGGCCCGGTCCGCGTTCTCGTTCGACACCATTGACGTCGCCGCCTATCCGTATGCCGCGCGCGCCGAGGTGCCGCCCTGCCAGCAGGTGCTGCGCGGGTGGACGCCGGACGCGCGCCAGCAGGTGCTCGATGCGGCGGGGCAGGAGCGGCTGCGGCGCAAGGCGGTGCGCCTCGCGCTGCGCCGGGAGGAGGCGGGCGCGGCGCAACTGGTGTATGAGGAGGTGCTCGCGGCCTTCGGCTACAAGCACAACAAGCTGGCGTTCCGCGCGCTCGCCGCGCGCGTGCCCGTGGCGGAGTTGCAGGAACGGTGCGCGGGCGATGCGCGCCTCGCGCAGGCCATCCTGCTCGGCGTCGCGGGCCTGCTGCCCGAGCGGCTGGCGCCGCGCTGGGACGAACCGACGCGCGTCCATGTGCGCCTGCTGTGGGATCACTGGTTCAAGCAGCGCGAACGATGGGCGGGCCGCTTGATGGAGGCGTCGGCCTGGCGCACCGCCGGCCTGCGTCCACCGAACCAACCCGTCCGCCGGATTGCCGCCGCGGCCGCGCTGTTCGCGAAGAGCCGCCCGGCCTTCGCGCGGCTGGCGTCACCGGATCGCGCGGGCGCGGCCCGCGTGGTGCGCGAGGTGCAGGCGGAGCTCGCGCGCGCGGGCGATGCGTATTGGGACCGCCGCCTCGCGTGGGGCGGGCCGGTGGCCCGTGCGCCCATCGCGCTCGTCGGCGGGGAGCGCATCCAGTTGATCGTGACCAATCTCGTCATCCCGCTGCTCGCGGCGGATGGAAGCGTGGAGCCCTTCGCGCCGGACCTGCTCGCGTCGCTCCCACCTGAAGGGGATAACCAGGTCGTCCGCCAGACGGCGCACAATCTGTTCGGTCCGCACCATCCCGCCAGCCTTCACCGCACCGGTGTGCGCAAGCAGGGGTTGATCCAGATCTTCCACGACTACTGCCTGAACGACCGCTCGCGCTGCGCGAGCTGCACGTTCCCTGCGCTGCTGCGGCGCCACGCGGGACGGTCAGGGCAGGCCGCGCCCGCTGAGTAGCGACGACACGTTCACCTGCGTCGACTGCTGCTGGATTTGGTCCGCGTAGCGCGGATAAAGCGACGCCGCCTGGGTCTTGAGTTCGCCGAACAGCCCCTGCAACGCGGTGCGGTCGAGCCGGCGGCCGCCGCCGTAATAGCGGTGCGCCACATGGCCGAGGGCATAGGTCGTGGCAAACGTGAGCGCCGCGCCGGTCGCGCCGCGGGCGACGGCCTTGCCGATGCCGCCGGCCAGCGCGCCGCCGAATTTCCCCAGAAACTTGCGCGCGACGCCCTCCAGCATCTGGCCGGTCGCGCTCACGCCAAGCACCCCGAGCAGTTCGACGATGTGTCCCTTGTCCAGCGGGAACCCGTGATCGCGCCCCACGCGATACACCATTTTCATCTGCAACGGCATGATCGCGAGGTTCGCCACGCCCTGCGGAAGCAATTCGAGGCAACTGCACAGGATCGCGTATTTCAGGATCATCGGCGACGGATCCACGACACGGGCGGGTTCGACCGCCGCGGCCGGCAGCGGCGGCGGGGTGGCCGCGGCTTCCGTCACCGGCAGCGCCGCCAGCGATTCCGCCTCCTGCAACACCGCGGCCGCCGGTGCGTTGTCGAGCAGCAGACGTCGGCGCAGGTCCGCGAGAAACGCCTGTTCGTTCGCCGAGGCGGGGCCGTCGGCGTCGCACAGGCACACGGCGAATTCATACGCCAGCGCGCGCAGCTCCGGCGTGTCCAGCGCCTTGCACGCGGCGTCCACATCCGCGCGTTTCAGCAGGACGCCCGTCACGATCGCGGAGGGGTCGAGCCCGTCGACCCCCAGTTGCGCGACGATGTCGCGGAAGCGCGCACGCTCCTGTTCGCTCTTCTGTCCGTCCGCAAATGCAGCCATTGCGGCAATCGTGATCAGGGCCTGCGCATGTTCCGTTTGCATGATGCTCCTTGTGTCAGACGGCTCTCTTTGACCATGCGCGCGCCGGTTTGTTCACCGATTCCGCATGCAGTACACTGTCGGCCATGCGCGTCGCGACTTACAACTGCAATTCGATCCGGTCCCGCCTCGACCTCGTCCTCGCGTGGCTGGCGCAGCACCAGCCGGACCTGCTCGCGTTGCAGGAAACCAAGGTGGTCGACGAGTTGTTCCCGGCCGGCCCGCTGCGCGACGCGGGCTACCACGTCGCGTTCCGCGGCATGAAGGCCTACAACGGCGTCGCGCTGCTGTCCCGGCGCGCGCCGGATGCCGTGGCCTTCGGGTTCAACGACGACGGCCCCGCGGATGAGCCGCGCCTGCTGCACGCGCGGTTCGGCGCGCTGCATCTGGTCAACACCTACATCCCGCAGGGCCGCGCGATCGACCACCCGATGTTCCGCTACAAAGTCGACTGGTACGCGCGCCTGCGCCACTGGTTTGCCGCGCGGTTTACGCCGGATGACGCCGTGCTGTGGCTCGGCGACTTCAACGTGGCCGCGGAGCCGATCGACGTGAACAACCCGGAGGAACGAGAGGACCATGTCTGCTACCACGCCGACGTGCGCCGCGCGTTCGCGGAATGCAAGGCGTGGGGATTCCAGGACCTTTTCCGCCGCTTTCATCCGGGCCCCGGCCACTACTCCTTCTTCGATTATCGCAAGCCGTTCACCCCCGCGCGCAAGGAGGGCTGGCGTCTCGACTACCTGCTCGCGACACCGCCGCTCGCCGCCCGCGCACAGGCCTGCTGGATCGACCTCGCGCCCCGCGCCGCGCCCCGGCCCTCCGATCACACCGTCGTTGCCGCTGATTTCGAGTGGGGCGGGTAGGTCCCCAGCCAACGGCTCCTTGCCCGGCACCCGCCAACCTGCTCCAATGCGCGGTGGAGGCCGGTCATGGAATTTCTATTTCTCATCGCGCTCGTGATCTTCGTGGGGCCGATCGTCATCGCGTCCGTCGCCCTCGCCAAAGCCTCGCGCGCCCTTGACGAGGTCGATCAACTGCGCCGCCACATACGCACCGTCGATACCGGCCAGCCGCATCCCTCCCAACCCGAGCCCGCGACGCCGCCCAAACCAGTCGTCGTGCCCGAGCCCGCGCCGGTGCAGGCGGTTAAGCCGGAGCCGCGTCCTGTTGCTCCGCCGCCACCCCCGCCGCTTCCGGCGGCGCCGAAGCCCACCATGGAGGTGACGCTCGGCGGCAAGGTCGCGAGTTTTGTCGGCGCGGCGGCGATCATCATTTCCGTGGCCTTTTTCGTCGGCTACGCCATCCAGCACGGCCTGCTGGGTCCCGTGGCGCGCGTGGCGGTCGGATTCGCCGCCTCGCTGGTCCTGCTCGCGCTCGGCCACGTCATGCACCGCAAGGGCGAGACGCATGTCGCGCTGGCGCGCGCGCTGACCGGCGCGGGCTCCGCGCTGCTGTATTTCACCGTCTTCGCGGCGCACCGCCTGTACGCCCTCATCGGACCCGGGACCGCGCTCGCGGGTCTCGTCGGCGCGGCGGTGGCGGTCCTGCTGCTTGCGCGGCGGTACGACAGCCAGGCCGTCGCGACCCTCGGCGTGGTCGGCGCGTTTATCACGCCGTGGCTTGTCAAAACGACCGCACCCGTGGGCGTCTTCCCGCTGGTGTATGCGCTGCTCGTGAACGTGCCCGTCCTGCTGCTCGTGCGCCGGCGCGACTGGCCGTTGCTGCCGAACCTCGCCACGCTCTTTGCCGCCATGCATGTCGCCATCTGGCTGGAGGTTCGCGCGTCGCACGCGCTGTGGCCGGGCCTCGCGCTGGTCGCCGGGATTTATGCGGAGGTGGTCGCGCTGCACCTGCTCGCGCTGGGCCGCGCGCAGGCGCAGGGCTTGCGCGAACTCGGTCTCCTCCGCCTCTTCGGCGCGGCGGGCGGACTGGCCGTCGCGTTGCTCTGGATGTGTGACGCGCAGGGCGACGCGGAACGCGCCGGGCTGTGGCTCGCCCTCGCCGCCGTGGCCCACGCGTTCGTCGCGCGCGCGCTCCTGCGGCGCGCCGATGCCGCGCCGGAGGCGACGTGCTATTTGCATGTGGCCGTATTGTTCCTCGCGCTGGCCATCCCGGTCCGGTTCGACGGTCTCACGGTGCCGGTGCTCTGGGGCGTGCTCGGCCTCGCGCTCTCCGCCCTGCCGGTCGCCCGCGCGCGTCCGTCCCTCGCGGCCCTTGCCCTCGGGCTCGGCCTGC
>CALKUH010000050.1 GCA_937996795.1 uncultured Verrucomicrobiota bacterium | reverse complement strand
TTGACGCGCATCCGCCAACAGTCGTACGTATGTTTCATACACATGTATGAATAACAGACGGGCGTATACGTTGAGGCGGAAGAGTGCGGCGACGCGGGCGCGGCTGCTGGAGGCGGCGGAGGCGTTGTACGCGGAGCGCGGGTATGACGCGGTGCCGGTGCGGGAGGTGACGCGGCGCGCGCGGGCGAACCTGGCGGCGGTGGGGTACCACTTCGGCTCCAAGGAGCGGCTCTTCATCGCGGCGCTGACGGCGCGGGCGCGGCCGCTGAATGCGCGGCGGGTCTCGGAACTCGACTCGCTGCAAGCGGGCGGGCGCACGCCGGCGCTGCGGGCGGTGCTGGACGCCTTTTCCCGCACGCTGGTCGAAGGCGCCGTCTCCGGCACGCCGCAGGGCGCGCGCCTGCACCGGCTCGTCAGTCGCGCGTTCGCGGAATCTGACGCGGTGGCCCGCCATCTGTTCCGCGAGGAAATGATGCCGGTCGCGCTGCGGTTCCTCGGCGCCGTGTGCGAGGCGTGTCCCGGACTGCCGCGGGCGCAGGCCGGCCTCGGGCTTGCGCTCTTCGCGGGGTCGGTGCTGCATGCGATGCGCTGGGCCGTCGATCCGCCGATCCCGGCGCTGGGCGCCAAACACGGGCCGCCCGGGGTCGACCGGCTGATGGAAACGCTGCTCGATTTCGGGGAGGCCGGATTTCGCGCGCTCGATGCGGGCGGCGCGGGCGCCACGGGGAGACGCCGGTGATCCGCATCGCCCTCAAGATGCTTTTCGGGGATCGCGCCAAATACGTGATGCTTATCAGCGGCATCACGTTCGCCACGCTGCTGATGGCGCAGGGCATGTCGCTGTTCTGCGGCCTGATGACGTGGACGTTCTCCACGCTGCGCAACGTGAGCGCGCCGGTCTGGGTTGCGGACCCGATGGTGGAACAGGTCGGCGACAATCTGCCGCTTCGCGATACGGATACCGACCGCGTCCGCTCGGTGGAGGGCGTGGCCTGGGCGGTCCCGCTGTACCAGGGCAACCTGCAGGCGCGGCTGGCGGACGGGACCTCCAAGCTCGTCACGCTCGTGGGCCTCGATGCCGCGACCCTCATCGGCGCGCCAGCCGACCTGCTCGCGGGACGGATCGACGACCTCCGGATGCCGAACACCGTGATCCTCGACGAGTACGGTGTCGAGCGGTTCAGCGCGGGACGCGAACGGCCGATCGGCGTGGGCGACGTGTTCGAGATCAATGACCGCGAGGCGCGCATCGTCGCCATCTGCCGCGTGCACCGCTCGTTTACCGGCGGGCCGTATGTCTTCACCACGTACGACCGGGCGACGCAGTACGCACCGAACGTGCGCAAGATGCTCAGCTACGTGCTCGCCTCTCCGCGGGACGGCGTCTCCGCGGAGGTCCTCGCGCGGCGCATTACCGGGGAAACGGGGCTGCGCGCCTTCACGGAATCGGAACTCATGTGGTCCACCATCTGGTGGTACATCCGAAACACCGGCATCCCGATCAACGTCGGCACCATCGTCATCATCGGCTTTATCATCGGCGCGGCGATTTCGGGTCAGACGTTCTACTCCTTCGTCCTCGAGAATACGCGCCACTTCGCCGCGCTCCGGGCGATGGGCGCGAGCAGCGGCGAGCTGTCGGCGATGCTGCTGGTGCAGGCGCTGGTGGTCGGGTTCATCGGGTTCGGCGTCGGCCTCGGCGCGGTGGCCTTCCTCGGCACCAACCTGCTGCGCCTCGGCCGCGTGCCCTTCCTGATGTTGTGGCAGGTGCCCGCGATTGTCGCGGGTGCGGTGATGCTGATTGTCATGATTTCCGCGGCGCTCGGGATCAACCGCATCGCGCGCCTCGAGCCCGCCATCGTCTTCCGCTAGGCATCCCATGGCGAACCACGGCATACGCGTATCGGGAGTGGACAAAAGTTTCGGGCGCGGCGAAGCGCGCACGACTGTCCTGAAGCATACCGATTTCGGGGCGGAAACGGGCCGGCTCACCATGCTGGTCGGCCCCTCCGGCTGCGGCAAGACGACGTTGTTGAGCATCATCGCCGGCACGCTGCAGGCGGATGGCGGCGAAATCGAGGTGCTGGGCCAGCGCCTCGACCGGATGGGCGCCAACGCGGTCGCGCGCTTCCGCGCGCGGCACCTGGGCTTCATTTTCCAGCAATTCAACCTGATCCCGACGCTGACCGCGTTGGAGAACGTCAGCGTGCCGCTGCTGATCCAGAAGGTGGATTACCGGGTCGCCGAACAAAAGGCGCGCGACGCGCTGGCGTGGGTCGGGATCGCGGATCACGCGGACTTCCGCCCCGCGAAGATGTCCGGCGGCCAGCAGCAGCGCGTCGCCATCGCCCGCGCGCTGGTGCATGACCCGCCGGTCATTTTGTGCGACGAGCCCACCTCGTCGCTCGACAGCGAGAACGGGCGGATGGTGATGGGCCTGTTGCGCCGCGCGGCGGAGCGACCCGACCGCGTGGTGCTCGTGGTCACGCACGATAATCGCACCTACGGCTTTGCGGATCGCATGGCGGAGATGGAGGACGGGCGCATTCATCGCGTGCTCGAAACGCAGCAGGAGATCCAGCGCCATCACCCGGTGGGCGTTTAGGAGGAGGCCGGCAACATGAGCAACTTGTTTCGACGATTCAGTTTTTACCTGGCGCTGGCTGGCCTGCTCTTCGCGGGGCGCCTGGTCATACAACTTGCCGCGGAACCCCCGCCGTCGCCGCCCCCGCACCCGCCCGCGGTGAATCCGTATGCCCGCGCGATCGCCGCCGCCGGGTTGGTCGAGGCGCAGGGCGAAAACATCGCGCTCGGCGTGCCGGCGCCGGGTGTGGTGACCGGCGTGCTGGTGAGCGCGTGGGAATCGGTGAAGGCCGGTCAGCCGCTGCTGCTCCTGGATGACCGCGAATTGCGCGCGCAACTCGTGAGCCAGCGCGCCGCGGTGGACGTGGCGGAGGCGACGCTGGAACGCTTGCGCGGCCAGCTCGCGCGGTTGGAACAGGTGACCGACGAGCGCGCGATCCCTCGCGAGGAGGTTGCGACGCGGCGCAGCGATGTGCGGGTGGCGGAGGCGCAACTCGCCGCCGCGCGCGCCGGCGTGGAACAGACGGAATTGCTGCTGGATCGCCTCGTCGTCCGCGCCCCCGTCGACGCGACGGTGCTGCAGGTGAATACGCGTCCGGGCGAATACGCCGCGCCCGGCGCCGCAAACCCGCCGCTGTTGCTGGGTGACCTGACAAAACTGCAGGTGCGCGCCGATGTGGATGAACAAATCGCCCCGCGCGTCCGGCCCGGCATGCGCGCCACCGGCTACCTCAAGGGCGCGTCCGAACGCCCGATCGAACTGGAGTTCGTGCGCATCGAGCCGTTTGTCGTCCCGAAGAAATCGCTGACCGGCGGTAGCGCGGAGCGCGTGGATACGCGTGTGCTGCAGATCATCTACCGGTTCCCGCCCCTGGAGGAGGGTTCCGTGTACGTCGGCCAGCAGATCGACCTCTACCTGGAGGATTAGCCGTGCGCGCGCATTGTGTACCCGCATTCCTCGTCGTTCTTGGCTGCGCGGCCGGCTGTGTGACGCCGCCGCCGTCCGCCTTGCGCGCGCCGCCGGCGCCACCGGACCCCGCCAGCGCCGCCGAGGCGTGGTGGACATCGTTCGCCGATCCCGCGCTGGACCAGTTGATGGCGGAGGCGCGCGCGAACAACCGCGACCTGGAACAGGCTGCGGCCCGGATCGACGAGGCGCGCGCCCGCGCGCGGATTGCGGGAGCGGAAGGCGCGCTGCGCGCGGACGCCGTGGCCATCGCCGCCCGCACGCGGTCCTCCGAATCCGTGGAAACACCCCTGCCGCCCGGTCCCCGCAACCGGTTCGCGCCCGGCGTGGACATGCGCTACGAGGTGGACCTGTGGGGGCGCATTCGCTCGACACGCGAGGCGGCGCGCCAGCAGGTGCTCGTCAGCGAAGCCGAGCGCGCGGCGCTGGAGTTGTCGCTGCTTGGCCGCGTGGCCGCCGCGTATTTCGAGCAGCAGGCTGCGATGCGCGAGGTCGCGTTGATCGAGGCCCAGCTGGCGGGCGATGCCGATGCGGAGCAGGTGAACCGGGCGCGGGCCGATGCCGGCTTGAGCTCCGAACTCGATGCGCAGCGTGTTGCCGTGGAGCGAGCGGTCCGCGAAGGCGAACGAAACGACGCCCTGCTCGCCGCGCGTCTCGCCGCGCATCGGCTGGACGTCTTGTGTGGCCGCGCGCCGGGTTCGACCGTGTCGGCGCCGCCGCGCGGCGAGGCGGTGATTCCCGTCGCTCCCGACGCGGTGGGCGGCGAACGGCTCGAACGGCGTCCGGATGTCGCAGCCGCGCGCGCCGCGTGGGAGCGCGCCCTCGCGCAGGCTCGCTCCGCGCACGCTGCCTTCCGCCCGTCGCTCGTCCTGTCCGGATCAATCGGATACGAGGCGTCCGCCTTCGAGGAGTTGTTTGATTGGCGCAGCCGCCTCTGGTCGTTGGCCGGCGGGCTTTCAGCGCCGCTGCTCGAGGGCGGGCGGATTCGCGGCGAGTACGACGTTGCCGTGGCGCAGGTTCGCGCCGCGACGGCGGCGTATGAGGAAATCATGCTGGTGGCGTACCGGGAGGTTGCGGATGCCTTGCAAGCCATCGACCTGCTCGCCGCGCAGCTTCGTTCCGTGGAAACCGGATGCGCCGCGGCGAGCCGCGCCCTCGACCTGTCGCGGGAACGGTACGCCGGCGGGTTCGTCAGCTATCTGGAAGTCGTCGAAAGCGAACGCAGCCTGCTCGCCGCGCAACGGACGAAGGTCCAGGTCGGGCTGGGGCTGCAACTCGCGCACATCGACCTGCTCCGCGCGCTAAGCGCCCCGCTGTGAGCGCCTGCGTTTGAATGAAGCCGCCCGCGCGGGCCGGAACGATCGAGGGCGGAATTAAAAAGCCGTTTCGATTTGCTTGCGATGCTTTTCCGGTTGCATGAACTCGGCGAGTTTTGCGCCGTCCGGTCCGTGAACGCGGACGCCCACTCCAAATATTTCCGCCTCGAAACCCGCGCCCTTCGGTCCTTCCCGCTCCAACAGCGTGAAGAGCGGTGTTTCGACCGTCGCCGGCCGGGCGGTGACCAGCTCCACGGATTCCTTTCCCTTCGACGCCTCGCGCAATCCGCCGCGCACGGTGGAGACCAGCACCACCCACTGCACCGTTACGGGTGTGGGCGTCTGGGGCGACATCGTGCGCAACCCGAATTCGTAGTACACGTCCTCCTGGGTCAGCTTTGCATTCCTGACCACGCCAATAGCG
Source organism: uncultured Verrucomicrobiota bacterium (assembly GCA_937996795.1). Lineage (GTDB taxonomy): Bacteria > Verrucomicrobiota > Kiritimatiellia > CAIVKH01 > CAIVKH01 > JAMLJG01. The sequence continues at coordinate 75,797 of CALKUH010000050.1, read as the reverse complement.
CCTCCCTCCCGGGAGCCCGCGGATTTCTTTTTCGCGGTGATTGATATGGGTGATGGCGGTTGTGCAACGACGTCGGCAACAGGCGCAAGCAGCAGCGCAACAGCGAGCAGGAACATGGTTCTCATTTGACCCCCGTCGGTGGTGGATTGCCTGCAGGGTAGGGGGTGGACGCGTTCCACGCAATGGGGGAACTTCGCCGAACGCATTTCTAATGCGTCGCGCGAGCCGCTACAGCGACGCCGCCACACGCGCCCATCACGGCCGAAATTCTTGCTTGTGAATCGGCCCCCGCCGTGGCATAGAGTCGATCATCAGTTTTTGGCTGTGCGACTTCAGACGGTCGCTGCTCTTTTGACGTTTAGTTTATTGCGCTTTGCGCAGTATCGTTTCACCTGAAAACCGCGAACTTTTGGTCGAAGAAACGAGACAAGCGGAACCGCGCCCATCCGGGCGCGGCTCCCTGTCTTGTGTTTCTTCGACGGGGCTTCGCGGTCCCTCAGGTGAGGCATGAGCTTGGAGTCCGCGCCTCTGCTTTTTCGAGGCGATCAAAGGAGGTCTTCCGTGGGTCGCATATTCCTCTCGCCGCTCCGCCGTTTCACGGCGGCCTTCGTGCTGGTGTTCGTCGGCCTCCTCGTCCTCGCCTCCGCGAAGAAAGACAAGGCCCCACCCATCGACCCGACGGCGTACGACGCGCTGGTGAGCAACCGGGTCACAAGCGCAGCCCACCTGCTCAACTGGTTCGCAGAGCAGCAAGACCACTTCGAGCGATTGATCCCGCCCGGTATTGAGGTGCTGAACCAACCCGGCACCCCTGACGTGCTGGTCATCGACTTGGACTCCGAAGACCTGCCGTCAGAGTTCGCCAAATACCTGCTCGGCACAACGCCCGTGTTCCGCTACAGCGTGCCCACCTACGACGTATTCGTGCAGGAAACCGCCGAAGGCACGATCGACGTGCGGGACGGTGACGGGAACGTGCTTTATGCCGATCCCGCCCCATCAGGCTACGCCATCCCCTACGAAGCCCTGTTCCGGCAAAGCCAGTACCCGCACCACTATATCCCTGAACTGGCAAGGTACCGCTTGAACGCACGGGTCACGCTGCTGCCCTTGGCGTACGTGGAGCACTACCTCTTCGCCAAGCAGCAGATAGAAGAAGCGGCAAGCCTGTTTGAGGAAGAAGAACCGCCGCTCATGATGATGATGTCCGGGAGCGGAGACGACGTATGGATCAGCGCCATGACGCGCATGACCAACGGGTTACGGTTGAGTCTGGACTACACGGAGAGCTACAGCGGACAGGTGTGGAGCGCGTACAGCTACGACGCGCGGTACTGCCCCATAACGAACAGCGTGGGCGGTAGCGGCGGAGGAAGCCCGCCGGTCCCCGGAACGAACGACCCGCCCGCTTGCACAAACTGCCCGATCAGCGACTGCGACATCGACGTCACGAACAGCTTCCTGGGCCTGGAGCGGGTGTGGTCGCTGACGTACAGCAACCTGCTGCTGACGGGAGCGACGCGTACGGTGTGGCTGGACACGCGCCCGATGGGACTCGACGCGCAAACGAACCCGACGCACCGGTTCTACGGGTTCGGGTCGAACGTCGATACGGACGGCGACGGGTTGAACGACGGCCACGAACTGTTCATCAGCCACACAGACCGGGAGAACGCTGACACGGACGGCGACGGCCTGCCGGACGGGTGGGAGGTTCAGAATGGGCTGAACCCCCTTTCTTCCGCGGGAGCCGATGGCGCGAGCGGAGACCCGGACGGCGACGGGTTGAGCAATGCCGAAGAGTTACAGGCGCAGAGCAGTCCACAACAGGCAAACGCTGTAGTCGACGTCGCGGCGACAGGCGCAAGCATTGATGCGAGATCCATCCATCTCAGCCAGATAAAATGCGGATTCCCGGAGTATACCAACGTCTCCTCGCCACCCAAAATCTACCTTGTTGAACGCCAGTTTGACTGGGATTACTGCGATATAGATCTGTGCGCCCAGGTTCAACTTTCGATCTCGAACACGACCCACGAGGTTTGCAATCCGCAATCAGGCATATTCACCGGCACAACGTTATACGTTCACACGCGGGTGCCCAATAGCGAGCCACTTCAGTGTAGCAATGAGGTGTCGACGGTGGATTGGGTCGATTTCGGCATCGCGTTGACCTGCGAATCATGGTGGGATCAATGCTTGATAACAAACACCAGTGTGTACAAATTCTCGGACGATTCCGCGGCCACGTCAAACGGGGTCACTCTTGATTGCGCCGGTTGGCATGTGGGTGTGCCTTATCGAGTCGAACAGCTACAGACGCGCAGCCTCGAAAACGAATACACAACGGCCAGCCTGTTGTCCTATGCGGCCAGCAATTTGGATCAATGGTCTGTCTGGACGAATCTTTCGTGGGGCCAGCAGCGACAGGTCTCCATGCCTGGGTACGCGGTGTCCACCAACCCGGTCGAGGTTTATGCGTCGCGCGATTTGAGCGCGAATGAAACGAACATCGCGCTGCGGAAGCTACAATATCGCCTGAAAGTGCTGGATGCGACGGCGGCGGTTTATCGAATCCGATGGATGGAGATTTTTACGCCGGAAGGCGGAGGAACAAGCCAAGTGTTGGCAACGCGATCCGCGGTTGTGCGGGGCACCGGCGCAATGCAGTACTTATACACCACCAATTACTTGATCGCGCCCCCGACCTCGGATGGCCAAATTGCGCCGGTCGTCATTGGGATCGAGATGACCCGCCCTGATGAAAAATCCATGTCGAGGTATTTCCACGAGGAGTTTGATGGGGTGGCAACCGGAGTGTGCAAGGTCACATGCATCATCGGGGTAGTGCCCAACACTCCAGAAGTTCGGGCCCATTTTCAGGGCAGAATTCGTTGGTCGATTGAGGCCGTCACCGGATCAACGCGCTCGTGGGAGAACGGCGGGGCGGGGCCCGGCGTGGGTGTTTATGACGCGAGCTTCTACGACTGGCGCGAAAAGGCCGTTTTCACGGCCTTGCCCGCGAACAACGCCTCCTTCGGAGAAAAGAAGGTAACCGCCACTATTGATGGATTGAATGGCGTGTTTGCCGGCAAGACAAAGATATTCTTCGATCGTGATGCGAAGAATCATCCCGGCACCGGAACTGGAACGACGCCCAACTGGTACTTCTATTGGCAGCAAGGTGCCGTTGGCGGTGGTTTGGATGACTTTGTATATGCCGGTACGCACTCCAGCATTCGGGGTCGATACGATCCCACCACAGATACGCTATACATCTACGGTTCGGCTCCCGAGGCAAAAACAACTACCGCCGTACAGCACAAGACGAATACAAACCTCTCATTCAATATTGGCATCGATGCCGAGGGAATCGACGCGGTTGCCGGCACGGTGATTCACGAGAAAAAGCACAAGTGGGTAAGCGACAACTGGTCCACACTCCCGGACACGGATGGCGACGATGTGCCGGATTCAGAGGAAGGGATTGCGCCATACTATTTCGCCATAAACGATCCAGACACCTACAACCTAGCTTCGACAATTGATTCTTCGTATGCCAGCTACGGCGATCAGGAATTTCTTTGTCGCCAGGAAGAGCCCGGCTTCGTCTCTGACGAAACCAAGGATTGGGCCAACCCCGGCAAGCAGTGGACAGACGGAACTACGGATTACTAATCGGAGGAATGATCATGAACCGCCTAACCTTATTGCTCGTGCTCGGCATCATTTATTCCGCCCCATCAAGACTTGTTATCGCTGGTGCGCCGTGGGTGGCGGATCAGCCCAAAGAAATTATGGGGCAGGACCGCAAGATGGTCTTCGAAAGCAAGAATTTGACACACGCCCACAAGTGGGCTGTCGCCAAGAGCGCGAGAGATATCTCGCCTGCGGATCGAGAGATGCTTCATTCCTTGCTGAAACATACAGATCGGGGTGATGCATGGTTCTACGCACTAACAAGCATTGCAGTCTCTCGCGATCAGGAGTCGGTGCATGTAATCGGCAGCGAGCTGTTACGAAATGACAATCGTTATTTCGCGCTGGCATTGGGCCTGATCGGCGATGAACGGGCCATTCCGTATCTCAAAGAAAAAGCCGAGTCATCGTCACTCGCACATGTAGTCCGAGCCTGTCGCCAAGGGCTCCGAATGCTTGGCGCGAGATCGCCGGCTATCCCGGCGTCGCCCAGCACTGAAGGCCCAATTCGCCTTGATCTCTCAATCGCAACAACCAACGTGCAATTGGGTCGGCCCTTTGACCTTAAAGTTCTGATTCGGAATGAGGCTGGCACGGCCACTCGTGTGGCGTCAACGGACGTGTTTCTGGCAAAGTATTTGCATGCTTATTCGATGGCCGGGGATTATGTGCTGCCACTTGATCGGTTTATTGATTACGAGCCTCGCGCAGACAGTTATCCGCTTCTGCCTCCGGGCGGTGAAATCGTGTTGCGCGAGAGTTGCGTTCTCGACATCGAGACGCCGAACCGAAAAGACTGGCCAGAAATTCTTGAATCTCCAAGAGTGTTCGTATTGCGTGCCGAGGGCGGAACTTGGGCGTTTGACGTGGCTCCGGCTGATGGCCGCAAGACTGTGGATGTAGGTCTTGTCCTCGTTTATCAGCCTGTTGAGATTGCAGGATCTTTGGCGGCGCGCCTGAATATCGAATCCGGAGATATTGCGACAAACCGCGTGGTGTCGAATGTACTGCGTATTTCAGGCCAGAATCCCTGAAGCTGAACACCCCCCTTGTCCTATTAATCCGCAGAGCCGGGCTGGATCTAGGCGAAATTCGGAGTGCCTGCTAACTTTCTAGTCCACACACCCCTGTCCATGCACGTCACCCCTTACCCGCGTTCGCCGTGCGGCATCAAGGGTAATAGGGGATACATTTTCGTGTTATTATCTATTTAGCAAATACTTATGCGATTTTACTAAAATCTTGATAAAACGCTTTACCAAATAAAATGAACACCCTATTTTGCCTGCAACCTGAATCGGTTCAGCCGATTTGGAACACAAGAAGTGGGGATCACATGAAGCGCATCAAAATGGGGATGTGGGCGGGTGTGTTGGGGTTCGTGGGACTTACGGCGGGGTGGGCGGGGCCGGGGCATGATCACGGGCCGGAGGTATTGGGTGGCGGCAAGCCGGTGGTGATGGAGCAGTTGCCGGCGGGCAGCGCATTCCGCAAGAATCTGGAGCAACTGCCGGCGGCGGCGCGCGGGCGGGCGTTGCGGTGGCTGCAATCGTTCTCGTTCCCGGCGCAGGATGTGAAACACCTGCGGGCGACGGCGAAGGGCGAGGTGTTCTATGTGTGCGAGGCGGTGCCGACGCCTTCCGCGTTCGCCTCCGGCGCGGCGGCGGCGCCTGCCGGCGCGGGGCTCCCGGTCGAACCGTTCCCCGCGTCGCTGCATTTCCACAGCAAGCCGGGCGCGACGAACGTGCTCTATCTCGATTTCAACGGCGAAACGGTTGCGAACACGGCATGGAACAACGGCGCGACGGACATCTATTACGCGGTCGCGTATTCGCTCGATGAGGATTTCGCCTCGTTCAGCGCGGAGGAACAGGCGGCGATCAAGAGCTGCTGGATGCGCGTGGCGGAGGATTTCGCGGCGTTTGACGTGAATGTGACGACGGAGCGGCCGGCGGTGATGACGCCGCACACCGCGGTGGCGCTGATCACACGGACGACGGACGCGACGGGCAAATACAATCCGTGGGGCGCCACGTCCGGCGGCGTCGCCTTCGTCGGCGTCTTCGGCTGGAGCGAGTTCGCGCACTTCACGCCCGCCTGGGTCTATTTCGACAACGCGGGCTGGCACGGCTTCTCCATCGCCGAGGTCGTTTCGCACGAACTCGGCCACAACCTCGGCCTGAGCCACGACGGGACGACGGATGGCGACGCGTACTACTGGGGGCACAACGCGGACACCGGTTTCTGGGCGCCGATCATGGGCGCGAGCTACGGCGGCAACGTGTCGCAATGGAGCCGCGGCGACTACTACCACGCGAACAACCCGGAGGACGACCTGTCCATCATGCTGCAGCGGCTCGGCGCGCGGGCGGATGAGGACCTCGGCGCGCCGACCCTCGGCACCTCGCGTCCGCTGATCCTGACCGGCAGCAACGAGGTCGTAAGCGTGGACTGGATCGCCGAGCCGAACAGCCAGAACTTCGTGAACCGCGGCATCCTCGGCTACTACGGGTACAACGATGTCGACTTTTTCCACGTCTACGCGCCGTCGGGCGGCATCGACCTGACGATCTCCGCCTTCCAGCACACGAACGACGTGTCGACCACGAAGCTCGGCGGCAACCTCGACCTGGAGGTCCGCCTGCTCGACGCGAACTGGATCGTGGTGGCGGTGAGCAATCCGGCGGACCAGCTCGGCGCGCGCATCCGCGCGCAGGTCCCGGCGGGGCTCTACTACCTGCAGATCAGCGGCGTGGGCGTGGGCCAGCCGATGGCGGCGACGCCGAGCGGCTACTCGGACTATGGATGCCAGGGCTACTATTTCATCAACGGCCGGCTCGGCACGGAGCTGACCTACGCCTCCGACCACGCGCGCATGGCCGTGGCGGCGACGTTCAACGGATGGAACCCGGCGGCGCGCAACATGCGGCTCGTCGGCGACCACCTGTGGCAGGCGGAGCTTCCGCTGGCCAACGCGACCGGCGTCCGCTTCAAGTTCGCCGCGAACGACGGCTGGGCGTCGAACTGGGGCGAGGCGAACCAGGCTGACCGCGACCTGCCGGTGGAAAACCAGGTCGCCGAGGCCGGGCGCGCGGACATCGTGGTGAACGGCACGCTGAACGGCCTGTACCGGTTCACCTTCCACGAGCGCACGCTGGCGTACCGCGTGGAGTTCGTGCCGCCGGTGGACACGGACGGCGACGGCATGCCCGACGCGTGGGAGGTGGAATACGCGCTCAACCCGAACGACTCGTCGGACGCCGCGCTCGACGCGGATGGCGACGGGTTCAGCAACCTGCGCGAGTACCAGCGCGGCAGCAATCCGCGCGTGGTTGATCCGATGCGCAGCGCGTACGCGCAGCTCGCCGTCGCGGGCGTGCAGAACAGCTGGAACCCCGCCGCGCGCAACATGCGGCTCGTTGACGACTACCTGTGGGAGGCCCGCCTCGGGATCACGAGCGGCGCGTTCCGCTTCAAGTTCGCGGCGAACGACGGCTGGGCGGTGAACTGGGGCGAGGCGAACCAGACCGATCGCGATCTGCCGGTCCTCGGCACGGCCGAGAACGGCAGCGCGGACATCGTGGTGAACGGCGCGCTGAACGGCGTGTACCGGTTCCTCTTCAACGAGCAGACGCGCGTGTACACGATCTCGCTCGTGCCGCCGGCGGACACGGATGGCGACGGCATGCCCGACGCGTGGGAGACGGCGAACGGGCTCAATCCGAACGATGCGTCCGACGCGGGGCTCGACCCGGACGGCGACGGCTTCACGAACCTGCAGGAGTACCAGAACGGCACCAACCCGCGCGTCGCGAACTTCGCCAGCGCGTATGCGTCGATGCACTGGCCCGGCACGTTGAACGCGTGGAGCCCGGCGGCGGCGCCGATGCGGCTCGTCGCGAACTACACATGGGAATACACCGCGACGGTGAGCGGCGTCACCGGCCTGCAATTCAAGTTCGCGGCGAACAACGCGTGGGCGTCGAACTGGGGCGAGAACAACCAGTCCGACTTCGACGTGCCCGCCTCGGGCGGCGCGGAGGCCGGCGGCGGCAACATCCGCATCAACGGCACGCTGAACGGCGACCTGCGCGTGCGGTTCAACGAGCAGACGCGCCTGTATTCGGTCGAGGTCACGATCCAGGACACGGACGCCGACGGCATGCCCGACGCGTGGGAAACCAGCTACGGCCTGAACCCGAATGATCAGAATGACGCGCGGCTCGACCCCGACAACGACGGATTTTGGAATTTCTACGAGTACCGCAACGGCACCAGCCCGCTCGCGGCGAATCCGATCCGCCGCAACCACACGAGCATGGCGCTGCCCGGCTCGTTCAACGGCTGGAACCCGGCGGGCACACCGATGCGGCTGGTGGACAACAACCTGTGGTACGCCGGCTTCTTCGCCGGCGGCCGCGTCCAGTTCAAGTTCGCCGCCAACGGCGGATGGTCCGCCAACTGGGGCGACAACAACCCGCCGACCCTGACCCCCCCGTTCACCGGCGTGGCGGAAAGCAACGGCGCGGACATCTGGGCCGACCTGTCCTTCGCGGAGGTGTACTTCAACGACGCCACCCGCGAATACACCGTGCTCAGCCAGTAGCAAATCCGCGCGGGCCGGCAGAACGCCCCGCGCTTTCCTAAAAAAGCAGCGTTGACAGCCGTAAGCACGCGGCGTACCGTAAGCGCTGACGATATGGGAAAAGTGACCCTTTTTGATGTGGCGGAACGGGCTGGCGTTTCGTACGGCACAGTCTCGCGCGCCCTAAACGGGCGGTGGGACGTGAACGCGGAAACGGCGGCGCGGGTGCGTCGCGTCGCCGACGAAATGGGCTATCAGCCCAGCCATGCGGCGGTGGCGCTGGCGCGGCAACGGACGGATTTGATCGGCGTGGTATTTCCAGCGGTGACGGCGGGTTTTTATGCCGAGCTGCTCAGCGCGATCAGTGACGAAGCGCTGCGGATGGGCAAACACATCCTGACGGTGGTTGCGGCGTCGGACGACGACGCGCGCGAACAGTTGCTGTCCTTCGCGACGGGCCGCCGGGTGGACTCGCTGGTGGTGATGAATCTCGGGCTTGATGATGTGTTCATTGAATCGATCGCGCGGCGCGGGTTGCCGCTCGTGCAACTCGACCGGCCCACAACCCTGAAGGGGGTTTCATCGCTCGTGATCGACAACGCGGCTGGAATGGAACAGCTCGTGGACCATCTCGTGGCGGTCCGTCGTCACCGCCACGTGGTCGTGGTCGGCGGGCCACACGGCACCTACGACGCGGAGGAACGCCTGGACGCGTGTCGCAACGCCTTGCTTGAGCGCGGCATCGCGCTGTCGGACGAGGATGTGCTGCCCGGCGATTTCACGGAGCGCGCCGGCGCGGCGGCGGTGGCGTCCTGGCTCAAGGCGGGCCGCGCGATGCCGGATGCCTGGATGGCGCTGAACGACGCGACCGCGCTCGGGGTGCTGCAGGCATTGAAGGAACAAGGCATCCGCGTGCCGGAGGATACCGCGGTGACAGGCTTCGACGACATCTACACGGCGCGCTTTGTAGGGCTGACCACGGTCGAGGTGCCGCTCGGCGAAATCGGCGCGGCGGCTGTTCGGTTTGCGGTGGGCGAGCGCGTCCAGGGACACATGCGGTTTGCGCCGCGTCTCGTGGTGCGCGAGACCTGCGGTCGGTCTTCCGCGTAAGGGGCAATACGAGCCAGGGGGTGCAGTCATGCATGCATGGGGGCGGCGGATCAGGGCGGTGGCGGCGGCGGGCTTCCTGTGGGGGCAGGCGACCGGCGCAGCAACACTGGTGAATCCAGGATTCGAAACGGGCGACTTCACGGGGTGGAGCACGTTCGGCCAGAGCTGGCGCATCGGCGTCGGTGCCGACGCGCAGGCCGGCTCGTATGGCGCAGTGAACGACATGCTCGGCGGCGATGTGGATCAATTCCGGGGCGTCTTCCAGAATATCGCAATCGTAGGCGGCGCATCCTACAGCGCGGGGGTGTGGCTCCGCACGGTAACGATGGACACCACGGAGTCGTGGCTGGAGATCCAGTGGTTCGACAACGTCGGCGGGTTCATCAGCCAGTTGCAGTCCGTGCACACAACGGCCGACCAACCGTTCACCTACCTGTCCCTCACCAACATGGTGGCGCCCATCAACGCCGTCACCGTCAGCGTGCGCGGCATCGTGCAGATGCACAACACCTCCGGAGCGCCGGACTTCAGCATCTTCGACAGCTTTGATTTCAGCGGCGGGCCGGTTGTGCCCGAACCCGGCACGCTGACGCTGTTGGGCGGCGCGGGCGCAGCCATCGCCTGGTGGCGCCGGCGTCGGTTCCGCGGCGGTTTCTAAAAAGAAAGGAGCGCGCGATGAACGTAAAATCCGGGATGGCCGCCTGTGCGGCGGCCTGCGTCCTGACGCTGTCGGGACATGCCGATTTGATCAATGCCGGGTTCGAAACCGGCGACTTCACGGGGTGGAGCACGTTCGGCCAGGGCTGGCGCACGTCCGGCGGAGGCGACGCGAACTCAGGCCTGTTCGGCGTGGTCAACGATGTGCAGGACACCGACGCGGACAGCTTCCGGGGGATCTTCCAGGAGCTGCCGGTCGTGGGCGGAGCGACCTACGACTTCGGCGTCCAGATCCGCGCGGTGAATGTGGAGAGCTCCGAATCGTGGCTTGAGGTGCAGTGGCTCGATTCATCGGGCGGCATCATCAATCAGCTCCAGTCCACACATGTGACGGCGGACCAACCGTTCACGTGGATATCGATTGAGGACGCCCTCGCGCCGGTCAACGCCGTGACGGCGAGCGTGCGCGGCATCGTATTTATGAGCGCGACGCCGGCAGTGAACACGGATTTCCACATCTTTGACGACTTCTCCGTCGTGCCTGAGCCGGGTTCGGCCGGGTTGCTCATCCTCGGCGGGCTCCTGGCCACACGGCGCCTTTCCCGAAGGCGCGAATCGTGACGGGGCGCATGGTGATACGGGGCCTCTGGGGCGCAATGGTGGCCGCATGCTGGACGGGCTGTGCGGTGCGGCCGCCAGAACCGGCTGCGCCCGCCGAGCACGAACACGTCGCACCCGCGGAAGAGGATCCCGTGGAGGAGCTGGCGCGGCATAGCTTCGCCTATTTCAACGATTGGATGCATCCGGAGACCGGCCTCGTGTGGGATCGCGTCGACGCCTCGGGACGGAAGCCGGGCGAGGTGGCGAGCTCGGCGGCCACCGGGTTCGGCCTCACGGCGCTCTGTATCGCCGATGCGCGCGGCTGGCTGCCTCCCGGCGAGGCGTACCGGCGAGCGGAAACGGCGATGCGCTTCCTGGCGGAGCAGATGCCGCACGAGCGCGGTTTTTTTTACCACTTTGTCGAGCCCGGCACCGGCGAGCGGCGATGGGACTCCGAACTGTCCACGATCGACACCGCGCTGCTGCTCGCCGGCGTGATCACCTGCCGCCAGCACTGGCCGGACACGCCGCTGGCGGCCTGGGCGGACCGGATCATCGCGCGCGTCGAGTGGCCGTGGATGCTGCACGATGACGGCACGCTGAGCATGGGCTGGTCGCCGGAGGGCGGTTTCCTGCCCGCGCGGTGGGGATGGTACAACGAACTCATGATCCTCGTCCTGCTCGGCCTCGCCGCGCCGGAGCACCCGCTCGCCGACGACGCCTGGCACGCGTGGAAGCGCGAGCCGGTCATCACCTACGGCCCGTACACGTACATCCAGTGCCCGCCGCTGTTCACCCACCAGTTCTCGCATGCGTGGATCGATTTTCGCGGAACGCGCGACGCCTACGCCGACTACTTCCTGAACTCCGCGCTGGCGACGCGCGCGCAACACCTGTGGTCGGTGGACCTGCAGCCGCAGTTCCCGGCGTGGAACGAGCAGGTGTGGGGGCTGAGCGCATCCGACTGGCGCGGCGGGTACGCGGGGTGGGGCGGACCGCCCGCGAGCGGCGACCCGCCGCCGGACGGCAGCATCGTGCCCTACGCCGCCGCCGGCTCGCTGCCGTTTGCGCCGGACCTCTGCCGTCCCACGGTGGGGCGCATCCGCGCGGCGCACGCCGATGCGGCCTGGGGCCGCTACGGGTTCGTGACCGCCTTCGATCCGCACGACAGCTGGTCCGCCGGCGCACACATCGGGATTGATGTCGGAATCACCCTGTTGATGATCGAGAACGCGCGGTCGGGTTTTGTGTGGGAACGTTTTATGAGCTATGCACCGATCTCGAACGCCCTGGCCCGCGCGGGGTTCATCCCGAACGCGCCCGGATTGCCGGACGAGGACCGGCGCTATCTCGAAGGCGTCGCGCGCGACACCTGGCGCTCCATCGCGTCGATGGTCCACCCGGACACCGGCCTGCCGTCCGACGACCAGCAGGTGCGCGGACCGAGTTCGGTCAGCAACATCGGGCTCTACCTGAGCGCGTGCGCGGCGGCGGCGGAATGGGGCTACCTCACCGACAGGGAGGCCGAAGCGGCGGTCACGCGCGTGCTCGACGCAATGGAGGGGTGGAACACGCGACACGGCTTCGTCCAGTGCTGGCACGATGTCGAGGACGGCGCGCCGTCCACCAACGACACCTGGATCTCGCTGCTCGACAGCGGCAACCTGGCCGGCGGGTTGATGGCGGCGGGCGTCCGCCTGCCAAATCTGCGCGCGCGCTGCGACCGGCTGCTCGACGCGATGGCGTGGGACGCGTTTTACGACGCGGAGCGCGGGTTGCTCGTCGGCGGCTACGATGTGGCGGCGGAGTCGTTCAACCGCGACTGGCTGCTGCACACGCTCGGGACCGACGCGCGGCTCGCGCAGTTCGCCGCCGCCGGCTCGGGCCGCGTGCCCGCCTCGATGTGGGACCGGCTCTCCCGGGCGACGGAGACGCGGCACCACGCCGAATACCTCGCGCCCGGCTGGCAGGGCGGAGGCTTGTTCATGCAGTTCATCAACGGGCTGTGGCTCGACGAGCGCGGGACGCTGATGGGCCGGTCGGCGGAGAACTTCGCCTACGCGCAGATCCGGCACGCGCGTGAAAACGCGTTCGCCGCGTGGGGCTGGTCCGCGTGCCGCGCGCCGGACGGCGTGTATCTCGGGTGGGGCCATCTGCGCGACGAGATCGTCACACCGCACGCGTCGGTCCTTGCCATTGAGGCGTTTCCCGCCGAGGTGGTCGCCAACCTGCGCGCGCTCGAACGGCTTGGCGCGCGCGACCCGCAATTCGGTTTCCGCGATTCGGTGGACCTCGTCAGCGGCGCGGTCAGCCCCGACTACCTGCTGCTCGACCAGGCGATGCTGTTCCTGAGCCTGTTCAATGCGCTGCATGACCGCGACCTGCGCGCGTGGGTGCGCGAACACCCGATCGCGCAGAAGGCCTACCGCGAAATCGCGCTGTACCGCGAACGGGCCCACGACGCGAACAACGCGTCGTACCGGCTGGCGCTGCCGGCGGAGGACACGCGCGAGCGCGAACGGGCCCGCGTGGCGCGGGTGGTCGCCGAGCGCGAAAACATGCAGGCGCGCGACAAGGCCGCCCGATGAACACCCGCCGCACAGACCGCGAACCGGCCCTGACGCCCGCGGTCTGGATCGTCTGCACGCTGGCCGTGCTGTCGTCCGTGGCCGTCGCGCTGCGGCCCGACGCCCCGCGCCCCGACCTGCTCCTGTGGACCTTCGCGCGGCCGCACCAGGAGATGTATGCGCCGGTGCTGGAGGAATGGAATGCGGCGCCGGACCGGCCGCGCGCGGAGTCGCTGCTGCTGACGACGGATGCGCTGCAGCGCCGCCTGCTGTCCGGCTTCCTGTCGGGCACGCCGCTGCCCGACGTGGTCGAGGTGCACGGCGGCATTGCGGCGCAGGTGTTCCGCGGACCCGTCGAGCAGATCGGGTTCCTCGACCTCACCGACCGGCTGCGCGAAACCGGCTTGTTAGAGCAATTCAATCCGCCGTCGCTGACGCCGTGGACCACGCGCGGCCGCATCTACGGCCTGCCGCACGATGTGCACCCGGTGCTGCTCGGCTACCGTGCGGATGTTGTCGAGGCGGCGGGCATTGACCTGTCATCGGTCCAGACGTGGGACCAATTCGTGCATGTGCTGAAACCGCTGATGGCGGATGCCGACGGCGACGGGCGGCCGGACCGCTACCTCTTGAACCTCTGGGAAACGAACCCGGAACTGCTCGAGGTGTTGCTGCTGCAGGCGGGCGGCGGCCTCTTCGATGCGCGCGAACAGCTGGCGATGTCGACGGACGTAAACGCGCATGTCCTTGCAACAATCGCATCCTGGACCACCGGTCCGGACCGAATCGCGATCAACGCGCCGGAATTCGACGCCGCCGGCAACCGGCTGCGGCTCGACGGCGTTGTGTTGTGCAGCCTGCTGCCGGACTGGCTCGCCGGCGCGTGGCAGCTCGACCTGCCCGGCCTCGCGGGCAGGGTCAAGGTGATGTCGCTGCCGGCCTGGACGCCCGGCGGGCGGCGCACGAGCGTAATGGGCGGCACGATGCTCGGCCTGCCGCGCGCGGCGCGGGACGTCGAGCGCGCGTGGTCGCTCGCGCAGCAACTCTATCTGAACCGCGACATCGCACGCCGCCTGTACCGCGAGGCCGGCATCGTCACCGCGGTCCGCACGTTTTGGGACGATCCGGTGTTCGACGAGCCGAACCCGTTCTTCTCCGGCCAGCCGGCGGGCCGTCTGTATCTTGAGCAGGCGCCCCACGTGCCCGCGCGCACCTCGTCGCCCTACCAGCGGCTTGCGCTCGCGGCGCTTGGCGACGCGGCCCTGGGACTGAAAGCCGAGGCCGAGCGCCATGCGTTGCACCGCGTGGAGCAGTTGGAGCCGCTCGCGCGAGCGCACCTCGCGCAAGCCGAGCAGCGCGTGCGGCAACACATGGCGCGGAACGTATTTTTTGAGTCCGCCGGGGAGACGCCCTGATCATGTCCTCCGCGCGCCTCCATCCGGTTTGGGCTCCGTGGATTTTTCTCGCGCCGTTCGTCGTGCTGTTCGGTGTGTTTATGGTTTTCCCGCTGGTGTCCTCGGTGGGACTGGCACTGCAGCAGACATACGGGCCCGACACGGCCGTGCGGGTCGGCCTTAAAAATTTCGCCGACCTGTTCCGCGACCCGCTGTTCTGGACGGCTGCGCGGAACACATTCGCGTACACCGCGGGTTCGCTGTTCGTGCAGTTGCCGGTTGCGCTGGGGCTGGCACTGTTGCTGAACCAGCCGGGCCTGCGCGGGCGCGCGTGGTTCCGGCTCGCGTTTTTCTCGCCGTCGCTCGTCGGCCTCGTCTTCGTCGCCGCGCTGTTCGCGCTGATCCTGCACGAGCGCGAGGGCTTGCTAAACGCCGCGCTCGCGCGCGTATGGCCGGGCTTTCCCGCGGAGTTCCCGTGGCTGCAGCGCCACATCATGCCCGCGCTGATCCTCGCCTCGCTGTGGATGTACGCCGGGTTCAACATGATCTATTTCCTCGCCGCGCTGCAGGGCGTCGACAAGTCCCTGGTCGAGGCCGCGCGAGTGGACGGCGCGGGGCCGTGCAGCGTTTTCCGCCATGTGACCTGGCCCGCCATCGCGCCGGTGGCTGGTTTCGTGACGCTGCTGTCGGTGATCGGCAGCATGCAGCTCTTCGAGCTGCCCTACATCCTGCTCGGCGGGGCCGGCCCGGAGAGCCGCGGCCTTACGATCGTGATGTACCTCTACCAGAACGGATTCGAGACCGGCGACCTCGGCTACGCGGCGGCGATCGGCTGGGTGCTCGCGCTGTTCCTGATGGGCATCGCCGTGCTGCAGCGCGCGCTCCAGCGGGAGGCGCGGTCATGAACCTGCGCGCGCGCATGTCCTCCGCGCTGGCACACGGCCTGCTCGGCGCCGCGGCGCTGCTGACGCTCGCGCCGTTTGCGTACCTCGTCTGCGGCGCGTTCAAAACACGCGACGCCTTCTTCTCCGCGCATTTCCTGCCGCGCGGCGCGGGGGCGCTGGGCGTGGACTGGGGCGGCCTGACCCTCGACCACCTGGCGCGCCTCTTCAGCGACCCGAGCCTGCGGTTCGGCGCGAGCCTGCTGAACTCCGTGTTCTATGCGTCCGTGTCCGGCGTCCTCGCGACGCTGTGCGCGGCGATGGGCGGCTACGCGCTCGCGCGGTTCGCGTTCCGCGGCCGCGCCGCGGTGACGGCGCTGGTGCTCGGCGCGTTGATCGTGCCCGCGCCGCTCCTGCTGGCGCCGGGCTACGCTCTTGTCCATCGCCTCGGCCTGCTCGACACCTTCGCGGGGCTGATCCTGCCCGGCCTGGCCCCCGCGTTCGGCGTGTACCTGTTCCGGCAGGCGATGCTCAACGCCGTGCCGCCCGACCTGCTTGAGGCCGCGCGCATGGACGGGTGCGGCGAGGTGCGGCTGTTTTTTGAAATCGTGCTTCCGCTGTGCCGGCCGATGCTCGGCGCGTTCCTGCTCATCACGTTCATCGGCGCCTGGAACAATTTCATCGGCCCGCAAATCATCCTGCAATCGCCCGAGCGCTTCCCGCTCGCCGTCGCCCTTGCGCAGGTGAAGGGCATCTACGGCACCGACTACGGCCTGCTGATGGCCGGCACGCTCGTCTCCATTCTGCCTGTAATGGCGCTGTTCATCGGGTTGCAGCGCGAATTTATTGCCGGGCTCACCTCCGGCGCGGTGAAGGGATGATTGCGGAATGAAGAAGGACGGATTCACAAAGTCGCGCCCGGGCGCGCGGGCGCTGCGATTCCTCGCGGTGGCGGTCGCGGCATGGCCGGCGGTTGCCATGGCGTTGCCGCCGCGTGCGCAGTGGAGCGCGTCGGCGTCGGGCGGACAGGACGGCGAATTTCCGGCGGCGGCGGCGATTGACGGGCGCGAGGACACGCGCTGGAGCAGCCCGTTTGAGGACGGACACCACCTCGCGGTGGACCTCGGCCGCGCGGCTCCGGTGGCCGGGCTGCGCATCGCGTGGGAGACCGCGTTCGCCTCCGCGTATCGCGTGGAAACGTCGATGGATGGAAGCGCATGGCAGGTTGCGCAGCGGGTGGACACCGGGGACGGGCATCTGGACCGCATCTATTTCCCGACCGTGACCGCACGACAGGTCCGCGTGGTGATTGAACGGCGCGCCACCGGATGGGGCGCATCGATCTGGGACCTCGATGTGCTCGGGCCGGACGCCGCGCCCCACGTGGCCGGCGAAACCAGGTTCCCGGCGGGCGAGGTCGCCGCGCGCTGGCATCCCGACACCCCGGAAGCGGTGCTTGAGCTGGAATGGCCGTCGCCGGAGTCGATCAGCGGCCTGCGCATCGAATGGGCCCGCGCCGCGCGGCGCGATCTGCGCTGGGAACTTGAGGACGCATCCGGCGCGTGGAGGACAGCCGACGTCCTGCCCGAGAGCGAAGGCGACTTCGACCTCCTGATGCACGACCTGCGAACCGTGCGACGGGCGCGCCTGGCGATGCGCGCGGACGACCCGGCGGATCTGCTCATCAACACCCTCTCCCCGCGCGGACCCGGCGAGGAACGCACGTCTCTCGCGCTCTACGAACGCGCCGCGGCGAAGGCGCCGCCCGGCTGGTATCCGGAGTCGTTGCACCGGCGCCAGGTGTATTGGACGGTCGTCGGCCCGCCGGATTCGACACACGAGGCCCTGCTGGATGAGTATGGAAACCTGGAGGTGTTCGCGCGCGGTCCCGCGCTCATGCCGTACCTGCGCATCGGCGGGCGGCTGGTCACGCCGCTTGATGCCACCGCCATCACGCAGTCGCTCGCGGAGGGACAGCTGCCTCTGCCGTCCGTCGAATGGCAGGCCGCCGGCGCGCGGGTCCGGATCGACGCGATGCCGGACCGGCTGGACGACCGCGACGTCACGCTGGTGCGCTACACCGTCACCGCAACGGGTGATGCGCCGCTGGCCGGCGATTTTCTGCTGCTGCTGCGTCCGATACAGATCAACCCGAAATGGCAGCATGGCGGCGTGTCGCCAATTCATCGCGTCCTCATCCGGCCGGCAGCCGATGCAACGCGCGTCGAGGTGGATGGATGGGGGTACACCTTAACGCCTCCGGCGGATGCAGCCCTGGCCGCGCCCCATGCCGGAGGCGATGTGGTGCACGCGGCGGCGCGCGGCCGCTGGTCGGGCGTCGCGGGTGTTGACGATCCGTCGGGCATGATATCCGTTGCATCGCGGCACACGGTTGATCTCTCGCCCGGGGCATCCACGTCCGTCGTGCTGACGGTCGGCGGCACGGCGGCGGTGGATTCGGCTGAATTTGCCGCGCGGCGCGAGGCCGCGGAAGATGTTTGGCGGGGGCGCGTGCGGCGCGCCGGAATCGCGCTCGGCGACCGTGAAGTCACGGACACGCTGTATGCGCAGGCCGGGTACATCCTGGTCAACCGCGACGGCGTCGCGCTGCAGCCGGGTTCACGCAACTACAACAGGGTTTGGATTCGCGACGGGTCGCTGACTGCGTCCGCGCTGTTGCGGCTGGGCCTTGTGGAGGAGGCGGTGGACTACGTCGACTGGTATGCCCGCGCGGTCCGCGAGGATGGCCTGGTCCCGCCGATTCTCGACAATGACGGCACGGTGCATGACGGGTTCGGCTCGAATCTCGAATATGACGCGCAGGGGCAGTTCATCTTCATCGTCGCGGAGACCGCGCGCTTCACCGGCAACGACGCCTTCCTGCGCCGCCACTATCCGGCGGTGCTCCGCGCGATGCGCTGCATGCAGGCGCTGCGCGAACAGACGCTGGAGGACGACTACGCCGCGGATGATCCGCGCCGCGCACGTTACCGCGGCCTGCTGCCCGCGTCGATCAGTCACGAGGGCTACAACACGCCGCACCATTCGTACTGGGACGACTACTGGGCGCTGCGCGGATGGCGCGACGGGGCCGAACTGGCGCGGCGGATGGGCGAGGAGGAAACCGCCGCGTGGGCCGACGAACAGTATGCGCTGCTCGCCGCGTCGGTTCGCGCGTCGCTGGCCCTTACGATGAGCGAGTGCGGCATTGATTTCATTCCCGGTTCCGCGGAGCGCGGCGACCCGGACGCGACCTCGGTGTCGATCGCCTTCTTTCCGTGCGAGGTGGCGGACGACGTGTTCACGCCGGAGGCGATCGCGAAGACCTACGATGATTATCTCGCGCACGTCGCGCGGCGCGATGCGGCGGATGCCGCGTGGCTCTACACACCCTACGAGGCGCGAAACATCGCGGCGCTGCAGGTGATGGGGCGGATCGACGACGCGCGCGCACTGCACGACCGGCTCTTTCGCGACCGGCGCCCGCCGGGTTGGCGTCACTACGCCGAGGTGGTCACGAGCGATCCCCGGCGCGGCACCTACATCGG
This sequence comes from uncultured Verrucomicrobiota bacterium, assembly GCA_937996795.1. GTDB lineage: Bacteria > Verrucomicrobiota > Kiritimatiellia > CAIVKH01 > CAIVKH01 > JAMLJG01. The sequence goes on along the minus strand of CALKUH010000050.1, from coordinate 56,756 downwards.
GGACATGCCGCACACGTGGGTCGGCGCGGATTACGTCGTGTCCGTGCGCACAATGCTCGTGCGCGAAGCAGGGGACGACCTCTGGCTGCTGGAAGGCGCGCCCGCCGCGTGGTGGAACGGGGGCGGCTTCTCGCTCGAGGCCCTGCCGACGCGATTCGGGCCGCTGGACCTGCGGATTGAGCGCTCCGCGGAAGGATACGGGGTGTCGGTGAAGTCGCCGCCGCGGCTCACCGGCCGCATCCGGCTCCATCTGCCGGCGGAGACGACGATTGCGAGGATGGAGGTCGACGGGCGTGCGGTGGCGGCGTCCGCCCGCGACCCGGCGGGGTATTACGAATGGAGTCACGGCACGGAGCCCCCATGAAGATGGATACACAGGTTCTTGACGAGCGGGTGATCCTGGAGGCGCCCCGGGGGCCGCCCGCGTGGACGGTGGTCAGCGGGAACGGCCTGTGTGTGCGCGGGCGCGGGGCGGCTGTTCACGACGTGGCCTGCGGCGACCTCCGGATCAATGCATTGCGCGTGTCGCCGCACGAAGCCGGGATGTTCCAGCTCGTATTGCGGGTCCGTTCAGGCGCGAAGGTTGTGCGCGTGGTTCCACTGCTGGGATTGCGCGCGCGCGCGGCGGCGGCGCCGGCGGACGGTGCGGTGCGGTGGCGCGTGCACGACGGCGCGCTGGCCGTCGAAGTCGCGCTGGTGTTGGACGACGCGGCCGCGCGCTGGGCGTGGCTGGTCCGCGTGGCGAACCGGGGCGCGGAGGCGGTGGAGTGGGACGTCTTGTATGCGCAGGATCTCGGACTGGCGCCGCCCGCCACGCTGCGGATCAACGAGGCGTATGCGGCGCACTATGTGGATCACACGGTCCTGGAGACCGCCGCCGGCCCGGTGCTGTTGTCACGGCAGAACCAGCCGCAGGCCGGAGAGCGGTTCCCGTGGATGCTGCAGGGCTGCCAGCCCGGCGCGGCGTCGTATGCAACCGACGGACTACAGGTGCTGGGCCTCGGGTTCCGCGCCACCGGCGAACCGGAGGCGTGGCGCGCGGCGCACCTGCCGTCGCGCGTGATGCAATATGAAATGGGCTGCGGAGCGCTGGTGTCGATGGCGCAGCGGCTGGCGGCGGGCGATCACGGCGAGGCGCGTTTTTTCGCCGAATTTGTGCCCCACCATCCGTCCGCGTCCGGCGGCAGCGACGCGCGGCGCGTGGCTGCGGCGGCGCAGTGGGCGGCGTCCACTGCGTGGCCCGGCCGTCCGTGCGTGGAAGGGCCGCCGCCGGAGGCGGGCCGGTTTGAGGGTCCGCTGCTGGCCGGCGAGCCGCTGGACGAGGCGGCACTGCGCGCGCGCTGGGGCGGTCCCTGGCGTCATGAGGAGCGGAGGGACGGGGCGCTGCTTTCGTTTTTCACCGAATCCGGCGCGCATGTGGTGCTTGGCGCCAAAGAGCGGCGGGTCGAGCGTCCGCACGGCCACATCCTCGTGTGCGGCGATCCGCCGGGTCCTGAGGCGGAACCGCTGTGCAGCACGGTGTACGCGATGGGTGTGTTCCACAGCCATGTGACGCGCGGCAATCCGAACCTGCATCGCCTGCTGTCGGTGGTGCGGCACCCGTTGAACCTCCAGCGATCGTCCGGCCTGCGCCTCTTCGTGGACTGGGATGGGGCATGGCGGCAGCTCGGCATTCCCTCCGCCTTCGGCATGCACGCGCGGGCGGCGGAGTGGGTGTACCGGTTCGGCGGAATCACACTGGAAGTGCGGTCGTCCGCCGCCGCCTCGCGCGAATTAACCTTCACCGCGCGTGTGCTCGAAGGTCCGCCGCTTTCGATGCGGGCGACGCTGGAGCTGGATGTGGACGGGGCGCGCCCGTATCGCGCGATGGCGCGGGGATGCGGAGTGTTGTGCTGCCCGCTTGTGACGGGCGAGGAGGCGTCCACCGCGCATCCGTCCTACATCGTGGAAGGCGATGCGGGCGCCGCCGCGGCCGGTCCGGCGGACGTGTGGGACCACGATGCGGATACGCCCCTGCTCGAATGGACCTGGCCGACGACGGCGTCGGCGACCCTGCGCATCCGGGCGGCGGATGACCGCCCTGCGCCGTCGCGCGAGGACCGGCTGGACGGCACGCAACCGTACCGGTCCGCCCTGACGGGTGGCGTCCGCGTGATGGGCGTGGCGGAGGCGGAGCGGCTCGACACGATCCTGCCCTGGTTCTCGCACAATGCGCTCGTGCACCTCGCGACGCCGCATGGCCTGGAACAGTTTAATGGCGGCGCATGGGGCACGCGCGACGTATGCCAGGGCCCGCTGGAGTGGCTGATCGCGACGGGGCGGACGGCGTATCTGCCGGTCCTGCTGGACCGCGTGTATGCCCAGCAGGACGCGGACACCGGGCTGTGGCCGCAGTGGTTCATGTTCGAGCCGTACGGCGCGATTCGTCAGCGCCACTGCCACGGCGACATTGTGGTGTGGCCGCTGAAGGCGCTGTGCGATGTCCTGGAGGCGACGGACGATCCCGGCCTGCTGGACCGGCCGGTCGGCTGGATGGGCGCGGACCATCGGCCGCGGCCCGCCACGCCGCTGCGTGATCACGTCGAGCGCCAGCTCGGCATCCTGGAACACGACTGCATCGAGGGCACCTCGCTGCTGCGCTACCGCGACGGCGACTGGGACGACACCTTGCAGCCGCTGCGCGCGGAGATGCGCGAGCGGATGACGAGCGCGTGGACGGTGATGCTCGTGTTTGAAACCGTCACGCGGTTCGCCGCCTGCGCGCGCCGGTACGGATGGCACGGCCTCGCGGGCCGTTGCGCGGATCTGGCCGAACGCATTCACACCGACGTGCACCGCCATCTGATCCGCGACGGCGTCATCGCGGGGTTCGCCCTGTTCGGCGCGGACGGCCGCGCGCGCCTGCTGCTGCATCCGTCCGACCACAGCTCCGGGCCGCGCCTGCGCCTGCTGTCGATCAACCGCGGCATCCTCAGCGGACTCTTCACGCCGACGGAGGCCCGCGCCCACCTGGCCCTGCTGCGCGAATGGCTCTGGATGCCGGACGGCGTGCATTTAATGGACACGCCGGTGCCGTACCGCGGCGGGCGGCGCACGCATTTCCAGCGCGCCGAAACGGCGGCCTTCTTCGGGCGCGAGGTGGGGTTGCAGTATGTGCACGCGCACCTGCGCTATTGCGAGGCGATGGCGCGGGTCGGCGATGCGGACGAGCTGGTGCGCGGCCTGCTGGCCGTGAACCCGGTCGCGCTGCAGGAGACCGTGGCAAACGCGGAATGCCGCCAGGCCAACGCCTATTTCAGCAGCAGCGATGCGCGATTCGACACCCGCGCCGAGGCGGCGGCCCGGTGGGAGGAATTGCGCGCGGGCGGCGTGCCGGTGCGCGGCGGCTGGCGCGTCTATTCCAGCGGCCCGGGCATTTTTGTCCACGCGGTGCTGGCGCGGTTGTTTGGGTGGCGCCGCCGCTTCGACCGGCTGGAACTTGATCCCGTCCTGCCGGCGGCGTGGGACGGCGTTGCCTTGCGGCATGAACTATTCGGGCGTCCGCTGCTGGTGCTGCACCGCGTGCAGCCTGGCGCGGGCGGGCTTTGCGCGCGGCTGAATGGCGAACCGCTGGCGATGCTGCCGCTGGCGGGAAATCCCTACCGCGCGGGCGGCGGAAGCGTGGCATACGCCGAATTCCGAAGCCGGTTGCGAGAGGAGGGCAACGTGCTCGACCTGGCCTTGCCGCCAGGAGGCGCGCGATGAAACGCCGCGTGCGCGGATTCTCGCTGGTCGAGCTGCTGGCCGTGATCGCCGTGATCGCGGTGCTGGCGTCGCTGGCCGTCTCGATGGTGGCGCGCGCGCGGGAATCGGCCTGGCAAACGGCGTGCGCGGCCCAGTTGCGCGAGATTGGAACCGCGGTGCGCTTCTACGCCGCCGACCACGCCGGCCGGATGCCGGATTTGCGCTGGGACACGCAGCACCGCCAGATTTCAATGCTGCGCGAGTACCTGCGCGACCAGTTCGCCGTCTTCCGCTGTCCAGCGACGCTCCACCGCGATGATCTCTGGCCCGCGTGGTACACGTTCGCCTGCGCGACGGTGGATGGAACCGAGATCTGCACGACCTACAAGATGAACGACAACCAGACCGCCGTCGCCGGGCGCGATGCGTCCGCGTTCGCGAGCGCCGCGTGGCTCGTCGTGGCGCTGGACACGGACTGGGCCGTGCGCCCGCGACACCGCGACACGGACAACGTCGTGTTTCTCGACGGCCATGTGCAGGCGAAAACACGCGCGGACCTGATGGGGGCCGATCCCAACGGCCAGTCGCCGTGGTGGTGGTGGGGGACGCAGCCGTGACCGGATGGCCCGCGTCGTTTGCCTGGGGCGCCGCATCCTCGGCGTTCCAGATCGAGGGCGATGCCGCCGGACGGGGCCGCAGTGTCTGGGATGCCTTTTGCCGCCGGCCCGGCGCGGTGTTTGGGGGACACACCGGCAACCGGGCCTGCGACCATGTGCGGCGCTGGCGCGAGGATCTGGCACTGATGCGGCGCATGGGGTTGCACGCGTACCGGTTTTCGGTGTCGTGGCCGCGCGTGATGCCGCAGGGTGTCGGCCGCGAAAATACCAGGGGCCTGGATTTCTACGACCGGCTGGTGGACGAGCTGCTCGGCGCACACATAGAACCCTGGCTCACGCTGTTCCATTGGGACTACCCGCTCGCCCTGTACCGGCGTGGAGGCTGGCGAAACCGCGACAGCGCAGACTGGTTCGCGGAGTACACGGCGCGCGTGGCGGACCGGCTGGCGGATCGTGTGGACCGCTGGATAACGCTGAACGAACCGCAGTGCTTTATCGACTACGGCCATCGCACCGGCATCCACGCCCCCGGCGACCGCCTGCCGATGCCCGCGGTGTTGCGCGCCGCACACCATGCGCTGCTGGCGCACGGTCGCGCGGTGCAGGTGCTGCGCGCCAGCGCCCGACGCCCCCTGTCCATCGGGATCGCCCACGCCGCCGTGGTGCATGTGCCGCACGACGAGCGGCGCGAGCAGGACCGGCGCGCCGCGATGAACGCCATGGCGGCGGTCGCGCCGGGCTCCACATGGAACAATGTCTGGTGGAGCGACCCGATCTTCCTCGGACGGCCACCGGCCACCGGGCGGCGGGCCTACGGCGCCGCCGCGGCCGACGCGCTGGCGGAGGACGGGGCGGTGATCGCACAACCCCTCGATTTCGTGGGCCTGAATGTCTACAGCGGCGTGCCCGTGCGCGGCGACGCGCGCGGGCGGCCCCGCGAGATGCCGTTGCCGCCGGGGACCCCGATGAGCCTGTGCCGGTGGGCGGTCTTGCCGCGCAGCCTGTATTGGGCGGCGACCTTCTTCCACGCGCGCTACAAAACGCCGGTGGTTATCACGGAAAACGGGATCAGCCTGCCCGACTGGGTCGGCGCGGACGGCCGCGTGCGGGATGCCGCGCGGATCGATTACCTCGAACGCTATTTGGGGGCGCTGCACGCCGCGATTCGGGCGGGTGTGGACGTGCGCGGCTACTTCCACTGGACCCTGCTCGACAATTTCGAGTGGGCTGAAGGCTACAAGGAACGCTTCGGGCTGGTCCATGTCGATTTTGCGACGGGCCAGCGCACGCCAAAGGACTCCGCCCGGTGGTACCGGAATTGGATACGCAGTTGCCGCGGACGCCCTCCGGTTGCGCCCCCGCGGGGGGTGTGATATACCCGTTCCCCTGTTTCGCGGGGGAGGACGCCCTGTTAGCTACAGGTTAAGGAGATTCGCATGACCGCATCCCAGGCAGATATCGGGCTTATCGGGTTGGCCGTGATGGGCGAGAACCTCGTCCTGAACATGGCGAACAACGGGTTCACCGTGGTCGTGCACAACCGCACGGTCGCGAAGGTGGATGAGTTCCTCAAGAACCGGGCGGCGGGCAAATCGATCATCGGCGCGCATACGCTGCAGGAGTTCGTCGCGGCGCTGAAACGCCCGCGCCGGGTGATGATGATGGTCAAGGCGGGGCCGGCTGTGGACCAGCTGATCGAACAGCTCATCCCGCTGCTGGAGCCGGGCGACATCCTGATCGACGGCGGCAACTCGTGGTTTGAAGACACGCAGCGCCGGCAGAAGGCCGTCGAGGCGCGCGGCCTGCTGTACGTCGGCAGCGGCGTGTCCGGCGGCGAGGAAGGCGCGCTGCGCGGCCCAAGCATCATGCCCGGCGGCTCCGCCGCGGCGTGGCCGCACATCCAGCCGATCTTCCAGGCGATCGCCGCGAAGGTGAACGGCGAGGCGTGCTGCGACTGGGTCGGCAGCGACGGCGCGGGCCATTTCGTCAAAATGGTCCACAACGGCATCGAATACGGCGACATGCAGCTCATCTGCGAGGCCTACGACCTGCTGAAGCGCGGCCTCGGCATGACGGCGGGCGAGCTGCACGACATCTTCTCGATCTGGAACAAGGGCGAACTTGATTCGTACCTGATCGAAATCACCGCCAAGGTCTTCACGCGCACGGACCCGGAAACGGGCAAGCCGCTGGTGGACGTGATCCTCGACGCGGCCGGCCAGAAGGGCACCGGCAAGTGGACCAGCAACATCGCGCTGGACCTCGGCGTGCCGGTGACGCTGATCACCGAGTCCGTGTTCGCGCGCATCATGGCCGCGCAGAAGGAGGAGCGCGTCGCCGCGTCGCAGAAGCTGCGCGGGCCGAAGAGCGCGTACAAGGGCGACCGCGCGAAGTTCATCGAATCCATCCGCCAGGCGCTGTTCGTCGCGAAGATCTGCTCCTACGCGCAGGGCTTCGCGCTGCTGAAGGCGGCGTCCGAAAAATACGGCTGGAAGCTCAGCCTCGGCCAGCTCGCGATGCTGTGGCGCGGCGGGTGCATCATCCGCGCGGCGTTCCTCACGCAGATCCGCGACGCGTTCAGCCGCCGCAAGGCGCCGGCGAACCTGCTGCTCGACCCGCATTTCAAGAAGATCGTCGGCCGCGGCCAGGGCAGCCTGCGCCGGGTGATCCAGCAGGCCGCGAAACTCGGCATCCCCGTGCCGTGCTTCGGCGCCGCGCTGGCGTACTACGACAGCTACCGAGCCGAGGTCCTGCCCGCGAACCTGCTGCAGGCGCAGCGCGACTTCTTCGGCGCCCACACCTACGAGCGCGTCGACAAGCCGCGCGGCCAGTTCTTCCACACGGAGTGGATGGATTAGGACGGGGAGGAAGCGGGTTTCGGGTGTCAGGGAGGAACCTTTCGAAACCTGACACCTGACACCCGGGCGCGCGCAGCGCGCACCTTCACATGCACATCCACGACCTCACCACCGGGCCGGTGCGACCGCTGCTGCGGCGGATCGCGATCCCGGCGGCGGTGGGGATGTTCTGCAACACGCTCTACAACCTGACCGACACGTATTTCGCGGGACGCCTGTCCACGGACGCATTGGCCGGGCTGTCGATTTCGTTCCCCGTCTTTTTCAGCATCATCGCGCTGGGCGCGGGGCTGGGGGCGGGCACGACAGCCCTCATCGCGCACGCCATCGGGCGCGGCGACCTCCCGCGCGCGCGGCTGCTCGCGGCGCAGGCGCTTTCGCTGGGCCTGCTCGCCTCGCTCGCGCTCACCGTGCTGGGCCTGCTGTTTTCGCGTCCGCTGTTTGTGCTGCTCGGCGCGGAGGGCGCCTATCTGGAGAATGCGCTGCGCTACATCCACGTGATTTTCGCCGGCACGGCGTTCTTTGTCGGCAGCTACGCCGTGAACGCGGGACTCGTCGCGCGCGGCGACACGCACACGCTGCGCAACGTGCTGGCCGTCGGCGCGGTCGTGAACGCGGGCCTCGACCCGTGGTTCATGTACGGCGGGTTCGGCCTGCCCGCGATGGGACTTTCCGGCATCGCGCTCTCCACGATCCTGATCCAGGCCGGCGGCCTCGCCTACATGATCCGGCGCGCCGTGCGCGCGGGGTTGTTGGACCGCGAAAGCGTGGGGCACCTGTGGCCGCGGGCGGAGCCGTTCCGCCGGATCTTCGGACAGGGCGCGCCAGCCGCGCTGAACCACGCGACCATCGGCATCGGCATTTTTGTCATCACCTACTACGCGAGCCGGTTCGGCGACGCCACCGTGGCGGCGTACGGCGTCGCGACGCGCATCGAACAGGTCTTCCTCCTGCCCGTGCTCGGCCTGACCTCGGCGACGCTGGCCATCGCGGGACAGAGCCTCGGCGCGGGGCGGATCGAGCGGGTCGGCGAAGTCTGGCGCACCGCCCTGCGGGAGGGCTGCATCCTGATGGCGGCCGGCGGGATCGGCATTTTCCTGTGCGCGCGCGTGGCGCTGGATGCGTTCTCGAATGATCCCGCCGTCATCGCCGCCGGCGCGGCGTATCTGCGCATCGCGGTCTTCATCTCGCTCGCGTACGTCTTCCTGTTCGTGACCACGTCGCTGCTGCAGGCGGTGCAGCAGCCGATGTACGCGCTCTGGATCGGCCTCTACCGCCAGATCGCCGCGCCGCTCGCGCTGTACCCGCTGCTGTCCGCCTGGTTCGGTCCGCCCGGCCTCTGGTTCGGCGTCGGCGCGGTGACCTGGTCCGCCGGCCTCTTCACCTTGTGGTGGGGCCACCGGGCGCTCCAGCGGCTGCAGACGCAACCGTTGAAATAACTTCAGCATCGTTTCCAGCTGACAGCGCGGCCCTTGTTTACTACCGTTTCGCGACGCGTAAAAATATGGAGAACGCCATGGATATGAATATGGCCACCGTCGCCGTTGCGCTTGCCGTGCAATCCCTTGCACCCGGTCCGGACAGTGAATCCGCCGTGCGGACGATTGCTGCGGATCTCGCGGGGCCGTCGCAGCCGATGAACCGCGCGTACCGCGTGTGCGTCGGCGCGGGCCGTGCGAACGAGGGGCTGCGGGCGGACTGGCAGCAGCAGCTCGCGGAGGTGCGGCGGGAGCTGGGGTTCGAGTACATCCGGTTCCACGGCCTCTTCCACGAAGACATGGGCGTGTGCCGACGCGACCCGAAGAGCGGCGCGCTGCAGTTCAACTGGCAGTACGTCGACGCGCTCTTCGACTTCCTGCTCTCGATCGGCATGAAACCATTTGTCGAGCTGTCCTTCATGCCCAAGCCCCTCGCCAGCGGGACCCAGACGGTCTTCTGGTGGCAGGGCAACGTGACGCCGCCGAAGCAGATGGACGAGTGGGCCGCGCTGGTCCGCGATTTCACCGAACATGTCACGGCGCGCTACGGCGCGGACGAGGTGCGCACGTGGTACTTCGAGGTGTGGAACGAGCCGAACCACAATTACTTCTGGTCCGGCACGCAGGAGCAGTATTTCGAGCTCTACCGCGCGTCGGCCGCGGCGGTTAAAGGCGTGGACCCGGCCTACCGCGTGGGCGGGCCGTCCACGGCGGGGTGCGGCTGGATCCAGGAACTCGCGGCGTTCTGCGCGAAGGAAAACGTGCCGCTCGATTTCTTCTCGACGCACACCTACAACGTGAAGGGCGCGCTGGACGAATTCGGCACGCAGCAGCAACAGCTGATGGACAACGTGCGGCAGGTCGGCCGGGACTTCCGGCGCGTGCGGAAGCTGATCGAAGAAACGGCGTTCGCGGGGCGCGAGCTGCACTTCACCGAGTGGAGCGCGTCCTACTCGTCGCGCGACCCGGTGCACGACGACTACTTCTCCGCGCCGTTCATCCTTGAGCAGATCAAGCTCGGCACCGGCCACGCGCAGTCGATGTCCTACTGGGTCTTCACCGACATCTTCGAGGAGTCGGGCATCCCGATGAAGCCGTTCCACGGCGGGTTCGGGCTGATGAACCTGCAGGGCATCAAGAAGACGGCCTACTGGGCCTATGCCTTCCTGCAGCGGCTTGGCGACCGCGCGTATGCGACGGAGGATGCGTCGTCGTGGGTCTGTGCCGACGACGGGGGCGGCGCCCAGGTCCTGTTCTGGGATCTCGCGCATCCGTTCCCGGATGGCAAGACGGTGAACCAGCAGGGCTTTATCAAGGAGCGCCCCTCCGCGGTGCGCGGCCCGGTGGCGCTTCAGCTCGCCGGCCTGAAACCGGGGCGCTATAGCGTGGAGGAATACCGCGCGGGCTACGGCGTGAACGATCCTTACAGCCGCTATCTCGCGATGGGCGCACCGGCCCGGCTCACCCGCAGCCAGGTGGCGGAGCTGAAGGCGCTGTCGACCGGCGCACCGACCCACGAGCACGAGACGCACGTCGGCGCGGACGGCGTCTGGCGCGGGCGCGCGCTGTTGCGCGAGAACGATGTCGTGCTGGTTAAGCTCACGCCTCAGCGGTAGCCGGCGGGAAGGCGGAGCCTTACTGCGTTTCCATGCCGAAGGAGAGGTGGCGCTGGAAGCGGCGGACGAAGCCGGCGTCCTCCAGCACGTTCTGGCCCTGACGCGAGCGGACGTAGCGGATGAATTCGCGGGCGGCGAGCGATTCGCGGTTCTTGTCCGTGTAGAAACGCAACAGGCGCGCGTAGGGATACTGGTCGTCCGACACGGAAATCGGCGTGGCGGGCACGCCGTTGATCTTCACGGCGCGCACCGACGGGCCGGCCGCCAGCGACATCGACACATACCCGATTGCGTTCGGGTCCTTCGCGACCGCGGCGGCGATATCCGCATAGCTCTCATGCGCGACGGCGTCGGCGCGGTACGGGCGCCGGTCCATCGCCAGTTCTTGGAAGCCGAGGTACGTGCCGGCCTCGGGCACGGAAATATGCGTAACGATCGGCGCGTCGGGCCCGCGCACGGCGCTCCAGTTCTTGAGGGCGCCGGTGAAGATGTCGCGCACCTGGTGGTCGGCGAGCGAGCCCACCGGGTTGTCGCGGTGCACGATCACGGCGATGCCGTAGTAGCCGATGGTGTGCACCCGCAGCGTGAGGCCCCGGGATTTCGCGAGGCGGATTTCGTCATCATTAAGCGAGCGGGAGGCGGGGGCGATGTCGCACGCGCCGTCGAGCAGGGCCTGGATGCCGTGGCCGGTGCTGCGCGACTCGAGTTCGATCTCCCACTCCGCGTGCGTCTTCTTGAAGTCCTCAATGAGGCGAGGGCCGAGCTCCTCGCCGAAGGTGTTGGACCCTTTGATGACGAGGCGCTCCGCCGTGGCGGGGGCCACCAACCCAAACCCGAGGACCAGGATCGACAGGAAACGGCAGGTATTCATGACAGTTCTCCGCTTGGGGCCTGAAGCCATTCAACACCCGCACGACGGAACGGTCAAGCCGCGGCGCGGACCGCCCCCGCGCGGCTACGCCCCGGGCGGGGGGTGGTCGAGCACGGCGCGCAGCGTGCGCAGCAGGCTGTCGAGCGGATAGGGCTTTTGCAGGAAGGGATAGCCCCGGTCGCGGATGACCGGCCAGCGCGACTTTTCGTCCATGTATCCGCTGGTGAAGAGCAGGCGCAGGTCGGGGCGCTTCCGGCGCAGCGTGGCGGCGAGGTCGAGCCCCGTCTGGTCGGTCAGGACCACATCGGTGAAGAGGAGATCGAACCGGCCCTCATGCTCCGCAAAGACCGTCTCGGCCTCGGCGTAGCTGGATGCCGGGATCGGGTCGTAGCCATATTGCCGGAGGGCGCTGAGGGCGAAATCGCGGACGCCGGCCTCGTCCTCGACGAGCAGGATGCGCTCCCCGCGGCCGCGCGCCAGCACCTTGTCCGAAGCCTCGGCGGGCACATCCGCCTCGCGGCTTTGCTCCGAGGTGATCGGCAGGTAGATGCGGAAGGTGGAGCCCTGCCCGACCTCGCTGTACACGCGGATCATGCCCTCGTGCTGCTGGATGATGCCGTACACCACGGAGAGCCCGAGCCCGGTGCCGCGCCCGGGGCCCTTGGTGCTGAAGAACGGCTCAAAAATGTGTTCCTGCACATCCGGCGTCATGCCGAAACCGGTGTCGGTGATGGAGAGCACGGCGAAGCGCCCATGGCGGGCGTCCGGCTTGAACAGCGTGTCCTCCTTGAGCAGGACGATGCTGCTGGTGCTGACGGTGAGCCGCCCGCCCGTCGGCATCGCGTCGCGCGCGTTGACGGTGAGGTTGACGAGCACCTGCTCGATCTGGCCGGCGTCGGCGCGGACGGGTTCGAGGTCCTTCTCCAGGTCGAGCACGAGCTCGATGTCCTCGCCGATCAGGCGCTGGAGCATCTTCTCGGTGCCTTCGACCAGCGCGTTGAGATCCACCGCCCGCGTCTCGATCATCTGGCGCCGGCTGAAGGCGAGCAGCTGGCGCGTCAGGTCGGACGCGCGGCGCGCGGCGCGCTCGATTTCCTGCACATCGGCGCGGTGCGGGCTGTGCGTGTCGAGGCTTTCGAGCAGCAGGTGGCTGAAGCCGGTGATGGCCTGCAACAGGTTGTTGAAGTCATGCGCGATGCCGCCGGCGAGGCGCCCGATGACCTCCATCTTCTGCGCCTGGAACAACTGCTGCTGCAGGTCGCGCCGCTCGGTGATGTCCTGCTTGATCGCGACGAAATAATCCGCGCGTCCCTGTTCGTCCAGCACCGGCGTGATCGTCATCTCCTCCAGGTACAGCGAGCCGTCCTTGCGGCGGTTGACCAGCTCCCCGCGCCACATGCGGCCCTCGGTGACCGTCGTCCACAACTCTGCATAGAACGCGGGACCGTGCCGCCCGGATTTGAGGACATTCGGCGTCCGCCCCTCGATCTCCGTGCGGGCGTAGCCGGTGAGCTGGGTGAAGGCGCGGTTGACCCAGGTGATGACGCCCGCGCGGTTCACGATCATGATGCCGTTGGCGGACGACTCCAGCGCCGTGGCCTGCAGCTTGAGCTGGCTTTCCGCGCGGCGCTGCTCGGTGATGTCGATGAAATTCACCGCGAACTGGCCGCGCTGCGGGCTGTAGGCAATGACGGAAAAGTGCTTTTGCAGGGCGCTGGAATAGTTGTCGAATGCGATGGCCCGCCCGGTGCGCGCGACCTCGCCGTAGCGCTCGATCCACGATTGTTCCGTGCCGGGAAACACCTCGCTGACGCGGCGGCCCACGACCTCGTCGCGGCGGCGGCCGGTCATCGCGGTGAACGCGGGGTTTACGTCGAGGAAGATGTAGTCCACCGCGCGCCCGTCCGCGTCATAGACCATCTCGTGCAGGCCGAACCCGGTGATCAGCGTGTTGAACAGCGTGTGGTAGCGGTGCTCGCTTTCGCGCAGCCGCGCCTCCGCGGCCTTGCGCGCGGTGATGTCGTTCGCGGCGACGATGATGCGGCGCTGTCCGTCCGGCAGCGTGATGGCGCGCTCGCGCAGCTCCATGGAACACTCGCGCCCGTCCTTGCGGATGTTGCGCACCTCGTGGAAGAGCGTGTGGCCCTCGAGCAGAGACTCGAGATCGCGCTCCACGCGCGGGAGGTCGCCCGGCGGCGGGAGCGAGCGCACATTGCGGCCCACCAGCTCCTCACGCGTGAAGCCCAGCGCGTCGCAGATGGCCTGGTTCGCGTCGAGGATCACGCCGTCCTCGGACTCCAGCAGGATGCCGGTGGGGGACAATTCGTGCAGCGTGCGGTACACGCGCTCGCGCTCCGCCGTGGCGCGCTCGGCCTCGATGCGGCGCGCGGCGTCCGCCGCCAGCGTCGCCTTGCTCTCCTCGACCTCCGCCGTGCGCTCGGCCACGCGCTGCTCAAGTTCCGCGTTCATGCCCAGCAGCTTCTCATGCACGCGCTGGAGGGTGCCGAGCAGGCCGTTGATTTCCCCCGCGAGCTCGGCCAGCTCGGGATCATCCGCCTCCGGCACCCGCGCGCCGAAATCCGCCTGTCCACGGACCTGGCGGATCGCCTGCGTAAACCGGCGCAGCCGGCGGCGTTGCTGGAACTCCTGCGCCACCAGCAGCACCAGGCCCGCGCCGAAGGCCGCGCCCGCCAGCAGCGCCGCCTCGCGCGGGGAGGGTCCCCACAGGAAAAGCACGGACGCCAGCGCGAGGGCGAGCGCCCCCAGCGCAAGGCGATAAACGTGTGTGAACCGGAATGACATGGGCAGCTTTTTAGTATGGCGAAGCGCCGCCCCGCCCGCCAGCGTGAATGCGCGCCCGGGCGTCCCGCCCGCGCCGCCCGCAGAAATGCAGTAGATGATGCGCCTCGCGCGGGGTACACTCGCCATCAATTGATGGCGCCATGACGATTTCGGGTGAACGCACAGGGCAGGGCCGCCGGGACATCGGCGGCGCGGACACGATGGACCGGCTGGGAGCCGCCGCGTGGCGGAACGGCTTTGACGTGCAGGTGGTCCTTGATGAACACGGCTCGCTGTTGCAGGCCAGCGAGGCCGTGCGCGCGGTGCTGGGGCACGACCCCGACGCGCTGCGGGGGCTGAACGTGCTCGACTTGGTGCACCCGGAGGACCGTGACCGCGCCGCCGCGGAACTCACCGATTACCTCCGCCATCCGGAGGCGCGCTACGCGATCCACTTCCGGGCGCTGCATCGGGACGGGTCCGCGGTGCCGCTGGAGTGCGCCCCGCACGATTTCGTGTTCGAGGGCAGGCGCACGGTCGTCATCACCGCCCGCGACCTGCGGGAGCGCGCGCTCGGCGATGCCATCCGCGCGGCGGAACAGCGGATTGCGCGAGCCGCGCCTGCCGCCACCTCGGTCGAGGCGCTGGGCGGCGAGATCCACGAGGCCCTCGCCGCCGTGATGCCCGCCCGCCACTTCTACATCGCCCTCTACAGCCGGGAGCACGACGCCCTGTATTTTCCATGCTGGGTGGACCGCGCGGACCCGGCGCCGCCGTGCAAGCGGCCGGGGCGCGGGCTCACCGAATATGCGATGAACGGCCGAGAGACCGTGCTGCTCGACGAGGCCGGGCTCGCGGCGCTTGAGGCGAGCGGCGCGGCGGAGGTCCTGGGCGCGCGCCCGCGCCAGTGGCTCGGCGGCCCGCTGCGCTACGGCAATGCGGCGCTCGGGGTGGTCGCCGTGCAGGCGTATGCGGACGATCCGCCGCTGACGGACCGGGACCGGAATATCCTGCACAACCTGCTGCCCGCGATCACCACCGCGATCCACGCCAAGCTGCAGGAGCGGATGAACGCCGATTTCGCGCAGGGCACACGGCGTCGCGACGCCCTGCTTGCGGCCGCCGCGACGGCGGCGGAGCGCCTGATGCGCGACGAGGGCTGGACCCGCCACATCGATCCGTTCCTCCGCGAGCTCGGCCTTGCGGCCGAGGTCAGCCGCGTCGCGTTATTCCAACAGGTGGACGCCGGGGGCGGCGCGCAGGAAAGCACCCTGCGCTGCGAATGGAACGCGCCCACGCACGCGCCGCTCGCGGAACCCGGGCGCCCGTTTTCCTGCAACCTGTCCCTCGCGGGCCTCGAAGACTGGTGCGACCGGCTTGCGAAAGGGGAAACGGTTGGAGGCGTCGTTGAAGAATTGCCGGAGCCCGCGCGCGGGATGCTGGCGGAACGCGGCATCCTCTCGGTGCACCTCGCGCCCATTGTCGCGGACCGGGCGTGGTGGGGCTTCATCTGTTTCGCGGATGGCCGCGTGCCGCGTCGCTGGACCGCGCCGGAGAAGGAAATCCTCCGCCTCGCCGCGCAGTTGATCGCCCAAGCGATCCGGCGCGAGGGGGCGGAGGAGGAAACGCGCCTCCAGCGCACGGCGCTGGGCGCCGCCGCCAACAGCATCGTCATCACCAACGCGCAGGGCCGCATCCTGTGGGTGAACGATGCGTTCTGCCGCCACACGGGCTATGCGCGACACGAGGTCGTCGGCCAGACGCCGTCCCTGCTCGCCTCCGGCGTCCACGCGCGCGCGTTCTACGACACGATGTGGAAGACGATCACCGCCGGGCTGGTCTGGCGCGGCGAGATCACGAACCGCCGCAAGAACGGGTCGCTGGTCACGGAGGAAATGACCATCACGCCGGTGCGGGACAGCGCGGGGAAATTGACGCATTTTATCGCGATCAAACAGGACGTCACCGAGCAAAAGACGCTGGAGTTGCAGCTCCGGCAGGCCCAGAAGATGGAGAGCATCGGGCGAATGGCGGGGGGCATCGCGCACGATTTCAACAACCTGCTCCAGGCCATCACCGGGTTCAGCGCGATCCTGCTCTCCGAAATCGCGGAGGGCGACCCGCGTCGGAGCGACGTGTTGGAAATCGACCGGGCCGCCCAGCGCGCCGCCGCGCTCACGCGCCAGCTGCTGGCCTTCGGGCGGCGCCAGAAGATGCATGTGGAGTCCCTCGCGCTCAACGAAATCGTCAGGGGCGCGGCCAAGTTGCTGCACCGGCTGCTGGGGGAAAACATTCGCATCGAAACGGACTTCGATGAGCAGCTGCCCCCCATCCGCGCGGATGCCGGCCAGCTCGAACAGATCCTCGTCAACCTGTCGATCAACGCCCGCGACGCGATGCCCGGCGGGGGCCTGCTGCGTTTCGCCACGAGCGTGGTGTGCCTGGAGGACGGGGCCCTGCCGCCCGTGCCCGGCGCGCGGCCGGGCCGCTTCGTCCGCCTGTGCGTGCAGGATACCGGCGTCGGCATGACCCCCGAGGTGCGGGAGCAGTTGTTCGAGCCGTTCTTCACCACAAAGGAACCGGGCAGGGGCACCGGGCTCGGTCTTCCGGTGGTGTACGGCATCGTGCGCCAGCACGAGGGGTTCATCGAGGTGCACAGCGCGCCTGGCGAGGGCAGCACCTTTTGCATCTACCTGCCGACGGAGGAGACCGGGGCGCTTCCGGCGTCGCCGGACCCCGCCGCCACCACGGTGGCGCGGGGGCTGGAGGGGCGCGGCGAACACATTCTGGTGGTCGAGGATGAGACGGGCGTGCGCGAACTCACCACGCGGATCCTGCATCGCAACCACTACCGGGTCACCGCCGTGGGCACGGTCGCGGAGGCGCGCGCGCTGCTGCTTGCGCCGGAGATCCCGTTTGCGCTGATGTTTTCGGATGTCGTGCTGCCGGACGGCAACGGGCTCGACTTGGCGGAGGAGGCCCGGGCGCGGCACCCGGCGCTGAAGATCCTCCTGACCAGCGGCTACACCCAAGAACGCGAACGCTGGCGCGAGCGGCTCGCGGCGCTGGACGGATTCCTCGCCAAGCCCTATCCTCCGCCCGCGCTCCTGCACCTCATGGGCCAGACGCTGCATCCCTCCCATCCGCAAGCCTCATGAGTGCGACGTTCCAACAGCACATGGATTTCATCTATTTTCTCTACGGATCGGCCTTCCTGATCCTCGCGGCCTTCGCGCAGACGCCCCGCCGCCACGGCGCCTCGCGCCTGCCGTGGCCACGGCTGTCCCTGTTCGCCGCCCTGCACGGCTTGTATGAGTGGTGGGCGGGCGCCGCGCCGGCGTGGGAGGCCGTCGCCCCGCCGATCCTCCGCATCGGCCTGCTCGCGGTCTCGTTCGCGATCCTGCTCGATTTCGGCCTCCGCGGATGCGCGGCATACGGCCCGCTGCCGGGGCGCCGCGGGCTGTTCCCCGGCCTGCTCGTCCTCACCGTGGTGCTGGCCGCCCGCGGGGGCCCGGCGGAGTGGGAGGCGGCCGTGCGCTACGGGCTGGCCCTGCCCGGCGCGTTTCTCGCGAGCCTCGCCTTCCGGCGCGCCGCGCGCGATAGCGAGGGACCCGGCCGGGGCGGGCTCAAGGCTGCCGCCTTCTTCCTGTTGCTCTACGCCATCGCCGCGGGCCTCTTCACCGGCCCCTCCGCGCTCGGCCCGTCGCAGGTCCTCCACACGCAGGCGTGGCTGCACGGGACCGGCCTGCCGATGGAAGTCGTGCGCGCCGTGATCGCCGCCGGCCTCGCCGCGGCCCTGTGGACGATTTCCATGGCCCACCTGCCGCGCACGGGCCACGCGCTCCAGCACGAAGCGCCCCTGCGTCTGAAGACCACGATCAGTGCACTCGCCGGCGTGTTTCTCGCGACGTGGATCGGGACGGATGCGCTCGGGCGGCTCGCGGGACGCATGCTGCGCACCTCCATCCTCGAGCGCGCCTCCAGCGTGGCCAACCTGCTCGATCCCTCGTTGCTCTCGGCCCTTCGCGCCAGCCCCACGGACGAGCGGCACCCCGTGGTGCATGAAGTCGAATCCATGCTGACGCGCGCGCGCCTCGCGTTTCCCGATGTGCAGCAGATCTACCTCTATGGCCTGCGCGGCGGCCGTTTCATGTTCTACGCCTCGTCGGAAGCGAGGACCCCGTCGGCCCGTGTCCGGCCCGGCGACCTCTACGAAGGCGACATCTCCCCGCAGGACTACACCTTCTTCAACACCGCCAAGCCCTACACCTTCGGCCCGTTCACCGACCGCTGGGGGCGCTGGGTGTCGGCCACCGTGCCCGCGCTGCGCGAGGAGGGCGACGGGCGCGTGCGCCTCGCGCTGGGCCTCGACATCGCCGCCGACGACTATCTGCAGTCCATCGCGCGCTGGCGGCTGATCGGCCTGGGCCTCGGCGCGCTGCTGGTGCTGTTGATCCTCGATTTCTTCACCCGGCATCACCGGCTGTGGGAAAGCGCCCTGCGCCTCGCCGCCGCCGAGCGCGAACAGCGCGCGCTGAGCGCCGACCTCGAACAGCGCGTCCACCAGCGCACCCGCGAGCTCGCGGAGGCGAACCGCGCGCTGCGCACCGAGATGCAGCAGCACCGCGAGGCGGGCGAACGCTACCGGCTGCTCTTCGAGTATGCGCCCGCCGGCGTCTTCCACTACGACCGCGAACTGCGCATCACGGAATTCAACGACCGCTTCGCCGCGCTGCTGCGCAAGAGCCGGCGCGACCTCGCGGGCGCCCCGCTGGAAGAACTGGCGGACGCGGCCATCCTGCCGACCCTGCGCGCCGCGCTCGATGGCGGCGAGGGCTACCACGAAGGCTCGCGCGGGTTCATCGCGCTGGAGGAGGACACGTGGATCAGCCTGCGCGCGGCCCCGCTGTTCGACGCGGCGGGCGCGATCACCAGCGGGATCGCCATCGTGCAGGACCTCTCCGAGCGGCGGCGCATCGAAGAGGAGCGCATGCGCACGCAGAAGCTGGAGTCGCTCGGCCTGCTCGCCGGCGGCCTCGCCCACGACTTCAACAACATCCTGACCGCCATCCTCGGCAACATCTCCGCCGCGCGCGAGCCCGGCACGCCGCCCGCGGAGCTGGCCGAGGCGCTGCAGGACGCGGAGCGCGCGGCCATCCGCGCCCGCGACCTCACGCACCAGTTGCTGACCTTCGCGAAGGGCGGCGCGCCGATCAAGAAACTGCACGACGTCGGCGCCGTGGTCCGCGAGGCCGCCGGCTTCACCGTGCGCGGGTCCGCCTCGCGCTGCGTGTACAAGATCGACCCGGACACGTGGCGGGCGGAAATCGACAGCGGCCAGATCACACAGGTCATCCAGAACCTGATCATCAACGCCGACCAGGCCATGCCCGCGGGCGGCGTCATCACGATCGAGACCGCCAACCGGCACGTCGGCGCAAACGAGGTGCCGCGCCTCGCGCCCGGCCGCTATGTGCAGGTCCGCGTGTCCGACACCGGCACCGGCATCCCGGACCGCCTCATCGGCCGCATCTTCGACCCGTATTTCACGACCAAGAAAAAAGGCAGCGGACTCGGCCTCACGATGTGCTTTTCCATCGTGCAGAAACACGGCGGCCTGATCGAGGTGACGTCGGAACCCGGGAACGGCGCCGCCTTTACGTTCTACCTGCCGGCTGCATCGGAAACCGCCGAGCTCCCGGCGGAAGCCGCCGCCGCGCCGCGCGCCGCGACCGGGCAGGGCCGCATCCTGGTGATGGACGACGAAAAGCCCATCCTCGGCCTCGCGCAGCGCGCCCTGGGCAGGGCCGGCTACGAGGTGCTCGTCGCGGACCGCGGCGAAGAGGCCGTCCGCCTGCTCGACGAGGAGCTCCGCGCGGGGCGGCGCGTCGATCTCGCCATCCTCGACATCACCGTGCCCGGCGGCATGGGCGGCCGCGAGGCGCTGCGGCACCTGCGCGCGCGCGATCCGGGCCTGAACGCCATCGTCTCCAGCGGCTATGCGCCCGACGAAGTGCTCGCCCAGTTCAAGAGCGCCGGTTTCTCCGGCATCCTGCCCAAGCCCTATCGCGCGGACGACCTGCTCGACGCCGTCCGCCGCGCCCTGCACCGCGAGGAACACCCGACCCAAGCCTGACCCCGCCTCATCCCGAAACGGCGTCTGCGCGCAAAAAAAGGCGGGGCTGCACAGGCCAGGCCCGTGCAGCCCCGCGCAAGGTCATGGGGACGCGATCAGACCGCTTTCGCGTACAACGCTTCCACCGCGCTCCAGTTCACCACGTTCCAGAAGGCCGCGATGTAGTCGGGGCGGCGGTTCTGGTACTTGAGGTAATACGCGTGCTCCCACACATCGAGGCCGAGGATCGGCGTGCCGGGGCACTCCGCGACGCCCGCCATCAGCGGGTTGTCCTGATTCGGCGTCGAGCAGATGCAGAGCGACTTGTCCGCCTTGACGCACAGCCACGCCCAGCCGGAGCCGAAGCGCGTGGCGCCGGCCTTCGCGAACTGCTCCTTGAACGCATCGAGGCCGCCGAAGGTCTTGTCGATCGCCGCGCCGAGCGCGCCGGACGGCTTCGCGCCGTCATTCTTCTTCAGCAGGTTCCAGAAGAAGGTGTGGTTCCAGTGGCCGCCGCCGTTGTTGCGCACCGCGCCGCGGATGTCCGCCGGCACGGCGTTGAGGTCGGCGATCAACGCTTCGATGGACTTCGCCTGCAGGTCCGGGTATTTTTCGAGCGCCGCGTTGAGGTTGTTGACGTACGCGGCGTGGTGCTTGCCGTGATGGATCAGCATGGTCTGTTCATCGATGAACGGCTCCAGGCTGTTGGCAGGATACGGCAGGGCGGGTAGGGTATGCGGCATGTGGGTTCCTCCTGAAGTGAATGGGGGGAATATAATGCGCCGCGAGGCATTGTCCAGCGGCGGAACGAAGGAGGGGTCTTCACATGATGACAGTTCTCAAGCGATGTGCGGCCGTGGCGGTCCTCGGCCTCGCGGGTTGCGTCACCATGCCCGCGGAGCCGGAAGCGACCGGGACGGACGGCGAAACGCGCGACCTGATTGAAGAACGGCTCGCGACGGATTCCGTCACGCGGAGCAAGATGTACGCCGTGGATGTGCAGGGCACGCAGGCCCGCGTGCGCGGCACGGTCCGCAGCGAGGCGGAGCGCATGCGCGTACTCGGCGTCGTGCGCGGCACGCCGGGCATCGAAAGTGTCATCGACCAGTTGCGCGTCGCGCCCTGACCCCATGCGCGCGCGCCCGCCCGGATGCCTGGCGCTGATCGCGCTGCTGCTGGCCGGGTGCGCAACCGCGCCGCTGCCGTCGCCGCTCAAGCGGGAGCCGGTCCCGCCATCCGCGATGATGAAGGAGCGGTTTCCCGATCACCTGCGCGTCGCCTATTCCGATGCGGGCGACTGGCTCGTGCCATGGCTGCTCCACTATTGGGCGCATGCCGATGACCCCGCGCCGCACCTCGCGCGCCTCAACGACCTCAAGGCCGACGGCCTCACCACCGAGGAGGCGCTGCTCGTCCTGCTGCCCGGCCTCGGGTTGTGGACGCACGCCAGCTACGCCAACCTCCCGCAGGTGCGCGACCGCGTCGCCGCGGGCTGCCCCGTCGTGGTCCAACTCGCCGCCGGGTCCGGACGCCAGCGCGGGCGCCGGTTCGCCATTGTGACGGCAGCGCCCGCCTCGGGCGCGCTCACGGTGCTGTATGACGACGGGCGCGAGGTCGCCCTCAGCGAAGTGGATTTTGTCACCGCCTGGCGGCCCGTCCGCTACTGGATGCTCACCGCCTCTCCGCCGGAGCGCGCGACCTGGCCCATGCGCAGCGGCGAGCGCGTGAACCTGATCCGGTTCATGGACCGGACCGGACAGTCGGCGCGCGCCGACGCGATCGGCGAGGAGGCCCTCGCGCGCGATCCGAACAACCCGGACCTGCTCGCCAGCCTGGGCCTTCGCGCGTGGAGCCGGGGCCGTCCCGCGGACGCCGAACACTTGCTGCGGCGCGCGCTCGCGCTCAACCCGCGCCATGTGCGCGCCGCCAACAACCTGTCGTGGATGCTGGCCGAGCAGGGCCGCGCGCTGGAGGAGGCGGACGAACTCGCGCGCCGCGCGGTGCTGCTGGAGCCCAGCAATCCGCGCCTGCTCGACACACAGGGCTTCGTGTTGATGAAACAAGGCCGCCACGCCGAGGCCGTCCCCGTGCTCGAACGCGCGTGGCACCGCGCGCGCACGCTCTCCCCGGAAACCCGCATTGAAATCGGCGTGCGCCTCGCCCAGGCCTACGCCAAATCCGGCCAACACGACCGGGTGCCGCAGCTCCTCGTCCCGCTCCGGCAACTCAACCCCGCCCTCGTCATCCCCGAGGACCTGCAGCCGCACGACACGACGCCCGGCGGCCCGATGGAGTAGCGCGGGCGGCGACGGCGCGCCTCAAAATCAACGCAAGATCAACGTCGAGGGCATTCGAAATTCGCAAAAGTGTTTCGAGCGTTGGATTCCGCATTCCGCGCTCAACGTAGCTAACCATCTGTTGGGACAAGCCGGCGCGCACGGCCACTGCATTCATGGAAAATTTCTTTTTTGTGCGCTCTTCTTGGAGTAGACGTACAACAGTTGCCACGACGGTCAGGTATGTATCGGCATTGGGCACGCATCAGCATTACTGGATAACAGACTTGACACCGGATCAAACCATAGTGAGGATTTCAATCATTGGGCCGCTGTGAACGGATCGCGAACACCGGTGAGCAAAGAAGATGGTGCAGAAACTCAAACGCCTGTTCGGACGGGTTGACCTGCGGCTGCTTTCCGGACTCGCCGTCGTCGTCCTCGCCGCCACGCTGATACTGGCGGTCGCCACGGAAAAGGAGGAGGCGGTCTACTTCGACAAAGCCGAATACGACGCCATTTTTGCCGCCCGCGTCGAGACGATCTACGATCTCGAACAGTGGTTCGTCCCGCAGCAATACGCCCTGCTGCCCATTGTGCCGCCGGTTGCCGACTTCGTGCTCAAAGGCCAGCCCGGCGAGCCGGGATTAATTCCCTTCACGGCGGAAAAGTTCCCGAAGGAGTTCGTAAAGGGCTTGGTCGGCCTCCGCGAATACAGCGTGCCGGTATACCCCGTCACCATAGCGGAGAACCCGGTCACGCGCGCCGTCGAATTCTACAATCTCGAAGGCCAGTTGATCCATACGCTGTCCCCGGCCACCGGCTACGACCCCTTTGCCTACCTCAAGGACAAAATGCCCGCGCTCTACACCACGCGTGCGCACCCGGACACCCGCGCGTATTGGGAGCGAATGCTTGACCCCGCCCGCGTGCAAATCACCGCCCGCCTTATCGAACCTGATGACGTGGAGCACTGGCTGTACGCGAAAGCCCAAGTCCTTGCCGCCCAGGCGGAACTGGAAGGCGGGGGCGAAATGATGATGATGCTCTTGCAGGAGAGCACCACCACCAATATCTATTTCTCGAAAATGGCTAAGGTTACCAACGGCCTCAGCATGACCATCGTCTATCCGGCCGGGTTCACCAATGGCCTCGACATCTTCATGTGCAGCGAGCTGGTCCCGGAAATCTGGAGCTTCGCCGCCAAAGACCTGCCCACCGGCGGCACCAACCTCGTGTGGGTGGATACAAACAACTGGGTCCAGACCGGATACCCCGTCCGCATGTACGCAGCAGCGGACGCGACGACCGACACGGACGGCGACGGCTATCCCGATGGACGTGAACTCATGGTATATCAGACCGACCCGAACGCCGCGACCTCGCACCCGGCCACGGTCTCCGGCAGCGTCAGCTACACCGGCCCGGAGACCGGGAAGGTTTATGTCGTCTTCGCCACGGAGTCCGAAAGCTGGTCGCTGGCCAAGTCGTTGACGCTGACAAGCCCCGCCGCCTACGTCAACAGCGAGATCGGCAATCACCAAAGCTACTGGATCAAGGCGTTCCGGGACGTGAACGGCAACCTCACGCGCGACGCGTGGGAGCCATGGGGCGCACACGCCGGCAACCCGCTGCTGGTCACGGGCGACGTGAGCGGCATCGACATTGCCATGCAGGATGTGCCGTCGGTGTGGGGAACCATCAGCTATTCAGGCGCGGCGACGGGCGATGTGTACGTGGTGGCCATCACCAGCTCGAACAGTTGGGACGCGACGCATCAGACGGTTCTGCCGTGGATCACCAGCGGCGGCCTGACCGGCGAGCAGTATTTCGCTTCATTCCCGATGAATTACTCCATCGCGGGAATGCCCGTGTCCAACTACTGGATTCGCGCGTTTGTGGATGAGGACTACAACGGAGTTTACACGCCCGGCGAGCCCGCCGGGCAACACGCCCTGAAC
The DNA here is from genome assembly GCA_937996795.1 of uncultured Verrucomicrobiota bacterium. Classification (GTDB taxonomy): domain Bacteria; phylum Verrucomicrobiota; class Kiritimatiellia; order CAIVKH01; family CAIVKH01; genus JAMLJG01. The sequence goes on along the minus strand of CALKUH010000050.1, from coordinate 32,460 downwards.
GCTATACCCGTCAGCAATCGGGTCGCAGGTGTCGGAATTACGCTCGGACTTGATTCAGACGGCGACGGATTCACGGACTTTGAGGAGGGGTTTGTTTCGGGAATGAATCCCGACGACGCGCAAGACGGAATTACTGCACTTGCCATCGTGCGATCAAAAATCCGTGCGCACTGGACCGCCATCAATGCAACCGCGCCAACGTTTAGCCACCCGCCAGGCTCGCAGGCAGATCTGAACGAGTTGAAGGAAAAACTTATGACCCTGGCGACCAACTTTTTCGTCGGAGGACCAGCGGCCCCATGAATGGTGCGTGTCGCATCGCAATGGTTCTCGGACTCTTAACGGTTTCCGCGGCCCAGGCTCAAACTACCAATCTCTATCACACCAATCGCGTTTTCAGTCCCATCGTCCTCACAAATTATCCGAACATTTCAGCTTATCGGCTTGTCAACATGGCCAGTCAGCTCACGGAAGTTGTGGGGACCACAAACATCTTCATCAACACCAACGCGACCAAGGCTGTGGAGTACGAGGGATTCGCCTGGGGTTACGAGAGCGCGAATGCCGCCTGGACGTCGGTCGTTGCGGTGTACCAGTCATACTCCCGAAATCACACCAACAAGATCTATGACAACGCGGGATGGGTAAGGGGGACAAAAGAGGCCTACGGATCATGGGGCGCCTATTTGTGGTATCTGCAAAACCAGATTTCCTTCACCACGTCGGTCACGAACGTGTGGATCAGCCCTCATGGTGTGACGAACCGCATCCTACAGGTGCTCGTCGGTTCATTGGGCGACTATCCGCCGCAGACCAACGTTCTCGACATAGGACCCACGAATTGGGCGCTTATCACCAATTATCTCGGATCAGGCATCGCTACAGATGTCGTCTATAAGGCGAATCTCGATACGTACTACGAGCTTCTGATTCCCGATTTAATCGTAATGCCGCCGACAAATTCACTTCTGATGACAAATGTCTTTATGGCCATGTCATATCCGACGAGGTTCCCGCCGACAAACTACCTGTTTGAGGTTCGTCGGGCGGCGTCAACCAATTGGTATACAATCACCAACGGCCCCTCGTCGGCAGTAACAACCGTGGTCGCAGTGGCGGGAACCTTCAACGTTCGGGTCACGGCATGGCTTACGAATGCCGTGGCAATTTCAACCGAACGGGAGTTCGTTGCGCAGTTTCCAAGCTATCAGGAAATTATTGCGAACACAGCGGTTATACAGCGCACGTCCCAGGCGTGGTCAAATACGCTTGCCGCCACGACCTCCACGGGGCGGAGGGAGGAGGGTTTCTGGATTCAGGTCAACACCCAGTCGCAACGATACGAATTTGCCGCGACAGATATCGGCCCAACGGTTGGCCCCTACACAAACGCATCGGTAAGACCGAGAAGCAAGCCCTCTGATAGCCATCTAACTCCATCACCAATAGATAGGCCGACCTATACAATCGCCTATTTTCATACACATACACCCACAACCTATCGGCCGCATGGTCGGGCCGTCGGGCCATCGCGGGCTGATTCCCTTTTTCACAATAACTACGATGTTGTTGGGGTCGTGCAGGACTACAGCGCGATCTCGGGCGGAAATATACCCTCAAACCATCCAATTGGCAGTGCCTCCCAACTTTATCATAGTGGCCCCAACAGACGGACGCTGCCGCCATAAGATGGAGACTAACATGAAAACTCAAACTATTCGCTTGCACGCTTGGAGAATTAGTCTTCTCGGTTGCTGTTTCGCTCCCGCCGCAGCCATTGCCATTGAAGTTAGCATCACAAAGTTTTACTCAATTCCGACAAACACTGCGGCGACCATAGGAATATTGATATCGCCGGGCGAAAACACCAATGCGGTTACCCTCGAAATTAAGAAGCTGACAGGCAGCGGCTCCGCAGAATTTGTGTCAACGATGGGCACAAGCTTGATAGCGACAACCTCCACAAACCTCGAAATCCGAGGCCTCACGATTAGCAGCGCATGGAGCAATATGCTGTTGGAGGCACGCTCTGGCTCTCAATTGCTCGATTCGAATGTATTTTCCGTCGTTGGTGCCACCATGATTTCGTCAACTCAAGCAATTGCCGCCGCGAGTGACGCGATTGCCGGAACGGTCGAACTGCAACCAGGGGCGCCGATTACGGCGGTACTTTCGGGGGAGGTCTACGTTGTTACTTTTGGATATCTTTTGCCTGCGGACACCTTGGGTCCCGATTATGCCGCCGTCGTTGCCGTGGATGCTTTCTCGGGGACCGTAATTAATATACTTTCTGGATCATAAGACAACGATGATCAATCTATAGAAATCCCGGCTATGAATCGAAATAACAGATTTGTCTTCCCGGCCTTCTGTTTTACGCACATAGGTATCGCCGCAGACGCGCACCCCAATAAAGTGAAGTCTCGCGTAATGATTCATCTCCGGCAAGCATCCACGTTTATGACCCTTATCTTGGCGCTGTTTCGCGCATGGACGTTGCCATCAAAAGTTGTTGGCGTCAGAGTGGCGCTCGGGCTGGTTGCGCACTTCGTGTCGGCTACATGTGCGCTCGCCTCGACAACCAATCTGGCGGGTCGACCCGCGATATCGGACCATATTTACGCCGTTAACATCGGAACGTGGTGCGGAAACGCTGTTTCGGAGCGCACGGCGGCCCAGGGTGGGGGCGCCCCGCCGTTGCCCTACAGGGGCGTGTCTTCGGGACTTTTGCATCACTGCAAATCAAGTCTTCGGGGAAGCTTGTCTGATTTCGTGAATCACTCACTTTCGACAAACGGAAACTTTGATGCGTGGTTCGTTTCAAACCCCGGCGCGGACCTTCCGTATTGGACCAATGAAGCCGCTCTCTTGCAGGCCTCATCGCTCCCAACTAATTTTTTCGTAGAATCGCCAACAACGGGACTTTTTGTCCATGTTTCGGGTTACGCGGGTTTGACAACGCTCGTCAATCGTCTCTTATGGACGGGGAGATACGCATGGCCGTATCAATCCGAGCAAAAGATCGCGACAGGCAACCCCTATTGGTGGTTGGGTCACACATGTGCCGAGGCCTATTCCGATAACGAATCTCGTTGGGCTAGTGCGTCGTATGTCTCCGAGGACGACTTTTTGGATGGCGTCTTCTATGGGGTGCTCGCAGAAAGCTGGTCCGAACCAGACGCCTTTGACATCGCTTCATCCCGAAAGAGGGCAAATGCGTTGATCGAAGATATCACCTCCTCACTGGCACACGGCGTCGATCTCTACCTTCGCGCCGGAGATAATTGGTTTGGTGCTTTTGGTCCGCTCTATTTGAGGGATCATTATTATTCGACCGGCGGTATGCCGTTCGGCAATACATGCCCAGACGGTGGCGGGTACAACTATTCGACATACAAAATGTTTGGGTCGTTAGCCGTTGCCGTGGAAACCCAGCGCATATTCAACACCAAGAGTATCAGTTCAAATACTTGGCCCTTTGCGGCTTTCAACTGGACCTGTCCGTTGCCAGCGATTTATCCTGATAACGAGGGGCGGTCGTTCGTGATAAGCGACGCAGTTGCGGTTTTTCGATGGGACGTGACCGGTGGCTTCCAGTACTTGAACAATGCGCCATCGCCATGATTTGTACGTATCGCCCGAACCCCTCATTCCGCTTCGCCGCTTGACCTGATGCCGGGGCACGGCTAGTTCTTCCCCGTGGACCCCGATAAAAAGGACATGTATCACCGCGACGAGGCGCCGCCGCTCGCGCGCAAATCCTATCCGCTCCCCGCGAGCCCCGAGCCCCCCCGTCCCTACCTCCAGGCCGGCGCCGGGCCCGCGCCGCACACGCACCACGCGCACCGCACGCGCGTCCGGCGGCGGCGCGGCGAACACAGCAGCCGCGTGACCCTGTTCAACAAACTGCTCTGGCTGAGCCTCGGCGGCGTGGTGCTGCTGTACGCGGCGGCGCTCGGGTACACCCAGTACAAGGCGAAGCGGCGCGCGGCCCATGCGCCACCGCCCGCCGCCGCTCCGGAAAAACCGGCCATCCCGCTGGCCACCCGCACGGATCAGCCGACCCCGATCGCAAACGACATCAAGAATTGGAAACAGGCCCTCATTCTCACCAGCGAAGGATCGGCGGAGGCGGAAGCCGGGCACTCGGGCGGAGAGGCCAAGTTGCGGCGCGCGATCGAACTGGCGCCGGAACTGCTCGCCGCTCGCCTCGAACTGGCGCGGTTCCTCGAGCACAAACAGGACTACGCCGGCGCGGAAGCCGAGCTGCGCCGCGTGCTTGCCCGCGACCCGGAGCGCACAACGGCCCGCCTGCAACTCGCCTCCGTGTTCCTCTCCGGCGGACAACCCGAAAATGCCCTCGCCGCCGCACGGTGGGTCATCGAAGCCGATCCCTTTTCGGAGGATGCCCACGAAATCGCCGCCTCCGCGCTGACCGCGCTGAACAAACCGCAGGACGCCCTCTCGCACCTGCGCCGCCTCGCGACGATCAAGCGCGACGACCCCACGGTGCAAAACAACCTCGGCGTCGCGCTGATGGCCATTAACGACTATCGAAATGCGCAAAACATCTTCCGCACGGTGTTGCAATCCGATCCCGGCAATTCCGTCGCGTTCTACAACCTCGCCGTCAGCCACGCGCGGCAGCAGGCGGTGACGGAATGTGTGGAAACCCTGACCCAGGCCTCGCGCCGGTTCGGGTCCGCCTTTGTCCTCGCGTGGGCAAAAAGCGAGGATTTCGCCCCAATCCGCGACGATCCGCGCTTCCAGCAGTTCATTGAATTCGGCGCGTCCCACCCGACGCCGCCCGCGGAAACCAACGAGACCGCAGCCGCGGAAGCCCCCGCAGAACCCGCCGCGACTCCGTAGTTTCGCTGAAACTATTTTTCACCACCCGCTTCGCTGGAGTACACGGAGCGGTCATTTTGGGGGGAGACCGGCCGAAACATCGCTTCCCCCTCCGTGTCTCCGTGGTGAGAATACGGGCTATTCCGCGCCGTTCTTCCCCGGCTTTGCGCCGGCGTGGTCGTCCTTGCCGCCCTCTTCGCGGCCCTTCTTGAATTCGCCGAGGCTGCGGCCCAGCGCACGGGCGAGATCCGGAATTTTGCGCGCGCCGAACAGGAGGATCAGCACGATCAGGACGATCAGGATTTCGGTCATGCCGAAATTTCGAATCAATTGCGCCAGTGTCATCATGGTTGTCTTTCCGCCTCCACGTCAGGCGCCCGCTCCGGCGGCACCACCCGCCAGCGGTCGCCCGTTTGGGCCCGGCCCTCCACGAGGTCGGCCACCGCATACGGCATTCGCGACCGGCCGGTAAAACGCAGGCGGCCCACCGGCTGGTCGCCAACAAAGACGGTGGCCTCTTCACCCGGTGAAGGCAAGAGTGAACATTCCGCCACCACATAGCCATCGCGGCTGTTCACCCGCACGATGGACCCGCCCGGCGCCGGCGGCGTCAAAACGCCCGGCGCCGGCGGCAGTGGCGACGCACACCCCGCCAGCCCCAACGCCAGCACACACAGATAAAAACCACGCTTCACTCGTGCCTCGCCCTCGTCCCTTCCTCCACCCGCCCCCATCGCCCCAACGGGCATTCCCCGCACCGCGGCGTCGCCCGGCAATACGATTTCCCGAGCGCGACAATCAGCGCGTGGTATTCATTATACAACGCGGCGTCCGCCGGCAACGCCCGCGTGAAAAGCGCCGCCACGTCGTCATACGACGGCGCGCCCGCGAGCCATCCGTGCCGGTGCAAAAAACGGCGTGTGTAGGCATCGACCACGAACACCGGGCGGCGCGCCGCATACAGCACCATGCAGTCCGCCGTCTCCGGGCCGATGCCGTGGATCGACAGCAGCGCGCGGCGCAACTCCGCCGCCGGCGCGCGGAGGGCACGGGCCAGCGAACCGCCGTGCGCCTCCATCACCCACGTCGTGAACGCGCGAAGCCGGCGGGCCTTCACGGTGGGCGTGCCCGCGGGACGGATCCACCCCGCGAGCGTCGCCGGCGGCACATCGTGCAGCGCGCGCGGCGTCAGCACGCGGCGCCGGCGCAGCTCCGCGATCGCCCGCTCGACGTTCGTCCACGCCGTGTTCTGCGTCAGGATCGCGCCCACCATCATCTCGAACCGCGTCCGCGCGGGCCACCACCGCTGCGGCCCGAAATGGCGGTGCAACGCGCGATACACCGCGCGCACCGGCGGTTTCACATGGCCACGCTGTCCCATCGTCGCTACACTCTCCGCACTAGTTTACTGGTCACTGGTCACTGGTCACTGGTCACTGGTCACTGTTAACCCGAAACTCTATCACGATGCGCTTACAATTCCTCGGCGGAACCGACACGGTCACCGGCTCAATGCACCTCATCGAGGCCGCGGGCTGCCGCGTCCTGCGCGATTGCGGGCTCTTCCAGGGACGCCGCGCGGAATCCGAGGCGCTCAACCGCGCGCGCGCCGTGGACCCGGCGTCGATCCAGCACACGCTGCTCTCCCACGCGCACATCGACCACTGCGGACGCCTGCCCTGGTGGGCGGCGCAGGGCTACGCCGGCCCGATCCTCGCCACGCGCGCCACGACCGCGCTCGCCCCGATCATGCTGCGCGACTCCGCGTTCATCCAGGAGGCGGACGCCGCATACCTGAACCAAAAGACCAACCGGCGCGGCCTGCCGCCCGTGGTCCCGCTCTACTCGCGCGCCGACGCGGAACGCGCGATCCGGCTCCTCCGCGGACACGACTACCGCCAGCGCATCGAACTCGCGCCCGGCGTCGCCTTCACCGATCTCGACGCCGGCCACATCCTCGGCTCCGCCCTGACCGTGTTCGACCTGGAGGAAGGCGGCCGCTCCGCGCGCGTCGGGTATGCCGTGGACCTCGGCCGCTTCGGCCTCCCGCTGATCCGCGACCCGGAGTTCATGGACCCCGTGGACGTGCTCGTGCTCGAATCGACCTACGGCAACCGCCGGCACGACGACGCGGCGATGGCCGACCAGCAGTTGTGCGACATCGCGAAACGCACCCTCGCGCGCGGCGGCAAGGTGCTCATCCCGTCCTTCGCCCTCGAACGCGCGCAGGAACTCATCTACCACCTCAACAGCCTGATCCTGCAGGGCCGTCTCCCGCAGGTCCCGATCTACGTCGACAGCCCGATGGCGAACGCCGTTGCGGAGGTGTTCGACCAGCACCAGGAATACCTCGATGAAGGCGGCAAAAAACTCTACGCGGCGATGGGCTGCCTGACCTGCCCGCCGTGGGTCCACCCGTCGATCACCGTGAACGACTCGAAGGCCATCACGGCGTCGGACAAACCGTGCATCGTCATCGCCGCCTCCGGCATGTGCGAACACGGCCGCATCCTGCACCACCTGAAACACGGCATCGAAAACAAGGCCAACAGCATCGTGCTCGTCGGCTATCAGGCGTCCTACACGCTCGGGCGCCGCCTGCAGGAGGGGGTCGCGCAGGTCCGCATCTTCGGCGATCTCTTCACATTGCGCGCGGAGGTGGCCACGCTGAACGCGTTCAGCGGACACGCCGACATCGACGACCTCGCGCGCTATGCGCGCAAGGCGCAACCCAAACGGATATTCCTCGTGCACGGCGAATCCGACCAGCGCGAGGCGCTCGCGGAGCGGCTGCGCGGCGACGGCCACGCGCAGGTGTTCCTGCCCAAACAGGGCGACGAGGTGGAGCTGTGAGCGATACCCCCGAACCCGCAACGCAGTCCCGCGCCGGCATCATCGCGCTGGTCGGCCGCGCGAATGTCGGCAAGTCGTCGCTGCTGAACGCGATCCTCGGCGAAAAGGTGAGCATCGTCTCGCCCGTCGCGCAGACGACACGCAACGTCGTGCGCGGCATCCTCACCGAACCGCGCGGCCAGCTCGTGTTCCACGACACGCCCGGCGTGCACAAGGCCGTGGGCGATCTCGGACGCGTGATGAACCAGATGGCGCGCGGCGCGGCGGAGGGCGCCGACGTCGCGCTGCTCGTGCTCGACGCGAGCCAGCCGCCGCGCGACGAGGACCTCGGCTGGATGAAGAAATTGCAGCGCGAGACGCTGCCCGTCGTCGCCGTGTTGAACAAGATGGACCTCGGCGGCGCCTGCGCCGCCGCGCTGCGCGAGGCGTGGCCCGCCCAGCGCCCGGCCGACGCGGTGGAACGGCCCGACCCGGTGTGGCTGGAGGCCTCGGCGGAGAAAGGCGAGGGGCTCGACGCGCTGACCGCCACGCTCTTCGCGCAGGTGCCGGAAGGCCCGCTGCTGTTCCCCGAGGACGTGCTCACGGATTATCCCCGCAAGCTGGCCATCGCCGACGTCATCCGCGAAAAACTCTTCGGCGTGCTGCGCGAGGAGTTGCCGCACGCGATCGCCGTGTCCGTCGAGGAGCTCGACGACACGACGGAGCCGTGGAGCGTGCAGGCCACGATCTACGTCCAGAAATTCTCCCAAAAAGGCATCGTCATCGGCGAAAAAGGCCGATTGCTGCGCAAGGTGACACGCTCCTCCGAAGGCGAACTCGCCACCTGGTTCGGCAAACCCGTCCGCGTCAAACTCTGGGTGAAGGTCGAACCCAAGTGGGACCGCAACTTCTGGCTCCTGAAAAAATTCGGCTACGTGCGGTAGTCCATGCCATCCGAGACCCCCAGACGCGCGCCGGGCGGCCTGTCGGTGGTGGCGCTGTTGCTGCTCGCGATCGTTCCGTATCTTCCGGGGCTGTTTTATGGGTTTGTCTATGACGACCACGGGGCGCTGAAGGAGAATGCGTTTCTTGCCGCGCCGGATGCGTGGGCGCGCGTGTTGACGTTGCAGACGGTGCGCGATCCGGTGGTGCTCGACGGGCAGCGGCCGGCGCTGCTCGCCTCCGTCCTGCTGGACCGCGCGTGGGGCGCGCGCGAGGCGTGGCACTTCCGCCTCACGAACCTCGCGCTGCACGCCGGGTGCACGCTGTTGCTGTTCGGCTGGCTGCGCGGGGTGTTGCGGCGGCACGGCGACCCGTCGGCGCGCGGGCGCGCGCTGGTCGCGGCGGCGCTGTTCGCGATCCACCCGCTCGGGCTCGAAGCCGTGCAACTGCCGTCCTATCGCGAGGACACGCTGTCGCTGTTCTGGATGTGCGTCGCGCTCGCGGCCATGCCGATCCGCCGCACGCTCGTGCGCGCGCCACTCCAGGTCCTCGCGCTGCTGTTCGCGCTGGGCGCGAAGGAAAGCGCCGCCGTGCTGCCGGTCCTCATCGGCTGGATCTGCTGGTGCTTCCCGCGCGAGCGCCCCGCGACGAAGGGCGGCGCGATCGGCTACGCCCTGTTGCCGCTCGTCGCGCTGGGCTGGCTCGCCTGGCTGTTCGCCGCGCGCGCGCCGCAGGCGCTGGGCAGCGAGGTGTGGAACGGGCTCTCGCTGCGCGGCGCGGAGACCGTGTGGACCGCGCCCTGGCTGTTCGCGCACTACGCCAAGCTGCTTGTCGCGCCGTGGCCGCTCTGCGCGGACCGTATCGTCGCGCCGGTGTCCGGCGCGTTCGACCCGCGTTTCCTCGCAGGTGTCATCGTCACCCTCGCCACGCCCGGGCTGGCGTTCTTCCTGCGCGCGCGCCAGCCGCTCGCCGCGCTCGGGCTCGGCTGGCTGCTCATCGCGTTCGCGCCGGTGTCGAATCTCATCCCGCTGCACAACCCGATGGCCGACCGCTACGCCTACGCGCTGATCGCCGGCTTCGCCCTGCTGCCCGCGGCAATGCCGATGGGCGACCGCGTCGTGCGGCGCGGCCTCGCGGCGCTGGTCGTGACGTTCCTGCTGCTGCACCAGCTGCGGCTGCCGGACTGGCGCAGCGACGGCGCCCTGTGGGCGTCCACCTTCAAAGTGGAACCGCACAGCGCGCGCGCCCACGTCGGGCTCGGCCTTGACGCGCTCGCCGATGGCGCGGACGACATCGCCGCGCAGCTTCTCGCCCGCGCCGACGAACTCAACCCGCAGGATGTCACCGCCCTGGTGAACCTCGCCGTCATGGACGGTCGCCGCGGCGACACCGGCGCCGCGATCACGCGCCTGCAAGCCGCCGTCACGCGGCGTCCGGACAAGGCCGAGGCCTGGGCCAACCTCGCCGTCGCCCTTGAACTCGCCGGCCGCCGCGAGGAGGCGCTGCATGCCGCCGAACAGGCCCGGCGCCGCGACCCGTTGGGGCGCTTCTGAGCATAAAAGGAGCATTTTGACAGGATGGGCAGGATATACGGGATTGACGCGGAACCGGTTGTATCGTGCGCAGGCTTCACGCGCGTGGCGAACGCCCATTCCGACGCAACCCCATCCTGTTCATCCCGTTAATCCTGTCGTCCGATTCTGAACTCTAGGTTGAAGAACACTCCCGCTTCCTCTTTCCGCTGGCATCCGCGCGCGAATCTGGCACAGAGTAGCGCGTATTCATCCGAAAGGTTCCCTCATGCGTTTGCTGATTTGCGCTCTTTCGCTGGCCTGCGCGCTCGCGTCATCCGCCCACGCCGCGAGCCTCGTCATCACCCACGACCCGATTCCGTTCGCGCTCAAGGGGCAACCGCTGACGATGAAGGCCAAGATCACGGGCGCGTCAACGCCCCAGTCGGTCACGCTCTACTACGCGCTCTTCCGCGACGCCGCGCCGTTCCGCGTGTCGATGAAAAGCACCGGCCTCGGGTTCTATGTCGGCACGATCGAGGCCAACCTGCTCGGCGGCGTGGAAAGCGTCTCGTACTACATTGAGGCGCAGGACGCCGACGGCGCGCTGGTCGAGACGCCGTGGTACGAGGTGAAGTTCCGCGAGCCGCGCCCGTCCGAACGCCCGGTGGCCGCGAGCCCGCCACCGCCCGCGCCCGCCGGCCCCGCGCCGGTGATTCCCGTTTCCGATTCGAGCAGCGGTGAGGCGTCATGGAAAACACCCGCCCTCGTCGCCGGCGGCGCGGTCCTCGTGCTGGGCGGCGCCTATGCAATTTCCGAAAGCGGCGGCGGGGGTGGTGGCGGCGATGACGATGACAATGGCGGAGGAGGGGGCGGCGGCGATTCCTCCACGAATGCGCCGGGGACCTATGCCGGAACGGTCACCACCTGCACCTCGCCCGAAGGCCAGCCCACGACCTGCGACGGCGAATCGTTTACGCTCCTGATCGGCGCCAACCAGGTGGTCTTCAGCGACACGATCCGCCCCGGCCAGCAGCTCACCTCGCCGCTGAATAACAACCAGTTCACCTTCACCGCGCAGGTCAGCGGCGGCGGCACGAACGGCGTCATCACCTACAACGGGTCCTGGGTGAACAACAACGTCTTCGGCCAGATCTCCGGCAGCGCCACCTCCGCCGCCGGCGCCGTGACCTACTCGGGCTCCTTCAGCGCGAGCAAACAGTAGCGCGGTGCGCGGCCGTTACCGACGCGCGGTGCCGTCCTTGTAGAACGGCAGCGCCACCACGGCGCCCGGCAGGCGCGTGCCGCGCACGTCGATCTCCAGCGCGGAACCCGGCGCGGTGAGCGCGGCGTCCACATAGGCCAGCGCCACGGCGGTGTTCAAGCTGGGCGCCAGCGATCCGCTGGTGACCTCGCCGACGACGCGGTCCCCCTGCATGACCTTGTCGTGTGCGCGCGCGGCGCGTTTGCCGTTCAGGCGGATGCCGCACAGGTAGCGCGCGCAGCCGGCGTCGCGATCGCGGACACACGCAGCGGAGCCGATGAACGTCTTCTTGAAGTCCATGAACGACCCGCGCGCCGCCGCGACGGGCGTGCGCTCGAGGCCCATCTCGTGGCCGTAGAGCGGATAGCCCGCCTCCAGGCGCAATGTGTCGCGCGCGCCCAGCCCCGCGGGCTTGATCGCGCCGCCGGCCGTGATCCGCTGCCAGAACGCGAGCGCGTGCTCCATCGGGAAATACAGTTCATACCCAAATTCGCCTGTGTACCCCGTGCGACTCAACACCACCGGCACGCCGCCCAGCTCCACCTGCGCGAACCGGAAATATTTCAAGTCCGGCAGCTTCACACCGAACGCGGACTCCAGATCCTCCTTCGCGCGCGGCCCCTGCACGTCGAGCTTCGCGATGCGCGGGGAAATGTCCTCAAAGCGGGTGCCGGCCGAGCAGCGCTCCCGGATCCACGCCGCGTCATCCGCGCACGTCGCGGCGTTCACGATCAGCCAGAAATGATCGGGGCCGAACCGGTAGCACGTCAGGTCGTCGAGGCACCCGCCGTCGTCGCGCAGCAGGTAGCCGTAGCGCGCCTGGCCCACCGCAATCGTCGCGATGTTCTGCGTCAGCAGCCGCTCCAGGTCCGCCTGGGCCGACGGTCCGCGCAACTCGAATTCGCCCATGTGGCAGATGTCGAACACCGACGTGCGCGTGCGCGTCCACGCGTGTTCCGCGAGGATGCCTTCGTATTGGATCGGCATGTCCCACCCGCCGAACGGGGCCATGCGGGCGTTGAGGGCGACGTGGGTATCGTAGAGAGGAGTGCGCATGGATCGAGTGTAGGGGAGGGCGGGGCCATTTTCCAATTTTGATTTGCCAACCGAGCGCCGGATTCGCTTGTCTTGCCGCGGCCATGATTCCCCCACGTTTCTCCGGATTTGAGCGGCTGATCGGCCCCGGCGGCCTCGCGCGGCTCGCGCGGGCGCGGGTGCTCGTGGTCGGGCTCGGCGGCGTCGGGTCGTGGGTCGTCGAGGCGCTCGCGCGGTCGGGCGTCGGCGCGATGACGCTGATGGACGGCGACGATGTCTGCGTGTCGAACACGAACCGCCAGCTCCACGCCGTGCTCGACGCGGTCGGCAGGCCGAAGGCGGAGGTCATGGCCGCGCGCGTCACGGCGATCAACCCCGACTGCCAGGTCCGTGTCCGCGCGGAATTCTTCCACCGGAACGACGAGGCCAGGCCGTTCGACGAGCCGTTCGATTTCGTCGTCGATTGCGTGGATGGCGTGATGGCGAAAGCGACGTTGATCGGGAACTGCCTCGCGCGGAAGATTCCCGTCGTCTGCTGCGGCGCCGCCGCGGGCAAGCTCGACCCGTCGCAGGTGCAGGTGGCGGACCTCGCGCGCGTGCACCACGATCGCCTGCTGATGTTCGTCCGCAAGAAACTGCGCAAGCACTACGGCCTGCCCGGCCGCGGCAACAAGCCGATGGGCATTCCGTGCGTGTTCTCGCCCGAGCCGGTGATCGAGGCGCAGGTGTGCGCGGAGCCGGAACCCGCGTCGCCGATCGGCGACGCCACGGACGGCCCGGTGTGCGAAGGCCGCCTCGGCTCCGCCGTCTTCGTCACCGCCGTCTTCGGCTTCCACGCCGCCGGTGTCGTGGTGCGCACGCTGGCGCGCGAGGAGGGGAAATAACTACGAAGCCTTCCGCGCAGACGTCTCCGTGGTACATCTTCTCCCCTCACCCGAACAGACGCTGGAAATTTACTTCCACCTGCGCGGCGAGGTCCGGCAGCGGGCGGCCGAGCAACTCGGCGGCGAAGGCGTACACGGCGGCGAGGTTCGCGGGGTGGTTCAGCGGCTGGCCGGCGCCGTCGGCGAGCGGATGCGTCACGCGCTCCGGCGGCAGCAGCTGGTCGGGCGCATCGGTTTCGATCAACAGGCGCTCGCCCGGCACGCGGCGGAAGGTCTCGCGCTGGCGCGCCTTCCGTTCGTGCGCGAAGTAACCCGGCAGCGACACATACGCGCCGAGCGGCAACAGCCGCGCGAGCAGGTCGGCGGACCCGCCGTAGCTGTGCAGCAGGAATCCGCGCGCGGGACGCGGCGCCTGCTCCAACTGTTCCACCAGCGGGCCCCACGCCTGCAGGCAGTGGATGCTCGCGGGGCGGTCGAGTTCCGCCGCGATGCGGAGTTGCGCTTCGAACGCCTCCGGCTGGCCGTCCCACGGCAGGCCCGGCTTCCAGCGGTCCAATCCGATTTCGCCGACGCCCGCTTCCGGAAAATCCTTCAGCCACCCGCGCAACCGCTCCGGCCAGTCCGCGGGCTGCTCGTGCACGTACCACGGATGCACGCCGAAGCTCGGCTGCACGAAACCAGGATGGCGCTGCGCGAGGGCCGCGACCGCGGGCCAGTCGTCCACGCCCGACCCGTTGACCACCATGCGGACCACGCCCGCCGCGCGCGCCGCGTCCACCAACGCCCCGCGCCGCCCGTCAAACCGCTCATCCTGCAGGTGATTGTGCGCGTCGTAGAGCCTGTTCATTTAAACCAGAGCCGCCACGCGGCGTAGAGCAGGAAGAGCGCAAAGCCGCGTTTCGCGTAGAGCTCGGGCACCTTCTGCACCAGCAGCGCGCCGATGATCGCGCCGATCACGCCCGCCACCGCGCAGGCGGTGAAAATGCGCCAGTCGATGGCGCCGAATTTCTGGTGCGTGAGCGTGCCCGCGAGGGAAATCGGGATGATCAGTGCGAGCGACGTGCCGACGGCCACCGTGTAGGGCACTTTAAAAAACAGCATCAGCGCAGGCACGATCAGCACGCCGCCGCCGATGCCGAAACAGCCGCTGGCCACGCCCGCCACCAACCCGATCGCGATGTACCCGAGCAGTTCCATGCGGACAGCTTCAGCCGATCCCCGCCGCCGGGCAAGCGACAAATGGGGCGGCGCATCACTGCGCCCGCAATTCGCTGCAGATCGGGCAGCGCCGGCCGTCGCACCCGCGCGCGGTGCAGTGGGCGCGGCCGTAGAAGATGATTTGCAGGTGGCGCTTGTGCCAGTCGGCGGGCGGAAACAGCTTTTTCAAATCGCGCTCGGTCTCGACGACGTTTCGTCCGCGCGTGAGCTTCCACCGCTTCGCGATCCGGTGGATGTGCGTATCCACGGGGAACGCGTGTTCGCCGAACGCCTGGCTCATCACGACCGACGCCGTCTTGTGGCCGACGCCGGGCAGCGCCTCCAACTCCTCGAATGTGCGCGGAACCACACCGTCATGCTTTTCCAGCAGCAGCTTCGCCGTCGCGCGGATCGCCTTCGACTTGGCGGGCGCGAGGCCGCAGGGGCGGATGATGCGGCGGATCGTGGCGACCGGCAGCGCGGCCATTTTTTGCGGCGTATCGGCGAGCGCAAACAGTGCCGGCGTGATTTCGTTCACGCGCTTGTCCGTGCACTGCGCCGAGAGGATCACCGCGACGAGCAGCGTAAACGGGTCGGCGTGCGCGAGCGGCGCGTCGACGTCCGGAAAAAAGTCGTCGAGTCGGCGGCCGACGTACTGCGCGCGTTCGGTGCGGGTCATTTTTGGGGTGAGGAGGGTTTCAGGTGCCGGGTGTCAGGGAGGAAGTTGCAACGTCTGTAAAAAGTTTTTTCGGCGTTTGCAACGTCTGTAATTTTTCGCCGCGGCTACGGCGTGTCGGGGGCGTCGCGCAGCAGCAGGTCGCCGGTCCAGACGAAGGCGACGTCGGTGGCGGGGGCGCGGGTGACGCGCAGCAGGTGTCCGCCGGGCACGGGGTCCTCCGCGATGGCGCACCCGGCGGTTTCGAGCACGGCGCGGTTGTGGGCGGCGCAGGCGGGGGTGCTGTAGAACGCGGTATGGTGGAGGTTGGTGATGGTGGTGAAGCCGTGGGGCGGGCCGCCGCGCGCGGTGCTGGTGGTGCGGCGCAGGCGCGCGGAGTAGTCGGTTTGAAGGTCGGGCAGCGAGCGAACCCCGATGCGGTCGGCGAGCCAGCGGTGGGCATACATCGCGCGGACGCCGGTGGCGCGGCACTGTGCGATCACGGCGTCGGGATCGGGCGGCGTGGAGGATTCGGCTTCCACATCGGCCTCCAGCACGACGACCTCGGAGAGGTAGAACCGGTACGAGGGGCGATTCGGCGAGGCGGGGCAGGAAACCCGGATTTCCGTGACCGTGGTCGGGGGGCAGCTCACTTCCGGCGCGTAGTACAAATCCCGCGCATAGAGTTGCGGCCCGCTCCAATACCAATCGGTGAGACGCGTATCGGGCGTCAGGGACTGCCAGGGCTCGGTGCCGGCGGCGCGGCCTTCGATTTTCGTGTAGAGCGGGTAGCGCCACGAGCGGCTGAAGAGGCGCAGTCCGGTCACACACACGGGGCGGGTGAGACGAAGTTCGAGCGCCGGGGCCGGGTGGTCCTTGAGGCTGTCCGCGCGCCAGCTGGTTGCGACGTTCTGGTCGAGGGCCGCGCGGCTCTCTTCACCGCCGGGCACCACGGTGGCGGCGGCGACGTCCGTCACCGGCAGCGGGCGCGACGGGGTGGCCGCGCACTGTAGATCCACCGCCACCGTGCCCCCTCGCAGTTTCCACATGGTCGCGCGGGTGCGCGTGGCATCGGCGAAGGTTTCGAGGTCCTTGGAGATGAGATAGGCGGGGCGCCGGGCGAGCAGGCCGGCGCAGTCATTGAGCGGCACGCAATCACCGCTCGGCTCGACAAACGGGAACGCGCCGCGGGTGACGAAATTTTTCCAGTGGTTGTGATACGAGGCGAAGACGGCGTCGATCCCGCGGCGGGACAACTCGTCCGCGAACGCGGCGGCGGTCGCAATTTCTTCGCGGCGCGAGTCCGGACCCCGGTTCCGCAGGCGCGCCTCCACATGCGGCGCGAGAAAGGGCAGGGCCATCAGGACGGCGAGGACGCGGGATCGGGCGCCGGCCGCGGCGCAGGCGGCGCCGAACAGCACCGCGACGGCGGGATAGAGCGGGAGCAGGTAGCGGAGGGTTTCCGTCCGGTTGAAACTGGACGTGCTGTACGCATAGCCGAACAACAGGACAAACAGGAGCGTTGCGGCGAGCGCCCAGGGTGCGGTCGGGCGTGGATCGCGGCGCATCCGCCAATACGCCGCGCCGACGAAGGCGAGCAAAAGCGCGAGGACGAGCCCGATAAGCAGGGCGGACGACCAGCCGAGCGCGGGGAAGCCGAGGGCGTCCCAGGTGCGGCGCAGCAGGCGCGCGGCGCCGCTTCCCACCGAGGCGCCGCCAACACTGCTGAACATCGAGAGCGACTGCCAGTCATTGCGCGCGTTCCAGAGCCACCACGGCGCGGCGCCGGCTACAAACGCGCCGGCGGCCCAGGCGATCCCGGGAATCCAGAAGCGGCCGCGCAGCGCGACCAGCACCACGAGTCCCGCGGCGCCGAGCGCCGACACCACCATCGGGCCGATCCACCACCCGAGGCCGCCGAGCAGGCCGATCCAGAGCCAATCCGAAGCGGGGAGGGGTTCCCGCCGCCACGCCCGGTCGGCCATGCGCGCACCGAGAAGCAGGATCAAGGTGTTGAACAGCAGGACCAGCGCATAGCCGCCGCGCGGGGACGACATGTAGGCCGCGAACGGGTCGGGGCCGATCACGAGGAAAGCAGCGGCAAGCGTCGCGGCCAGCGGGCCCGCGATCCGGCGCGCGAGGAAATAGACGGGGATCACGAGCAGCGCCGCCGGGACCGCCGTGCCGAGGCCGACGGCAAAACCGGAGGGGCCAAGCAGGCGTACGAACAAGGACGAGAGGAACGGTTCCAGGCTGCCCATGTAGGCCTGCCCGTAATAGAACACGGGCCACGCGCGGCCCTCGGCCATGTGCAGGGCCATGAGGTTCACGATGCCGCGGTCGGGGTCGGTGGACCACTGCCCCACCCACGCCAGATATCCGCGCATGCACAGCGCGAGGACCACCAGCGCGGCCAGCACCGCGCGTTCTCGAGGCGGCAGCCGCATCGCGTTTGGATATTGCATATTGGAAGCCACACGATACAAGAACCGGTGCGCCGCATGCAGCATTATTTCAGCGGCGGAACAAGGTTGGATTCGTAGTTTTTACGGAGAAACATCATGCGCGTGGTATTGGCATATTCGGGCGGTCTGGACACGTCGGTGATCCTCGGGTGGATCAAGGAGACGTACAACGCGGAGGTGATCTGCTTCGCGGCGGATGTCGGGCAGGAGGAGGAGCTCAAGGGGCTCAAGGCGAAGGCGCGGAAGTCCGGCGCGGCGAAGTGCTATGTGGACGACCTGCGCGAAGAGTTCGCGCGCGATTTCGTGTTCCCGATGATCCGCGCGGGCGCGGTGTATGAGAGCGGCTACCTGCTGGGCACGTCGATCGCGCGCCCGCTGATCGCGAAGCGGATGGTGGAGATCGCGGTGGCCGAGGGCGCGGATGCGATCGCGCACGGCGCGACGGGCAAGGGCAACGACCAGGTACGGTTCGAGCTGACGGCGTACGCGCTGCGGCCCGGCATCCAGGTGATCGCGCCGTGGCGCGAGGAGCGCTACCGCAAGCAGTTCACCGGGCGCAATGACATGCTGGCGTATTGCGAGGCGCACGGCATCCCGGTCGAGGCGTCGGCGAAGAAGCCGTATTCGATGGACCGCAACCTGCTGCACATCAGCTTCGAGGGCGGCATCCTGGAGGATCCGTGGAACGAGCCGCCGGCGGACATGTTCAAGCTGAGCGTGAGCCCGGAGCAGGCGCCGGCGAAGCCGGAGTATGTCGAGGTGGAATTCAAGGCCGGCAACGCGGTGGCGGTGAACGGGAAGAAACTGAACCCGCTCGGCGTGATGCAGGTGCTGAACAAGCTGGGCGGCAAGCACGGCGTGGGCCGCATCGATCTCGTCGAGAACCGGTTCGTCGGCATGAAGAGCCGCGGCGTGTACGAGACGCCGGGCGGCACGATTCTGCACCGCGCGCGCGAGGCGGTGGAGCAGCTCACGATGGACCGCGAAGTGCTGCACCTGCGCAACAGCCTGATCCCGCAGTACGCGAAGCTGGTGTACAACGGCTTCTGGTACGCGCCGGAGCGCGAGATGCTGCAGACGGCGATGGACGAGGCGGTGGCGAACGTGACCGGCGTCGCGCGAATCAAGCTCTACAAGGGCACCGCGAGCGTGGTCGGCCGCAAGGCGCGGAAGTCGCTCTACGACCCGCACATGGCCAGCTTCGAGGGCGCGGGCGGCTACAACCAAAGCGACGCGACCGGCTTCATCAAACTCAACGCCCTCCGCCTCCGCGTGCGGGCGAAGATGGGGCAGAAATAACTCCGCTAATTAGCGCAAATGGGCGCGAATGGGGAGTTTCATGGCGGAGTTGTTGGAGAAGGAGTTGGTGTTCCGCATCGTCGGGTGCGCGATGCGTGTTCATGGCGAGGTGGGGCGCGGATTGCGGGAGAAAACGTACGAGCGAGCGCTTGAGGTCGACTTCCGTTTTGAATCCATTTCCTTTTCAAAACAGTCGTCCTATCCGATTCACTACCGCGGCGAGCAGGTGGATGAGTACATTCCGGATCTTGTGGTTGAGGGTCGCGTAATCGTTGATGCGAAAAGCATCGCGGAGATCACGGATGTGGAGCGGGCGCAAATGCTGAACTATCTGCGCGTGACAGGTCTCAAGGTTGGTCTGATTCTGAACTTTAGAAATTCATCGCTTGAATGGGAACGAATCGTCCTGGACAGTTCTCGATAAATTCGCGCCCATTCGCGAAAATTCGCGGAGTTATCATGGAAGTCTTTACGTATCGCGGTGGTCAGTTGTTCGCGGAAGACGTGGCGGTGGCGGAGTTGGCGGAACGGTATGGGACGCCGCTGTTCATCTACAGCCGGACCTATATCCAGGCGCATTTCCGCGCGCTGAAGGACGCGCTGGCGGAGCTGAAGCCGCTGGTCTGCTACGCGGTGAAGGTGAACTCGAACGCAGCGGTGATCGCGACGCTGGCGGCGGAGGGCGCGGGGGCGGACGTCGTGTCGGCGGGCGAGCTGGCGCGCGCGCGGCGCGCGGGCATCCCGGCGGACAAGATCACGTTCGCGGGCGTGGGCAAGACGGAGGACGAGATTGACGCGGCGCTGCGCGAGAACATCCTGCTGTTCACCGTGGAATCGGAGGCCGAGCTGGACCGCATCTCCGCGCGCGCGACCGCGATGGGCGTGACGGGGCGGATCGCGATCCGCGTGAATCCGGATGTCGACCCGAAGACGCACAAGTACATCAGCACGGGCAAGAAGGAGAACAAGTTCGGCGTCGACATCCTGCGCGCCCTGCAAATCTACGAGCGGGCCGCGAAGCTGCCGGGGCTCGAAATCGCGGGCCTTCACATGCACATCGGCTCGCAGATCCTGTCCGCGCAGCCGTACGCGGAGGCCGCGGAAAAAGTGGCGCAGGTGTGCCGCCAGTTGAAGGCGCGCTATCCGACGTTCCGCATGCTCGACATCGGCGGCGGCATCGGCATCCGCTACCGCCCCGACCAGGAGCCGCTGCTGCCGAAGACGTTTGCGGACGCGGTGGTGCCGATCCTCAAGCCGCTGGGCGTGCAGATCCTGATGGAGCCGGGCCGGTTCATCGTCGGCAACGCCGGCCTGCTCGTGACGCGCGTGCAATACGTGAAGCAGGGGCCGTCCAAGCAGTTCCTGATCGTGGACGCGGCGATGAACGACCTGATCCGCCCGCCGCTCTACCAGGCGCACCACGAAATTTCCGCCGTGAAGCAAACCGACGGCACGGTGTTCGGCGATGTCGTCGGCCCGGTCTGCGAGTCGGGCGACTTCCTCGCGCTGGACCGCGACCTGCCCGCCGCGCAACAGGGCGACCTGCTCGCCGTGCACAGCGCCGGCGCCTACGCGTTCTCGATGTCCTCCAACTACAACAGCCGCACCCGCGCGGCCGAGATCATGGTCAGCGGCGGCCGCCACGAAGTCGTGCGCTCGCGCGAGACGTTCGAGGACCTGGTGCGGGGCGAGCGGATCCCGGCGTGGTAGGAAATGCCGCGCGGCGCGGCATTTCCTACAGAATCAGCATGCAATCGCCGTAGCTGAAAAAGCGGTACTGCTCCTTAACGGCTTCGGCGTAGGCGGCGAGGATGAACTCGCGATCCGCAAAGGCGGAAATCATCATGAGCAACGTCGATTGCGGAAGGTGGAAGTTCGTGAGCATCGCGTCCACCGCGCGGAAGGTGTAGGGCGGATAAATGAAGATGCCGGTCCGCCCGGAATCCGCCACGACGGCGCCGTGCCGGGCCGAAACACTTTCCAGCGTGCGCACGGTCGTGGTGCCCACCGCAACGACACGT
Source organism: uncultured Verrucomicrobiota bacterium (assembly GCA_937996795.1). Classification (GTDB taxonomy): domain Bacteria; phylum Verrucomicrobiota; class Kiritimatiellia; order CAIVKH01; family CAIVKH01; genus JAMLJG01. The sequence continues at coordinate 11,507 of CALKUH010000050.1, read as the reverse complement.
CCGCCGTTCGCGCGGGTGTTCGCGATCGCGCGGGCGGTCCCTTCGGGAACGCAGTACCGCTCCTCGTGCATCACGTGATCTTCGACGCGCTCCGCGCTGACGGGCCGGAACGTTCCAATCCCGACGTGCAGCGTCACCTCTGCGCGCGGTATGCCCTGCGCGGCCAGGCGCTCCAGCAGTCCGGGCGTAAAATGCAACCCCGCCGTCGGCGCCGCCACGGAGCCGGGCGCCCGCGCATAGACGGTCTGGTAGCGCTCCTTGTCCGTGACCGGTGACCGGTGACCGGTGATCGGTTCGGCGCCTTCACTGGTCACTGATAACTGATTACCGGTCACTCTCTTAATGTAAGGCGGCAGCGGCGTATGCCCGTGCATCTCCAAATACGCGAGCACCGGGCGGTCGATGTGGAACCGGACCGTCGCCGCGCCTTGTTCACCATAGGACAGAATCTCGGCGGAGCCCCCGCCCTCCAGCTCAAGCTGCCCTCCGGGATGGGGGCGGCGGCGGCAGCGCAGCAGGATGTCCCAAACCCCCGGCTCGCGCTCCTCGAGCAGGAAGAGTTCGGCGAGGCCGCCGGTGCCGGGTTTGCGCCCGAACAGGCGGGCCGGGATGACCTTCGTGTCGTTGAAGACCAGCAGGTCGCCCGCGCGCAGGTATGAGGGCAGGTCGGTGAAGCGCTTGTGTTCCCATCGCCGGGTGGCCCGGTGGAGGACCATCATGCGTGATCCATCGCGGCGCTCCGCCGGATCCTGGGCGATCCGTTCCGGGGGCAGGACATAATCAAAATCGCTGGTTTTCACGAAGTTCGGAGTGTTGACGCCGGGGCGGCCCCCGGGGTACTCTTTTTTCCCGGGTGAACGCGGGTCTGCCGACAACGCGTTCAAAGAACCACAGGAGCTCATCATGATCAAGCTGTTGCGCCGTCTGCAGAAAAAGGGATTCACCCTCATCGAATTGCTGGTCGTTATCGCGATCATCGCCACGCTGGCCGCCATCCTGACCCCGGCGGTGAGCAACGCGCTGCTGAAAGGCAACGTCACCCAGACCATCAGCAACGGCAAGCAGCTCTACACGCTGATGTTCGCCGAAGACATGAGCAACCCGCTCGGCTTGCAGGCGACGGCCGGCTCCGTTTCCTGGCCGACGAACGGGCTGCCGAACTCGAACGACTTCTTCGAGAAAATCGCGACGAACGAGTCCTTCAACATCAACTTCGCCTTCTTCGCGGCCAAGGGCATCTCCCCGGCCCGCGATCTGACGGAATTCCGCGGCGCGGATCTGCGCAACGCCTGGTGCGTGACGCTCGGCGTAAACTCGGGCACCGGCGCCGGCACACCTGTGTTCTTCACACAAAACATCAATCTTACCGCCGCGAAGAATCTCGGTCAGTTTCAGGGATTGAGTGGCTCCTCCTTGCCCTTCAACGACAAAGCCAGCGTCGTCGTGACCTACGGCGGCAGCGTGTACAGCATGGACAAGAGCACGGCCACCATCACGAACTTCTTCTTTTCAGGCGCAGTGACCAACATGCCGGCGGCCTATCCGCGCGGCGGCCAGTTCCCGTAAGTCCACCTCATTGCTCATTCCCGCGCCGCGGCTCTCTTGACGGAGGCCGCGGCGCGCTGCTTAATGCCGTCTCATTCTTCTATAGCCGCGCACGCTGGGCGCGGTCGATGCGAGGGCCCGGATCCGTCTCCAGCGTGGACGCGTTCGGGGGAAGGACACGTGTATGTGCGGAATTGTTGGATATATCGGGCGCCAAAATGCCGTGCCGCTGCTGATCGACGGGTTGCGCCGTCTCGAATACCGCGGCTATGACTCGGCCGGCGTCGCCGTGCTGGAACCGGGCGGCATCGCCCTTCGCCGCGCGGTGGGACGCCTCGCGGCGCTGGAGGACAAGCTCAGCGGGTCGCCGCTCGACGGACAGCCCGGCATCGGCCATACCCGCTGGGCCACGCACGGCGCGCCGTCGGAAGCGAACGCACACCCGCACACGGACGATTCCGGGCGGATCGCCGTCGTCCACAACGGCATCATCGAGAATTACCAGGAGTTCCGCGCCGAGCTGGAGGCGAAAGGCCACCAGTTCAAATCGCAGACCGACACGGAGGTCATCCCGCACCTGATCGCGATGGAGCTGTCGCGCGGGGCGAAGGACACGCTGGAGGCCATCCGCAAGACCCTGCAGCGCGCGCGCGGCGCCTACGCCCTCGGCATCGTCTCCGCCGACGAACCCGACACCGTCTTCGCCGCGCGCCACGGCAGCCCGCTCATCGTCGGCCTCAGCGAAGGCGAATACTTCATCGCCAGCGACGTGCCCGCGATCCTGAACCGCATCAAGAAGGTCATTTACCTCAACGACGGCGAGGTTGCCGTGCTGCGCAAGGACGGCGTCCGCCTGTTCAAGCTCGACGGCACCGAGGTCCAGCCCGACATCCAGACCGTCACGCTGCAGGCCGAGGCCGCGGAACGCGCGGGCTTCGAGACCTACATGCTCAAGGAGATCCACGAGCAGCCGCGCGTGCTGCGCAACCTGCTCGAAAAACACGGCGCGCTGAGCGGCAACGTCGGGTTGAGCGCCGATTACTTCCGCAAGCTCAACCGCATCATGATCGTCGCCTGCGGCACGGCGTACCACGCGGGCATGTACGGACGCCTGCTGCTCGAGCACTTCACCGGGCTCGCGGTCGAGACGGACCTCGCGAGCGAGTTCCGCTACCGCGATCCGAAAATCGACCCCGGCACGCTGATCGTCCCCGTGTCGCAGTCCGGCGAAACCGCGGACACGCTCGCCTGCATCCGCATGGCGCGCAGCTGGGGCTGCAAGGTGCTGTCGATCTGCAACGTGCCCGGCAGCTCCGTCGTGCGCGAGAGCGACGCCGTGCTCTTCACCGAGGCCGGCCCCGAAATCGGCGTCGCCTCGACCAAGGCCTACACCGCGCAGCAGATGGCGTTCGCGCTGCTCTCGCTGTTCATCGCGAAGGCGCGCGGCACGCTGAACGAAACGCAAATCGCCGAACTCGTCGCCGACCTGCGCAAGGTGCCCGACGCGATCCACCTCATCGTCTCCCGCAAGGAGCAGATCAAGACCGTCGCCGACAAGCACCACGACGGGCCCAGCTCGCTCTACCTCGGCCGCAAGTTCAACTACCCGACCGCGCTGGAAGGCGCGCTGAAGAACAAGGAAATCTCGTACCAGCACGCGGAGGGCTACGCCGCCGGCGAGATGAAGCACGGGCCCATCGCGCTGATCAACGAATACCTCCCCGTCGTCTGCATCTGCACGAAGACGCGCGACGAGGTGTACGAGAAGATGATCTCCAACATGAAGGAGGTCGAAGCGCGCCACGGCCGCATCATCGCCGTCGCCACCGAGGGCGACACGGTCGTGAAAGAGTGCGCGGAAGACATCCTCTACGTCCCCGAGGTCCGCGACGAATTCTCCCCGATCGTCAACGTCGTCGCCCTCCAACTGCTCGCCTACTACGCCGCCCAGGCCCGCGGCACCGACATCGACAAGCCGAGGAATCTGGCCAAGAGCGTGACAGTGGAGTAGGTGTCGGGGAGAAAAAGTTGCAACGTCTGTAAAAACTTTTTGGGGGCCTTACAACGTCTGTAAATTCGATTCCTCTCCGACACCTGACACCCGACACCTTCTTCCCCCAAAACCCCATGCGCTTCATCATCAAAGGCCAGCGGCGCCTCTCCGGGACCTTCCGTCCGGTCGGCAACAAGAATGCGGCGCTGCCGATGCTTACGGCGTGCCTGCTGACGGACCAGCCGGTGACGTTGCGCAACCTGCCGCGGATCGTGGATGTCCACGTCATGCTGGAACTGCTCGAGGGGCTCGGGGTGGATGTCCAGCTCGACGGCCACTCGGTGACGCTGCGCGCGCAGCGTATCCGGCGCTCACGGCTGGATCGCGAATTGTGTCGGCGCGTGCGCGCATCGATTCTCTTCGCGGGTCCCCTCGTGGCGCGGACCGGGCGCGCGACGCTGTTCCCGCCCGGCGGCGATGTGATCGGGCGGCGGCGGGTGGATACACACCTGCTCGGACTCCGTGCACTGGGTGTCAAAATCGAGGGCGGTGATTTCTTCTCCTTCCGCGCGGCACGGCGCCTGCGCGGCGCCTCACTGCTCCTGGACGAGGCCAGCGTCACGGCAACGGAAAACATCCTGATGTCCGCCGCCACGGCGGATGGTGTGACAACGATCTCCAACGCGGCGTGCGAACCGCACGTCCAGGACCTGGGCGCGCTGCTCAACAAAATGGGCGCGCGCATCGAGGGGCTCGGCACGAACCGCCTCCGCATCGAGGGCGTCGAGGCGCTCGGCGGCGCGGAGCACACGATCGGCCCCGACTATATCGAGGCCGGCAGCTACCTCGCCGCGGCGGCGGCGACCGGCGGCGAGTTGCGCGTGGAGGGATTTCCGGAAAACGAAACGCTCGCCGTCATCGCGCGCGCGTTTTCCAAGCTCGGGGTCGCGTGGAAGCCGGACGGCGACACGCTGGTGCAGCCGGCGCACAACCATTTCCGCGTGCGGCGCGACCTCGGCGGCGCGATCCCGAAAATCGAGGACGGTGCGTGGCCGGCGTTCCCGTCGGACCTGATGAGCGTGGCCATCGTGCTGGCGACGCAGGCGCGCGGGTGCATGCTGTTTTTTGAAAAGATGTTCGAGAGCCGCATGTACTTTGTCGATCGCCTGATCGAGATGGGCGCGCGCATCGTGCAGTGCGACCCGCACCGCGTGCTCGTCGAGGGCCCCGCGCGGCTGAACGGCATCCACATGAGTTCGCCCGACATTCGCGCGGGCATGGCGATGCTGATTGCGGCGCTGTGCGCGAAGGGCACCAGCATCATCGACAGCGCGGGGGTCATCGACCGCGGCTATGAAAACGTCGACGAGCGCCTGCGGGCGCTCGGGGCCGATGTGGAAAGAAGTGACCAGTGACCGGTTACTGATCACCGGTCACCGATCACGCTTCCAACTTATTCCTCAACCGGCGGGCCACCCGCGCCGGGTCCGCGCTTTTCCTTCTTTTCCTTGCGCATCGGGCGTTCGCCTTCGGGACCGCCGCCGCCCTGCATCCGCTTGGCCATGTGATGGCGGACCTTCTTCGCGGCGTCCGGTCCGGCGATCTCACGAAACGCCAGGCGCTCTTCGATCATGGCCTTGCGCACGGCGAGTTGCGCGGCGCCGGCGGCTTCAACCGCCTTCATAATGGCCGCGCGGTCCACGGTGTCGTCCTGCATGAGGCGGCGGACATCCGCTTCCGCGAGCTGTGCGTCGGCGCGCAATTTGATCAGGGTCTTCTCCGCTTCGGCGAAGCGCGCCTTCAGCGCCGTCACCTGGTCCGCCGTGAGGCCGAGTTTCTGGACGACTTCTTCGTTGTCCAGCATGCGCCCGAGATCGAGGCCGTGGCGCATTTTTTCCATGCCCTTGCCGGGTCCGCCCGGACCGCCATCCGGTTGGGCCGTGGCCGTGAGTGCGGTGACCGCCAGCGCGAGCATCGAGGTCTTCATCCATGCATTCATGATCATTCTCCTGTGGCCACCATCCGGTGGCGCTTCCGTGGAGAGAACGCATGGGGCGCGCGGATTATTGCAGCGCGCGCGACGACTGAGCTTCCTGCAGCCGCGGTCGGCGACCGCGGGGAGCATCATCACCGCGCTCAACGAGCGCGGCTACAGGGGTGGACGATTTTCCGGGGGGGCGGGAAGCGCGCGATGGACGAAGGCTTCCAGGACGGGCCAGTACGCGGGCGTGTTGTTCCAGCTGGCTTCGTCGTGCGGGCCGGAGAGTTCGAAGAATTCCTTCGGTTCGGCGGCGGCCTCGTAGAGTTTGCGGCCCAGCTCAAACGGGATCAACTGGTCATGCCGCGAACTCGCGAACAGCTTGGGCGCGGTGATGTGCGGCACGCGCCGGTCGGCTTCGTAGCGGTGCTTGGCGAACCAGCGCACGGGCAGCCACGGATAGAGGCGCTCGCCGACATCGACGACGCTGCTGAAACTCGCCTCGAAAATCGCGCCGCGCACCGGCTTGTCGAGCGCGAGCTGGGCCGCGATCGTCCCGCCCAGCGAGGCGCCAAAGACAATGACGGGCGGGCGTTCCGCGTCATCGTGCCGCGCGCGCACGACCTCATACGCCGCGCGCGCGTCGCGGTAGGTGCCCTGCTCGGTGGGCCAGCCGCGGCTGCGTCCGTAGCCGCGGTAGTCGAAGATGAAGACGTTGACGCCGAGCCGGTGCAGGTCGCGGCAGAGGCCGATGCGATTGGCGATGTTCAGCCCGTTGCCGTGGCAGTAGAGGATCGTGCCGCGCGCCTCGGGGTGCGGGATCCACCACCCGTGCAGGCGCACGCCATCCTCCGCGAAAAAATCGACATCCTCATACGCGAGCCCCAGCGTCGCGGGCGTCGCGTCGAGGACGCGCGACGGCGCATAGAGGCTGCGCGCCTCGAACCAGCGCAGGAGCAGCCAGAGCACGGCGACCCAGGCGGCCACGCGGCCGACCACGAGCAGGAGCGGTTTCAGTTCCATCATCGGGCGGCTCCGTTGCTAGCGGACCTCGAAGGTGTAGGGACACGGGCACAACACGCGGGCCCCGCGCGCGGTCACGGCGACCGTGTCCTCGATGCGGATGCCGCCGAGGTCGGGATAGTAGAGGCCCGGCTCGACGGTGACGACGTGGCCCGGCTCAAGGCGGACCGGCACGGTGGACAGGGACGGCGCCTCGTGGATCTCCAGCCCCACGCCGTGGCCGGTGCCGTGGAAAAAGCCGACCGGCAATCCGTCGCGCGTCTCGGTGACGAACCCGGCGTCCGCCAGCCGCTGCTGCACGCCCTGGTGGATGCGATCGGCGCGCACGCGGGGACGGACGGCGCGGCGCGCCCAGGTTTGCGCGGCGAGCACGGCCTGGTACATGCGCTTCAACTCGGGCCGGGCCGGGCCCTTCACGACCGTGCGCGTGATGTCGCCCCAGTAGCCGCTCTTCTGGTGCTGCGGGAAAATATCGAGCACGATCGTCTCGCCCGCGCGCAGCGGGCCGGTTCCGCGGTGATGCGGGTCCGCCGCGTGCCGGCCGCACGCGATGATCATTTCGCGCGACTGGCATTCGCGTTCCAGCAACACGCCCTCGACCGTGCGCTTGAGTTGCTCGGAGGTCAGCACGCGTTTCCCCAGGACCAGCTCGCCGGCGCGGTTCACGTGCGCGCGGCGGATCTCGCGCACCGCGGCGCGCACCGCGGCGACCGCGGCGGCCTGCACCTGCGCGATGCGCGCGATCTCGTCCGCATTCTTGCGTGCGCGCTCGGGATACAGCGCGCCGGGCTCAAGCTCCACGCGGACCTGCGCGCGCTCCAACGCGCGCGCGACGGAGAGGGGAAAATACGGACCGACCCGCACGCGGCGCACGCGGCACGCGCGCGCCGCCGCCACGGCCCACGCCGCAACCGAGCGGCGCTGGTCCGGCGCAATCTCGAGTTCCACCGGTGTCGCCACGCGGCTCCGCGCCGCTTCCACACGCGCGCGGCCCACCTCCAGCATCGGCACGACGAGCAGGGCGCGGCGCGGGTGATCGAGAAACACAACGGGATCGACGGGCGAAAAGCCGCTCGCATAGCGCAGATCCGCCGCATCGCCCGATCCGGCCACGATCATCCTGCTTGTTGATGGTTTCTTCATGGTCCTCTTTATTGCGCGCCGCTGTTGCGCGCGATTCTCAAAAGTGCCTCGGTTTTATTGGCTTTTTTTGCAGGTCCTGCGGGAATGCCTTTGCAAACCGCGTACTAACAGGACGTTAACTGCATGCACTACATATGGTGTTTTTTAGCCCTGCGCTCGCTATGAATGGTGGCCGCTCACTTTATCCGGTTTTCTTTCGTTTTTCACCTTGTCCGGCCCTCGCGTCGTTTCTAGCTTTCAGCCGTCACAGGCAAGAGACAGCGGTATACCAGGTTGTTGATAACGTGTTGATAACATAGCGGGTTCCCGCGGGTGCGCGCGAGTTGTTATCGCAGGTTTATTTGATTTTCCGCGTGTTTTTCGCGGCCCGTGACACGTCCGTTCGCCACGAGGGCGGGCGGGCAAGGGGGTTGGGTTGAGATGAGCGCAGATGTGATTTGGGCGAAAGCCTGCAAGCAATTGAAGTCCACGTTGTCGAAGGACGTGTTTGACCGCTGGATCGCCGTAATTGAGGCGCGCACGCTGGAGCAGGACAAGCTGGTCCTCTCGGTGCAGAACAATTTTTATCAAAGCTGGCTGGAGGAAAATTATCTCCCGCTGATCCAGGATGCGGTCACCGTGGTGCACGGCTCGCCGCTTTCCATCTCGTTCGAGGTCTCGCGCCAGACCTCGCCCGCCGCCGCGACCTCGGCGGGTGACACGCCCGCTCCCGCGGCGAGCCCGCGCGCGCCGGAGCGCGAAAAGGCGGCGCACGCGCAGCCGCGGCAGGTGCTGAATCCGAAGTACACCTTCGACACCTTTGTGGTCGGCCCGTCGAACAGTTTCCCGCACGCGGCCTCCCTCGCCGTCGCGCAGTCGCCGGGGCGCGCCTACAATCCGCTGTTCCTCTACGGCGGGGTCGGCCTCGGCAAGACGCATTTGATGCAGGCGATCGGGCACTCCGTCGGGGCGCAGTCGAAATCGACGATCACCTACGTGTCGTGCGAGGCGTTCACCAACGAGTACATCGACGCGTTGCAGCGGAAGGCGCTCGTCCAGTTCCGCAAGAAATACCGCAACGTGGACGTGCTGCTGATCGACGACATCCAGTTCCTCGGCGGCAAGGAGCGCATGCAGGAGGAATTTTTCCACACCTTCAACGCGCTCTTCGACAGCCACAAGCAGATCGTGCTGACCTGCGACCGGCCCGCGAGCGAGATTCCCGGCCTGGAGCACCGGCTGGTTTCCCGGTTCGAGTGGGGGCTGGTCACGGAACTGGAGACGCCGGACGTCGAGACGCGCATCGCGATCCTGCGCAACAAGCAGGAGCAGTTGAACCTCAACCTGCCGGAAGAGATCATCAACTACCTCGCCGAAAAAATCCGCTCCAACATCCGCCGCCTGGAGGGCGCCCTGATCCGCGCCGTGTCCTACTCCTCGCTCACGGGGCGCCCGCTCACGATCGAGGTCCTGGAATACCTGCTGCGCGACACGCTGGACCAGGAGAAGCAGGAGACGCTGACGATGGAGGAGATCCAGAAGGTCGTCGCCGACCACTTCGATCTCCGGCTCGCGGACATGACGAGCAACCGCCGCCCGCAATCGATCGCCTTCCCGCGCCAGGTGGCGATGTATTTTTGCCGCGAGCTGACCGCCCACTCGCTGCCGACCATCGGCACGGCCTTCGGCCGCAACCATGCGACCGTCCTGCACGCCTGCCGCCTCGTGGCGAACCGGCTCAAGCAGGATGCCTCGTTCCGCCAGAACATGCTGGTCCTCCAGCAGCGGCTCGGCAAACGCGCCTGATTTCTCCCTTGGATAACCTGTCAACAACCCCCCGGTTCGCTGTGGGTTCCCTGTGCGCAGACGCGGGGGGTGCCGGGTTCTCCACACCGGCGGCGGGTTTGGCCCCGGTTCTCGCGCGGTTGTCCACAGGCCCAAACCCCGCGCGGACCCTTGTGGAATGGCCACGGAAGACTTGTTGTTCCACTTGTCATCAGCCATAATAAGAAGATTAGGGATAAATTTTATTTCACTCCTATCCCCAGAGCCTGTCGACAACGAGAGCAAGGAAACGACATGAAACTGACCGTGAACAAAGACGCAGTGTTGGAAGGCCTCCAGAAGGTCCAGTCGATCGTCTCCACCCGGTCCACCCTGCCGGTGCTGTACAACGTGTACCTGAAGGCGGAGAAGGACCGCCTGTGGCTGACGTCCACGGACCTCGAAGTCACGGTGCGCACGTCGGTGGACGCGAAGATCGCCCGGACCGGCGGAACGACCCTGCCCGCGCGGCGCGTGTTCAGCATTTTCAAGGAGTTGCCGGCGAACGAGATCGAGATCGATGTGGACGACAAGGACACCGCGTCGATCCGCGCCGGGGCGTCGTTCTTCAAGATCCTCGGCATTTCGGAGGATGAGTTTCCGCCGCTGCCCAAGTTCCAGGGCAACCGGGCCTACACGGTGGAGCAGAAGCTCTTCAAGAGCATGCTGCAGGCGACCCACTACGCGGCGTCCACGGACGAGACCCGCCCGATGCTCAACGGCGTGCTGTTGAGCTTCAAGGGCGGCAAGCTGTGCGTTGTGGCGACGGATGGCCGCCGCATGGCGATGTGGGAGCAGGAGATGGAGATCAGCCGCGAGCAGGAAGGCGAGTGGATCATCCCGACGAAGACCGTCAACGAGCTGCTCAAGTCGCTGAAGGACGAGGGCGACCTGAAAATCCAGGTCTCCGAGAACCAGGTGGCGTTCGAGTATGACAGCCTGCTGGTGATTTCCAAACTCGTGGACCACACCTATCCCAACTTCCGCCAGGTGCTGCCCGGCGGCGCCGAGGAGCGCATTTCGCTGGAGCGCGAGCTGGTCCTGAACGCCGTGCGCCGCGTCGCGCTGCTGCTGAACGACCGGTCCAACGCCATCACGCTGCACTTCGCCAAGGACCACCTGGAAATCTCCGCGGTGGCCAGCGACATCGGCGAGGCGAAGGAGAAGGTCGCGATCAAGTACAGGGGCAAGGACATCACCGTGGCCTTCAACCCGGACTTCCTGATGGACCCCCTCCGCAACCTCGACGGCGACGAAGTGGCCGTCGAACTCAGTGACGAATTGAGCCCCTGCCTGATCCGCAACGACAAGCCGTTCCAATACGTGCTGATGCCGATGCGCGTGAAGTAGCCGCCACGCGCGGCTCAATCCGCTTCAGGGCGCCCCCCGGTCCGGCATCCGACGAGTTCCGTCGCGATCCGGCGCCGACATTCCGCTTGCAGGACCACGGGACTCTTTCCACACTCCCACAGTCCAGCCGCTGCTTCCTGCCATCCTGCCGTTTGGCAGGATAGTGAGAAGCAATTTGGCGTAAGTCCTTGAAAATCAAGGCAGCCTTTTGAAAACGGCAGGATAGTAGGAAACCGACTAATCACTTGTTCGACCAAAGACGGAAGACAGGCATTTCGGAATGTGGTATGCAACGCCCTGCGCGCGGCCTGCCAAGAGGCACACCGGCCGCGAGAGACGTTGATCGGAACGATAAGGCAACGCACTTGGCCGGCCTGCCGAAGCGGCACACCGGCCGGGCCACGCACACCGGGAGAATTGATTGGACCGAAGACGCGCACTGGCCGGCCTGCCAGGAGGCACACCGGCCGGATAACGCCCTGGGTCGCAGGAGATGAAGAACTCGGACCGGAAGATGAAGAAGTCGAACAAAGGGGTCGAGGGTAACGGAGACCCGCGGCGCGTCTTCTGCTCCCTATGCCACAAGCCGCGCCGCGGCTCTCCGTCCCCTCACCCCTGACGTTGGACGTGAAGAGGAAGAATTCCGACAAACTGATGTGTGAGACGTGAGGT
>CALKUH010000049.1 GCA_937996795.1 uncultured Verrucomicrobiota bacterium | reverse complement strand
GATAGCCTGATGTGTCCGCATACGAAGTTGCGCCAGGCGCGTCGTCGAAGCGCAGCCACAGCGACGCGCCGCCGGAGCGGGCGCGCCAGTCGGTAATGAGCGCGCCTGCCACCTGCGTCAGGCTGTGCGCGCCGGCGGCCGCGTTCGGACGCATCGGGCGCGCGTGGATTCGCGCAAACGGCGCGCATCCGCGCCGAGCCGCCCTCGCCGGGGCGATGGTCGGGGCGGCGTCCATCCTCGCCAGCGGCGTGCTCGCGGCCCTCGCGCTGGCGCTGTCCGAGCGGAGCTTCGCCGGGGTGGCCGGCTTGCTGTTCGCCGCGCACACGCCCCTGATGATCGTCGAAGGCATCCTCACGTCCGGAATCGCCGCGTTCCTCGCCCGCGTGCGACCGGAACTCTTCACGGAGCCCGATTGAGCGATGGCGTTGCTTAACTTCATCAATTCCACCTCGCCGATCCACCGGATCGACCCCCGCGCCCGCCTCATCGTATGCGCGTTGTTGCTCACCGCGCTCACGTTCACGCACGACGCCCTCGCGCCGGCCGCCACGTTGATTCTCGCCGCCCTGTCGATCCTCGCCGCTCGACTTCCCCTCGCGCTGCTCGCGCGCAGGTTCGCCGCGCTCAATCTCTTTCTCGCCTGCTGGTGGATCACCGTGCCGTGGATGGACCCCATAAACGGTGTATCCCTCGCGCTGACCGCGACCCTGAAGGCGAACGCGATGCTCCTGATCGTCTCGCTGCTGGTCAGCACCATTGACGCCGTCACGCTGGGCCACGCGCTCGCGCACCTGCGTGTCCCCCGCAAACTCGTTCACCTCCTGCTGTTCACGATCCGTTATGCCGAGGTGCTGTGGGCCGAGCAGCAGCGCATGCAGCGCGCCATGCGCGCCCGATGCTTCCGCCCGCGCTGCAACCGCCACACCTACCGCCACCTCGTCCACCTGCTCGGCATGCTCGTCGTCCGCAGCATGGATCGCGCGGATCGCATCCTCGCCGCGATGAAATGCCGCGGCTACCGCGGCGAGTTTCACCTGCTGCATCATTTCCATTTCCGGCCCGTGGATGCGCTGTTCATGTTCATCGGCATTGACCTCGCCCTCGCGCTGGCCGTATGGAGCTGGGCATGACGACACCCCTGCTCGCCTTCCAGCGCGTGGCGTTCGCGCATCCCGGTGGCCCGCCGGTCCTGCGCGACGTTTCGATGGCCTTGCACGCGGGCGAGCGCATCGGCCTCACCGGCGCAAACGGATCCGGCAAGAGCACGCTGCTTCATCTCGCCGTCGGGCTCTTGAAACCGGCCTCGGGCGAACTTCATTTCGAAGGCCGCGCGCGGCGCACGGAGAACGATTTCACGGAGGTGCGCCGGTCCGTCGGCCTCTTGTTCCAGAATTCCGACGACCAGCTGTTCTGCACCACCGTCGAGGAGGACCTCGCCTTCGGCCCGTTTAATCTCGGCTGGCCGCGCGATCGCGTGGAGGCGCGCGTGCATGCAACGCTGGACCAACTGGGCATCGCGTCGCTGGCCCGCCGGGTGACCTATCGCCTGTCGGAAGGCGAAAAACGGCTCGTGGCGCTGGGTACCCTGCTCGCGATGGAGCCGCGGGTGCTGCTGCTGGATGAACCGACGAACGGATTGGATGACGCCGCACACCAGCGCCTGCTCGCGATCCTGAACGAACTGCCGGTCGCCATGCTCATCGCCACGCATGACACCGCCCTGCTCGACGCCCTCTCCACCACGCGCCTGCACCTGGCCAACGGCGCCCTCGCGGCCCGTTGAATTTTACAACGGCTGCAAAAACTTTTTCGCGGACTTCCAACGTCTGTATTTTTATCCGTCGAGCGCGGAGCGCACCGCGGCGCCGAGGCTTTCCGCGGTGTAGGGCTTCTGGATGCGTTGGCGGATGCCGAGTTTCCGCGCCTCCACGATGCGCGCGATGTCGGCAAAGCCGCTGACCAGCACCGCGGGGAGACCCGGCTTCAACTCAATGATCTTCTTGAACGTCTCCACCCCGTCGAACTCGTCGCCCAACACGAGGTCCACGACCAGCAGGTCAACCGCCTGCGTGTCCGAGCGAAGAGCGGTTTCAAAGAGGCGCACGGCCTCCCGCCCGTTCGAGGCGCTGATCACGCGGTACCCCAGATCGCGCAACATGTCGCAGGCCTCACGGCGATGCTCCTCGTAGTCATCGACCACGAGCACGGTTTCGCTTCCGGTGTGGTCCGCTTTTAATTCCAGCGGCTGTTCATCCGCGGCAAACGGAAGATGGATCAGGCAGGTATTGCCTTTGCCGGGCGCAGTGCGCACGTCGATGAAGCCCTTGTGCTCCGTGATGACCCGGTGCACGTAGGTCATGCCCAGGCCGCTCACGAGACGCCGGCCCATCACCGCGCGATTGTAGAAGGGCTCGAACAGGCGCTCCAACTCCTCGCCCGTAAGCTCCGGGCCGGAATCACGCACCACCATCACGACGTACTCGCCCGGCGCGCCGGCGCCGTAGCGTCCCACCGCGTGCTCGAGGTGTTCCGCGCGGGTCTCGACCACGATCAATCCGCCGGCCAGGACGCTTTCAAAGGCGTGCGCCATCACATGGGCGACACACCGCGCCAATGCATCGGCGGCGCCCCGGATGGCGGGCAACGCCGGATCGAGCCGCACATCCAGCCGCACCTTGGCCCCGCGGTGCTTCAGGTGTTGGAACTCGGGGGATTTCAGGTACCGATCAATGACCTGATTCAGCGACAGCAGCGACTTCTCATGACGGCCCGCGGGCCCGATGGCCGCCAGGTCCTCCACCACGGCCGCGGCACGCTGTCCGGCTTCCTCGATCGAACGGATGAGTTCCTGCGCCGGCGCATCGTCCGGCATGAGTTCGCGCAGGGCCGCGGCGTGGGCCTGCACCGGAACCAGGATGTCCTTGAGATCCTCCGCCGCGCCGCCGGCCAGCATCCCCAGCGAGGCCATGCGCTCGGAACGGATCAACTGCTCCTGGATTTCGCGGCGCCGGGCCTCGCTCCGGCCGCGCTCCGCGGCGAGGGAGCGGCGGAGATGCTCGGCATCCAGCACGGTGCGCAAGCGGTGCGCGACCTCCTCGGGATCGGCGGGTTTGGCGATGTAGTCGCTCGCCCCGCTCCGCAAGGCATCGAGCGCGTTCCGGATGGTGCCGTGGCCGGTGATCATGACCACGGCGGTCTCGGGCCATTGCGTTTTGATGCGACGCAACACATCGATCCCGTCGATATCGCCGAGGACGAGATCGCACAGGACAAGATCGGCGGGCGCACGGGCGAGCGCGGCCAGGCCGGCCTCTCCGCAGTCGGCGGTTTCCACCGCAAATCCCTCGCGGTCGAGGTCGGCGGCGAGACCGGAACGAACCAATTCATCGTCATCAATGACCAGTATGCGCTGTTTCATCCGCGTTCTCCTCCGGCCAGCGGCAGCGTGATGGTGAACACCGCGCCACGGCCCGGCGTGCTCTCCACCGCGATCCGCCCCTGGTTTCCGCGCACGAGCGCTTCGGCCACGCTCAGCCCGAGCCCCGTGCCCTTGGTTCCCTTCGTCGTAAAGAATGGCGTGAATATCCGCGACAGGATGTCCGGTGGAATACCCGGCCCGGAATCCGCGATCCGGATATAGCCCAGTCCGTCGCGGAGGCCGGCATCGAGTCGAATCTTTCCGCCATCCGCCATCGCGTCGCGCGCGTTGATCATCAGATTAAGCAGCACCTGGATCAACTCCCGTCGCGGCATGGCGAGCACCAGGCGCTGGCCGGGACTCGTGGTTTCGATCGCGACGCGCGCGCGCTTGAAGGGAGCCGCGAGCAGTTGCGTGACAAAGTCCATGCATTCCCCCGCCTCCGCCATGACGAGGCCCTTCTCCGTGGCGCCGAGAAAGAGCAGCTTGCGCACGAGGGCCGCGATCGTGTCGATGCCGCGCTCGACCATGGTGAGGCTGCGGCGGGCCTCCGCCTCTTCCGGCAGGTAGCGTTCAATCGAACGCAAATGGCTCATCATGCCCTGCAATGGATTGTTGATTTCGTGCGCCATGCCCGCCGCGAGCAACCCAAGCGAATTCAGCCGATCCGCCCGCTCCATGAATTCGCGCTGCTGGGCGAGCGCGCCCTGCTGCTGCTGTTCCGCCCGTTTTCGCGCGACCATGTTGCCGAGCAGCGAGCAATAGACCGCGAGCACCTCCTGCTTGATTTCATCCGGCGCGGAATGCGTAAGGGCGGTGTCATTGCAGAAGACGCCGATGGGGCCCTGCGCGCTGGACTGGATGGGCGTGACGGCCACCCAGCCCACGACGCCGGACTCAAAACGACCCTCCCGCCAGATCCGGTGCGCTTCCTGTACAATCTGCCAGCGCGGTTCATGCGCGTCGCGTACGCGAAGGCGCTCGCGCCAGACCTCATCGAGCGGAATGATGTTGGTGTGCTCGTCGGTGGTCTGGCCATCGAGGCCGGTGCCGTAGGTTCCGCGCATCTGCGCGCCTTCGTGGATGAGGATGCCGCAGCGTTCGAGACCCAGACGCTCGCGCGCCAGCTCAACAGCCCGCAGATAGAGCGCGTCCTCACTCGGGCAGGAAATGAGTTCATCGGCGAGTTGCAGCACGATGCGCAACCCCTCCAGCAAGGCGCGTTGGGCGGCCTCGGCCGTCTTGCGCTCCGTGACGTCAATGACCACGCCCTGGAAATGCGTGATGCGCCCGGCTTCATCCTTGCGCACCCAGGTGCGATCCTCGACCCATCGCACCTCACCCGATTTCATGCGGATGCGGTATTCCTGGATGAAATTCTCGATGCCGCCCGCCGAGTAATGATGAAGTTCGTCGACAACGCGCGACAGGTCCTCCGGATGGACCACGCTCGCGTAGGGCACCGACCCGCTGGCCAGCGCATCCGGCGTATAGCCCCAGGTGGCGACATTGTCCGAAACATATTCCACGGGCCATCCCTCCGTGTTGCGCCACAAGAACACCACGGCGGGGCTGATGTTCACGATGCGCTCCAGTTCGCGCCGTCGTTGCTGCTCCGCCTGGATCGCCGCTTCGGCCTCCTTTTCGCGCGAGATGTCCTCCGCCACGCTGACCAGATGGGTGATTTCGCCGCCGACGTTGCGGATCGGCGAAATGCACGTTCGCGTCCAGAAGACCTCCCCGCTCTTTCGGCGATTCAGCAGTTCGCCGCGCCACTCCTGCCCGGACAACACGGTCGCCCACAGTTGCTGGAACGTCACGGCCGCGTGGGACCCCGAACGGAGGAATCGCGGATTGCGGCCCTGGACTTCCTCCGTCGTGTAGCCGGTGATTTCACAAAAGCGGGGATTCACATACTCGATGTCGCCCGTCCGGTCGGTGATCAGGACCATGTGCGGGCTCTGCTCGACCGCGCGGGAAAGCTGCCGGAAGCGCTGCTCCTGCGCGCGCGCCGCGGTGATGTCGCGCGCGATGCCGAGCGTGCCCACCACCCGGCCATGGCGGTCGCAGAGCGGCACGACACTGACCGACGCCCACGTTTCGCGCCCGTCCTTCCATTGCTCGCAATAGGCCCGCCCGATGATCGGCTGCGCCGTTCGGATCACCTCCTGCTCGTCGCGGCGGCTGGCGCGCGCATACGTCTCCGTGAAAAAATCGTAGTCGCTCCGCCCCACCACCTCGCCCGGATGCGCGAGGCCGAACCCCTGCGCGACGGAGGCGCTGGCGCGGATGTAGCGTCCATCGAGGTCCTTGAAATAGATGCGATCAACGGAACTCTCCATCAACGATCGAATCAGGTTGCGCTCCTCAAGCAGCTCCTCGCTCAGGCGCAGGCGCTCGGTCAATTCGTCGATCGTGTCCTGCGCCATCTGGCGGTACAGGCGCAACGCGAGATACGCCATGCCCGCGGTGAGCGCACAGCTCACCAGCAGCGCGGTGATCCACGACTGGGCGGTGCCCATGCCGGGGAAGAGCCAGTACTCCGCGCCCTTGTACAGGAGCATCACGACGGCGGTGATGGCCACGGTAATGCCGATCGGCTGCCCGTAGCCGGTGCGCCGCGTATCCCGGATCAGCGCGGCCAGTTTGTAGAAGACGTAGCGCATGGTGTTGTCCCGGAACGCGCCGACGGCCGGAGGGCGCCTCCCGTTTACGCCGCCCTCAGGATCGGGCCACCCAGAAGGCGAGCAGGATCCCGAGGATAAACCACACGGGCAGGGAACCGATCAGCAGCCAGGTCAGCATGCGATTGCGGCGAAAACGATCCTGCAGGTCGCGAGCCTCGAGTACGCGCAGCAAACGCAGGCGGATTTCCTCAAGGCGGAACGGCTTCGTCATGTAATCCGCGGCGCCCATCTTGATCGCCTCGACCGCGTCCTCAACCGACGGGAAGCCCGTGAGGACGATGAGGGTCGCGCGCGGATCCTTTTCGCGGATGGCGCGCGTGAATTCCAAGCCATCCAATCCCGGCATCCGGATATCCGTCATCACCACATCGGCCACGCCAGGCCGATAGGCCGCGAGCGCCTCCCGGGCCTGGTTGAAGACCCGGATTTCGTAACCCAGTTCCTGGAGCATCGCGCCCAACACGTCCGAGGTCGCCTGCTCGTCATCGATGATCCACACCGTTGCCATGCGGAGGAACTATCCCAAACCGCCCGCGGCGCCGCAAGCGCGCGATGATCGGCTTGACTCGGCAGCCCAAGAACCTATCGTAGCCGGACGCGTAAATTCTCGCGCGGGTGTTGCTTAGTGGTAAAGCTCCAGCCTTCCAAGCTGGTCACGCGGGTTCGATTCCCGCCACCCGCTCCAACCAAACAGACCGGGCACGGCTCGCATCGACACGCCGTAGCAAGCGCGACTCAAAAGGGGAGTTTTTATGAACAGGACGATCCGGCTTCTTTCACTCGGGGTCGCGCTCTCGGCGTTGGTTTGTGCGGGCTGCACAACGGCGCCAAAGCCCCAGCACGGCGCCGTTCATTGGACCTATGAGGGGCACACAGGGCCTGCGCACTGGGCCGGGCTCTCCGGCGAAAACAGCGCCTGCGGCGGCCTCCACCAGTCCCCGATTGATCTCGCGGATGCCGTGCCCGTCCGCACCGCCCTGGGCTTTGATTATCGCCCCACGGCGCTGAATCTCGTCAACAACGGCCACACCATCCAGCAAAACGTCGAGGCGGGAAGCTGGTTGCGCGTGGGTGACGATGTGTACGCCCTGAAACAATTCCACATGCACACGCCCAGCGAACACACGGTCGGCGGCAAGGTCTACGACCTTGAGCTGCACCTCGTGCATCAAAATGAAGCGGGGCAACTGGCCGTTGTCGGCGTACTGTTCGAGCTCGGCGCGACGAATGCGTTTCTCGAAACGTTCTGGCGCCATCTGCCGGCGACGCCAAACGAGCGGCACGGCGATCCAGCCATCCAGCTCGACATCCGCAGTCTCCTGCCCGCATCGGGCGCGTGTTTCGCCTACGAAGGTTCGCTGACCACTCCGCCCTGCACCGAGGGCGTTCGGTGGATGGTCCTCGAAACGCCCGTGCAGCTTGCGCCGGCCCAACTTGATGCGTTTCGCGCGATCTATGCGCACAACGCGAGGCCGGTGCAGCCGCGCAACGACCGCGTCATTTCCCGATTCGAACCCTGATCCATCCCCCGGAGCGACCATGGCTTCCAAGCGCGCACGTTTTGCCCTGCTTCGCGGTGTCTGCCAAACCCCGGCCTATGTGGCCCACGCCCGCGGTTTTTTCCGCGATGAGGGCGTGGAGTCCTCGGTCCATGTATCCCCCACCGCATGGATGATTCCCGAGCAGCTCCTGAATGGAAGCTGCGAGTTTGCCGTCATTCCCTGGACCCGTGTAGCTGCCGCCGAACAGGGCGAGGCCCCGCTGAAGCTGTTGTGCGGGTCCGGCCACGAAGAGGCGGCCATCGTCGTCCGCCAGGGCCTCGACCCGGCCCAGGTGAAGACGGTGGCGATTCCGCGCGAGGGCGGCATGAAGGACCTCACGGCGATGGGGCTCCTGGAGAGCATGGGCTGGAGCCAGGCCGTGCAACGCCGTTTTCCCTCGGGGGATGGCGCGATCATTTCGTTTTTCGGACAGGGCGCGGATGCCGCCTCGATGGTCGAGCCGTATGCCGCGATGATGGAGCATCTCGGCGTCGGGCGCGTGGTTCGGCGCACGGGCGACATCTGGCCCGGCGCGCCCGGCTGTTCCCTCAGCGCGAGCGCGGCGCTGATCTCGGCGGAGCCCGATCTCGTCCAGCGCGTCGTGAACGCCTATGTGCGCGCGATCGATTTCGTCCACGAACACCCGGAGGAGGCCGCCGCCGCGGCGGCGCCCCTGATTGGCGTCAATGAGGCCATCATCCTCAAGGCGCTGCGCGCCAATCGTCCGGATGCCAACGCGATCCGACACACCGAAAGCATGGCCCGAATTCTTGGGCTGATGCAGCAACTCGGCTACATCCGCGAGATTCCCACCCATTTCGCGGATCTGCGCTTCCTGGATCGCGCACAGGCTGCGACGCGCTAGTTGTATGGACCAAACGCTCGTTGACGCATTCCAACACTGCGCGCGCGCGTATCCCGATCGTCCGGCCGTGCTGGGGACCGCGCAGTCGCTCACGTACGGGGAACTGGACAAGGCCAGTGAAGGCGCGGCGTCCGCGCTCGCGCGGCGCTTCCCGTCGGCGGGCGTCCGCATCGCCATCGCCTTGGAGAATTCGGCGGACGCCCTGATCGCCGTCTGGGGCTGCCTTAAGGCGGGACACGTCGGTGTGCCGGTGGATTCCGCATGGCCTGCGGCGCGGATCGAACACGCGCTGCGCCTCGTCAACGCTGGCGCCCTCATCATCGGGGAGGAAACGCCGATTGATCCCCCGCCCATTCCCCTCCTGGGCGTTGGGTCCTTGCGCGGCGCAACGGACGCGCCACGGCGGCACGCAGGCGATCCCCGCGACACCGCGATGATATATTTCACCTCCGGCAGTTCCGGCGCCCCCAAGGCCGTGCGCCTCTCGCACGCGTGCCTGCTGAATGGCGCGCGCAACTATCAGCAGGCGCTGGCGGTAACGCCGGAGGATCGAATCGCCTGGACCGCGCCCTTCGCGCACGGCGCGGCAACGGGCACCTACCTTACCACGCTCACGGCCGGCGCCTCACTCCTGCCCCTCCCTGTGCGCAACGACGCGATCCCGGCATGCATCGCCGAACTTAACGCATACCGCACCAGCATGCTCCTGCTCTCCACGGCCTTGTTCCGCCTGCTGGCACGGCACATGAACCCGTCGGGGTCGCTGCCCTCGGTGCGACTCGTGAAGCTCGGCGGAGAGCCGGTCCACCCGGCGGATGCCGATCTGTTCGCGCGCGTATTTCCGCCCTCCTGCACGCTGGTGAACGGGCTGGGCATCACGGAGTGCGGCGGCAACGTGTGTTTTTATTCGTGGGATCGCACGCCTGTGCAGAAGCCCACCCTGCCGATTGGCCGAGCGGCGGCGAAGATGGAGATCCTGCTGCTCGACGAACACGGCCGGGCGGCGACCGGTGGCGTCGGCGAAATCGTCGTTCGCAGCGCCTATCTCGCCGATGGGTACGAAGGCACTTCGGATCCCGCAATCATGTCCCCCTATTTCACGGGCGATTGGGGCCGGTGGGATGAGCGGGGAAACCTCGTCCACATGGGCACGCGGAGCGCGCGTCTCAAGATCCGGGGGTACAGTGTTGATCCCGTCGAGGTGGAGTCCGCGCTCCGCGCGCTTCCCGGCGTGCAGGAGGCGGCGGTCGCCGTGCGCCAGATCGGCGGCTACGGCAAGCTCGTCGCGTGGCTGCAAGCGGCGGAGGGCATCGCCTACAGGACCTCCGACGTGCGTGCACACCTGAAGGATACCCTGCCCGATTACGCGCTTCCCTCCCTTGTGCAATGCGTGCGCGATCTTCCGCGCCTGTCCCATGGCAAACTGGACCGCCGCGCGCTCGCCGAGTTTACGATCCAGCCGGTCGCCGGACGTGAGGCCCCGCGCGATGCGCTGGAACGGCAGCTTCTCCTGCTGTGGCAGAAGGCGCTCGGCCTCCCGGAACTCGGGGTCGAGGACGACTTCTATGACGCGGGCGGCGACTCGCTGTCCGCGCTCGCGCTCGCGACCCTGCTGGAGCAACGGTTGGGCATCTCGATGCAGGGCATCCACATTTCACAGGTGCCCACCCCGGCACGCATGGCCGCGCATCTCCGCGAATCGCAGCCGCGCGAAACGGATTTCCCCCTCATCCTGCTGCAAGCGGGCGAGGCGGGACGCAACTTCTTCTGCGCGCCGGGCGGCGGCTGCGACGCCGCGTCCCTGATCGACCTCGCCCGCCGGATGGGCGAACGCTATAATTTCTACGGGCTGCAGCCTCCCGGCATCGACGGACGATTCCTCCCCGAAACCACCGTGGAATCCATCGCCGATGTCCTGGAGCCGGCACTCAAGCGGATACAACCCCGCGGCCCGTATCATCTCGGCGGCGTTTCGTTCGGAGGATATGTCGCGATCGAACTCGCGCGCCGCCTCCATGCGCAAGGCGAAGCCGTCGCGACGCTGGCGCTGTTTGATGTATATGGTCCCGGCTGCCTCGAATTGAAATCAGGGCTGACGCCCATCCAACGCCTGCGCGCGTGGTGGTGCATGCAATATCCCGATCGTCCGCGCAGGCGGCGCGAGACGCGGCTGCGCCGTGCGTGGCGGGTGATCCGGGAACAGACGCGCCGTCTCCGCAGCGGGTGCTGGCTCTGGTTGCGGCGCGATCCGGCGCGCCTGCCGGCCGAGCTGCGTTTGGATTACCACGCGCGCCTGTGCGGCATCGCATCCCAACGCTACCAGCCGCCGATCCTCCACATGCGCGTCGACCTGTTTCGCGCGCGCGAACGCACGGCGGAGGATTTGTTCCGCTATCCGCCCGGCATGGGATGGACACCGTTCACCGCGGCCGGACTTCGTGAGCACGAGGTGCCGGGGACCCATGCTTCGATCTTTCGCGATCCACACGCCGCCCATACCGCATCGCGACTGGCGGCGATCCTCGATGAACGATTCGTCCCGCATCCGACCGAGGCCTCCCATCAACAGTGGGAGGAGATCGCCGACTGGTGGGATGCGGCGCTTGGTGATGAGGGCGAAAGCCTGGGCGCCCGTGCGCTGGCTTCCGCCTTGATGCGTCGCATGGATCCCAGTGCGGGACAAACCGTCCTGGAAGTGGCCTGCGGGAACGGCTGGCTCGCGCGAAAAATGGCGGCACGCGGCGCACGGGTCATCGCATGCGATTTCAGCGCGCGCCTTCTCGAGCACGCCCGACGTCGAAGCGCAACATCCGGCGCCCTCATCACCCATTACAGGGTGGATGTGGCCAGCGGGACGGACTGGGCGGCGTTGCCCGCCACACGCTGCGACGCGGCCGTCTGCAACCTTGCGTTGATGGATATGGCGGATATTTCGCTCCTGTTCCCGAATGTGGCGGCGCGATTGAAACCGGGCGCCCCGTTCGTCTGCACGGTCATCAATCCCGCCACGCCGGGGCTGGCGGATACCGCCCCCGCGGGACCCCTCTCCGCCATCGGATTGCCCGGCCAGCCACGCACGCACGACTATTACCACAGGACCCGCGCGGAGCTGGAACACCTCGCCCGGGAGACTGGGTTTGAACTGGAAGCTGCGGAATTGCATGCGGGAGAAGCGCTGGCGGATGGGCGGCATCCGGAATTTCTCCTGCTGTCGTTTAAAAACACCGGCCATTCCGTTGAATAAAGTAGCCGCCGGGTCGTCTCACCTTTCGCCGCAGCCTGTCGCGCTTGCGCCGGGCCGGAGGAGCGGGTACAAGGTTGGGGCAAGGAGTTCAGCCATGAATCAATGGATGCGTTCTGCGATGGTATTGGCGTTGGCGCTCAGCAGCGTGGGCTGCGCCGCCTTCCGGGCCAAGGTGAGCGATGTGAACGTCGAACAGGGCGACCACATGCGCGCCGAGTTTGATTTCCGCGACCTGCGCGCCATTTCCACGGAAGTGGTCGACCAACTGCTCGCCAGCCCCTTCATGGGCAAGCAGGCCGACGCACCCACCATGGCGATCAAGGGCGTGGAAAATCGCACCAGCGATTACCTCGACACGAAGGCCCTCACCGACACGATGCGGACCAAGCTGATCAACTCGGGCAAAGTCCAGTTTGTGAATGTGGAGCGCCGCGCCGACCTCGCCAACGAACAGGGCTTCCAGGCGGGCAACAGCACGCCCGGCACCGCGGTCGAGATCGGCCAGCAGGCGGCCGCCCGCTACATGCTCACGGGATCCATCGTGGAAATGCAGCAGCGAACCCCGCGCCAGGTGCGGGTCAGCAAGACCAAGCTGCGGTTCTATCAGATCACCATCGAAGTGACCGACTTGCAGAGCGGGCTGATCGCGTGGACCACGCAGTCGGAATTCGCGCGCCAGGAACGCCAGCCGCTCATCGGGTGGTAGCATGAACCGACCGGCCGCCGTGCGGGTCGTGGCGGGCGGGGCACTGGCGCTGACGCTGCTGGTCGCCGGCTGCGCCACGCAGGCCCTGAACACGGCGCGCCGCGATTTTTACCAGGGGCGCCTCGACCAGGCGAACCGTGCGCTCGACCGGAAGGCGCCGTCGAATGATCGCGTCCTGTTCTTCATGGAGCGGGGCATGGTGCGCCTGTTCCTCGGCGACTACGAGCAGAGCGCGCGCGATTTCATCGCGGCGTATGACCGCCTCGCCGAGTTGGAAACCTACAGCCTCTCCCGTGGCGGCGCGTCGATGATCGCCAACGACACGGTGCAGGATTTCCGCGGCTATCCCTACGAGCGCACCCTGCTTCATGCCTTCACGGCGAAAAGCCACCTTGCAATGGGGCATTGGGAGAACGCAGCCGTCGAGGCGCGCCGCCTGCTCGCATCCCTCAGCCCCGAAACGCTGGGCGACTATCCGGACGACGCCTACGCGCGCTATCTCGCGGGGTTTTGCTTCGAGCTGATCGGCGACCGATCGAACGCCCGCCTCCAGTATGAGAAGGCCGCCGCCCTTGCCGCGGACGTGAAGCTCGATCCCGACACCGGGCGCTTCGGAGGCGACGGACGGACCACCTCGAACGAACTGGTCTGCTTCATCCTGATGGGCCGTGCGCCGGTTTCCCAATCCCCTCATATCGGCGTGCCGGGTGGCTATGCCGAAATCCGGGCGAACGGGAAAACATTAGGCCGCTCGCACCGGTTGACGGATGTGGCCGATCTGGCGTTCACGTCCCTCCAGAAGGATGCGGCCCGACAGGTCGTCAAAACCGTCGCGCGGGTCGCGGCCAAGGAAGCCATCTCGCGGCAAATCGAACACGACAACGAACTGCTGGGCGAACTTGTCCGCTTCGTGCTGATCGGCTTGCTTGAAAAACCGGACACCCGCCGGTGGGAAACGCTTCCGCGCTATCTCCATGTCGCACGGGTCCCCTGCCCCGGCGACGTAAAGGAATTCACGGTGGTCTTCAAAAACAGCAGCGGCGTCGCGATCTCGGAACAAACCGTGTCACGTCCCCTCGCCCGCACGGAAGGCTACGTCGTGTCGTTCGCGCGCGACTTGCGAACCTCTGCCGGTCCCTGAATCTTCGCAACGGCGACGGCGCGTTCCATTGCGAAAGATTGCGCCTCCATGCTCTCCACCAGCCTGCATTGGACACGGCATCGATCCAAGTTCTGGTTGGGGCGATTGGTTTTGTAATAGATGTCGCCGTTGAGATGATCCGCGAGGAATCGCATGCCCATTTCCAATGCGAGCAGTCGCCCGGAAAACGCGAGTTCCTCAACCTCCGCTTCGGTGAGGAATGCGCCTGTTTGGGACAGGTAGCCGCGCAGCAATTCCTCGAACACCGGCAGGCGCATCGTCACCTCCTCCAGCGACTGCGCATCCTCCGCCGCAGGGCAGGTGGCCGTACGCACCAGGTCCCCGAAATCGTACAGGGCCAGACCCGGCATCACGGTATCGAGGTCCACCACGCACAACCCCTCGCCCGAGGATTCGTCAAAGAGCACATTGTTCAATTTCGTATCATTGTGCGTGACGCGCAGCGGGAGTTCGCCCGCCGCGTACCGGTCGAGCAGGCGGGCGTATTGATGGCGGCGCTCGCCGAAGAAATCAATTTCACGCGTCGCCGACGAAGCCCGGCCCGCCGCATTGCGCCGCACCGCCTGCTCCAACGCGGCATGGCGCTTCGGCGTGTCATGAAAATCGGGGAGCGTTTCGCGCAACGCGGCCACGGGAAAGTCCGCGAGCAGGCGCTGAAACAACCCGAACATCCGGCCCGCTTGATACGCCTGCCGGGGATGTTGGACGACCTCGTAAGAGCATGCGCCCTCGATGAAGCGATAGAGCCGCCAGACGCCTCCCGCTTCATCGAGAAGGAACGGCCGCCCGTCCCGCGCCGGAATGAGCGTCGGCACGCACCGATCCAAATCCGCGCACCCGGCCAGCCGCGCGCGGAGATGGCCGAGCACGCGATCAATATTCGCCATGACGAGTTCGGGCGCGGTAAAGATCGCGGTGTTGAGGCGCTGGAGGATGAAGCGCCGCTGCCCGCCCGCCACGCCGGCGGTGACGGCATACGTGTCATTGATGTGCCCGTTGCCGTGTGGAACGGCCGCGCGAAAAACGGCGTCCGTCGAAAACCGTTCGAACAGCAGATTCAGCGGGATGGCTGGCACAGGCGTGGCCATGGACCAGAAGACCTCTTGTCAGGCGCCGCGTCGCGTTACGCCTCGGCGCCGGGCAGCTTGCGGTACAGCGTGGCGAGACTGATCCGGAGGGCTTTGGCCGCCTTCTCCTTGTCCCCCTCGAAACTCTTGAGAACCTGCTCCAGGTACTCCCGCTCTTTCGCGCGGAGGAAGAAACGCAGCGACTGTCCCTTGAGATCCGCCTGCTCGCCCAACGGGGCCACACCGCCCGTGGCGTTGATCACTTTGACAGGCAGGTCGGCGCGCTTGATGACGCCGTTGCTCGCAAAGGCAAGCGCATGGCGGACGGCATTCTGCAATTCTCGCACATTGCCGGGCCACGCATAGCGCTCCAGGGCGAGTTCGGCATCCGGCTCCAACGTCGGAAGACGATCATCGTCGCGCACTTCACTGCGGATAAAGTGGCGCACGAGCGGCAGGATGTCCTCGCGTCGCTCGCGAAGCGGGGCGATCTCGACCGGGATGACGCTGAGGCGGTAATACAGGTCCTCGCGGAAGCGCTGCTCCTCGATCGCCTTTTCCAGGCGGTCGTTCGTCGCGGCAATCACGCGGACATCCACAGCCATCGAATCGTTGCTGCCCACCTTGCGAATCTGGCGATCCTGCAACACGCGGAGCAGTTTGGCCTGAATGCCGGGCGGCATCGTGCCGATCTCGTCGAGGAAAATGGTGCCGCCATCCGCCGCTTCAAACAGGCCGACCTTGGTGGCGGTGGCGCCGGTGAACGCGCCCTTCACATGGCCGAACATTTCGGATTCCAGCAAAGGCTCGGGAAGCGCGGCGCAGTTGATCGGGATGAATTTACGGCCGCGGCGGGCGCTGTGCGCGTGAATCGCCTGCGCCACCAGCTCCTTGCCGGTCCCGCTTTCCCCCAGGATCAGCACCGTCGCATCCGTGCGCGCAACACGGCCGATGATCTCGCAGACCCGGCGCATCGCCGCGCTTTCCGCCACAATGTTCTCGAACTGGTATCGCACGCCCAACTGCAGGCGCAGGTCGTCATTTTCATTGCGAACCCGCGTGTATTCAAGGGCGCGCTGCACCGTCAGCAGCAATTCATCAACTTTAAAGGGCTTCGTGACGTAGTCGAACGCGCCCTCTTTCATTGCCTGGACCGCCGTCTCGACGGAGCCGTAGGCGGTGAGCATGATCACCGCCATGTCGGGCCGCTCGCGATGGGCGACTTTAAGCAATTGCAGACCGTCGACCGGCGCCATGCGAATGTCGCTGATCATCAAATCAAACGACTCGGCGAGCAGGATTTCCTGCGCCTTTTCGCCGCCACGCACGGCCACCGACTCGTGCCCCTCAGACTTCATCAGCGTGCTGAGCACACTGAGAATGCTGGGTTCGTCATCAACCAACAGAATTCGCGCCATCCGCGCGGACCTCCCACGAATAAACTACGATTACTACTGCCCCGTGGAAGAGGATAAGCGGTGGACCGGCTTGCGTTAAGTTCTATTTTCTCAAAATTTCAAATTCAAGGAGACACCTACCCATGACACCATTCGCATGGCCTGATATCAGCGGTGTTGCGCTAAAGCATGTTCTGAGGGCGTTTCGTCATCAGGAAGTTCCATCAGCAGGCGCAAATTGTCTTCGGAAATATCCGCAAAAGAGAGAAAACGGGCGATGATCTGGTCCAGCCGCTCCGACTCGGCGGCAATCGACCGGCAAAGGGCGTCCTGCTCGGCTTGGAGCAGTTCCACGCTTCGCGCATCGCCTCCGCGCGCTTTCTCGGCCAGCAGGCGGAGCAGTTGGGCGGACCCTGAAATGGCCGCCACCGG
The DNA here is from genome assembly GCA_937996795.1 of uncultured Verrucomicrobiota bacterium. GTDB lineage: Bacteria > Verrucomicrobiota > Kiritimatiellia > CAIVKH01 > CAIVKH01 > JAMLJG01. Next base: position 8,201 of record CALKUH010000049.1, on the reverse strand, counting down.
GTTGCGCACTTCGTGGGCAATCTGGCTGGCAAAGCAGGCCGCCGTTCGGAGGCGCGCGTGTTCCGCGGATTCCTGCAACGCAGCCAGATCCTGGCTGATGTCGGAGATCCACACCACACTTGAGGCGGAAGCATCCACCTCCATCGAAGAACCCGGCAAGACAAGATAGTGCAGATTGCAGAGTTGGCCGTCGGCACGGCAATAGCCGGTCCTTACACCGGACGCCACCTGATCCGCCGGGGCCAGTACCCCCAACACGTCCGTCCACCGCTTTCCCGCCACATCTGCCATCCGGACGCCGAGCAACGCTTCCGCAGCGGGGCTGATCCGGAGGATCTCACCCACCGAATCCAACGCCAGCCAGGCAAGCTGAAGGTCGAGACCTTGCAGGGCCTGCCCATCGCGGCGCTGCCACCAGCGTTGAATCGCAGAAATGAACCCTGGCGTTCGGTTGCGAACACCCGACGATCCGATCTTGGGCTCTAGGGCTTTCATGTTGAGCGCGGAACCGGTGGCACCTGAAAAGTCGCAAACGCCCGCTTGCAAGGGCCTTATGCGGCTTTCAACACCCAGCTCATCCTGGATGCTTCCGTGCGCGCCAGCTCCACGCTCACTAATCAGCAAGAAGAGTGCCAGAGCAACTTCCGGGCGACGGCATCGAGCCGCTTGGTTTCGGCCCGGGCAAAGGCCGCCGGGGTACGAAGGCGCGAAGCCATCCACTCAAAATCCAAACCGAACGGCGCACCCGCGTGCGTTTTCTTGCGCAGGGCCTCATTCGGATTGATCGACGCGAGTTCGTGTAAATGGCCCTTCACATGATGGTACGCGTCACGGAACGGCATGCCTCGCGCGACCAGCTCCAACGCGCGATCGGTCGCGAACACGTCCGGCGAGAACCCCGCCTCCAAGGCCGTCCGATTGACGGTCGTGCCCGCGATCAAACCGGTCAACACCCGCAGGCAGGCGCGGGTCGTGCCGATGCCTTCCATAAACGGTTCCTTGGCCTCCTGCAGATCGCGGTTGTAGCCGGACGGCAGACCGCGCGAGAGGTCATACACCGCCGCGGCGTGCGCGCGGACGCGCGCAGCTTTTGCGCGGACCAGTTCAAGCACATCCGGATTCTTCTTCTGCGGCATGATGCTGCTGCCGGTGCAGTACGCGGCGGGCAGCGTGAAGTAGGCAAACTCCGGCATCGTGAACAACATGAGATCCTGCGCGAGGCGGGAAAGCGTGAGCATGAGTTGGCTCATGCCATCAAGCAGCAGCGACTCGAGGCGGCCGCGCCCCTGGTTGGCGTACAGCACGTTGTGCGCTGGCGCGTCAAACCCAAGCAGGCGCGCCACGAGCGCGCGGTCAATCGGCAGCGGCACGCCATAGCTCGCGGCGGAGCCGAGCGGCGAGCGGTTGTTCAGCGCATACAGCGCCGTGAGCAATTCCATGCCATCGGCGAGTTCCTCGCTGTAGGCCGTCGCCCACAGGCCGACGGAACTCGGCATGCCGGGCTGCATGTGCGTGCGCCCGACCATCGGAACGTCCTGGTGACGTCGTCCAAACTGGAGCAGCACATCCGCGAGCGCGGACGCCTCACCGATGGCGCCGAGCAACTGCTTGCGCGCGTAGAGGCGCAGATCCAGCGCCACCTGGTCGTTGCGGCTGCGCGCCGTGTGCACTTTTTTGCCGAGGTCCCCCAGCGCCTGTGTCAGCGTGCGTTCCACGGCCAGGTGCACATCCTGGTCTTCGAGCGTGATCTCGAAACGGCCCTCACGCGCGGCCTCGACAATCCTCCGCAGCTCGACCCGCACGCGCGCCGCCTCCTCCGGCGTCAACACGGGCGGGCGCACGCGCATCCGGCTCAGCATCGTCACATGGGCCGCCGTGCCCAGGCAGTCCACCTCCACCAGCGCGCGGTCCAACTGGACATCCTTGCCGGCGGTGAAGGCCAGCACCTCGGGATCAATCGCCCCCACGGTCGTCGCACGGGGCGCTTCGGGATTCGCTCGTTTCGCCATTGTCAGTTGCTCCGGAAAATTGCGGCCAGCCTAGACCGGTTCCCGGCGCATTGCACGGGGAAATTCCGCGTCATGGCGTGGGCAGGCGCTGCTCGATGTCGTCGAGAAACTCGCGGACCGACGCCGGCGCGGCGCCCTTTCCGGCGTCGGGATCCAGCCGATCCTCCAGGTCCTGTAAATACAGGCGGCGCGATTCCAACAGCGTCTCCAGCGCGATGCGACTCTCCTCCGCCTGGCTCCACAGTTCCTGGAGGCGCGACTCGGAGGCAATGCGGGGGCGGCCGGCCAATGCATCGAGGAACAGCGCGTATCGCTCCGCCATCAACTGACCTTCGGGTTCGATCCCCAGCGTTTCCAGCCGGAACCGGACGGCAAGCCGTACGGCCAGTTGGCGCACCCACGGCTCCTTGCGTGCTCCAACCAGTTGCACAATGGAGGCGCCGGCCCACTCGGGCGGACCCGAAACGGCGGACAAATCTTCCAGCGCCAATTCCCGCAGGCGCAACACCGATGCCACGCTGCCCACCCCGATTTCGCGCTGGCGTCCCTGCAGGTGGGCAATCCATAGATCCCACTCCTGCGCCGCCACCCTCGCGTCGGCCTGCCCCGTCAGCCGCGCGCGCCACTCCGCCGGCGAAAACGGCGCGCCCTCCGCCAGCCGCCGGATGTACTCATGCAGCGCCTCCGCTCCGCGCGGCGTCGCCACGATCCAGTTCACCAGCAGGGTCGCATCCGCTTTCCGCGCCCAGCGACCGAGCGGCATGTGCGACTGCGTCATCACCTCATCCATCGAGACCAGCTCATCCCGCGCCCACCGCTTCATCCCGAGCGCAAGGTCGCGCCGGCGCAGGTCGGGGTTGGTCTGATGCGCCAGGCCCACCGAAAGCCAGTCGGGCACACGCACCGTCGACGCACACCGCGCGGCGGGCGCCTGCCGCGCCAACGCGTAGCGATTGAGCAGCAGGCCGCCCAGCCGCTCCTCCGCCGCCTCCATCGAATCCTCGTCGAGGCGCCGCACGATGAGCAACTGCCGCACCTCGTCATCCACGCATCGCTGCACGGCTTCCACCGTCAACCCGCTTTCGCCGGTCACGTCGACGACCACCTCCACAAACTGGCCCCGCTCGAAGGGAACCGGCCCCATGACGGACTGCACACGCTCCGCCACCTCCTCCGCCCACCGCCCCAGCGTAATGCCTTCCGCGGGGGGCAGTCCGGAAACCATGAAGCGCCGCGTGGGACTGAACACCGTGCGCGGTTGCAGCAGGCGCTCCTGCGGGGGAATCGGCTGCGCGGCCACGGGATGCACGGGAAGCACCGGAATCGCCGCAAGCAGCACCAGCGCCGCGCGTCGCATCACGCCGTCTCCCGTCCGCTGCTTTCCAGGATCAACGTCACGGGACCGTCGTTTTCCAACTCGACCTGCATGTCGGCGCCGAACTGACCGGTCTGGACCTCGACGCCCTCCGCGCGAAGCAGCGCCACAAACGCCTCATACCCCGCCTCGCCCTCCGCCGGCGGCGCGGCATCCAGATAACTGGGACGGTTGCCGCGCGTACAGTCGGCATACAGCGTGAATTGACTGACCACGAGGAACGCCGCGCCGGCATCGCGGGGGGCGACATTCATTTTGCCCTCCGCATCATCAAAGATGCGCAGGTTCAGCGTCTTCCGCGCGAGGAATGCGCGGTCCGCCGCCGTGTCTCCGCGCCCCACCCCGCACAGGATCAGCATCCCGCGGCCAATGGCGGCCAGCTCCTGACCGGCCACCACCACCCGCGCCCGGCGCACGCGCTGGATGACCAGTTTCATGCGGTCCCCGAAGCGAGCTAGTCCGCCGCCCGCGAGATGCGGAGCGAGACCAGTCGATTCAGCGCCGCCGCAATCTCGTAGCGGCGCGGCCGCGCGAGGTCGCCGCGCAAGTCGCGCGTCAGGCACTCCAACCCCTCGGTGCTCAAGTCGCGGTCGATCAGGTCCAGGATTTCGCGGATCGGCCGGCCTTCGTCCAAGTAGCGGTTTTTGGCGTAATACAGGATCAACCCGATCGTCTCCGTCTGCGAGAGGTCGGCAAGCTGCTTGACCGCGGTCATGTCGATGACGTGGTTGCCGAAGCGGAGTTTGTCCAGCGCCTCCGCGCCCACGACCGCATCGTGGCGGCCGGAACTCGGATCGAGACTGCTCGGCACCACCCAGCGCGACCGCTCGACCAGGCGCGACAGCGCCTCCGTGTCCGGCGCCAGTTCCGACGGCTGGATCGAAAGCTGCTTCGCCTCGCGCGTGACATCCGACACCTGGTACTCGTCCACCCGCAACACCGTGTCCGCCACCGGGATGAATTCCGTGACCGACGACGATCCCGCGACGACGATGGAAATCCCCAGCTCATCCACCATCTTGCGCGCGCAGACGGACAGCGGGATCAGGCGCGGCTCCGCCCCTGACGCGAGCCCTTTGAGGCGCGAATCCTGCGACAGGAATCCGGAGTTGGAGTCCGACTCGTCGAAGAGCAGCGCCCGCGCGCCAATTTCCAGCGCCTCCGCAACCGCCGCGGCCTCGGCCGCGCACGGATCGGCATGCGTCGTCGTGTACTGCCGCACATCGCGGCCCGCCGGGTTCTGCCGGACAAACGCGCTGATGTCCACGCGCTGCACGCTGCGGCGATCCTCCGCGGCGACATACACCGCGTCGGGCATGGTGATCACGTATTCCCGCCCGTCGCCGGGAACGTGGTTGTAGATGCCGGCGGCGAGCGCCTTCATCAATTCCGTGCGGCCCGAGTACGCGTCGCCCAGGATGACCGTGATGCCCGACGGGATGCCCATGCCGCGGATGCGCCCCGTGTTCGGCACTTCGACATCAATCTGCATCTCCTCGGGGATCACGAACGGCACGTCGCGGTCGTAGTCCGGCTTGTCGGAGTTGTCGAGGCGCGTCAGGAAGGCGCCCTGCGCGACGAAGCCGATCAACCCGCGCGTCGGCAGCGCCTGCCGGATGGCGTCGGCGTCCTCCATGAGGTCCACGAACTGGTGCACCTCCGTCTCCTCCAGGTTGCAGTAGATCAGCGCCGCGTTGACGACCGCCGGCAACTCCTCGAAGAACACATGCCGCGCCTCCTCGCCCAGGATGCGCCCGTCGCGGGCCGGCAACTGCACGGACAGGCGGGCCTCGATGAATTCCTCCGTGATGACCAGCGCCGAGCGCGGCAGGATCTTCTGGCCGGGCGCGGCGACAAACAGGCGGCGGCGCGAAATGCCCTGGTGGTCGTACGCCGTCGTCCGCGAAATGGCGTCCGTCACCTTGCGGACCAGCAGGTCCTCCAACGCGGTGCGGCGGATGGCCGTCGTGTAGAGGTTCGGCGGGAAGCCGGCGACCGCCGACGGCACGCGCACGACGAACAGCGTGGAGCTGTCGTCCGCCTCCATCGGGATGCGCGTCACCTTCAGCACATAGCGCGCGAAATCATAGTCGCCGATGATCTTGTTGTAGTCATCGAAAGGGCGGCCGTCGATGTCCCCGAGCAGGGCATAAAATTCCTGTTTATCCTTCATGACCGTTCCTTTCTCCCCTCATGGCGAGCCCGTGCGCACGCGCACCTGGCCCGCTTCCACCGTGATCTGATCCACCGCATTCGCCAGCGTGCGCTCGCGTTCGAGTTCGCTGAACAAGTTAAACAGGCGCGACGCCGCCCAGGGCGCCGCGGGGCCCGGCAGCGGCAGATGCCCGATCCGCACACGCTCAACATCGAACACAAACCCCTCCGCCGCCACGCGGGGCTGGCCCCGCGTTTCATAGGAGATGGTGAACGGACCGAGGCTGGACGTCATCACCACCACCACCTGCCCCGTCAGCAACTGGACCCGCACCTCCTGGACCTCCGCCTTGACCGGCCCCGTCGATTCGCGACTCGGACTGTTCGTCAGGAGGTGATGTAGATACCCGTTGATCGATGCTTCGGTGAAGGCCATTTCCATCGGCCGCTTGTTCAGGACCGCCTGGCGCAGGGTCTCCAACTGATACAACAGCAGCGAGTGGGCATCCGGAGCGCCCTGCCGCCCCATCGGCGCCACCGGGCGGATCATCTGCAACAACGCGAGCAACAGCCCCAGCAGGACGAGCAAGCGCACCAACCGCGCCATCCGCCTCGCCGGGCTGACCAGCGGCACGTCGACAATGTTTTTTGTGTCCAACCGCTCGCCGCACCCCACGCAAAACAGGCGGCCCAACGGATTCATGCGCGAGCACGCCATGCACTTGATCGCGGCGGTCATGTAGCCTTTTTCCCCGGCTTCGGCTTTTCCTTCGCCGGGGCGGTGGTGGTCGACGGGCTGGAACTGCCGGAGGAGGAAGCCCCGGAGTCGGCCTTCGCCGCCTTCTGGTAGCCCTCGCTGCGGTAGTCGGTGATGTAAAAGCCGCTCCCCTTGAAGAGCAGGCCCGCGCCGGTCCCGATCTTGCGACGCACCGCCCCCTTGCACGTCGGGCAGCGCTTTACCGGCGGCTCGCTGATCCGCTGGAAGCGCTCAAACTCCAGTCCGCATTTGTTGCATTCGTATTCGTACGTCGGCATGCCCAACACCTCGAAAGTCAGCGTGCAGAGTAGATTTCGCCTCCGCCAGTGTCAAAGGGGAAGACACACGGGCCCCGATGCGATACCGTGCCCGGCATGTTCAACCTCGCCGCCTACCTCGCCGAACGCCGCCAGCGCGTGGAACGCCTGCTCGACGCGCGCATGCCGCCCGCCGACACGCGACCCGCCGACCTCCACGCCGCCATGCGCTACAGCCTGTTCGGCGAAGCCAAACGCATTCGCCCCATCCTCGCCATGGCCGCCGCCGAAGCCTGCGGCGGTTCCGCCGACCACGCCCTCCTGCCCGGCTGCGCCATCGAACTGCTGCACACCTACACCCTCGTGCACGATGACCTGCCCGCGATGGATGACGACGCCCTCCGGCGCGGACGCCCCACCTGCCACGTCAAATTCGGCGAAGCCAACGCCATCCTCGCCGGCGACGCCCTGCTCACCCTCGCCTTCGAGTGGCTTGCGGACGCCCCCGTGCCGCCGCCCCACGCGCCCGGCGCGCTCGTCCGCGAACTCGCCCGCGCCGCCGGCAGCCAGGGCGTCATCGGCGGACAGGTCGAAGACATCGCCGCGGAAGGCCAGACCCCGACCGCCGACCAGGTGGACTACATCCACCTCCACAAGACCGCCGACCTGCTCCGCGCCGCCGTGCGCATGGGCGCCATCGCCGCCGGCGCGAGCATGGAACATGTGGATGCGCTCGGGCGCTACGGCGAAAAAACCGGCATCGCCTTCCAGGTCGCCGACGACCTGTTGAATGCCACGTCGCACCGCGACGCGTTGGGGAAAAATGCCGGAACCGACGCCGAGCGCGGGAAAGTCACCTACGTCGCCGTACACGGCATCGAGGAATCACGACGCCGCGCCGCCGCCCTCACCGCCTCGGCCAAAGCCGAACTCGCCACCCTCCCCGGCGACACCACGCCCCTGTCCGCCCTCGCCGACTACATCATCGCCCGCACGTCGTAAGTTGAACGGAATTTACAGACGTTGGAAGGCGCCGAAAAACTTTTTACAGACGTTGCAAATTCAGGCCGTCAGCTTGCGCCGGCGAGCTGGCTGAATTTGAGGTGGTCGCCGTCGGCGGTCACTTCGACGTTCTCGGCGTTGCTCAGGTTGCCGCGGAGAATTTCCTCGGCGAGCGGATCCTCGAGATAGCGCTCCACGGCGCGGCGCAACGGGCGGGCACCGTAGGACGGATCGAAGCCCTTCGTGAGCAGGAAATCGCGCGCCGAATCGGCGAGGTGGAGCTCCACCTTCCGCGCGGCGAGGCGCGCCTGCACCTTCTTCACTTCGATCTCGAGGATGCGCATCACGTCCTCCTTCACCAACTGGCGGAAGACGATGATGTCATCAATGCGGTTGAGCAGCTCCGGCTTGAACGCGCGCTTGGACTCCTCAAGCATCTGGTTCTTCAAGCGCCCGTAATCCGCCGAGGCATTGACGTCGCCGAAGCCGAGGCCGCCGCCCTTGCGAATGAGGTCGGCCCCGATGTTCGAGGTCATGATGACGACGGTGTTGCGGAAATCGACCGTGCGCCCGAGGCTGTCGGTCAGCTTCCCCTCCTCCAGGATCTGGAGCAGGATGTGCATGACGTCCGGATGCGCCTTCTCGAT
>CALKUH010000048.1 GCA_937996795.1 uncultured Verrucomicrobiota bacterium | reverse complement strand
CTCGCGGCTCACCACTTCGCCCGCGCGCCGCATCAGGTACTCCAACACGTCGAATTCGCGCGCCGTCAGCGAAAGCTCGATGCCGGCCCGGCGCGCCACGCGTCGGGCCGGATTCAACTCGATATCGCCGACGCGCAGCTCCCCGGCGACGGCGTCCTCCGCGCGGCGGCGCACCGCGCGAATCCGCGCGAGCAGTTCCGGCAGCGGGAAGGGTTTGATCAAATAGTCGTCGGCCCCGGCATCAAGACCCCGCACGCGGTCTTCCGTCGACGTGCGCCCTCCGGTGATGATGATCACCGGCACGTGGCTTTTGCGCTGCCGCACCTCCCGCAACACGCTCAACCCGTCGCGCCCCGGCAGTTCCACGTCGAGCAGCAGCAGGTCGAAGGCCTGTTCGCGCACCACGACCAGCGCGCGTTCCGCCGTGCGGCAGGTCGTCACCTCGTGCGCGGCCGTCTCGAGGCCGGCCTTGATGAGGCTCAGCATGTCCGGGTCGTCCTCCACGACGAGCACATGCATGCGGGTCCGCCTCCTATCCCTTTTTCCGGCGGGTGATTTCAAACGCGACGCTGCGGGTAAACCGCAGCGCGCCGGGTTTGTCCACCGACACCGTCGCCTCCTCCACCTTCGGATGTTCGAGGCAGACGGCAGCGATGCGCTCGGCGAGGGTTTCAATCAGGTTGAAGGCGCTGTTTTCGACGAGCGCGATGATGTGCTTCTTCGTGACCTTGTAATCCACCGCATCCTGGATGTCGTCCGACCGGCCCGCGGCGGAAAAATCCCCGCCCATCGTGACATTGATCACCACGTCCTGCCGCTCGCGCCGTTCCTCCGGGTAGATCCCGATGATGCAACGCAATTGAAGATCCCGGATATAGATCCGATCCATCTACACGCCCTCCCCCAGCAGATGCTGGCCACCGTCCACATACAGCACCTGGCCCGTCACCGCGGACGCCTGCGCCAGGTACGCCACCGCGCGCGCGACCTCCTCCGGCGGCACCGGCCGCCCCAGCGGGATGCGGCCCGCATGGTCGCGCAGGTAATCGGCCCCGCGGCCCGGCGGCGGCAGCACCGGCCCGGGCGCCACGGCGTTCACCGTGAACCGCGGCGCGAGCGCGAGCGCCGCGGACGTTGTGAACGCCGCGAGCGCCTTCTTGGTGAGCAGATACGGGATGCACGAAGGATCGTGCCCCGCCACACGGCGGTCCAGCAGGTTGATGATCCGCCCGCGCCGCGCGGCCTTCGCGAACGCACGCGTCAGCAGGATGGGCGCGAACAGGTTCGTGTCGAATTCCACCCGCAACGCCTGCTCCGTGATGTCCAGCAGACGCTGCTTGTGGAAGACCGCGGCATTGTTGACGAGGAGGTCGAGCCGACCCGCCTTTTCCCGCGCGTCCGCAATCAACTGCCCGCAGCCCGCCGCGGTCGAGAGATCCGCCTTCACGCGCCACGCGGGCACGCCCATGCGTTCGAGCACGCGGCACAGTTCGGCGGCAGGCCCGGCCGAGCGGCGGTAATGCACCACGATGCCGCACCCGTGGCCGGCCAGCTCCAGCGCGATCGCGCGCCCGATGCGCACCGCGCCGCCCGTCACCAGCGCCACGCGTCCGTTGAGTGAATGGTTCATGCAGTAAATTCGAGGAATGCGCACAAGGATTACGGCTCTTCCGCGAAGTGGTATTTGAATCGCAATCCGGTATAGTGTCCACCATGAAACGAAGCCTGCTCCTTTGCGTGCTGTCCACCCTGCTGTTCGGACCCGCGCCCGCCCGCGCCGAGGCGCCGGCCGCGCCCGCCGATGGACCGGTGTATGTCATCCCCGTAAAGGGCATGATCGAACCCGCTTTGCTGTATGTCATGCGCCGCGGCGTGCAGGAGGCGGAGCGCGAAGGCGCGGCCGCCGTGGTCCTGCTCATGGACACGCCCGGCGGGCGGCTCGACGCGGCCACCGACATCGTGCGCCTGATGCAGGGCGTGCGCGTGCCGACCTATACGTTCGTGGAGAAAAACGCGATTTCCGCCGGCGCCATCATCGCGCTATCGACCAAACACATCTACATGGCGCCCGGCAGCGTGATCGGCGACGCGATGCCGATCATGATGTCGCCCACCGGCGGCGCGCAGGAAATGCCGGAGGCGATCGAGGAAAAAACCGTCTCCGCCGTCGCCGCGCTCATCCGCGCCGCCGCACAGGAAAGCGGACACGACCCGCAGCTCGCGGAGGCGATGGTGCGCCGCGAACTCGAATACAAGATCGGCGACGAGGTGATCAGCCCCGCCGGCCAGTTGCTCACGTTGACCAACGTCGAGGCGGAACGCGAAGTCGGCCCCGAAGACGGGCGCCGGAGGCTGCTCTCGAAAGGGACCGTCGCGGACATCCCCGCGCTGCTCGAAAAGATCGGGCTCGCCGGACGCCCCATCCGCGAACTCGAAGTGACGTCCACCGAGCGCCTCGCCCGCATGATTGCCGCCGCCGCGCCGCTGCTGCTGATGGCCGGCCTGCTCGGCCTCTACATCGAATTCAAGACGCCGGGCTTCGGCCTGCCCGGCCTGCTGGGCCTCGCGGCGCTCGCGCTCTTTTTCTGGGGCCACCACATCGCGGGCCTCGCGGGCATGGAGGAAATGATCGTCTTTCTCGTGGGCCTCCTCCTGATCGCGCTGGAAGTCTTCATCCTGCCCGGCTTCGGCATACCCGGCATCGCCGGCCTCGTGCTCGTGCTCTACGCGCTGCTCAACGCGATGATGGACAAACTGCCCGACGGCCAGTGGCTGCCGGGCATCGACTCGCTCGAGGGTCCGTTGCGCACGCTCTCCATCGCCATCGTCGGCTCGTTCACCGGCGCCGTTCTGGTCGGCCGATTCCTCCCGCACTCGCCCGCACGCCGCTGGCTGGTGCTCGCGCAATCCACGGATACGAAATCCGGCTACACCGCCGCGCCCCAGCAGCCCGATCTCGTCGGCTTGCGCGGCACCACGATCACCGCGCTGCGCCCCGCGGGCACCGCGCAATTCGGGGACCGCCGCCTCGATGTGGTGACCGAAGGTCTTTTTGTCGATCCGGGCACGCCGGTCCGCATCGCGTCGGTCCACGGCAGCCGGATTGTGGTCGAACTCGACCGCACGGCCCCCTAAACTGCCCGCCACACACATGACCACACAACTGTTCATCGCATTCGTCGCCATGGGCCTGCTCCTGCTCGCGCTGGAGGTCTTCATCCCCGGTGGCATCCTCGGCATCTTCGGCGCGATTGCGCTGCTGATCGCCGTCGTGATCGGATTCGCAGTCTTCGGCCCTCAGGGCGGCCTGCTCATGGCGCTCGGTCTGCTGATCTTCACCGTCATCTTCTTCGCCCTCTGGCTGAAACTCTTCCCGCGCACGCGCATCGGGAAGACACTGACGTTGAGCAAGGATGGCAAGGAGTTCAAAACGGATCCGGAAACGCCGTCGCCGCTGATGGGGCGCACGGGCACGGCCGCGACCAATCTGCAGTTGTCCGGCATCGTCGAAATCGACGGCAAGCGCGTGGACGTCGTCTCCGAATCGGGCTTCATCGCCGCGGGCGCGCCGGTCAAGGTCGTCGCCGTCCACGGCCACCGCGTCGTGGTCCGCGAGGTCAGCGCCTCGTGAAGCGGCTCTTCCGGTCCATCGTGGCGGCAACAACACTCGCGGCCCTTCCCGCCCAGGCCTTGCAGTGGTTCAACACCACCGAGTTCCATCTGCCGCCGGACGGCCACCTCGCGGAACAAACCGCGATCTACGCCGTCACCTCGCGGATCGAAGGCGCGGTCACCGACGACCTCTTCGCCTTCGCCAACCAGCTCGACCTGACCGGTCACGTCGAGGCCGACGCCTGGCTCGCCGGGGGCGCCCTGCTCGTGGCGGGCCCGGTCGACGGCCACCTGCGGGCGATGGGGCAATCCCTCTCCCTGCGGAGCACGCTCGGCGGCGACCTGACCAGCGCCGGCTCGGTGCTCCACCTCGCAACCAACGCGGTCGTGCTGGGCCACCTCGACGCCGCCGCGGAGCAGGCCAGCCTCGAAGGACGCGTACACGGGCGCACCCGCGTGCTCGCGCGCGCCGTGACCCTCGCGGGTGAATACGGCGGCGACGTGCGGCTCACGGCGGAGGATATCGTGGTCATGCCCGGCACGCGGATCGCGGGCGACCTCGCCTACACCTCGCCGCGCGAACTGTTCCTCGATCCCTCCGTCCTCGTCGGCGGCGAGCTGAAACGCGTCTCCCCCGCGGCGCCGCAGCGCACCCCCCAGTCGATGCTCGTGGCGGTTTCGGTCCACAGCCTGAAGGCCTTCGCCGCGCTGCTCGCCGGCCTTCCCTTCCTCGCCCTCTTCCCGCGCTACGCCGGGCGCGCGACCCGCCGCCTCCAGCGCACGCCGATGCGCTGCGCGCTGGCCGGGCTCTCCGCCCTGCTCATGCTGCCGATCAGCGCCCTCCTGCTGGCCTTCACCCTCGTCGGCCTGCCGCTGGGTCTGCTCGTCGGCGGCGCGGTGGCCGCGCTGCTCTACCTCGGAAAGATCATCGTCGCCCTCGCCATCGCACAGGCCCTGTTGCGCCGCACGGGACCGCAGCGCTTCTCCGCCGTCGCGCTGTCCCTCCTGGTCGGAATCGTCGTGCTCTACGCCGTCACCTTCCTGCCCGGAATCGGCGGCTATCTTGCGCTTCTCATTGGCATTCTCGGACTCGGTGCGCTACTGTTGGCCCTGTGGCGCGGCGACGAACGCCGCACGCCGGCGCCCCCGCCGGGACCGGCACACGCGACGGATTAACGCAACGAAAGGAAACGACCATGGCATCGGGCTTCTTCACCATCTTGATGATCATCCTCGCCCTCGCGGCGGTGGTGTTCATCGGGCTCTTCTTCTCCTTCCTCAGCACATGGATACGCGCCCTCACCTCCGGCGCGCATGTCAGCTTCTTCACGCTGCTCGCCATGACGCTGCGCCGCGTGCCGCCGAAGGTTATCGTCGACGGACGCATCCAGGCGGTTAAGGCCGGCCTCGGTATCGACACCAATTCGCTGGAAGCCCACTACCTCGCCGGCGGCCACGTCAAACAGGTCATCAACGCCCTGATCGCCGCCGACAAGGCGAACATCGAACTCACGTTCCAGCGCGCCGCGGCGATCGACCTCGCCGGCCGCGACGTCTACGACGCCGTCCGCACAAGCGTGAACCCCAAGGTGATCGACTGCCCGGACCCGGCCAAGGGCACGGCCATGCTCGACGCCGTCGCGAAGGACGGCATCCGCCTGCTCGTCAAGGCGCGCGTGACCGTGCGCGCGAACCTCGACCGCCTCGTCGGCGGCGCGACCGAGGACACGATCATCGCCCGCGTCGGCCAGGGCATCGTCAGCGCCATCGGTTCCTCCGACACCTACAAGCACGTGCTGGAAAATCCCGACAACATCTCCCGCAAGGTGCTCAACAGCGGCCTCGACGCGCAGACGGCGTTTGAAATCGTCTCCATCGACATCGCCGACGTAAGCGTCGCCGGCGTCAGCGGCGCGCGCGAAGTCGCCAACGTCGGCGCGCTGCTCGAAACCGAGCGCGCCGAAGCCGACAAGAAACTGCGCCAGGCCGAAGCCGAAGGCCGCCGCGCCATGGCCATCGCGTTTGAGCAGGAAATGCGCGCCCGCGTGCAGGAGATGCAGGCCAAGGTCATCGAGGCGCAGGCCCAGGTCCCGCTCGCCATTGCCGAAGCGTTCCGCAAGGGCAACCTCGGCGTCATGGACTTCTACCGCATGCAAAACATCATGGCCGACACCAGCATGCGCGAAGCGCTGGCGGACGGCGATGACAAGAACCGCAAGGACAAGGGTCAATAGTCCGCGCCGCACCGGGGCCGGGCGCGCCGATCAAACGCGCCCGGCCTGATGCACCATGAATCCGCCGCTGCCCATCGCCGCCGGGATCGGACTCGACGCCATCATCTGGCTCGTGATCCTTGTGTTCTGGGCCATCGCGCAGGTCCTCCAGAAATCGAAAGGCCGCGGCGCCCCGGGCCAGCCGCCCCGCCGCACCCCCTCGCCCATCGACGACGAAATCCGCGAGATGCTCGAACAACTCGCGGGACGTCCGCCGTCGCGCGAGACCGCCTCCACCGTCGAGGTCGAGGAGGAATTCGAAGAGATCGAGCAGCCTCCCGCGCGACCGGCCCCGCCGCCGCCCCCTCCGCGACGCAACCCTCAACCGGTGCGCGTCGCGCGCCGCGAGACCGCGCCTCCGCCCGTCCGCCCCGCCTACACCCCGCCCGCCCGGCTGGACGAGACCTACGATCTACCCGAACTCAAAACGCTCAGGCCCTCCGGCGAATTCGCCGAGGAAATGAAAGCCGCCGCCGCGCTGATGTCCGCCGGGGGCATGAGCATGTCGGTCAAGGGCATGAACATGCGCAGCACCAGCCTGTCGTCCGCCAGCAGCCGCTCCACCGGCGGCATCCCCCCGCTCTCCCTCGCCGAACTCCGCGACAGCGCCTCACTCAAGAAATTCATCCTCGGCAAGATGGTCCTGGACCCGCCCCGCTCGCTCATCCCCTACGGCGCCGAATCCCGCCGCTGAGCGTTGCAGCGTCTGTAAAGTACAGCCCCTGCAAAATCTCCCCCGCTGTGGCGTTGACCTTTCGGACCCCCTTGGCTACAAAAACAACTCCTTGATTGCCGGAGTGGCGGAATGGCAGACGCGCTGGACTCAAAATCCAGTACCCTCTAAAGGTGTGTGGGTTCAAGTCCCTCCTCCGGCACCAGCCTTCGCCATAGCGGAGCGAAGGCGAAGGCGGGCGCATCCAGGGGCTACGGCTTGGCTTGCCAGCGCCTGCTCGCGTACATAAAAGGATCGGTGTGCGCCCTGTCACCGGAGAAATGTTAAATCGACTCCTCGCGTCTCTATTTGCGGGATTTCTTCTCATTTCGCTCGCACACCTTGCGCCAAAATCTTTCGGCGCCATCGTAATGGTGATCGGACTACTCGTCACCGCATCAGGCCTGTCTGCAGCTCTCCTGATGGCGTTTGCAGCCACGCGCGCGATTTTTGATCGTGACTTTCGGTCTGGCGCGAGTCGCTTCGTTCAGACCATAACAATCATGCTCACTCTAGTGGCGTGGTTCGCGGCGATGAATGCCTTCCTATTCTTCAAAACCGTACGCGACAAGCAGGCCAATTACTTTGACGCCGAAAGCCAGAGGGCCGCGCAGCAGGCAGGCCCTGAAGGCGTCCGTTAGCATAGTGTCGATGTGATTCGATTTTTTCGGCGCTACACACCCACTCGAAACGCGCGGGGCGTCGTGCCGGTGCGGCGGCGGAATTGGCGGGCGAAGTAGTTGCTGTCGGAAAAGCCGGTTTCGAGGGCGATGTCGGTGATGGGGCGGTCGGTTTCCCGGAGGAGCCGCATGGCGGCGCCGAGGCGGCGCTCGATCAGGTAATCGATCGGCGCCTGGCCCAGCGCGCGGTGGAAGGTGCGCACAAAGGTGCTGCGCGACATGCCCGCAAGACGGCACATGTCCGCGAGGGTCCACGGGCGCGCATAATCCCGGCCCAGGGCGCTGATCACATCGCCAATCCGCAGCAGTTCACGCGCCCCGCGGTTGCGCGTGCCGGCGTATTCGCGCGCGAGGAAGGTCATCAACTCAAGCAGGCGCGCGAGCAGCACCACGCCGCGCCCCGGCTGCCCGTCCGCGATCTCCCGCATCATGTCGCCGGCGAGCCGCTGCGCCACTTCAAGTCCCGCGGGATTCAGGTGCAACCGGCTCGAAAACTGGTGACGCCGCCGGTACTGCGGCTCCAGCAGGAACAACGCGCTGTAGCCCGGCAGCAGGCGCAGCTCGTCCATCGGCAGCGGCAGGCGCGACGGGTCGTACATCACGTTGATCAACTCCAGCGCGCGGATGTCGTGAAAGTAGTGCCGCGACCGGTTGTGCAGGATGTACACGTCACCGGTGGACACCGGATAAGTCCGCCCCTGCAGGCGCTGCTGCGCCTCGCCGCGGACGACGATGACCAGCTCCATGAAATCGTGGTCGTGCTCGTGCTCGGTCAAATCGTGCGGATGGCTGCGCCGCCCGCCCTCCGCGATGCTGACGCGCAGGGCCGTGACGGGAAAGCCGGATGCGGAAAAATAGTGGCGCCCGCGCGCTTTGATCGACATGAGACGATAGTGCTATTGTGTGGCACAATCGTCAAGGCATGCGCGCGCCGGTTCCGGCAGGATTAGCGCCCATCGGTGATCGACCTGCCGTCGATCCCCGGGCAGCACCGCACGACACAACAGGAGGAGCACGCACATGGCCGCATATTTTCCCGAAGTGAAGAAACGCATCCGCTACGAGGGTCCGGACAGCGACAACGCGCTCGCCTTCAAACACTATGACCCGAAGGCGAAGGTCGGCGGCCGGACGATGGCCGAGCAGTTGAAGTTCGCCGTGTGCTACTGGCACACGTTCAAGGGCACGGGCGGCGATCCGTTCGGCGGCGGCGTGTATGACCGCGCGTGGAACCAGGGCGCGGACGCGATGGACGTGGCGCGCCGCACGATGGACGCGTGCTTCGAGTTCGTGGCCAAGCTCGGCGTGGGCTACTGGTGCTTCCACGACCGCGACATTGCGCCGGAAGGGGCGACGATCGCCGAGTCGAACCGCAACCTCGCAGAGATTGTCGCGCAGGCGAAGGCCCTGCAGAAGGCGACGGGCATCAAGCTGCTCTGGGGCACGGCGAACCTGTTCAGCCACCCGCGCTACACGCACGGCGCGGCGACGAACCCCGATCCGCGCGTGTTCGCGCAGGCGGCGGCGCAGATCCGCCGCGCGCTCGACGCGACGGTGGAGCTCGGCGGCACGGGCTACGTGTTCTGGGGCGGCCGCGAAGGCTATGTCTCGCTGATCAACACGGACATGAAGCGCGAACGCGAACAGCTCGCGCGCATGATGCACATGGCGGTGGACTACGCGAAGTCGATCGGCTTCAAGGGCAAGTTCTTCATCGAACCGAAGCCGAAGGAACCGTCGACGCACCAGTACGACTTCGACGCGGCGACCGCGCTGGGCTATTTGCGCGAATTCGGCCTCGACCCCTACTTCCAGTTGAACATCGAGGCGAACCACGCGACGCTCGCGACGCACTCGTTTGAACACGACCTGCGCGTGTCGTCGGACGCGGGCATGCTCGGCTCGCTCGACATCAACCGCGGCGACCAGACGGTCGGCTGGGACACGGACCAGTTCCCCACGAACCTCTACGACGCGGTCGCGGTCATGCGTGTCCTGCTCGCGCAGGGCGGCCTGAAGCACGGCGGACTGAACTTCGACGCGAAGGTGCGCCGCGGGTCCTTCGACACGCTGGACCTGTTCCACGCGCACATCGGCGGCATGGACACGTTCGCGCAGGCGCTGCGGATTGCGCATCGCATGAAGGAGGACGGCGTGTTCGAACAGTTCATCGCCGATCGCTACGCCGGCTGGCGCACGGGCATGGGCAGGAAGATCATGCAGGGCAAAACGAACCTGCCTGCGCTGGAGAAGTGGGCCGCCCAGCAGGGCGAACCGCCCAAGACCAGCGGGCGGCAGGAGCTGCTCGAGAACATCCTCAACGAATACATCTTCGGGAGTCGCTGACCCATGGCGCGGCTCGTCCTCGGCCTCGACTCCAGCACGCAAAGCCTCTCGGCGGTCGTCCTCAACCTGGACGATCGCCGGGCGGTGGCGGACGTCTCGGTTAATTTCGAGCAGGCGCTGCCGCAGTACGGCGCCCAGGACGGCACGCTGCGCAGCGCCGACCCGACGGTCGTGCATGCGCCGCCCCTGATGTGGGTCGAGGCGCTGGACCTGCTGCTCGCGCGGCTGGTCGAGGCCGGCGTGGCGATGCGCGACATTGTCGCCGTCTCCGGGTCGGGCCAGCAGCACGGGTCGGTCTACCTGACGGCGGATGCGCCCGCGCGCCTGGCGCAGCTTGATCCCGCCAAGCCCCTCGCCGCGCAACTGTCCGGCATCTTTAGCCGCGCCACGTCGCCCATCTGGATGGATTCCTCCACCACGGTGGAATGCACAGAGATCACCGCGGCCCTCGGCGGCGCGGCAGCCGTGGCGGAAGCAACGGGCTCCGCGGCCTTCGAGCGTTTCACGGGGCCGCAAATCCGGAAGTTCGCGAAGACGGAACCTGCCGCGTACGGCAAGACAGCGCACATCGCGCTGGTCAGCTCCTTCATGTGCTCGATCGTCTCGGGCCGCATCGCGCCGATCGATCCGGGCGATGGCGCGGGGATGAACCTGATGGACATCCGCTCGAAGCAGTGGCACGCGGGCGCGCTGGCCGCCACGGCGCCGGGCCTGGCGGCAAAGCTTCCGCCCCTCGCCGCCTCGGGCACCGTCGTCGGCCCGATCAGCCGCTATTTCGTCGAGCGCTACGGGATGAATCCCGCCTGTGTGTCGATCATCTGGTCCGGCGACAATCCGTGCAGCGTCGTGGGCCTGGGGCTCGTGGAGCCCGGGCAGGTCGCCATCAGCATGGGCACGAGCTACACCTATTTCGGCACGATGGCTGCATGCCACGTCGATCCGCGCGGCGAAGGCCATGTCTTCGGCTCGCCGGCGGGCGGGTACATGGCGCTGAATTGCTTCAAGAACGGCGGGTTGGCGCGCGCGCGCATCCGCGACCAGTACAACCTGGACTGGGACGGCTATCGCGCGGCGATGGCGCGGACGCCGCCGGGCAATAGCGGGAAATTGATGCTGCCCTGGTTCGACACGGAGATCGTTCCGAAAGTACTGGCCCCGGGCGTGCGGCGGCGCGGGCTGGATGAATCCGACGTCGGCGGGAACTGCCGCGCGCTGGTGGAAGCCCAGATGATGACGATGCGCCTGCACGCGGAGTGGATGGGCGCCATGCCGTCTGAAATCAACGCCACCGGCGGCGCGTCGGGGGACCCGGCGGTGTTGCAGGTGATGGCCGATGTGTTCCAGTGTCCCGCCCAGCCGTTTGCAATTGCGAAGAGCGCCGCCGTAGGCGCAGCCCTCATCGCCGCGCACGGATGGTTGCAGGCCACCGGGAAACCCGCGGGCTGGCGTGAGCTGGTCGCGCCGTTCACCGTCCGCGACCCAAGCCGCAAGGTGAAGCCGAATCCGGCCACGGCCCCCGTGTATCAGGAATTGCTCAAGGCCTACGCGCGATTTGAAGCCGACGCGTTGACCTAGCGCTTCGGGTCGTCGCGATCTACCGCGCCAGACCGGCGGCGCGCAGGGCGGCTTCGGCGCGCGGCATGTCTTCCGGCGTGTCAACGCCGAGTCCGAAGTGGGCCGATTCGATGACTTTCATCCGCGCGCCGAGGTGCAAGGCACGCAACTGTTCCAGCTTTTCCGCCTGCTCCAGCGCGCACGGCGGCGCCTGCACGACCGCCTCAAGGAACGCGCGACGGTAGCCGTAGACGCCGATGTGCCGCCAGTGCAGCCCGGCGGCCAGCACCTGCGCATCGCCCCGCGCGTCGCGCACATGCGGGATGGCCTCGCGGGAAAAGTAGAGCGCGCGATGCTCCGCGCCCCACACCACCTTGACCACGGCGGGGTTCCGCAGTTCCTCCACGTTTCGGATCGGCGTCGCGGCGGTGACCATGTCCCACGGGTCCGGCCCCGTGAGCGCATCGGCCAGCGCGTCGATCAATGAGGGATCGATCAGGGGCTCGTCGCCCTGCACGTTGATGACCGCGTCCGCGCGCAGATCCTGCACGGCTTCCGCAATGCGATCCGTGCCCGACGGATGGTCCTCGCGCGTCATCACGGCCTCGCCGCCGAACGCCAGCACCGCGCGCAGGATGCGGTCGTCATCCGTCGCCACGCGCACCCGCGCCGCGCGCGTGCTCTGGCGGGCACGTTCGTACACCCATTGGATCAGCGGTTTGCCGCATAGGGGGAGCAACGGCTTGCCCGGCAGTCGCGTGGAACCGTAACGGGCGGGAATGACAATCACGACAGACATCGCCGTCATCCCTGCAAATAGGCCAGCAGTTCGTCGCGCGAACAGGTGGCGGTGCCGAGTTTGCCAACGACGACGCCCGCGGCATAGTTGGCGAGTTCGGCCGCGGTCTCGAAATCCGCGCCCGCCGCCAGCGCGAGCATGCAGGTGGCGATGACCGTGTCCCCCGCCCCGCTCAGGTCGAACACCTCGCGTGCGCGGGTGGGCACATGGCGCGGCGCTTTTCCGGGCGCGGCGAGCAGCAACCCGTGCGCGCCCAGCGTGACCATGAGCATCCGGGGCTTCCACTTCGCCAGCAACGTTTCGGCCACACGCAAGAGCGCGCGGTCCTGCAACGGGTCCTCGTGCGGCCCGGCATCCTTTATGCCGGCATGGGCAAAGGCCTCCTTGCGGTTCGGCTTCGCGAGGGTGATGCCGTCCACCTGCAGGTCATAGTTGTCCTTGGGATCCAGGCCGACCGGAATCTTTTTGCGGCGCGCCGCGGCGAGCAGCGCATCGACGACCGGCTGCTGCACCACGCCCTTGCTGTAATCCTCGATCACGACCGCGGTCACCCCGGCGAGCGCGCGATCCAGCCGGCGCGAGAAGTCCGCCAGATGCCGCGCCTGGAACTGCACGTGTTTTTCCCAGTCCACGCGGACCACCTGCTGGCGGTCCGCCACAATGCGGGTCTTCACCGTGGTGGGCACATGGCCCAGCCGCAGCACGGCTTCGGTGGCGATGCCGGCCTTGTTCAACAGCCGCAGGAGCGAGCGCCCGTGCGCGTCGCGCCCCACCACGCCCGCGACGGCCGCCGCGCCGCCCAGCGCGCGCACATTCGCCGCCACGTTGCACGCGCCGCCCGGCACGCTGGCCTCGCGCGTGACGTGCAGGACGGGCACCGGGGCTTCCGGTGAAATGCGGCTCACCTGCCCGTGGATGTAGTGGTCGAGCATCAGGTCGCCCACCACCAGCAGCTTTTGGCGTGAAAACCGCGCGGTCAGCGCGCGGGCACGGGAACGGCTAATGGACATGTTCGGCCTCCTCCACGGGCACGGCACGGCGGGTCACCTGCGCGGTGACATTGCTGCCGCCTTGAACCCAGGCGTCATTCCCGGGGCCGCGTACCTCATACAAATTGATGTGCACGTCCGCCACCGGAACGGTCGCCTGCAGGCGCGTCGCGACGCGGCGCGTGTCCTGCGACACCCAGATGTCGATCTTTCCTTTGCGCACAAACAAACCCTGGAACGCGGCGTCCGGCGTGATCTTGATGCTTTTCACCTTGCCGTATTTCTCGAGCTTCATCGTCTCGACCTTGCCGACATTAAGCCAGACATCATACAACTTTTCATCCGCCATGACGCGATACTGCGGACGTTCCCCCGTTTTGAATTCGATCTGGCGCATGTAGTACATGAATGTCACCAGGTCGCGCGTATCCGGCTCAATCTCGAATTCGCGGGTCTCATTCTTCCGGCGGTTCGTCCACACCGCCTTGCGCGCGGCATGGTCAAACACGGTGACTTCGTCGGCGCGGTAACGACCCTCGTTGAGGATCTTCGTAAAGCGAACCGGCAGGAACGTCGCGGGGTCGATGATCGACTCCACCGTGTCGTCGACGCGGTAGATGCGATCCAGAAACGCGTTGCTGCGCGTGCGGTAGCGGATCGCGAGCAGGCGGCGGCCGTCCTCCTCGACCCACTCGGTCGTGACACGCGATTCGCCGACATGGATGACGCCCCAGTGGAGTTTGTAGGTCAGCTCCTCGCCGACCTCGAACCACAGGGAGGTCGCCGCATCCGCGCGCGACGGCCCGGCCAGCAACGTGAATACCGCGAGGAGCAACACGGCGGGAATGCATTTATGCGGCATGGCGTTGTTTCCCGATGATGGTGATGAGTCCGAGTTCAAGCAGCAGGCTGTGCGGCGCCCCCGCGCTGATCATGCGCTCGTGCATGTCGAGCAGGGTCTGCTGCGCGCGCACGAGCTCGGCGCGCTGGTAGCGGTTCGCCTGCGCGCCGAGGCGCCCGGCGCGGAAGGGGTTCAACTTCGCCGGATGCAGCGTGTCCGGCAGATCGGCGAACAGGGGTTCCGCCTCGCCGGCGCCGAACCACTCCGCGCGGTACCAGGGGTTCTCGCCGGAGACCCGGAGCCAGCGCTGGTCGAGGCAGGTGCGGAAGACGATCAATTCGCGCACACGCGATTGCAGGCCCATGATGAGGCGGAAGGCGGTCTCGCCCTGGAAGATCAGCTGGCGCAGCACGTCCAGCGCCTTCGCGAGGTCGCGTTCGCCCATCGCGTCCGCCAGGTCCCACGCCGCCGTTTCGCGCGCGGGCGACACCATGAGGCGCACATCCTGCTCGGTGATTTCCTTGCGCGCGCCGAGATAGGTCCGCAATTTCTCCATCTCAATGTGGAGCTGGCGCGAATCCGCGCCCGCCTTGCCCAGCAGCGCCTCGATGGCGACGGCGGACGCGCGCAGGCTTGCCTCGTCGAGCAGGTGGCGGATCACCTCGCGCGCGTATTTCTCGCGCTCGTGCGGCTTTTCCGGCACGGCGAATTCACGGACCGTGGCGCCGGCCTGGCAGGCCTTGTAGAACGCGGAGCGCCGGTCGACCTTGGAGGCGCTGATGACCAGCTTCTGGCCCGCCATCAACCCCCGCTTGATGTCATCGGCCAGTTTCGCCGACTCCTCCTTGACGGCGGCGGAACGGCCTACGATGGATTCATAGAAGAAGCTGGCCTCGCGCAACCAGACGGTTTTCGAAGAGCCGAAGAATCCGACCGTGTTGACCGCGGCACGGCATTTCCGCAGGGCGGCCACGGCGGCGTCGACCACCTCGACGCGCCCCTCGACGATTTCCAGGCCCAGCGCCTGCTGGTCGGGCGGGCACAGCCCGTTGACCAGTTCCCGCGCATGGCGGCTGACCATGAACTCATCGCCGCCCCAGACGAGCCAGACGGGACCTTCAGCTCCGCCTTCCGCCGGCTTAACCTGTTCCGTTTTCTTTGCCATCACAGTTTCCGCGGCGCCGCGACACGCCGGCGCACCACCTCGTCCACATCCGTACCCCGCAGCGACGTCCCGTTCACCCGTTTCTCCAGCGCCGCGCGCCAGTCGGCGCCTGCGATCACCTCCGCCACGTACCCCGGGAGCTGGGACGCGCCGATGCGATCCTCAATCACCGCGACCAGTTCCTCCGCCGCGCGATAGAAGGCGCGGGCGGCGGCGGGATCATCCGGCAGCGCGGTGCGGCTCGTCAAGACGCGCAAGGGCTCGACGGATTCCGCCGGGAGCCCCGGCCACTCGCCGGTTACGCGGCGCCCGCGCACCGCGCGGTAGGCGCGGCTGACCTTGAGGCCCACGCGCCCGGCCAGCCCTTCGTCGAGCCAGAGCGGAACCCGGTCGCCGTAGGCTTCGCGCAAGACGAAATGGACCAGTTCATGGGCCACACGATCCGGACGCGCCGCCTGTTCGCCGTCGTCCTTGAGAAACACTTCATCGCGCCAGTTCAGCGCCAGGCTGTCGGGCCGGAACCCGCGCTCCCGCCCCAGTTGCGCCCACAGCGCATCGCCCGGGACCAGGATCACCCGCACCGGCCGCGCGGGCAGCGCCACCCCGAGCGAGCCCGCGATGCGCACGAGCGCGAAGTTCGCTTCATCCAGCATCGCACCCGCGGCCTCCGGCGCCATCGCATAGACCTCGACGGTGTCGCTTCGGGCCGTGTGATAGGGACCGGGCGCCTCCGCCAGCGCGCGGCGCGCGAGCGGCGAGAGCGTGGGATCGCCGGCGGAGGGCGCGCGCCACCACCACCAGGCGGCGCCGGCCAACAGCAGGCCGGCGCACATCCAGATGAACATCAGGGGATGGCGGAGTGAGTGAAAGGGGCGCACCTTGACACCTTGGAACAGCGCACTAGACTGCCTCATATGCCGATGCGCGTCAAATCCGCCCGCCGCCCCACGGAATCCACATGAGCAACGTGTGGGCGCCCTGGCGCATCGAATACATCCTCGCCCCCCGCGATGAAACCTGCTTCCTGTGCGACATGTTTGGCGCGTCCGACGACGCGCGGAACCACCTGTTGCACCGGGGGAAGACCTGCGCGGTCGTGATGAACCGCTACCCGTACACGGGCGGGCACCTGATGGTCTGCCCCTACCGCCACATCGCGCAGCTCGCCGACCTGACGCGCGAGGAGCGGATCGAATTGATGGACCTCACGGAGCGCTCGGTGCGGATCCTGACCGCGGAAATGAAACCGCAGGGCTTTAATGTCGGCTACAACCTCGGCCACGCCGCCGGCGCCGGGCTGCGCGACCACCTGCACCAGCACATCGTGCCGCGCTGGGTCGGCGACACCAATTTCATGCCGGTGCTGGCCGACGTCACCGTGGTCCCGCAGGCGCTCGACGACCTGTATGCCCGGCTCAAACCCGCCTTCGATGCCTGAGTTCACCCTTCATTTCGACAATGCCCGGGAAGTCCAGGACCTGCTGGGCCGGCGCGGGGAATTGCTCGGGCGCCTGGAGCAGGCGTTCGGCGTGCGCCTGACCGCGCGCGACCTGTGGGTGAAAATCGAGGGCGAGGCGGCGCAGGCGCGGCGCGTGCAGCAGTTGCTCGACACCCTGCGCGTCGCGCGCCAGAGCGGCGTGTCGCTGCGCGAACCCGGCATCGCCTACGCGGTGCAGGCGTTCCTCGACGGGCGCGAACAGGAACTGGAGCGGCTGTACGAAAACCGCATCGACGTGGCCGACGGCAAGGCCCCGATTTTTGCACGCACCTTCGGCCAGCTCCAATACCTCGAGGCCATCCGCACGCGCGATTTTGTCTTCGGCATCGGTCCCGCGGGCACCGGGAAAACCTACCTCGCGATGGCCATGGCCGTGTCGAGCCTGCTCAGCGGAGACGTCAGCCGCATCATCCTCACGCGGCCCGCGGTCGAGGCCGGCGAAAACCTCGGCTTCCTGCCGGGCGATTTGCAGCAAAAAGTCCTGCCCTACCTGCGTCCGCTCTACGACGCGTTGTACGACATGATGGGCCCGGAACGCATCGAGCGCAGCACCGAGCGCGGCATCATTGAGGTCGCGCCGCTCGCCTACATGCGCGGCCGCACGCTCAACGATGCGTTCGTCATCCTCGACGAGGCGCAGAACACCACGCCGGAACAGATGCTGATGTTCCTCACGCGCCTCGGCTTCGATTCCAAATGCGTCATCACCGGCGACCTGACGCAGGTGGACCTGCCGTCGAACAAGACCTCCGGCCTGCTCGAGGCCCGCCGCACCCTGCGCAACGTCGAAGGCATCTCGATCCTCGAACTTTCCGAAGCCGACGTCGTGCGCCATCCCATGGTGCAAAAAATCATCCAGGCCTATCGCGCCGACCGCGAAACCACACAGCCGAAGGCCAGATTGAACTAACCACTGTTCCGGAGATCCTGACATGAAAACGCACATCCTGATTGCGCAGCCGCGCCGCGTGGCGGCGGTGAACACGGTACGCCTCCGCGCGCTGGCCGCGTGGTTGTTGGCGCGGGCGGCGGAGGAACGGAAAGGGTTCGCGCTCGCCGAGTTCTCCATCGCGCTGGTGGACGACGCGGGTATCACGCCCCTGAACGAACAGTTTATGCGGCACAAAGGCGCGACGGATGTGATCAGCTTCCGGCTCGCACCCCCGCCGGGCCAGGCCCTGCCTGCAGGCGAAATCGTGATCAACGTGCAGCGCGCGCTCGAGGAGGCGAAACGCAGGCGCGGCGACGCGTCAATGGAACTCGCGTGGTACCTCGCCCACGGCATCGATCACCTCGCGGGGGCGACGGATAAAACCGCCGCGCAGCGCGCCGCCATGCACAAACGCGAAAAATCGTGGCTCCGCGCCGCCGGTCCGCTCGCCGCAAACCTGATCCGCGCCTGACCCCTTTTCTCATCCCCGCGTCTCAACCGCCTCGCGGTTTGAGAACTTCGCGGCAATTTCCAACGTCTGTAAAACGTTCTCCAGACGGTGTGCAACGTCTGTAAATTTTTATCACGACGCGGATTGAAACGGCGGCGACGCCCCAAGCGTCGCGCGGACACGGGGTACTGGCGCCCGGACGGCATGAATACTGCTTCGTTTAAGCCCATGCTTCGGGGGTTCTACGCGTTTCTCGCGATGGGCGCGGCGTGTGCATACGCCGTGGTGGATCTCAATTCCAACCAGCAGAGCGACATCTGGGAGGCGCGCTATGGCGCGAGCGGGCTGCCGGCGTCCGCGGACGCGGATGGCGACGGCGTGTCGAATCGCGATGAGAGCGTCGCGGGCACCGATCCGTTCGATCCGCTCTCCTTTCCCTCCGTGGCCCTGCAACCGCCGCAGACCGGCGCGGTGCATACCGTGTGGGATGCGCAGGCGGGCAAGGAATACACCGTGGAGGCGGCGTCGGACCTGTACGGCGCATGGCTGGTGATCACGAATATCGCGGGCAGCAATGCCGCGCTGCTCGCGACGCTGGATTTGTCCGGTTTCACCCAGCGCCTCTTCCGCGTCTCCGTGCGCGATGTGTATTCGGACGGCAGCGCGCTGAGCGATTGGGAAAAATTGCAGGCGGGCCTGGATCGCTCGAATGCGTGGAGCAACGGGCGCTTCGACGCGCAGGGGCGGCCGATCGACGACTATGCCCACGTCACCAACGCGCTCGCCGCGCAGAACCAGCTCACCGTGGTGGCGAGCGACTTGTTTGCCGCTCAGCCGGAACCGGGCCAGCCGGCTGATGATCCCGGCAGCTTCACCCTCGTGCGCGGCGGATTCCCCTTCCGCGCGATCACGGGCCTCGTGTCCGTCAGCGGCACCGCGCTCGCGGACACGGACTACGAGGCGCTGCCCACCGCGATCCCCTTCCCGCCCGGCGTGCTGTCCACGACGCTCATCCTGACGCCGAAGGCCAACACGAACCGGCTTGCGCCCGCCCTCGCGTTGCTGACCGTGACGCCGGATGCGGCCTACACCGTGGGCCAGCCCGGCCACGCGGGTGTGACGATTGTGCCCGCGCCCACGGCGGATGGCACGGGACTCACGGGCCAGTACTTCGACCGCACGAACACCAGCTTCGCCAGCGGCAGCGCGAGTTTCACCAACGCGACGCTGGTCGGCACGCGGCTCGACCCGACGGTGGATTTCGTGTGGAGCCACACGAACCTGCCGCACGCGGCGATCACCACCAATCTCACCTACCTCGCGCGCTGGACGGGGCAGCTGCTGCCGCAATATTCGGAGCCGTATTATTTTGTCGCGCGCTCGGACGACGGCGTGCGCCTGTGGATCGGCGGCCAGCTTGTGGTGAACGCGTGGGCGAACCAGGGCGCGTCGGACCGCACGTCGCAGCCGGTCGACCTCGTGGGCGGCGTGCGCTACGACATCGTGCTGGAGTACTACCAGAGCACGGGCAACGCGGAGATGAAGCTCTCGTGGTACAGCCCGAGCCAGGCGAAGCAGATCATCCCGAAGGAACGGCTGTATCCGGCCGACGCGCCCGCGGCGGAGCCGTCGCTCGTGAGCGCGCTCTCCGCCACGGCGATCCTCGGCTATCCGTTCTCGAACCAGGTGGCGGTCAACAACAGCGCGGTGATCCTCGAAGCCGGGCCGATGCCGCCCGGCCTCGTCTTCACCTCGTCAAACCGCCTGATCAGCGGCATCCCGACGCAGGCGGGCCGGTTCCCCATCACCATCTCCGCATCCAACAGCGCGGGCCACGCGCTGGCAGTGCTCGACCTTACGGTCGTGGACACCGGCGCGGTGCTCTCGCGCGAGGTGTGGACGAATGTGGCGGGCGTGTCGGTGAAGGATATCCCGCTCGACACCACGCCGCACCTCGTCGAATCGATCGCCGTGCTCGAAGCGCCCGCGATGGCGCAGGGCGACTACGGCCAGCGCCTGCGCGGCTACCTGACGGCGCCGGTGAGCGGGAACTACTACTTCTGGCTCGCGGCGTCTGACGCGGCGGAGTTGTGGATTTCCAACAATGGCGAACCGGCGAACAAGATCCGCCGCTGCGCGGTCGCGCCGTCCAACGCGACGGCGCCCCGCGCGTGGACGCAGCACGCCGGCCAGCGGTCGCGCTGGCTCGCGCTGCAGGAGGGCCGCCGCTACTACATCGAGGTGTTGCACAAGGCCGGTCCGGGCACGAACCACCATGTCTCCGTGGGCTGGCTGCGCCCCGACCAGTTCAACGGGCTGGTCACCGACCACACAACGGCCCAACCCGGCGGCGTGACGCCGGGCCAGGTGCTCTCGCCCTATATCGCCGCCGCGCTGAACACGTCCACCGGCACGCTCTACGCCGCGACGATGCTCGCGCAGGGCACGGCGCTTTCCGACGGCGTGGGCACGGCGACGCTGATGCTGAATCCGGACGAGACGCACGCGATCCTGCGCTTCAGCTACACCAACCTGACCTCCGGCGTGAACGGGGCGCATGTGCATTCGGACCCCTACCTCACGCATCCGGGCCAGATCATCTACGACATCGACGACTTCGAGCCGGCGGCGGACGGCAGCTATTCCTGGGAAATCGAGCCGATGGGCACGCTCAGCGCGGAGGATGTGCTGGAGGTGATCAAACAGGGCAAGGCCTTCATCAACATCCACACGGTGAACTATCCCGAGGGCGAAATTCGCGGCAATTTCACGCTGGCCATCGGGTCCAGCGTCTTCGCGCCGCCGCCCGCGCCGCCTGTCTGGACTGACGACCATGCCAGCAGCAACGCGGCGGTTCGCTTCCTCACGCAGGCCACGTTCGGCGCCGATCCCGAGGGCATCGAATCGGTGCGCAGCATGGGCTATTCCGCGTGGATCGAGGATCAGTTTAACCAGCCGGTCACCCGCATCCTGCCCGAGATGCTGGCGAATCCCAGCTCGGACCCGGACAACCTGCACCCCAACAACCAGCTCTGGAACCTGTGGTGGAAGAATGCCGTCACGGCGCCCGACCAGTTGCGCCAGCGCGTGGCCTTTGCGTTGAGCCAGATCTTCGTGGTGTCGGCGGAGGGCGTGCTCGACAACAACGGACGCATCCTCGCGACGTACTACGACATGCTGGCGGAAAACGCCTTCGGCAATTTCCGCGAACTGCTGGAGCGCGTGACGCTCTCCGCCGCGATGGGCCGCTACCTCGACATGCTGGGCAACCAGAAGGGCAGCATCATCACCGGCACGCATCCGAACGAAAACTACGCGCGTGAGATCCTGCAATTGTTCTCCATCGGTCTCTACCGCCTGTGGCCCGACGGCACACTGGTCATGGATTCCTCGGGCAACATCGTGCCCACCTACGAACAAAATGAGGTGAACGGCTATTCCGCGGTCTTCACCGGCTGGAGTTACGGCCAGACGAACCTCGCAAACGGACGCTTGCCGACGCAATTTTTCCCTCCTTCGAATCCGACCAACGAAATGACGCTGGTGCCGACCCGCCACGACCTCGGCGCCAAGCGCCTGCTCGACAACGCCGTGCTGCCGCCTGCGATCGGACCCCAGACCAACAGCGCGGATGAGGCGTACGACGCGTACGGGTTGCAGGAACTGGAACATGCGCACGACGTGATTTTCGAGCACCCGAATGTCGGGCCGTTCATCTGCCGGCAGTTGATCCAGCGCCTCGTGACCAGTCATCCAAGCCGCGACTACGTCCATCGTGTGGTGCAGGCGTTCAACGACAACGGCGCGGGCGTGCGCGGGGATATGCAGGCCGTGCTCCGCGCGATCCTGCTCGACTACGAGGCGCGCAGCCCCTCGCTCATCACGCATCCGACCTTCGGCAAGCAGCGCGAACCGCTGCTGCGCGCCACCGCCGTCGCGCGGGCGTTCCCGGCCCCCGCGGCGCTCTCCGGGACCTACAGCCAGGCGGGCAGCGCGGTCATCGCGATCACGCTGACCAACGCGCACCGGCTGGCCACGAGCGATCGCGTCCGCCTCACGTTCCACTCCGGCGCCCCCCTACCCTCGCCCGGCCGCCACGACGTAACGGTCACCGCCACGAACACGCTCAACGTGAACGCGCAGGGGCTCGCCATCGGCACCTATGGCCAGACGGGCG
The DNA here is from genome assembly GCA_937996795.1 of uncultured Verrucomicrobiota bacterium. Taxonomy (GTDB): domain Bacteria; phylum Verrucomicrobiota; class Kiritimatiellia; order CAIVKH01; family CAIVKH01; genus JAMLJG01. The sequence continues at coordinate 21,960 of CALKUH010000048.1, read as the reverse complement.
CCGTGATCACGGTGACCAATTCCTCCCACGCGCTGTCCGCGGGCCAGACGATTTATCTCCACTTCACCACGGGCGGCGCCGCCGACGGCCTTTACACGGTGGACACGGTGCCGAGCGTGAGCCGGTTCACGGTCATCGCCGCGGATAGCGCGACGCGGGCCGGAGTCTGCTTTTTCCCGAAACACGCAGGCGGCTACACCGTCCTCGGCGCGGGCACCGCCAGCAACCGCATCCAGGTGGTGACCACGACCCATCACGGCCTGTCGCCGGGCCAGCCGGTGCGCATGGACTTCACCAGCGGGGCGGCGACCGATGGCGTGTATGCGGTGACGGACGTGCTGAATGACCGGACCTTCCTGCTCCAAACCACCAATCAGCCCAACGCGACGGAAAGTTCGCTGTGGGCCTATCCGCTCGTATCCGCGCCGGTGAATCGCGCCGGCACGGTGACGCTGGAGTACCACACGTGGGAAATGAACAACACGGACAACGAGCTGGCGCAGACCCCGTTGAACGCGCCCACGGTGTTCAACTTTTTCCTGCCCGATTACAAATTCGCGGGCCTGCTCGCGTCGGCGGGTCTGACCACGCCGGAGTTCCAATTGAGCGGCGATTCGAATGTGGCAAACCAGAACAATTTCCTCGCCGGCGGCCTCATCAACAGCCAGAGCACAAACACCAGCGGGCTGAGCAGCTTCAAGAGCGGCAGCGAGGCGATCACCCTCAACCTCGGCCCCTGGATGTCGACCAACTTCGCGAGCACCAATGGATTGCCCTCGCTGGTGGATGAGATGAACACGCGGCTGATGGCGGGTCAACTGCACCCGGCGGCGCGCTCGATCATCCTGGCCTACTGCGCCACCGGCATCACCTACAACGCCACGAACCCCACCGCGGCCCAGATTCGGGACCGGGTGCGCGGCGCCGTGCACCAACTCATCGTCTCGCCCGACTTCACCATCCAGAGGTAACGCCATGAAGGAACGATTCGATCCCCGGGTGTATTCGCGGCGCGACTTTTTGCGCCAGACCGCCTGCGCGGCCCTGGGCACGATGGCCAGCGCCCACATGATCCGGGACCTCCGCTTCATGAATGCCGCGGCGCAAACCGTGAACCCGGCGGACTACAAGGCGCTGGTCTGCATCTTCCTCGCGGGCGGCAACGATGCGAACAACCTAGTCGTCCCGAGCATCCAGGCCGAATACGACAACTACGCGGCGATCCGCGGCGCCACGCTGGCGATTCCGCGCAACAATCTCCTGCTGCTGGACGGAAGCCATGCCCCGCTGAACAGCGACGGACACGAATACGGATTCCATCCCTCGTGCGGCGGCCTGCGCACCCTCTTTGGCGAGGGCAAGCTCGCGCTGCTGTTTAATGCCGGCACGCTGATGTATCCCATCACCGCGGCGCAGTACAAAAACCGCAGCATCCCCGTCCCGCCCCAGTTGTTCTCCCACTCCGACCAGGTCATGCAGTGGCAGACCTCGATCCTCGACCAGCCCGCGCGCACCGGCTGGGGCGGGCGCATGGCCGACCTGCTCAACTCCATCCAACCCGATGCGAAAATTTCCCTGTCCGTCACGCTCGCCGGCGCGAATACGTTTGAAGTCGGCAACATCGTGTCGCAATACGCCATCTCCACGTCGGGCGCGGTTTCGCTCACCGGCGTGACCGGGGCGCGCCTGCAGGCGATGAAAGACATCCTCGGCCTGAGCTACCCCAACATGCAGGAACAGGCCTATTCAACCGTTGTCGCGCATTCCATCGCAGCCTCCGAACTGCTGAACAGCGCGATCACGCCGACGGCGACCACCGTGTGGAATACGCCGTTCCCGACCTCTTCGCTCGGCCAGCAGTTGCGCATGGTGGCGCGCGTGATCGCGGCACGCGAGGCGTTGAACATGAAGCGCCAGATCTTCTTCTGCTCCATCGGCGGCTACGACACGCATGCGAACCAGACATCGCTGCTGGATGTGACCACCGGTTCGCATGCCAACCTGCTCAATGAATTGAGCAGTTCCATGTTCGCGTTCCAGCGCGCGCTCGAACAAATCGCCAGCACGTTCCCCGGCGAGGACGGTACGCTGGGCAACCGGGTCACCTCGTTCACGGCCAGCGATTTCGGGCGCACCTTCCCCACGAACGGCAGCGGCAGCGACCACGGCTGGGGCAGCCACCACCTCATCATGGGCGGCGCCGTGCAGGGCCGGAAAACCTACGGCACGTTCCCGGCGCTCACGGTGAACGGCCCGGATGACACCAGCACCGGCCGCTGGATTCCGCGCATTTCCGTGGACCAGTATTCCTCCACCCTCGCCCGCTGGTTCGGCGTAAGCCCCACCGACATCCCGGTCGTCTTCCCCAACATCGGCCGCTTCGAAACCAGCGACCTCGGTTTCATGGGATGAGAGCGCGCGACGTGTCCCGCCGGATCCAACTGATTCTCGCCCTGCTCGCGCTGACCGCCGCGAGCCTGTGGTTGCTTCGCCCACACGAGCGCCCGGAATCCGCGCAGGCCTCACCAGCACCAGCGCCGACAGTGGAAACGAGCCACGACACCGCACAGGAAGCAACGAGCGCGCCGCAGACGCCCCCGGTCCCCGACCCATCGCGGCTCGCCGCAGCCGGACAGCATTCTGCACGAGCGCCGGTGCCCGCATCGGACGAGACACCGCCCGCGCCCACCCTGGCACCCGATCAGGCGATGGAGGCCGTGCGGCTGGTGATTCGCAACTACGGCCTGCGTTTCAAAGGAAACCCCGTCGGCAACAATGCGGAAATCACGTCCGCACTCAGCGGCGACAATCCGCACGGCGTGCAGTTCCTCGACCCCGACGTGCATCGCGTCAACGAGCGCGGGGAACTGGTGGACACCTGGGACACCCCCTACTTCTTCCACCAGCTTTCAGCCGAGCGCACGGAAATCCACTCCGCCGGCCCCGACCGCCGCCTGTGGACCGCGGACGACCTCGTCACGCGCTGATGCGCAGCGCCTCATCCAGAATCGCGGCATAAGCCCGTGCGAAGGCGCGGGCGCGCGGCAATACGTCCGCCCGCGCCGCCTCCGCCGCGCGCTGCTCGCGATTGGGGTCGAATTGCTCGAGGATGTTCATCATGCAGGACGCGAGGGCGTCCGCGTCGTCGGGCGAAAAATAGGTCGCGCGAGGAGGGTCCTGTTCACGGTGGACAGGCAATTCGGACAGCAGGATGGATTTCCCCATGCTTCGGGCCTCCTCCACCGTCGTGCTCCAGCCCTCGAAACGGGACGGGTTGATGATGGCGGCAGCCTCCCGCATGAGCGCAAAGGTCGAGCGATAGTCGAGCAACCCGAGAAATCGGAACCGCTCCTCAAGTCCGGCCTCCGCCACCCGCGCCCGCACACGCGCGGCATGCTCCGCGCCGGCACCCTCCGCATCCCCTCCGGTGCTGACGACCAGCGGGCAGGCGCCGCGCGCGCGCAATCGCAACAACGCTTCCACGACCAGGCCGTGATTCTTGTGCGCCCACCATTGATTCGGCAGATGGAAGAACGGACGCGTGATGCCCAGTCGTTGGAGGAGCGCCGATCGTTCCGCGTGATCGGGTTCCGGCGGTGGGAATACGGAAAAACGCAACACGCGGGCTTTCGCTGCGTATGCCGGGTGAAAGCGCGCAAAGTCCGCGCAGGCCGACGCGCTGCTCACGATTACCAGTCGCGCGCCGGCAGCCATCCGTGCGTGGCGCTCGTCCCGGCGGCGGCATTCCTCCCCGGTGAACAGACCGGGCAGATGCCGGTGCTGGAAATCGGGGATCCACCCCGCAAAGGGAATGCGGCTGCCGGGCGGCGGCTGCGCGAGATGCGAGGCCACATCGATGCCATGCGCGCGCAGGTGTCGTTCATGGAGGTAACCCGGTTGCACCCGCTCGCGAAGTCCGCGCCAACTCCACGACGGCGGCGTCGGCGGCCGCGAGATCGCGGGACATTCATCGAGCGGAGGGGGGCGATCAGGTGCCGTGTCGAACAGGACCGGGTGCACGGGCTCGTCCGGCAGCGTCTTGAGCGCTCGCGCGAGATTGGAAAAATAGTTGAGTCCGCCGGTCCACCCTGCGGCCGACGGCAGTTTCCAGAGGACGCGAATCACCGCCGTCCCTCCGCACGATACCAACGCGCGTAGTCGGCCAGCGCGGCATACAGCTCCACATGCGGCTCGAATCCCCACGCGCGGGCGCGCCGGATGTCCGCGACATAGCGCGGCGGGTCGTAGGGCCGGACGGTGCCCTTGAAGCGCGGAATCCACGGCGGATCGTTACAGGCCCCAAGCGCGCCCAGGACATCCGCGACGCGGACGCCGCGACCGGCGCCTCCGTTGACCACCGGGCACTCCGCCGCGGCATGGTCGGCAGCAAGGCACAGCAGGCGGGCGGCATCGTCCACATGGAGCCAGTCGCGCACCTCGTCCCCCGTGCCATCGAATTCCGGATGGCCGCGATCCGCCCGGCGCGCGGCATCCCACAGCAGTTGCTTGCGCAGGCCCGGCCCGTATACGGAGAACATTCGCACGACGGCGACGCGCATCCCGTGTGCGCGCGCACAGGCCTTGCACAGCTCTTCCGCCATCCATTTATGCAGGCCATACGGGCTGACCGGGCGCAGTGGCGCCTCCTCTGGAATGCGATCGGCGTCGGTGCGCCCGTAGACGGCGCTGCTCGAGGCGAGCACGAACGCGGGCGGCCGCGAACAACCTCGCGCGAACTCCAACGCCTCCGCCAGGGCCCCGACGTTCTCGCGGTAATCTTCCAGCGGATGCAGAAGAGAGGCTTCAACCGTGCCCGCGCCGGCCAGATGCACTATGACGTCCGGTTCCCCGGCGCGCGCCGCCAGCGCCGCCAGCGAGTCGCGGGTTACCGATGTGGCGGACCAGCCGGCCAAACCCCGCGGCGGCCCGACGCCGTCCGGCAGCCGGCCGATGCCGGCAACAAGGCCGCCGCGCTGAACCAAGAACTCGCAGACGTGGCGCCCTATAAATCCCGCCGCACCGGTAACAAAATGAAGTTTGGTCACGTGCAGCGGTGGGTCGGGACCCGGCGGCTATGCAGGCGGCGCGATGCGCTCAAGGCCGCCCATGTAAGGGCGGATGGCTTCCGGCAGGATGACGCTGCCGTCGGCCTGCTGGCCGTTTTCCAGGATCGCCACGACGAGGCGCGCGAGCGCGACGCCGGAGCCGTTGAGGGTGTGCACGAACGACGTTTTCCCTTCGGCATTGCGGTAGCGAATGCCTGCGCGGCGCGCCTGGAAGTCCTCGAAGTTGCTGCACGAGGAGACTTCGAGCCAGCCGTTGTGGCCCGGGGCCCACAACTCGATGTCGTAGCATTTGGCCGCGGCGAAACTCATGTCGCCGGAACACAGTTGCAGCACGCGATAGTGCAGGCCGAGCTTCTTCAGGATGGCCTCCGCATGGCCGACGAGTTTCTCGAGTTCGTCGTAGGAGGTGGCCGGATCGACGAAGCGCACCATTTCCACCTTGTCGAACTGGTGCACGCGGATCAGTCCGCGCGTCTCGCGTCCCGCCGCGCCCGCCTCGCGCCGGAAACACGGCGTGTAGGCGGCGAAGGCCACGGGCAGCGGACGATCAATGATCTCGTCGCGGAAATAGTTCGTCACCGGCACCTCGGCCGTGGGGATCAGCCACAAATCGTCCACCGGCATGTGGTACATGTCGTCCTTCAGCTTCGGCAACTGGCCGGTGCCGGTCATCGACGCGCTGTTCACGACGAACGGCGGCGACATTTCGATGTAGTCGTGTTCCGAAATGTGGGTATCGAGCATGAATTGCACCAGCGCGCGCTCCAGCCGCGCGCCCGCGCCGAGGTACAGCGGGAATCCCGCGCCGGTCATGCGGGTGGCGCGTTCAAAATCAAACAGGCCGAGGAGATCGCCCAGCTCGAAATGCGGGCGCGGCTTGAAATCAAATGTGCGCGGCTCGCCCACCACGCGCACCACCTTGTTGTCCGCGGCCTCGCGCCCCTCCTGCACGCTCGCGTGCGGAAGGTTCGGCACGGTGAGCCAGAGGGTGTTGAGCTGCTCCTCCGTCTCGCGAACCCGCCGGTCCAGCTCGGCCACGCGATCGCCGAGCGCGCGCATCTCCGCCATCACGCTTTCGACATCCTCGCCCTTCTTTTTCCGGATGCCAATTTCCTTGGACACGGTGTTGCGCTGGCTTTTGAGCGCCTCGACCTCCGTCAACAGGCGGCGGCGCTCGCGATCCAGCGCGAGGATGGCGTCCAGATCGACCGATGAGTTTTTGCGGCGCAGTCCTTCGCGGACCTCCGCTTCGTTTTCGCGCAGGCGACGGATATCGAGCACGGGCTATTCTCCCAGCATGTTGAACGGATTGTCAGGATCGAGCGGAACACCGAATTCACGGGCTTTTTGTTGGAGTCGATAGAGCCAGGGCGGGTCCAGGTTGCGACCCATCTGATCCAGCTCCTCCATCGTCGAATACATGCACATCGCGCTTTCCGGATTCGGGCTGAGTTCCAAGCCCATCAGCGTGCCGACGCCGCGGATGACCTGGCGCTCCATGCGGCGTCCGAACTTCTCTTCATCGGCGCCTTCGCGCATCAGCCCGACGTTGACCACGACCACGCGCTGCTCGGGACGGAAAATGCCGTGGTTCGGCACGGGGGTTTCCGATTGGAACAAGACGATCAGCCCGAGATCATCCGGCCCGACGCGCGCCGCCGCCTCGTCGGCCACGACGTTCAATGAATCCGCCTTCGTCTCCATGGATTCAGCCAGCGGGAGGGGAATCGCCAACTGGCTCTCGGCCCACGATTTCACCCGCTCGACAATCGCATCCTCCACCGCGCCGGCCCGCACCAGCGCCACCGGATTGCGCGTGACCGGTTCGTCCGCAGCCGCCACCGGCGCCTCCTCCGCCCATACCGCCACCGGCGCGAGACACAACATCAACAGCCATTTACACATCGCTTGGCCTCCAAAGTGCAGGGAGTGTACGTGTTTTTATGGCGCGATCAAGGGCGGGCGCGGAGGGCTTCCGCCCCCCCCCGGGTCAGACCTCGAACGTGACCGGCAGGTCCACGGTGGCGGACTGGTCGGCGGCGCGGATGGTGCGCTTGCTGACGCGCTGGACACTGATGGCGTCGACCGGGCACGCGTCCACGCACGCGTTGCAGCGAATGCAGTCGGCCTGGTTGATCCAGATCAACTTGGTGTTCTCGCTGTTCTTCGCGCGCGTGTAGCCGACAATCCGGTCCTGGCCGTCGTAGATCAAATCGCTGACCTTCACGATGCAGTCGGGCCGCGGCTTGGCCTTGATGCACCAGTCGCAATAGATGCACTTATCCGGGTCGATTTCGTATTTGAAGTGGCACAGGTAGCAGCGCTGCGTCTCGTCCACGGCGAGCGCCGGGTCGAAACCCGTCTCCACCTCCGCCGTCAGCGAGCGCTTTTCGAGCGGAATCATAGGCATCGGCTGGCGGTTCACATAATCCATTTCGCGGATGCGCCCCGTCTGCTGCACGTCCTCCACCACGGCGACATCCGTGAGCCGCACCTCGCCCATGAGGAACGTGTCCACCTGCCGCGCCGCGTCCTTGCCGTGCGCGATGGCCTGGATGAGCGTGCTCGCGCCGGTCGCGAAATCGCCCGCGACGAACACCTTGTCGATCGCGGTCTTCTGGCGGCGTCCGCTGAGCAGCCACTCGTCGCGATCCACAAGTTTCTCTCGCAGCGCGCCCTCGATCCATTCCGTGCCGGGGAACTGGCCCGTGGCCAGCAGCACCGTGTCGGCGGGAACCTCGAATTCCGAACCCGGCACTTCCACCGGCTTGCGGCGGCCGCTCGCGTCGGGATCGCCCAGCTCCGTGCGCACGAAGCGCATCGCCTTCACGCGGCCGTGGCCGTCGTCGACAAAGGCTTTCGGGCTGACCATGAAGTGCATGGGAATGCCTTCGTGGTTCAGTTCCTCCAGCTCGCCGGGCGTGATCAGCATTTCCGCCTGCGACCGGCGGTAGAGCACCTTCACCGACTCGCCCTTCGGCTTGAGGATGACGGGTTCGCCCTTCTCGGTCGTTTCAAACTCCAGCTCCACCGTATCCACGCCAAGACGCGCCGCGGTGCGCGCGCAATCCATCGCGGTGAACCCGCCGCCGATCACGACGATGTGCTCGCCCACATCCGACTTGCGCAGTTCGTTGGCCTCAAGCAGGAACGGAAGCCCGTGCCGGATGCCCTTGAGGTCGTGTCCCGGCAGGTTCAACAGGTTCGGCCGCAGCGTGCCGGCCGCGAGGACGACGGCGTCGTACTCCGCAACCAGTTTCTCGAAGGGACGATCCGGCCCGATCGGCGCGTTGCACACGATCTCCACGCCCTGCCGCCGGATCTGTTCGATTTCGCGGTCGATGATGTCTCGCGGCAGGCGGAACTCGGGAATGCCCTGGTTCATCATGCCGCCGGGGCGCACATGTTTCTCAAACACCGTCACCGCGTGGCCCATCAGCGCGAGGTTGCGCGCGGTGGCGAGGCCCGCGGGGCCGGCGCCGACCACGGCGACCTTTTTGCCGGTTTTCGGGAACCACGGATCGAGCACCACATAACCCTGCGTCTTGAAATCCGCGGCGGAGCGCTTCGAGAAGCAGATCGCGACCGGCTCGCCGAGGCCCTGCCAGCCGTGGCGGCACTCGCTCTCGCACGGACGCGAGCAGACGCGGCCGAGCACGGCGGGAAACACGTTGTCGTGCAGGTTGATCTTGTAGGCGCGGTCGTAGTCGCCGCGATAGATCGCGCCGAGGTAGCCGGGGATGTCGGTGCCTGCGGGGCACGCCTTCTGGCACGGGATGTTCTTCTCGAGCCAGTAGTGATCCTTCGCGTGCGTGCCGATGCCGCGCAGCGTGGACACCGCGTTGCTCTTGTACGGCGACGGCACGTTCAGCGGACGGATGTCGTTCGGCCCGCCCAACCCGTGGGGCGCCCGTTTCCAGACTCGCGGCGCACTTTCGGCCTTCGGCGCCGCCGCGCTGCGGGCGTCCGCCAGCGCCTTCGCATAATCCTCCCGCTTCGGCGCGAGTTCCACGGCGCGCGCGAGGTGCGGGATCGCACGGTCCGGCTGGTTGTTGCAGAGATACGCCATGCCCAGCACGTGGTGCGACGCGTGGCCGGATTGTTTCGTCACATAGCGCGTCAGGTGCTGGATCGCCTCCGCATAGCGCTCCTTGCGGAACGCCGCGATGCCGGCGATGCCGGGCAGTTGCACGTCCGTGCTGCCGAGTTCCAGCGCGCGCAGCGCGAAATAGTGGCTGGAATACACGTCGCCGCGCGCATCGCCGCGGGCGTGATACGCCTTCGCGAGCATCGTGCAGCGGCGCGCGTCATTCGGCGCGTCGGGCGTGCGCAGAGCGTCGATCGCGTCGTCAAATTTGCCCACCCCGATCAGCCACTCGGCTTCCCGGACCTGTTTTTCCACGTCAACTACCATGGGGATGTCTCGCTCAAGGCTTCGTCAAATGCGCGCTGCATGCGCTGGTTGCGTTCGTTCACCGGTTCCGGCGGCGCAGGCACCACGCCCAGCATTTCCGCCATGCGCGCCGCGCCGATGCGCCGGGCGTACGCGCCAAAGGTTTCCTCCCGGCCGGTGCGCTGTTCGAGATACAGTTCCAGCATGCGCCGCACCGTCGGCACGACCGCCGTTGCGGGCACGTCGCAGACCGACTGGCCGATGTAGCCGGGGCCGGAGAGGCCGCCGCCGATGCAGATCGTGAAGCCCTCCTCGCTGCCCTTCTCGTTCTCCTTGCGCATGCCGCGCAGCCCGATGTCGGCGATCCAGTGTTGCGCGCACGAATTCGGGCAGCCGTTCATGTGGATGCGCAACTGGCCAACCTTTTCCCAGAAGACTTTGTCGGACGCGAGTTCCGCGTACAACTGGCGGTAGGTGTTGGGCGTGTCGGACACCGCGAGGTTGCACTGCGTCGTGCCCACGCAGGCCACCATATCCGGCAGGCGTTCGTGGCCCTCGGTGACGAAGCCCGCCTTGCGGATTTCCTCCCGCAACACCGGGACCTTGTCGTCCGGCACGAAGCGGATCTGGATGTTCTGGCGCGCGGTGAACACCAGCGAGCCGTCGCCATACGCGCGCGCCCATGCGGCAAACTGGCGCGCATGCGCTGCGGTCAGTTCCGACCGCATGATCATCACGCGCACGGTGTTGAACCCCTGCTGGCGCTGCGGGATCACATCCTGCCCGTCGGTGTACAATTCACCGATTTCCGGCGGACGGGAGGCAAACTCGATCGCCTCGAGCCCCGTCACCCCGCGCTCGCGCAGCACCTCCAGCGTGGCGTCGCCGAATCCGCGCGCGCCCATCTCGTCCACCACGACCTTGAGCCGCGACCACGCACGCACGCGGCGGTTGCCCGTGCGGCGGTACACCTCGGTCGCCGCGCGCGTCACCGGCAGCACGAGTGATTCGGGGACAAAATCAAAAATGGCCTTCGCCATGTAGGGGCGCGCACCGAGCCCGCCGCCGGCGTAGAATTTCCAGCCCACCTCTTCCGTGCCATCCGCGCGAAGGCGCTTCACCGGGTGCCACGACTGGCAGTTCATGAGCGTCTGCCCGCAGGCGCGACCGCAGCCGTTGACACTCATCTTGTGCTTGCGCGGCAGGTTGCGCTGCTCATCGCGGATTTCCGGATCGTTCGCGATCGCCATCATCATCGGCCGCACATCCTTCACCTCGTGCGGGCATACCCCCTGCAACGGGCAGGTCACGATGTTGCGCGTCACATCGCCGCAGGCGTTCTTGGAATCGAGCCCCACCCGCTCCAGCGCCTCCATCACCTTGTAGAGATCCTCCTTGCGGAGCCAGTGGTACTGCACCGTCATCCGGGTGGTGATGCACACCTGGTCCTGGGCGTACGTCTCGGCGATGTCGGCAATGACGTCCATCTGCTCCGCCGTCACGAGCCCCCCGGGGATGCGCAGGCGCATCATGAAGAAGCCCTTTTGGAGCTGGTGATAGATCCCGCTCCACTTAAACATGCCGATCTCGTTCGTCCGCAAATCCTCGAACGGGCGCGCCGCGATATCGTTCTTGAAGTCGAAATCGGGATTGATCGTCAGTTTATCGCGCTCAACAGCGGTTAAATCGGGTTTAGCGGGCATGCATCACCTATACCTATTATTCCTATCGATTTGATAGGGTATGATAAAACCTTTGAATGTCAACGGGAAACACCGGGCCGCCACTCAACTCCGCTTGCGCAGGGCGCTTTGGAATCGGGCCTGTTTCTGTTCGATGAGCTCGACGGCGAGATCGGCGACTTCAGAAATGGCCAGGCGCTCGGTGTTAAAGACGGCATCATACAGGAGGGGGTCGTCGATGTCGCGTCCGAAAAAGTCCTTCACCATCCGATGCCGGCTCTTGTCCTGTTCACGCAGGGCGCGATGGGCCTCGGCCTCACCCACCTCCAGCAGTTTCATCATGCGCTTCACGCGGACCTCTTCGCCCGCGACCAGGCGGATGTGGACACCGAGCGGCATGTCGCCGGTCACACACATGCCGCCGCGCCCGACGATGACGCATTTGCCGAGCGTGGCGAGGATGCGGACGATCTCGAAAATGCGCTTGTAAACCGCATACCGCTGGGACCGTTGCGCGAGAAGATCGGAGACCACTTCCTCAACCTCCGAGTGGTATTCCTCGGAGAGCAGACGGTCGAACGAAATGCCAAGTTTCTCGTCCTCCGCGATCAGCAGGCATAGCTTGTGGTCGAAGACCTCCCACTCTTCCGAGAACTCGCCCGGATGCCGCTTCTCCAGCCGCCGCAGGATTTCGCGCGCCAGCGCGTGCCCGCCCGCGCCGGCCTGCCGGGAAATCGTCACAAACGGAAACGACTCCGCGACCAGCTCCTCGCCGCGCCGTTCGCGCAGGTACTGCCGGACGATGGATGCATGATTCATGGAGGCTCCTTTCCCGCGCTCAAGCGCCGTCTTCACCGCCAGCTTAAACAAGCGCGGCGAAAGGCGCAAACGAGATCGGCGCGGATTCCGAAAGATCAGCAAATCCCCTATAAAATACCAATAAAACGGACCGTCCGATTTTTTCCGTTTTTGCTGGACTTGAATACGCTCCATCGTTATCCCTCACACCCTCTCCCGCACGGAGTGCCTTGGGAGTCCACTATGTCTGATCGGCCTACAACCGGGCCTGCGTCCACCCCATCGGGGCCGGGACCTGCGGCCGGATTGGGAATGCAGCTGGCCGTGGGCATGCTGGTCTTCGCGGGCGGGGGGTATTGGCTGGATCGCAAACGCGGCGGTGGCGTGGCCTTCACGCTCGCCGGCGTTGCGCTCGGCTTGTTTTACATGGGGTATGAAGTTTGGAAGCTGGTGCGGGCGATGAACCGCACAGCGGAGCAGTCGGAGAAGCGGAATCACGATGCGAGTTGAACTGTACATCCTGGCAGGCGCGGCGGTTGTCGGCGCAACGCTTGCGTCCCTTGCGCCGGGCGCGTTTGCCCCGGAAGCCTGGCTCTTCGGCGTCTTTATCGGTCTCGCGCAGAGCGTCGCGGGCTGGCGCGTGTACCGCCGCTCCCTCGCGCGCGGCGAACTGGCCCTGGGGCCGGCGCTGGGCAGCGGGTTCCTTCGCGTCGCCTTTCTCGTCGTGGCGCTGGCCGCCGGCCTCGCCGCGGGCCTGCCGGCCGCCGGCACGGCGTGGAGCGTCTTGATGATGTATGCCGCGATGATGACCGCGGAAATTGCGCTGGTAGCGCGCATGCTGGCGTCCCGCCCCATGGAGGCTGCCTGACCATGGCCGATACCGCCACAGTCGCCGCCTCCGCCACCGACCAGGCCGCCCGCAACGAGGCGGTCATGTCCTACGTGATGGACAAGGCGCAGAATCACGACTACTGGAAGCTGCCCTTCGCCAAACTCCCGCTGCCGGAATGGCTCACGCTGCACGGCCTTATGCTCGTGCTCGCATCCGTGTTCCTGCTCGCGGCGTTCGCCCTCGCCTTCCGCCGGCGCGACCCGGTGCCGCGCGGACTCGCGAATTTGCTGGAAGTGCTGGTACTGTTCGTCCGCGATGGCATCGCGATCCCGAACCTCGGCGCCGAGGACGGGCGGAAGATGACGCCGCTGCTGTGCTCCTTCTTCTTCTTCATCCTCACACTGAACCTGATGGGCCTCATCCCGCTGTTCGCCACGGCCACCGCCAATGTCAATGTCACCGCCGCCCTCGCCACCACCACGCTGGCCGTGATGATCTTCGGCGCCATCTACAAGAACGGCGTGTCCGGCTTCATCCACGCCTTCATCCCGCACGGCGTGCCGTGGCCGGTGCTGATCCTGCTGACGCCCATCGAGTTCATGGGCATGTTCATCAAGACGTTCTCGCTGACGATCCGTCTCTTCGCCAACATGTTCGCCGGACACGTCGTCATCTACACCCTGATCGGGCTCGTGGTGATGTTCGGGCCCTACGCCTTCGCCTCCATCGGCCTGGCCGTCGGCATCTACGTGCTGAAAATTGTCGTGGCCCTGTTGCAGGCCTATGTCTTTACGCTACTTTCCGCGATGTTCATTGCGCAGGTTCATCATCCCGCGCATTGAGGACGGGAAGCAGCCGGATCAGGGAACGTGTACGAGAACGTGAACGAATAAGGAGAAGAAACATGGAAGCAGCAGCATTGGCAGCAGTTGGCGCGGGTCTGGTGACGATTGGCGCCGGGTTCGGCATTGGCAAACTCGCGGCGTCCGCGATGGAAGGCATCGCCCGCCAGCCGGAAGCCGCCCCGAAAATCCAGGGCGCGATGATCATCGCCGCGGCGCTGATCGAAGGCGTGGCGCTGTTCGCCGCGGTCGTCTGCCTGCTCGGCGTGCTGAAGTAATCGGCCCGCCATGGCGGACACCACCACATCCTATACAGAGCAGCCGGCGTCCGGCGGCAAGGGCGGGAACAACCCGATCCAGGTCAGCGGACACATGATGGGCCTGACCTGGCTCACCTTCGGCATCCTCGCGCTGCTGCTCTACAAGGTCGCCTGGAAGCCGATCCTCACCGCGCTCGACCAGCGTGAAAAACAGATCCGGGACGCCCTCGAGGAAGCCCGCCTGTCCCGCGAGGAATACGCGCGCATCGAGGAGAAGCGCAAGCAACTCATCGACGAGGCGGACGCGAAAGCCCGCCAGATCATTGAGCAGGCGCGCCACGCCGCTGTGGAATCGGCCAACACCATCGAGGCCAGGGCGCGCGACGAGGCAAACATCCTGCTCGCGAACGCCCAGCGCGAAATCAAGACGGCGCATGAAAAAGCCATCGCGGATATCCGCCGCGAGAGCGCGGACCTCGCCGTCGGCCTCTCGCGCAAGATCCTCGCGGAACAACTGGACGAGCCGCGCAGCCGCTCCCTCGTGGACCGGCTCCTGCAACAGGTGTAACCGATGACCCGATCCCCCGTCGCCCGCCGCTATGCCCGCGCGTTGTTTGAACTGGCCCAGGAACAGGGCCAGCTCGACGTCGTGCAGGCGGACCTGGCGGAGATCGCGCGTCATGCCGGGTCCCCCGCCCTCGCCCCCCTCTTGCACCCGCACGGACTCACGTCCGAAATCCGTGTACGCGCCTGGCGCGAGCTCCTGCATAATCGCGCGCACGCGCTCACCCTGCGCTTCGTGCTGTTCCTGGCGGACAAGGGACGCGCAGGGCTGCTCGTGGATGTCATCCGCGCGTTCGAGGACCTCTGTTATGAGGCCCGCGGCATCCAGCCCGTGGAGATCGTCTCCGCGCGCGCGCTGCCGGACGAACAGGTGCGCGGCATCATCGACCGCATGTCCGTGCGGCTCAACCGCACGCTGCACGCGAGCACGCGGGTGGACCCTTCCCTGCTCGGCGGCTTCCAGGTCCGCGTGCGCGACACCATCTATGATTTCAGCGTGAATCACCAACTCGACAAACTGCATCGTTCCCTGCTTACGGCCTAGAGGTACATCATGGCGCTCCAGATCAAACCCGAAGAAGTCACCGCGATCCTGAAGAAGCAGCTCGCGGATTTTGAACTCAAGTCCGACACCTACGAGACCGGCACGGTCATCAGCGTCGGCGACGGCATCGCGCGCGTGCACGGCCTGTCGAACGTGATGGCCAACGAGCTCGTCGAGTTCAAGAACGGCATCCGCGGCCTCGCGCTGAACCTGGAGACGGACAACGTCGGCGTCTGCGTGTTCGGCGATGTCGAATCCGTGCGCGAAGGCGACGAAGTGCGCCGCACGGGCCAGATCGCCTCCGTCCCCGTCGGCGACGCGCTCGCGGGCCGCATCGTGGACGCGCTCGGCACGGCGATCGACGGCGGCCCGCCGATCGCGGCCAAGGAAACCCGCCCCATTGAACTCAAGGCGCCGGGCATCATCGACCGCCAGGACGTGAAGGAGCCGATGCAGACGGGCTTGAAGGTGATCGACGCCCTCACCCCCATCGGCCGCGGCCAGCGCGAGCTGATCATCGGCGACCGCAAGACGGGCAAGACCAGCATCGCCATCGACACGATCATCAACCAGCGCGGAGAAAACGTCCGCTGCTTCTACGTCGCCATCGGCCAGAAGCGCTCGACCGTCGTCCAGGTCGCCGAGAAGCTGAAGCAATACGGCGCGCTGGAGTACACGACGATCATCGCCGCCACCGCGTCGGACCCGGCGCCGATGCAGTTCCTCGCCGCCTACACCGGCGCCGCGATGGCGGAGTACCACCGCGACAACGGCCAGCACGCGCTGATCATCTACGACGATCTCACCAAGCAGGCGCAGGCCTACCGCCAGCTCTCGCTGCTGCTGCGCCGCCCGCCCGGCCGCGAAGCCTATCCCGGCGACATTTTCTATCTCCACAGCCGCCTGCTCGAACGCGCGGCGAAGATGAGCGCCGAAAAGGGCGGCGGTTCGCTGACCGCGCTGCCGATCATCGAGACGCAGGCGAACGACGTGTCCGCCTACATCCCGACGAACGTGATTTCGATCACCGACGGGCAGATCTTCCTCGAGTCCGACCTGTTCAACGCGGGCCAGCGCCCGGCCATGAACGCCGGCCTCTCGGTGTCCCGCGTCGGCGGCGACGCGCAGGTCAAGGGCATGAAACAGGTCGCCGGCTCGCTGCGGCTCGAACTGGCGCAGTTCCGCGAACTCGCGGCCTTCTCGCAGTTCGCCTCCGACCTCGACCCCGCGACGCGCAAGCAGCTCGACCGCGGCCAGCGCCTCATGGAAATCATGAAGCAGGGCGTGCACGAGCCGATGCCCGTCGCCAAACAGGTCGCGATCATTTTCGCCGGCACCAACGGCTTCCTGGACGACGTGCCCGTCAGCCAGGTCAAGGAATTCGAGCGCAAGTTGTGCGAGGCGCTCGACGGCGCTTACGCCGGGGTTGTGCGCCTCTTCATGGAAAAGAAAGCGATGACCGACGACGTGAAAAAGGCGCTGGTCGACGCGCTCACGGAGTTCAAGCGGACGTTTTTGAAGAAGTAACCGGTAACCGGTATTCAGTGACCGGCCACCGATCACTGGACACCGGTTCCTTCAACGATCATGCCTTCCCTCAAAGAATATAAGGCGAAGCTGGCCAGCCTGGCCAACACGCGCAAGATGACCAAGACCATGAAAATGGTCGCGGCCAGCAAGCTCTATCGCACGATGGATGCGCAGCGGAAGGCGCTCCACTACGCGGAAAAACTCTCCGAGATGCTCGGACGCCTCGCCGCGTCCGTCGATCACCGGGCGCATCCGCTCCTGCAGAAGCCCGCGGAGACGAAACGCAGCCTCGTGCTGGTGGTCATGTCGGACAAGGGCATGTGCGGCGGCTTCAACAACAACCTCATCAAGCACCTGTCGCGCTGGATGCACATGCCGCAGCAGCAGGAGAAGAATTTCCGCTTCAGCTTCGCGGGCCGGCGCGGCTGGCTCTTCTTCCGCAACCGCGTCGCGGTGGAGAAGCACTACGAGGGCATCACGCAGCGGCCCGGCCCGTCGGACGCCCTGCATATCGGCACGGATCTGCGCCAGGCCTTCCTCGGCGGCGCGGTGGACGAGGTCTACATCGCCTACAACCACTTCATCAACCCGCTCTCACAGCGGCCGGTGATCCGCAAACTGCTGCCCATCGAACCGCAGTCGATCGCCGTCGGCGCGCGCCAGATCCAGGACAACTACATCCTGGAGCCCAAACAGGCGGAGTTGCTCGCGACCCTGTTGCCCAAAATCGTCGACTTCGAAGTGTATTTCGCGCTGCTGGAAAACGCCGCCGGCGAGAACGGCGCGCGCATGACCGCGATGGACAGCGCGACCAGCAACGCCAGCAAGATGATCCGCACCTATACGCTCCTGCGCAACCGCGCGCGGCAGGCGTCGATCACGAAGGAACTGATCGAAATCGTGTCGGGTGCGGAGGCGTTGAAGGGTTAACCGGGTGTCAGGTTTCAGGTGTCAGGAGATAACGATATGAGCTCAGTTTCAGCCACAGCAGAGAAAAGCACCGGACGCGTGTCCCAGGTCATGGGCGCGGTGGTGGATGTTGAATTTCCCTCGGGCCACCTGCCCGCCATCCACGCGGCGCTCAAGCTGAACAATCCCTTCATCAGCAATGAGCCGAACAATCTCACGCTCGAAGTGGCGCAGCACCTCGGCGACAACGCCGTGCGCACCATCGCGATGGACACGACCGACGGCTTGAAACGCGGCACCGAGGTGACCAACACCGGTCGCGAGATCCTGATGCCCGTCGGCGTCGGCACGCTGGGCCGCGTCATGAACCTGCTCGGCGAGCCGATCGACAACGCCGGCCCGGTCAAGGCCGAGAAGGCGATGCCGATTCACCGCCCCGCCCCCTCGTTCGACCAGCAGGATACGAAGGACACCATCCTCGTCACCGGCATCAAGGTCATCGACCTGCTCGCCCCGTACAAAAAGGGCGGCAAAATCGGCCTCTTCGGCGGCGCGGGCGTGGGCAAGACCGTGCTGATCCAGGAACTCATCCGCAACATCGCCACCGAGCACGGCGGCTACTCCGTGTTCGCCGGCGTCGGCGAGCGCACGCGCGAGGGCACGGCGCTGTTCCGCGAAATGAAGGAATCCGGCGTTATCGACAAAACCGCGATGGTGTTCGGCCAGATGAATGAACCGCCCGGCGCGCGCGCGCGCGTCGCGCTCTCCGCGCTGACCATCGCGGAACACTTCCGCGACGACATGCGCCAGGACGTGCTGCTGTTCGTGGACAACATCTTCCGCTTCACCCAGGCCGGCGCCGAAGTGTCCGCGCTGCTGGGCCGCATCCCCTCCGCGGTGGGCTACCAGCCCACCCTCTCCACCGACATGGGCGAATTGCAGGAGCGCATCACCTCGACGAAAAACGGCTCGATCACCTCGATCCAGGCCGTCTACGTGCCCGCCGACGACTACACCGACCCGGCGCCGGCCACGACCTTCGCGCACCTGGACGCCACCACGGAGCTGTCGCGCCCGATCGCGGAACTCGGCATTTATCCCGCCGTGGACCCACTGGCCTCCTCCTCCTCCGTCCTGACGCCTGACGTCGTGGGCGAGGAGCACTACAAGGTGGCGCGCGGCGTGAAGGAACTGCTCCAGCGCTACAAGGAACTGCAGGACATCATCGCGATCCTGGGCATGGACGAGTTGTCGGAGGAGGACCGCCAGACCGTCTCGCGCGCCCGCAAGATCCAGCGCTTCCTCTCCCAGCCGTTCCACGTCGCCGAACAGTTCACCGGTATGCACGGTTCATACGTCGAGGTCGCGGACACCGTGCGCTCGTTCAAGGAAGTCCTCGAGGGCAAACACGACGACATCCCGGAGCAGGCGTTCTACATGGTCGGCCACATCGACGACGTGCTGGCGAAGGCCAAGAAGCTCCGCGAATCGGCGAAATAGGCCATGAGCACGTTTGCGTTCTCCATCCTGAGTCCCTCCGGAAAGGCCTTCGAAGGCCGGACCTCGTCGGTCATGCTGCCCGGCGCCAGCGGCGGGTTCGGCATTCTGTCGGGCCACGCCCCGATGATCGCCGCGGTCCAGCCGGGCCTCGCCACGGTTCGCACGGAGGAAGGGGAACGCTTCTTCTACACCGGCGAAGGCGTGGTGGAAGTGACCCGCGAGGCGGTCGTCCTGCTCGTGGACGAATCGAAAGCCCTTGAAAATCCTTCCGATTCGAAGGACCTTGTCGCGGAGCGCACCCGGAAGACGGGCGCGCGTTAGTCGCCGCGCCTTGCGTGCGGCCTGGAGGGGATGCCGATGTCTTCTTACGAAATCCTGCGCTGGCTTCACGTCGTCTGCATGGTCGGCCTGCTGGGCGGACTGCTTGTCTACCAACTCGGGCTCTCCACCTCATCCCGGATGGACGCCTCCACCCTGCGCAGCGCCACCCGCCTGTGGAACATCCTGCTCGGTCTCGGCCTGCTCTTTGGCGCACTGATGTACGGGTCCATCAAAGGCCACACGATGGGCGGCCACTTCAACGGGGTGGTCGGCCTGAAGTTCATGGTCCTGTTCGCGATCGGCGCGCTGCTGCCCATCGCCAAAAAGCGCTCAAATGGCGACGGTCTTCGCTGGGTGTGCATCGTCCTGCTGCTGCTGGCATCCTTTTCCGCATTCACCTTGTAGTCGCACGCCGGTCGGGCCGCGCATTCATGTTTTCCAAACTCCAACAGCGCTGGGGCCTGCATTCCTTCTGGCAGGTGGTCCTCGTGATGGTGGTGTTCTCCCTCGCGGGCATGTCGATCCTGCCCACCCGCACCTGGGTGTTTCATCTGCTCCATTTCGACGGCCAGACCCCCGTGTGGTTGAAAACCATCGTCTGGCTGCTGGTCGTTTTCCCCGCTTACCAGCTCTTCCTGCTGGTCTACGGCGCCCTGCTCGGCCAGTTCCGCTTCTTCTGGGAAAAGGAGAAGAAAATGGGCCGCTGGATCCTCCGCCGCCTCGGCCTGCGTGCGGATGACCCTCAACCCGCGTCCCCGTAGGATCAAATTCACTGCGCCCAAGTTTACGGCCTAACGATGGGTGTACTGTAGAACAGAGCAGAGCTTCCGCCACACGGCTTACAGTCGCGCATTATTGTCGCGCGTCAGTCGGCGCGATGGAGTGAAGCACATCACTGAACTCGTTCTCGTCATCGGAAAGCGGACGAAGTGGCCCGATTAGCGATGGCAGACCTCCCTGATCGGCAATAACGATTTTGATCCGCGACTGGCCGTTGCTCGAAAATGTGGGGCAAGAAACAAGAAAGTGACGGGTACCCGAGATCCACACAAGCGCCGGACTGGCGTGCGATTTTCCAAATTCGACCATGTGTCGGGGATATCCTTTGACACGAGCGCTGATTTGACTCGCAATATTACGAAACACATCCATCTCAATCGGTGTAGAGTGAAGTTCTTCGATTGAGACCGCCGCACACCTTCCATCCTCGAACAAATATGAAAAAGCGCGAATGACGCCAGCGGTATCGCTTCTCTCTATGAAGGTTTCGCGCGATGGCTCGGAATGAACGCGAGTTCGCGAAGATTTGAATAGAGTAACGGCGCTCGCGGAAGGATGTTGTTGCCGGAACTCATCAACATGCCGCCCCAAGCATGACTCAGAAGCTGATACAGATTGCCACGCAAGACCAGCCCGCTCACCAAGAGGTGGAGATCCAGACACCTCAAAGCAATGGACAACGAGACAAAGTGTAGCGACCGAAATAATGCGAGTAGTTCTCATTTTGCTCCTCACTCGGGGTGGATTTGGCATGACACGAGAAGGCACTCATGATCAAAGGTGAGCAAAAGATAGTATTGATTCCCTCCGAATAGACCCGGACGGCTTCCGAGCGGATATTGCATAAATCCTTCCCCATCGAAATGCTTGCTCTCTGGCGGGTAACTTGATCGATTTGGAGATCCCAGCATCCCGATCAGATCACTACAGGTCACAACCTCTTTCTGCATCATGCGTTCAATTATATCCGAGCTCATGCGATACCGGACATGACGTCCGCTTGACGGCCATTGTCGCCAGGTTGCCGAATCGAATGGCAATGGAGCAATCAAACGAAACCACATCCAGGCTCCGACTGCCAACAGGCCTGCAGCCACGAGCGCGGTTCGTATTTCAATGCAGCGGGTAAACTTTTTGGCCATTGGATTTTATGATCATGATTGAATTTGACTGTGTTCTATAAAGATCGCCGTCCAGCCACCTCGCGTCTAGTTCGGCCAGCGCGTTTGTTCCGGCAGATAGTGTTCCTATGTAATTGTTTCTGATATCCATTACTGAGTCTCCTGCGGTTCCACCATT
This sequence comes from uncultured Verrucomicrobiota bacterium, assembly GCA_937996795.1. Classification (GTDB taxonomy): domain Bacteria; phylum Verrucomicrobiota; class Kiritimatiellia; order CAIVKH01; family CAIVKH01; genus JAMLJG01. Next base: position 640 of record CALKUH010000048.1, on the reverse strand, counting down.
CAAGCGGTTGCTTCGCTCGTGCGCATCTGACGCCATGATTGCACCGCCCGATTCAAGCACTGAATCCGCAGCCATTAGCGCCGTCCAGTAAGAATGCTGGATTGCATTGACATACTGGTCATCTACACCCGGTCCCTGCAAACCTTCTGCGTAATCCTGCGCCACGCTACCATAGTACAATGCAAGCGATGCCATAATGGGATGATTGAGAGCAAAAGCTGCCTCATCATACGGACCAACATCAGGCAAGTGTATAACCACGCGATTAGTAACTCCGGCCGGCGGTACTGTGATAATTATCTGTTCAATTCCCGGGTTTACTCGTCTATTGGTCGCAATCAACGTGTTGTCTGGCGGTGTTGCGACACTAAGGGTATTCCAAACCACGAACTCCTCTGGCAATGGGTTCAGCTCTGGCTCAATTTCTACCTTCAGAATGAACGTCTCGTTGCTGGTTATTCCATCGTCCGGCCAAGCTCCGAGTATATTGTCGACCAAGAAGACTCCAGACTTGACTCTGCTTCTGAACACAATCGGGTATCTTTGCCCAATATCCTCCGGCGGCTCGATCGTAAATTCCGCCCGCTCGACAATCTGCGTGCCGCCGGTTCCGTTGACCAGCACCACGCGGGAAGTCACC
>CALKUH010000047.1 GCA_937996795.1 uncultured Verrucomicrobiota bacterium | reverse complement strand
ATTCGCTCCATCAATCCAATCCGCGCGTTCAAATCGCGGGCCAGCGCGGCGCCCTCGCGGCGGCGCATCTGGTCAAGTTTGCCCAGCGCGCGCTGGAGCGCCTGTTGCAGCGGCGGCCACACACGCTCGGCGTCCTCCTCGGCCGCCTCGACATGAAGCAGGCCGGGCAACGCGAGCAGGTGGGAAAGGCGCAGATCATCGGCGAGGCCCAGGCGACGGCCCGCGGGACGCAGCGCAGTCACATACGCGCGCGCGAGCCCCTCGTTCAGGCGAACCCGGTCGTGCGCCTGGGCGCCGCTCCGGCGCACGGAGATGTCGACCGAAATGCGGCCCCGGGAGAGCACGCGCGCGATTTCCTCGTGGATGCGCGCTTCGAGACGGTTCAGCGCGCGCGGCAGGGAAAGCGCGATGTCCAGTTGCTTGCGGTTGACGGAGCTGATCTCGACCTCGACGCGCAATCCGCCCTGCTGGAGGGAGGCCCGCCCATAGCCCGTCATGCTGCGCACACTCATCCCCCACTCCCCTGGGCCGCTTGCGCGGCATCCCACGCCTCCATCTGCTGGACGTCCTTGTCGCCGCGACCCGAGATGTTGATGACGACGAGGTCGCGCGGCTTGAACTGCTTCCTCGTCTTGAGCACGTACGCCACCGCGTGCGCCGTCTCCAGCGCCGGCAGGATGCCCTCGAGACGGCACAGCGCATTCACGCCCTTCATCGCCTCGGCGTCGCTCGCGTGGTGGTACTCCGCGCGTTTCAACTCGCGCAACAACGCATGCTCGGGCCCGATGGCGGCATAGTCGAGCCCCGCGCTCACCGAATGCGTGAGCTGGATCTGCCCGTCGGCGTCCTGCAAGACATACGTCCGGGTGCCCTGCAAAATGCCCACGCGCCCGCCGGCGAAGCGCGCGGCATGGCGGCCGGGGCGGATAACCTCACCCCCCGCTTCCACGCCGATCAACCGCACGCGCGTATCACGAATGAACGGATAAAAAATGCCGATCGCATTGCTGCCGCCGCCGACACAGGCGACGACGTGCGTGGGCAGTCGGCCTTCCTTCGCGAGGATCTGCCGGCGCGCCTCCCGTCCGATCACACTCTGGAAATCACGCACCATCATCGGATACGGATGGGCGCCGAGCGCGGACCCGAGAATGTAGTGCGTGGTGCGCACATTCGTCACCCAGTCGCGCATCGCCTCGCTGATCGCCTCCTTCAGCGTTTTCTGGCCCGCCGTCACCGGCACCACCGTGGCGCCGAGGCGCCGCATGCGCGAAACGTTCAGGGCCTGGCGCTCCATGTCCACCGCGCCCATGTAGATCACGCAGGACATGCCGAACATCGCCGACACCGTGGCCGTGGCGACGCCGTGCTGGCCCGCGCCGGTTTCCGCGATGATCCGTTTCTTCCCCATCCGCCGGGCGAGCAGGACCTGGCCGAGCGAGTTGTTGATCTTGTGCGCGCCGGTGTGGCAGAGGTCCTCTCGTTTCAGGTACACCTTCGCGCCCACCTCCGCGGAGAGGCGTTGCGCGTGGTAGAGCGGCGTCGGGCGTCCGACAAAGTCGCGCAGGTAGGCATTCAACTCGCGCTTGAACGCGGGATCGCGGCGGACGCGCGCATACTCAGCAATAAGGTCCTGCAGCGGAGACATCAGGGTCTCCGGCACGTACATCCCGCCGTATGGCCCGAAATGGCCAAGGCTGTCGGGCTCTGTTATTCCGCGCGGCATTGTTCGATGAATCTCCTGACTTTATCCAAATCCTTCCTGCCCGGCCCGGCCTCCACGCCGGAACTCACGTCCGCGCCCCACGGCCTCACCGCCCGCAGCGCTTCGCGCACATTCTCCGGCGTTAATCCGCCGGCCAGCAGCACCGGTTTCGGCGATTGCGCAACGAAGGCGCGCGCCGCCGGCCAGTCGCCGACCTGCCCGGTTCCACCCGGAGTCTGCGAACTATAGGTGTCCACAAGGTACGCGTCAACGGACCAGCCGCTCAGATCCGGGGCCATCCCCGGACGAAGCGACACCGCGCGCCAGATGGGTTTCGGAAAACGGGCAAAGGCGGCCGATGTTTCGTGGCCGTGCAGTTGCGCGGCGTCCAGGCCCGCGCGCTCCATGAGTTCCAGGACGTCATCCGGCGCGGCGTCCACGAAAACCCCCACCCGCTTGATCCCGGCGGGCACGTCGCGCAACCACGCGCCGACGTCGTCCGCCTTCACCGCGCGGCGCGAACCCGGCCAGAAGACGAACCCCATCGCATCAGGCCGCAGCTCCGCCACCGCGCGCACATCCGCCGCGTTCGCGATGCCGCATATTTTTACGAAACAGCCCATGCCCGCCCCATCAGGTTCCGGACCGCCCGCCGCAGATTGCGCTGGCGCAACAGGTGCTCGCCTACCAACACGGCCGACGCGCCGGCCTCGCGCACCTGCACGACGTCCTCCGGCGACGCGATGCCGCTTTCACTGACCAGACAACACCCCCGCGGCGCGAGGGCCGACAGGCTGAACGTCGTGTCGAGCGTCGTCACAAACGTCTTCAGGTTGCGGTTGTTGATCCCGATGCACGTGGCGCCCAGGTCCACCGCCACCTTCATCTCGCGGCGGTCATGCACCTCGACGAGCGGGGTCAGCCCGGCGTCCAGCGCCTGCGCGTGCAGCGCCGCGAGCGCACGGCGGGGCAACGCCGCCACAATCAGCAGGATCGCAGACGCGCCCAATGCGCGGGCGTGAAACACCTGCCACGGATCCAGCACAAATTCCTTGTACAACAACGGCAAGCCGACCGCACCGCGCACGACCGCGAAATCCTCCTCGCCTCCGCCAAAGTACGGTCCATCCATCAGCACCGACAACGCCTGCGCGCCGCCCGCCTCATACGCGCGCGCGATGGTCGCCGGGTGGAAAGGCGTGCGGATCAGCCCGGCCGATGGCGAACGGCGCTTCACCTCGGCGATCAGGCCGACCGGTTTGGCCCGCAGCGCGCGCAGGAAGGACGGCGGATCGCGCCGGTCACGGGCCTGGCGCTCCATCTCCTTTAAAGAAACGCGTTCCCGTCGCGCGCTGATCTCCCGGCGCTTGTCCGCCATGATTTTTTGGAGGATGTTCACCCGGTCTTCCCCATGCGCAGGTAGGCCTCGATAAATCCGTCGAGTTCGCCATCAAGGACCCGGTCGGCCTGCCCGACTTCGAAGTCCGTCCGGTGATCCTTCACCATCGTGTACGGTTGCAACACGTAGCTGCGGATCTGGCGACCCCACGCGATTTCGCCCTTCTCGCCGTAAAACTTCTCCATCTCGCGACGCTTCTTGTCCGCCTCGTACTCGTAGAGCTTCGCGCGCAGCATCTTCATGCACTTGTCGCGGTTCGAGTGCTGCGAGCGCTCCGCCTGGCATTGCACGACGATGCCCGTCGGCAGGTGGACGATGCGCACCGCGGAGTCAGTCTTGTTGACGTGCTGTCCGCCCGCGCCACTCGAACGGTAGGTGTCGACGCGCAGGTCCTTTTCGTTGATCTCAACCTCAATCTCGTCATCCACCTCGGCCACCACATCAAGCGCCGCGAAGGAGGTGTGGCGGCGTTTCGCCGAGTCAAACGGGCTGATGCGCACGAGGCGGTGCACGCCGCGCTCGGCCTTGAGATAGCCGTAGGCGTAAGGCCCCGTGACGTAAAGCGACGCGCTCTTGATGCCCGCCTCGTCGCCGCGCTGCATGTCGAGCAGCTCCACAGTGAACCCGTGCTCCTCGCAATAGCGCGTGTACATCCGGTACAGCATCATCGCCCAGTCGCAGGACTCCGTGCCGCCCGCGCCCGCGTTGATGTTCACATAGGCGTTGTGGATGTCGAACGGCTCCGACAACAGCGCCTGCAACTCATAGCGGCGGTAGTCCGCCTCCAGTTTCTTGAGCGCCGCGTCCGCCTCCGCATACGCCGCATCGCGCGCGGGTCCCACGGCTTCCTCCGCCGCGAGTTCCAGCATGATCGCCACGTCCTCGCGATCGCCCAGGAGCTTTTCAAACGGCTCGATCCGCGCCTTGAGCGCGTTGGTCTTGTCGATGAGGCCGCGCGCCTTTTGCGGGTCGTCCCAGAACCCCGGGGCCGTGGCCTGCGCCTCCAGTTCCTCTAGCTCGCGCTTCCGTGAAGCGACGTCAAAGAAACCCCCTTAGCTCATCCAGCTTCCGCTGGATGAACTCCACGCGCTGATTCAATTCGGTCGTGTCGATCATCCGTCCATCCTCGTCCAAAGCGGGCACGATAGCGCGCCCCCGCGCAAATACAATCGCGAACGTTTTTTACAGACGTTGCAAACGCCGCAAAAAGTTTTTACAGACGTTGCAAATCACACTAAACGGGAGGGGTCCACCGTTCTTAATGAGGTGGACGCGCTGGTTTCCATGGATCCGCTGGAAAAACAATGGCTCGCCGAGTATCGCGCGGGGCAGGTCGAGTCGCTCGGCCGCCTCGTGGAGCATACGCGCCGACCGCTCTACGGGTTCATTGCCAAGATGATGGAGGGGCACGCGGACGCGGATGAGATTTTCCAGGAGGTCTGGGTGCGCGCGATGCGCAACCTGGACCGCTACCGGGACGACCGGTTCCTGAGCTGGCTCTTCCGGATCGCGCACAACCTGGTGATTGACCGGGTGCGCAAGACCAACCGCCTGACCTCGCTCGACCACGCATCGACGGAGGATGGACAACCGCTGGTGGAACGCCTGGCGGAACCGCGCCCCTCGCCGGCGCAGGCCGCGGTGTCGGTTGACGTGCAGGGGGTGATCGGCGAGGCGGTCAGCCGGCTGCCGCCGGAACAACGCGAGGTGTTCCTGCTGCGCACGGAAGGGGACGTCCCGTTCAAGGAGATCGCGCGCATCCAGGGCGTCTCCATCAACACCGCGCTGGCGCGGATGCAATATGCGGTGCGCAAACTGCGTTCTGAATTAAGAGAGTACGAACCGGGAGCGGGGAACGATCATGAAACGCGATAAAATCGAGCGCTGGATACTGCTGCGGAGCGCCGGAGAGCTGGGGCGCTGGCGCACCCGGCGGCTGGAGCGCCTGCTGGCGCGTGACCCGGAAGCGCGCGCGTTTGAGGCGGATGTCGCGCGACTGGCGCGCGAGGCGCGGGCGTGGTCCGTGGCCCAGCCCGGTTCTCACACGGCGGAGGCCATTCACGCGCGGCTGCACGCGGCGCCGGACCGGCGCGAGACGCTGGCGCTCGCGCCCGATCGGATTCATCGCTGGTGGCCCGCGCTTGCGGGCGTCACCGCGGCGCTCGTGCTGGCGCTGGGGCTCTGGGTGGCGCTTTCGGGATCTATGCGTACGGATGTCGCGGAGCAACCGCAGGTCGAGGCGCTGGCGTGGGAAGACGGGGTGGACGCGGAGTTGGATGCACTACAGGAGTGGCTGTTGTCCTCCACAGCGGAGGATCAGGCGAGCGCCGCACCGTTGGCGGACGAAGAACAACTGATCCGAGAATTGCTCGCGATGGAGGGAATCACCATATGAAGAGAACACATGGCCTCGCCCTGATGCTGATTTCCATGGTGAGTCTCTCCGCACCGGCCCAGCCGTCCGGTCCCGAAGCAGACGTCCCCCCACCCCCGATGGGCGAGCCGCGCGGACCCGGGCCCGGCGGGCATCCGCCCGTGCATCGATTCTTTGAGCATATCAAGAAAACGAATCCGGAGGAGTTCGAGCACCTCCGCCAGCTTCGCGAGAGCGATCCCGAAGCCTTCCGCGAGGAACTGACTCGCCGCCTGACCGAAGCGCGCCAGCGGCGGGAGGAAGTGGGCGGTGTGAAGCCGGGTGGCAGGCGGGACGCTGAATTCCGACCCCATCCGCGCGGGGACGCCGACGCGATGCAGGTGGACAGTCCGGAGCTGGATCGGCTCGAACTCGAGACGCGCGAGCGGGCCCGCTCCGTTCGCGAGGCCGGGACGGCGGATGAACGGGAAAAGGCGCGGGCCGCCCTGAAGGCCTCACTGGAGAAGAGTTTTGATCTTCGCGAACGACTGCGGGCCGAACGGCTGGCCAAGATGGAGACCCGGCTGAAGAAGATTCGCCAGATGCTTGACGAACGTCAGGGCCGGCGCGACGAAATCATCGAACGGCGGGTCCGGGAACTGACCGACAGCGAGCCGCTGGCCTGGTAGCCCTCGCGCGGCCTTGGAACTTGCCTCCTTCCCCGCTTGAAATGCCGGGGCGGGTTCTCTACGTTCGGACGGTTTGTCACCCCTAACGTTATAGGAGCGAATATGTCCGAAATCGTCCACATCATCGGCCGCGAGATCCTTGATTCCCGCGGCAACCCCACCGTCGAAGTCGATGTCCACCTCGCCAGCGGCGCCAAAGGCCGCGCCGCGGTGCCGTCGGGCGCGTCCACCGGCGAACACGAAGCCATCGAACTGCGCGACGGCGACAAGAAGCGCTATCTCGGTAAAGGCGTGCAGAAAGCCGTCGCCAATGTCAATGGCCCCATCCGCAAGGCCCTCGTCGGCCATGACGTCTTCGACCAGACCGGCGTCGACCGCGCGATGATCCAGCTCGATGGCACCGAGACGAAATCGAAACTCGGCGCGAACGCCATCCTCGGCGTCTCCCTCGCGACCGCGCACGCGGCGGCGAATGAACTCGACCTGCCCCTCTTCCGCTACATCGGCGGCACGAACGCCAAGGTGCTCCCGGTCCCGATGATGAACATCATGAACGGCGGCGCGCACTCGGACGCCCCGATCGATGTGCAGGAATTCATGATCATCCCGAAAGGCGCCAAGCGCTTCTCGGACGGCCTGCGCATGGGCACCGAAGTCTTCCACGCCCTGAAGTCCGTGCTGAAGAAGCTCGGTCTGAGCACCGCCGTCGGCGATGAAGGCGGCTTCGCGCCCGTCTTGAAGGGCAATGAGCACGCGATCGAGGTGATCCTCGAGGCGATCGCAAACGCGGGCTACACCGCGGGCAAGGACATCTTCCTCGCGCTCGACGTGGCCTCCAGCGAGTTCTATGACAAGGCGAAGAAGAAGTACGTCTTCAAGAAATCCGACAAGTCCGAACGCACGGCGGAGCAGCTCGTCGAGTTCTGGGCCAAGTGGGTCAAGAAGTACCCGATCATCAGCATTGAAGACGGCTGCGCCGAAGGCGACTGGGCCGGCTGGAAGCTGCTGACCGACGCCATCGGCGACAAGTGCCAGCTGGTCGGCGACGATCTCTTCGTGACGAACACCAAGTTCCTCAAGAAGGGCATCGACACCGGCACCGCGAACTCCATCCTCGTCAAGGTTAACCAGATCGGAAGCCTGACCGAGACGCTGGAAGCCGTCGAGATGGCGAAGCGCGCGAACTACACCGCGGTCATCAGCCATCGCTCCGGCGAAACGGAAGATGCGACCATCGCCGACATCGCCGTTGCGACGAACGCGGGCCAGATCAAGACCGGCTCCCTGAGCCGCACGGATCGCGTCTGCAAGTACAACCAGTTGCTCCGCATCGAAGAGATGCTGGGCGATTCCGCGATCTATGGAGCTTGATTCGAACACCTGAGGAAGGATGACGCGGCGGGGCGGCCTCACGGCGGCCCCGCCGCTTGTCTCTCCGTCGGTCTGGCCTATGAACATCTGGTCGCTGATCATCCGCCTGTCCTGGGCCGCGCTGGCGATCATTGTCGTGATCGCGCTGGTCCGAACCTTCTATCCACAGGTGCAACGCGCGAACGAGATGCAGCGCCAGGTGGAACAGGCGGAGGAGGAGGTTCGCCTGGAGAAGGAAATGCTCCAGCACCTGAAGGCGAAACAGGAACGCCTTCTCTCCGATCCGCGCTTCGTCGAACGTATTGCCCGCGAGGAACTCGGCCTCGCGAAACCCGGCGAAACCGTCTTCAAGTTCCTTGATGATGCGCCGACCAACACCCGCGCGCGGCGCCCCTGATTCCGCGCATGCCGCCTGATCCTTCAACGCGAATGGCGCCATGGATCGGCGGTCTGCTGGTTCTGGCCGTCGCATTGACGTGCTATCTCCCGGGGCTCGGCGCAACCGTCGTACAGCGGGAGCAGGAATTGCGCGTGGCGCTGACGGCGCGCGCAATGGCGGAAGGCGGAAGCTGGCTGGCCCCCACCTACCTTGGGTCGCCTCGCTACCGGAAACCACCGCTGCAGTATTGGCTCGTCGCGTCAGCGTATCGCGCGGGCGGCGCCACGGACTCCGCCTTTCTCGCGCGCCTTCCCTCCGCAACGGCCGGCGCCGCGCTCGCGTTCCTCACCTGGTTGCTCGCGCGATCGTGGATGTCAGGCCGCGGCGCCCTTGTGGCCGGGCTGTCTTGCGCCACCTGCTTTATCCTGTTGAAACAGTCGCGCCTCGCGGAGACGGATGTCCCTCTCGCCCTGTGGAGCGCGCTCGCGGCGTGGGGCGGCTATCGCGTGCTGTTTGAGGGGAAGGACCTTCGATGGATGCTGCTCGCAGGTCTCGCGTCGGGCCTGGGCTTCCTCACCAAGGGCCCGGCCGCGCTTGCGTTGCCCGTGGCGGCCTGGATCGCGTTTGCGGTGTCGGCCCGCGCGCGCCCGACGCCACGGACCTGGGGTTCGCTTGCATGCTGGATCACCCTCGCTGCGCTGATCGCCCTGCCTTGGTACGCCTGGCTCCTCAGCCGCGCGGACACACTGGCCCAATTGCAGGCGGAGTTGTCGGCCACCTTTGGCGAGGAGACGCAGCACCCCGGACCCTGGTTCTACTACATCTATACGTTCCTTCACGCGTTCGCGCCGTGGAGCCTGCTGCTGCCGCCGGCGCTCTGGCTCGCCTGGCGCGAAGGCCGCACGACACCCGGACTCCGTTTCGCGTGGCTCTGGTTCGTCACCGGGTTTGTCATCCTCTCGGCCACGAGCAGCAAACAAATCCACTACACGACGCTATTGGTCGTGCCCGCCAGCCTGCTCGTCGGTTGGTACGTGCCGCTCCTGTCGGAGCGACTCCGCTGGAGCCGTCAGACCTTCTCCCGTGCACTCGCCTCCGCCTTGCTCGTGCTGTTGCTGCTGCACCTGCTGACCAGCACCGTCATCATGCCGCGACAGGAGAAACGACAACTCATCCGCGACCTGGCGCTCGCGCATCGCGAGTCGATCCGTGCATCCCGCGAGTTCTTCCTAGTGGGCCGGCATCGCGCGACGCTCGAGTTCCATGCGGGACGGCCCGTGCGCGACATGGATTCGCTCCGAGAAGCCTTCCGCCACGCACAACCCGGCGACCTCGTCTTCCTGAACACACGCGGCGCGGAACTCGCCGACCCCGGGACACGATTCGAACGCATCGAGGAACGTACCCGCGGCGACTTCAGGTGCGCCCTCTGGCGCGTCCGCGGTCTGTAGCCCTGCGCTACACCAGGCGGCGGACCAGGATGAAGCCGGCGACTTGTGAGGCAATGACGGGGATCCAGACGATCAGGTCGGGGCGCAACTCGGGATGGCCGACCAGCGAGTTCGCGACGACGATGAACAGGTAGAAGAAAAACACCAGCAGCAGGCTGATGCCGATTCCGACGGACGACTCCTTGCGACGCGAACGCATCCCGAGCGGAACTGCGAGCAACGCGAAGGCGAAGCAGGAAATCGAAAGCGCGAGCCGCTTGTTCGCCTCGACCACCAGGTTCATGCGCTGGCGTCCGACATCCTCCGGCTTGAGTTCCGGGAATGTGCCGCGCACATCGCGAATGGCCGAGATGAGGTCGCCGAAGACCATGTCCGACACCTTCCGCCGGACGGTGCGTTTTTGCATCTCCGCGAAGTTCAGGCGAACCGGATAGTGACTCGCATTAATGTACTGGGTCTTGGCCGTCCCGTCCCCGCGCGTGCCCTCGCGCTGGTCGATGCGGACTTCATACAGATCGATGAACATCACCTTGGCTTCCTTGTCCGTCCGCAAGGTGCCGTACTTCGCCCGCACGTTGTTCTTCGTCGTGCCATCCGCGGCCAGTTCGTACACGATGACATCCGTCACCCGGTTGCCCGACCGGTCGCCGACATGGATCATCAGCCCCGGGAAATCGCGGACGAAGCGGCCGGATTCGAGCAAATCAATCGGGTCTTCCACGCCCAGCTGGACCAAGGCGGTTCGCGTCGCGTGGCGCGCGCGCGGCGCCAGCTCGGCGGTGATGTAGATGCACAGGGCGGAGAGCAGGACCGCCACGAGAATCACCGGCGCCATGATCTGCCACAGGCTCATGCCCGAGGCGCGCATCGCGGTCAGCTCGCCATCGAAGGAGAGCCGGCCGAACAGGAGAAGCGTGGCGGTCAGCGTGCTCATCGGGAGCGTGAACGTCAGCATGTAGGGAATGTTGTAGCTGAAGAATTTCAGCAGCAGCAGGCCGGACACGCCGCGCGCGCCGAGGTCGATTGCCTTCACCACGGCGCCCAGGCTCATCACAAACGTCACGACCAGCAGCGTCATCCCGAAGGTGACGAAGTAGTCGTGCATCAGATAGCGATTGAGCACGCGCACGGGCGATTACTCCTTGATCGGAAGCCCGGCCCGGCGGCGAGCGGATTGGACGGTATTGAACAACAGCATCGCGATCGTCATCGGCCCCACCCCACCCGGAACGGGCGTGATCGCGGATGCCACGGGCAGCAGCGCGTCATAATCCGCATCGCCGACGAGGCGATGCCCGCGCGGATGCGACGGATCTTCGATCCGGTTCACCCCGACATCAATGACCACCGCGCCGGGCTTCACCATATCAGCCGTGAGCGTCTTTGGACGGCCCGCCGCGGCGATCACGATGTCCGCCTGGCGCGCCAGCTCGGCGGTCTGCCGCGAGCCCGTGTGGCAAATCGTCACCGTCGCGTTGCCCAGCGCGTGCTTCATCGAAAGCAGGATGGAGACAGGGCGCCCGACAATATTGCTTCGTCCCAACACAACGACATGCCGCCCCGACACCGGGATGCCGCTGCGTTTGAGCATTTGCAGGATGCCGTGCGGCGTACACGGCCAGTACGCCGGGAGGCCGAGCACCATGCGGCCGACGTTCACGGGATGAAATCCATCCACATCCTTGTCCGGATCGACCGCCTGCAGGATTTCCTGCTCAATCGCGGCATTCGGCAGCGGAAGCTGGACGAGAATGCCATGGATGTCGGCGGCGATGTTAAAGGCGTGGACGGCATCGAGGATGGCTTCGCGTGTGGCGGAGGCCGGAAGATGCACCTCGCGCGACAGCATGCCGATTTCGGCGCACGCCTTCTCCTTGGCCGTCACATAGGAGCGGGACGCGGGATGATCCCCCACCAGCAGAACGCCCAGGCCCGGGGTGTGGCCCAGGCCTTTGAGCGCCGCCACCTCCTCCGCCAGTTCCATCCGAATCTGCCGGGCGATTTCCTTGCCATCGAGAATACGTGCAGCCACGAGTGTCCTCCAAAGCGGCGACTCTACCCAGCACCCGTGCGTTGCACAAGAACCTGACGCGCGATGGCCTAAAAATGATACGGATGCACTATTGACGCCCCGACTTGGGTCGCTACCGTGCAGCCATCGCAAGAAGGAGTATCCATGAAGCCCGGGCCTGCAAAATCTCCCGTCCCGAAACCCCTGCCCCGCATTGCCAGATTCGAACGCCTGGGCTTCGGCCTCTTTGTCCACTGGGGCCTCTACTCCCAACTGGGCCAGGGCGAGTGGACGCAGCGGCTCACGCCGATCGCGCAGGAGGAGTACGACAAGCTGTTCGACACCTTCACAGCCTGTGACTTCGATGCCGACGCGCTGGCGCGGCTCGCGCGCGACGCCGGCGCGCGGTACATCACGATGACCACGCGCCACCACGAAGGATTCTCGCTCTACGACACGCGCGGGCTTTCCTCCTTTGACGCGCCTCATTCGCCCGCCGGTCGCGATCTCGTCGCCGAATTTGTCGACGCCTGCCGGCGCCACGGCCTCGTGCCGTTTCTCTACCACACGACGCTGGACTGGCGCGAAAAGTCGCACACCTGCACCGACCGCGCCTTCGCGCGTTATCTCGACTACCTGCACGCCTCGGTGGAGGTGCTCTGCCGGCACTACGGGAAGATCGGCGGCCTCTGGTTCGACGGAAACTGGTCCCGCAAGAACGCGGATTGGAAGGAAGACCGGCTGTACGCGATGATCCGCCGTCACCAGCCCGACGCGATGATCATCAACAACACCGGCCTCGGCGCCGAGGGCGTGCTGGGGCACCCCGAAATTGACAGCGTGACGTTCGAACAATCCCTGCCCAAACGCCCCAACCGGCGCGGCTGGAAAAAATACGTCGCCGGCGAGATGTGCCAGACCATGAACGCCCACTGGGGCATCGGCGCGCGCGACCTGAACTATCTGGCTCCGCGCGAGATCATCACCAATCTGTGCCTGTCCCGGAAAGTGGGCGCCAACTACCTGCTGAATCTCGGACCGACCGCCCAGGGCGGCCTGCCGCCCTACGAAACGGCGGCCTTGCGCACCGTCGGCCGCTGGATGGAAATGCATGGCGACATCGTGCGCGAGGGCGCGCCGGTGGAGGGCGCCTGCCAGGGCCGCGACTTTCTCCTGCAACGGGGATCGCGCTATTACTACTTTGCCTTCGACCTCAAAATCAAAGGCGATGTCCATGTCACCGTCCCGGGCGCTGGAAACGGGCCGCGCGCCATTCCCAGCCTGCCGCTCAAGATCAAACGTGCGCGATGGGTGGACAACGGCGAAGAGCTGGCCTTCGCGCAACATCGCAAAACGGGCGATGCGCTCCTGCATCTCACCGGCTTTCCGTATGGAACGCATCTGGTGGTGCGCGTCGCCGAATTGAGTTGAGCGCGCGGCTCACCGCATGGCGTGAGGCGGCACGCCAAACCATTTCCGGAACGAACGGGTGAAATTCGCGGCATCGCTGAATCCAAGCTCGGCGGCGATATCCTTGATCATGCGGTCGGTGGTCTGTAGAGCGTCCACCGCGCGGTTCATCCGCAGGTGCTGGATGTACTGGTGCGGCTGTTCCCGCGCAAAGCGCTTGAAGAGGCGGCTGAGATACGCCGCATCCACATGGCAGGCGGCGGCTATTTCCCGCAGCGTCGCGCTTTCCAGTCCATGCGCTTCAATGTACGCGCGACACCGCTCGTAAGTCGCGAAGGCGCGTGCGGCCGAGACATTCGCGGGCGCGATCAGCGAGGCGGTTTTGAGCAGCAGGTAGCGCACCGCCTGGGCACAGCAGGCCTCCCGGTCCGGCCGGTTTCCGAGGCCAAAATCAATCAGGTCTTCGAACAACTGGCGCACACGGTCCGGCTGCAAGACGCGCGCCACAAGACCCGGCCCCAATCCGCTCGCGCGCAATTGCACGGACAAGTCCCGGCCCGCCAGCACGACGAAGTATTTCACCAGCGGCCGCTCGCGGTCGGAGATGATGCGATGCGGGACACCCCGCCCGCAGACAAACACCGTGCCCGGAAGCAACGCGTGTCGTCGGCCGCCCAGAACCAGCCGCCCGGCGCCACCGGCCACGAACTCCATGAAGGGGCGCGGGAACCCCGCGCGCTTGATCTCGTAATCCGGACGGCAGCGCTCCATTCCCCCGCTCAAGACGTGAATGCCGGCTTCACCCGCAGCCGGCGCGCGCAATTGAAAGCGTCGCGCCTGCAACACCTGCGCGCTGAAATAGCGCGGCGTCTCCATCGCGTGCGATTTTTCAACCATGAAGACAAGGTATCGACCCGCCGAAAGCAGGTCAAACAATGACAAGCACCGGGCAAACTCGGCTATTCACGCGCGGGCGGGCGACCGCTACGGTGTTGCGTATCCAAACAGGAGCGTGCGCAGCCATGAATTATCCGAAAATTGGAATCCGGCCCACCATTGATGGACGTCTCGGAGGAGTCCGGGAATCCCTGGAACAGCAGACGATGAAACTGGCCCGCTCGGCGGCCAAGTTGATTTCGGACAATATCCGCTACCCGGATGGCAAGCGCGTGGAATGCGTGCTCGCCGACACCTGCATCGGCGGCGTCGCCGAGGCGGCGGCCTGTGCGGACAAATTCCGCGCGGAAAACGTCGGCGTTTCGCTGACGGTGACCCCCTGCTGGTGCTATGGATCCGAGACGATGGACATGGACCCCCTCACGCCGAAGGCGGTCTGGGGCTTCAACGGCACCGAGCGACCGGGCGCCGTGTACCTCGCCGCGGTTCTCGCGGGACACGCCCAGAAGGGATTCCCGGCCTTCGGCATTTATGGCCGCGATGTGCAGGACGGCGGCGATCAGACCATTCCCGCGGATGTGCAGGAAAAGATTCTCCGTTTTGTGCGCGCGGGGCTCGCGGTCGCGCAGATGCGCGGGCGCGCGTACCTCGCCATGGGCGGCACGTCGATGGGCATCGCGGGATCCATCGTGGACCAGCCGTTCTTCGAACGCTATCTCGGCATGCGGGTGGAATCGATCGACATGACGGAGTTCATCCGCCGTATCGAGCGCGGCATCTACGACCCGGCGGAGTTCAAGAAGGCCCTCAAATGGGTCAAGGCGAACTGCAAGGAAGGCAAGGACTTCAACAGCCCGGCGACGGTCCGCTCCCGCGAGCAACTGGACCGTGAATGGGAAATTTCCGTGAAAATGGCGCTGATCGCGCGCGACCTGATGGTCGGCAACCCGAAACTGGCTGAACTCGGCTTTGGCGAGGAGGCGCAGGGGCACAACGCCATCGCGTCCGGTTTCCAGGGGCAGCGCCAGTGGACGGACCACATGCCGAACGGCGACTTCCTGGAGGCGATCCTGACCACGTCGTTCGACTGGAACGGGCGCCGCGCGCCATACACCGTCGCCACCGAGAACGACGCGCTGAACGGCGTGTCGATGCTCTTCGGTTACCTGCTCACCAATACGGCCCAGATCTTCGCCGATGTGCGCACCTACTGGAGTCCGGAGGCGGTGAAGCGCGTCACGGGCCATGTCCTCAAGGGCGACGCGGCCGGCGGCCTCCTGCATCTCATCAACTCCGGGCCCGCTACGCTCGACGGAACGGGACAACAGGAACGCGACGGCAAGCCCGCGATGAAGCCGTTCTGGGAAATCTCGAAGGATGAAGTCCAGCGCTGCCTCGACGCCACCACCTGGCATCCCTCCATCACGGAATACTTCCCCGGCGGCGGCTGGTCCACCCGCTACGCCACGCGCGGCGGAATGCCGGTGACGATGTGCCGCTTGAATCTGGTGGCCGGCCTCGGCCCGGCGCTGCAGATCGCGGAAGGCGTCACGGTGGAGTTGCCGAAGAACGTGCACGACACCTTGGACCTGCGCACGAATCCGACGTGGCCGACAACCTGGTTCGCTCCGCGTACCACGGGCCGCGGCGCGTTTGCCGATGTGTACACGGTGATGAACAACTGGGGCGCGAACCACGGATCGATCAGCTATGGCCACATCGGCGCGGACCTGATCGCGCTGGCGTCGCTGCTCCGCATCCCCGTCTACATGCACAACGTGGACGAGGCGAAGGTGTACCGTCCCGCGGCGTGGAACCTCTTCGGCACCGCGGATCGCGAGGGCGCGGACTTCCGGGCCTGCGCGAACTTCGGCCCGCTGTACGGATAACGCGCTCCTACTTCAGCACCGCATCGATGCCCATCGCCCGGTCGTGGGCAAAGTCCGGCAGCGCGCGAGAGCGCGCCAGCCGGAGCAGCGGGCGTGCCCAGGACAGCAGCCGCAGTGTGACGACGTGGTCCAGCAGGCGGCGATAGCCGCGTTGGTCCCGCAACAGGACCGCCGCAAGGCGACGCATCCGGCGGCGGGAGATGCGCAGCGGTCCGAGATCCAGGTTGATTTGGTATGCGCACCCCTCGCGCGCGCGATACCGTGCAACCGCGGCCTCCAATTCGGCGCGCGCCTCCGGTGTGTAGTCGCTGAAATAGTAGCGCCGTGCCGCGCGCAACACCTCGAACGTCTCCCGCTGGAAGACCACGTCCTGTGCGGGCAGTCCAAGCTGGATCGCGAGCGTCTCCATCCGGGCCAGGGCGTCCAGCGCCTCGTCGGCCTCAGCCAGCGCTCGCTTCGGTTCGACGACAAAGCAGCGAAGGAGTTTTCGAATGTAGGCCGTGATCAGAATCTGATCCCAATGCACGGTCAGCAGCGGAGGCACGCGCAGTCGCCGGAAGAAGAGTTTCCGCTGCGCAAACTCACGGACATACAGCAACTGCTTGATGACGTGTTCGGAACGCTGGAGGAGTTCCAGGAAAAGATCCCAGCGCCCCTCCCCCATGCGTTGCGCGAACACGCGACGCACCGCGCCTTCCACCGACAAGCCGTCGCGGAACAGGTGGAGCGTGACCTCGGTATTGATTTCGTTCCACACCCCTCCGGGTTCGAGGTAGCTCAAGCGGTGAAAGGGCGTCCAGCCGCCGGTCTGGCACCACACCATGATGCCCTTCATGTTCGGTGCGCTCCGCAGGGCGTCGCGATACGCGGCGTAATCCCCGCCGATGAATGAGGGATATTCGCCGCACCCTTCGTATTCGCGGCGCGTCTGCAATTCGACGATCTTCGCGTGACGGCTGCGGAAGAAGTGGCGGTTCAGCGGAAGATAGCGGAAGAAGTCGGACTCCCCGTACTTCATCGATACGACCAGCGCCGGGCTCTCAAGGCCCGAGAATGTCGCGTCAAACGTGTCGCGGTTCCAGATCAGGTCGCCGATGCGGTAGGCGCCCACCGACCAGGTACGAAAGATGAGTAAACGTTGCCTGGCTTCGAACATGGGCAGCAACCCTTGCAACAGGCTGCGCGCGTGCCGCGGCTGACGGATGACCAACTGGCTGCGGAAATCACCGTGGACATCCTTCCCATCCGACTCGCCGATCCTCGTGATCACACCGCCCAGTTCAGGGTGATCCCGAAGGACCGAATCCAGCCCGTCCCGGAGGAACTGCGTTACGTCGTTGACGGAACGCCCGACCTTCCGCTCGATCGTTTCGTTGTAGAACAGGATATCCGTCGTCAGGAAAACCTGCAGGTCGTGCGCACGGGCCGTCGCGAAGAGTTTCCTGTATTCGGACCGGTATGCATCAAGCTTGCGCCGCAAGGGGTCGGGATAGGCTTTGCATTCCATCACATGCGCAACGTCGTCCAGTGTAATCGCGTTATATCCCACCCGACTGACCCGGTCACAAAAGCGGGCGAAGTCATCCTGGACCTGTGCCCAGCGTAGCGCGGGCAGCGCGCCATTTTCTTCAAGATAACTGAACGGAATCTTGGACCAGTTTGCGCGAATGCGCGGATGATGGCGGAAGAACGGACCGATGCCATCGATCAGGAACAAGTCCATGTTCCCTACGACGCAGCGCGCGCCCCCGCCGAGGTTGTAAAAAGGCGAAGCTGGGTGGCCATTTCACGGATGATGCGTGCGCGCGTTTCGCGCGTCGCCCATCCGAGCCGCGGCGTGATCACGCAGCGCGGGGCCTGAAGGAGCGGGTGACGCGCGGACGGCGGCTCCTGTGTCAGCACATCCAGACCGGCGCCACCCAGGCGTCGATTGCGCAACGCATCGGCCACCGCGGCCTCGTCAAGCAGCGCGCCGGCCGCCGTGTTGAGCAGGAAAGCGTCGGGCTTCATGCGACCGAGTGTCGCCGGGTTGATGATGCGCTCCGTTTGCGGCGTCAGCGCGCAGTGCAGGCTGACCACGTCCGATTGCGCGAGCAGTTCGTCCAGCGTCGCAGCGTTCGTCCCCTCCGGGATTCCGCCACTGACCTGGGGATCGTTGACCAATACCGTCATCCCGAACCCGCGCGCAATCCGCGCGACCACCGACCCGATCCGGCCGCACCCGATCAGCCCGAGCGTGAGCCCGTGCAACTCGCGGATGGGCTGGAAGCGGAAGGTGAAGTCCGGCGAGCGGGTCCACCGGCCGTTGCGCACCGCGTGCGCGTGATGCCCGCAGGCGCTGCACAATTCGAGCAAGAGCGAAAACGTGTGCTGCGCGACGGATTCCGCATCCACGCCGGGCAGGGTTGCCACATGGACCCCGCGTTTCCGCGCGGCTTCAAGGTTCACGGTTGAGGCATCGGAGCTGAGGACACCGAGAAAACGCAGCTTGGCGAGATGCCGGATCGTCTCCCGGTTGAGGGCCGCACGAACGGTGAGCAGCGCCTCCGCCTGTGCCGCCCGCGATTCGATCTGCTCCGGCGTCGAGCGCTCATGCACGGTCAGGTCGCCGAGTTCCGCCAGGGGCGCCCAATCGAGATCACCGGGATTCAACGGATGCCCATCAAGCACGACGATTTTCATGTGGACGGGAACCTCGTTTGCGCGCGCATCTGGTCGAATACGAGCTGCGCAAGGGGGCGCAGGTTAAGCACATCCTCCGCATTGTAAGCCAGGAGCCGCTCGCGGGCCTCGCGCGAACCATAGCGCCACTCGCGCCACAACCGGACGGCTGCCCAGCCATCAAGCCCCTCCGTCTCCGCGCTGCGAGAAAGGCCCGCCTGCCGCTCGATGCGCTTCAGGCCCCCTTTGTAGCCGAGCCGCCCGAGCGGAAAGCGCAGATCGAGATGCAGATGATTGCGAAGCCGGTGCACAAATCGCTGGCGGATCAGCGGCATATCGAAAAATAGTCCATTATAGGTCACGAGCAGCGGATATGACTCAAGGTGGTCGGCAGCGTCCTGCAAATTTTCATCCGCAACAAAAGCGCGGGTGGTGACGCCGTCGTATGTGCCGATTACGGTGATGGACTCCGCTCCGTATCCGCCGTCGGTTTCAATGTCGACGAAAAGCGCGCGATCGCCCAGTTCCCCCCACGCACGCCACTTGTGCACGGTCGGGACCGTCTCATCGAAATAGCGAAGATCGCCCGATGACCAGGCCGCCATCGATTGTCGCAGGACAGCCCGCTGGTCGTCCCGGCACTGCGATCCGGCAGCGGATGGCCAGTCCAGCAGACCGCGCTCCCACCAGCGACGTTCGGTGGACTCGCCCACACCCGGCAGATGAAGGAAGGTGTGGCGCAGCATGGGCGCACGCGGCGGACGGCCGGGTCAGCCGGCCATCTGCACGTTGTGGTGTTTCTCGAACGCGCCGATGGCGTCGGCGTGTTCCATCGTCAGCGCGATGTCGTCCAACCCGTGGCGCAAGTGCTTTTTCACCACGGGATCGATGTCGAAGTGGAAGGCGAGCTCCTCGGGAAGGTGCAGGACGACGCGCTGCTCATCGAGGTCAATGGACGCCTGCAGGCCCTTGTTCCGCTCAACCATCTCGAAGATCTTGTCCACTTCCTCGGCGGCGAGTTCGACGGTCAGCAAACCGTTCTTCACGGAATTGTTGCGGAAAATATCCGCGAATCCCGGGATCTGGGCCCCGCCGATTTCCTGGCGCGGCGCGATAACCGCGCGGAAACCGTATTGCATGACCGCCCACACGGCGTGCTCCCGGCTGGAGCCGCACCCGAAATTATTCCGCACCACGAGGATCGACGCCCCTTGGTAGCGCCCGTGATTCAGCACGAACGCCGGGTCAGGCTCACCGTCCGGCAGATAGCGCCAGTCGAAGAAGAGGCTCTCGCCGAATCCGGTGCGCTTGATCGATTTGAGGAATTGTTTCGGGATGATGGCGTCCGTGTCCACGTTGGCCCGGTCGAGAATGGCCACCAACCCGCGATGAGAAGAAAATGGTTCCATGTGCGTTCCTGAACGTTATGCGGTCAGGGCCTTGAGCCCGTCCCATTTCCGAATGTCGACGAAGTGACCCTCGACGGCGGCTGCGGCGGCCATCTCGGGGCTGACGAGGTGTGTGCGGCCGCCCTTGCCCTGCCGGCCTTCGAAGTTGCGGTTTGAGGTCGAGGCGCTGCGCTCGCCGGGTTTCAACTGGTCCGGGTTCATGCCCAGACACATACTGCAACCCGCGTGGCGCCACTCCGCGCCGAAATCGAGGAAGACCTTGTCCAGCCCCTCGGCTTCCGCCTGGCGGCGCACCTGCTGTGAACCCGGCACCACCATGACGCGGAGGGACCCGGCTTTGCGACGTCCTTTGACCAGCTTGGCCACCTTGCGCAAATCCTCGATGCGCGCATTCGTGCAGCTTCCGATGAAGATCGTGTCCGGCTTGATGTCCGTCATTCGCATGCCGGGTTTCAGGCCCATGTAGTCCAGCGCCTGCTCGACATCGCGACGGCTGTAACCCGGTACGCCGTCCGGATTCGGCACCACACCATCCACATCCGTCACCATGCCGGGGCTGGTACCCCAGGTGACCTGCGGCGAGATGGCCGAGGTGTCGATCTTGATGGTGCGGTCAAACTCCGCCCCCTCTTCTGTCGGCAGCGTGCGCCAGTAGGCGATGGCCTTCTCCAGTTCCGCGCCGCGCGGCGCATAGGGACGATGCCCGGAGGCCACATACTGGAACGTGGTCTCGTCGGGGGCGATCAAGCCCGCGCGCGCGCCGCCTTCGATGCTCATGTTGCAGATCGTCATCCGCGCTTCCATCGAAAGCGCGCGCACTGCCTCGCCGCAATACTCCATCACATAGCCCGTGCCGCCCGCCGTGCCGATCAGCCCGATCAGCTTCAGGACCATGTCCTTGGAGGTGCAACCCGGTTGCAGGCGTCCGACGAATTCGACCTTGAAGGTCTTGGGCTTCGTCTGGCGCAAGGTCTGCGTGGCGAGTACATGCTCGACTTCGGAGGTGCCGATGCCGAAGGCCAGCGTGCCGAACGCGCCGTGCGTCGACGTGTGCGAATCGCCGCAGACGATCGTCAGGCCGGGCAGCGTGATGCCCATCTCCGGGCCGATCGTATGCACGATGCCCTGGTTGCCCGTGCTGTAGTCAAACAGCTTGATGCCGTTGTCCCGGCAGTTGTTCATCAACGCCTCGACCTGCGCCTTCGAGATCGGGTCCTTGATGTTGAACGGATCGTCCGTCGGCACGTTGTGGTCGAGCGTGGAGAACGTCAGTTCCGGACGGCGCACACTGCGCTTGGAAAGCCGCAGCCCCTCGAACGCCTGCGGACTGGTCACCTCGTGGACCAGATGGCGGTCGATGTAGAGCAGGACGGTGCCGTCCGGCAGAGTTTTTACGACGTGGGAATCCCAGATTTTCTGAAACAAGGTCTTGGCCATAAGGACAGGACTTATAGCGGCGGCGGGTCCCGTTTTCAAGGCCCGATCAGAAAATCAGGTCAATCCGTCGCCGCGCGCCATCAGGACCTTGCCGGTGCGCACGAGTTCGATGATCCGGAACTTGCCGAGCATGCCGATCAGCGCGTCGATTTTTTCACTGTTTCCGGTGCATTGCAGGATCATCGAGGTGTCGGTGAGGTCCACCGTCTTGCAGCCGAAATGTTCGCCGATTTGCAGGACCTCAGCGCGCTGGCCGGCGCCTGCGCCGATCTTCACGAGCGCGAGCTCCTTTGTCACCGCGTCCTCGTCGGTGTGGTCCACGCAGCGCAGCACGTCGATCAGCTTGCTCGTCTGCTTGATGATCTGCTCCATGCCCTCCGGGTTGCCGCTCAACCCGATGGTCATGCGCGAGAACTGGCCGTCCATGGCCGGCGACACGACCAGGGACTCGATGTTGTAGCCCCGGCGCGCGAAGACCTGGGCGATGCGCGCGAGCACGCCGGGCTTGTTCGTCACGTACACGCTTATGGTGTGGTTGCCGGTGGATTGTGCGATGTGCGGATTAGCGATGGATGTTGTCATTTTGAGGGAACCAGATTTCGGGTGTCAG
This sequence comes from uncultured Verrucomicrobiota bacterium, assembly GCA_937996795.1. GTDB lineage: Bacteria > Verrucomicrobiota > Kiritimatiellia > CAIVKH01 > CAIVKH01 > JAMLJG01. Next base: position 87,455 of record CALKUH010000047.1, on the reverse strand, counting down.
GTGTCAGGGCGGACCGTTAGGTCGAGCCGGTGGGCTTCTCCATTTTATATTTCGGCGCTTCGAGGATCATGTCCTCGATCGCGCGTCCGGCAGGGATCATCGGATACACGTTGTCCGCCTTCTCCACCTCGGCGTTGATCACCGACGGGCCGTCGTTGTAGTCCATCGCCCGCTTGAGGATCTTGCGGATGTCCGCGCCGCGTTTGAGCGTAAAGCCCTTCGCGCCGGGATAGCACTCCGCCAGCTTCGCGAAGTCCGGGTTGCCCTCCAGGTTCACGCCGCTTTCGCGGTTGTCGAAGAACAATTCCTGCCACTGGCGCACCATGCCGAGGTAGTGGTTGTTGAGCACCAGCACCTTCACCGGCAGCTTGTGCAGCGCGGCGGTGGCCAGCTCGCACATCGTCATCTGGAATCCGCCGTCGCCCACCACGGCCCACACCTGGTCCTTCGGCTTCGCGAATTGCGCGCCGATGGCCGCGGGGAAGCCATAGCCCATCGTGCCCGCGCCGCCGGAGCTGAGCCAGCCGTCGGGACGCGTGGTCTTGTTGAACTGCGCGGACCACATCTGGTGCTGGCCCACGTCGGTCGAGATGATCGCGTTGCATCCCGTCAGCTTGTCCAGCTCGTCGAGGATGTACTGCATCTTCAGGCCGCCGTACTTCTTGTACTTCAGCGGGAACTTTTTCTTGTAGCCGTTGAGGTGGTTCAGCCAGTCGTTCGTGTCGAGGCGCTGCACATGCTGCGTCAGCTCGTCGAGGATTTCCCCCGCGTCGCCCACGCACCAGTGGTGCACCCGGATCATCTTGTTGATCTCGGCCGCGTCGATGTCGATGTGGATGCGCACCGCGTCTTTGCAGAACTTCGGCGCCTGGCCGATGATGCGGTCGTCGTAGCGCGAGCCGATCGACATCACGAGGTCGCACTCCACCATCGCCTTGTTCGCATACGCCGTGCCGTGCATGCCGAGCATGCCGAGCGACAACGGATGATTCTCGGGAAACGCCCCCTTGCCCAGCAACGTCGTCGTCACCGGCGCCTGCAGCGTCTCCGCGAGGCGGCGCAGCGAATCCCACGCCCGCGAGATCAACACGCCGTGGCCGGCCAGCAGCACCGGCCGCTTCGCCTTGCGCAGCGCCTCGGCAATCGCCATCACGCGCGCCTTGTCCACCGGGATCACCGGGTTATAGCCGGGCAGATCCATCGGCGGATCCAGCTCCGCGGTGCAGGGCGCCGAACTGATGTCCTTCGGAATGTCGATCAACACCGGCCCCGGACGCCCCGTATTGGAGATGTGGAACGCCTCCTTCACGATGCGCGGGATGTCGTTCGTCTTCTTCACCAGGTAGCTGTGCTTCACCACCGGCATCGTGATGCCGAACACGTCCGCCTCCTGAAACGCGTCCTTGCCCAGCATCGGCGAAATCGTCTGCCCCGTCAGCACCACCATCGGCACCGAATCCATGTGCGCCGTGAGGATGCCCGTCACCGTATTCGTCGCGCCCGGCCCGCTCGTCACCAGCACCACGCCCGGCCGCCCGGTCACGCGCGCATAGCCGTCGGCAATATGCGTCGCGCCCTGCTCATGGCGCACGAGCACCAGCTTGATCTTCGTGCCCGTCGTCACAATGGCGTCGAAAATCGGAATCGCCGCGCCACCCGACAAGCCCCAGATGTACTCGACCCCCTCGCGCTCCAAGCCCTTCACCAATGCCTGCGCGCCATCCAGCATCTGCTTCGAGACCGCCGGCCCTTTCACTTCCAGCCCAGGCGTCGGCGCATTGCTCGATGCACGCTTCTGTTTCGACTCTGTTGTCGTGGTGCTCATAAAAGTCCTCGCTTTTGAAATGAAGATAACATCAACAAACGCCAGTGCAACAATATTTCGTCATATTTTTCCGCAAGTTGATCGATTTCAGGCATCGACATCAAATTTTATGCGCACAACGAGATCAAATTACGCATCGAGACATCTAGCGCTCTAATTTGTCGCGGATATAATCGAAAAGAATCGATCCGCCTTAACAATAACGCGATCTCCGATGGAAATACGCCATGATCGTGCTGCATTCCCTTCCCGCACAGCCAGTTCCAGAAGTCCGGTTGACTCCTCAAGGGCACAGGTGGCGCCGGGCTTCACGGCGGCGTATGTCTTGGACAACCGGCTCACGGTCAATTCGTTGCAGCGAATCACGAGACGAGGCCCCGAGCGACGGATCCATTCGGCGGGGATACTGCTGATGGCGTTTCCGAATCGGTCTATGTGGACGATTTCGCCCGCAATGCGGTCCGCTGCCCGCCGGGGCGTGGGCCAGCGCCACCGGACCGGTCGCACAGACAACGCCACCAGCGACCGCCAGTCCACGCCCGCCGCGAGCAGGCCCGCCACATGCGCAAAGACGTCGCGCCCGTGAAACGTGCGGCTCGGCGCTCCCGCGCGGTGAACGTCAGGCCGGATGCGAAACGCACGGCTTCGGCCGGCCTGTTGCAGGACCCAACTGAACAGGCCGTTGTCAGGCCCGATGAGCCAGTGCCCGCCGGCGCGTACCAGCAGCGGCGCCCGCACGGTCCCCACCCCGGGGTCCACCACGGCGACATGGATCGTTTCGGGCGGATGGAGCCGCGCATAGTGGCGCAAGGCCCACGCCCCGGCCCGTACGTCGTGCGGCGGGATCTCGTGCGTGGCATCCATGATCCGCGCGTCGGGGCACGCGCTGAGGATCACGCCCTTCATCGCCGCCACATAGCCGTCCGCCGTCCCGAAATCACTCAGCAGTGTAATCGTCTTCATCGCGCCTCGAAGAAGGGGTGACCCGCCGACAATAACAAATGACGCGCCGCTCGCGCCACGCTAGGCTCTGCACATGGACATGGAACCCATTATTAAACAGCTGCTCACCGCCATTGGCGAGGACCCCGACCGGGAGGGACTCGTCAAAACGCCCCACCGCGTCGCCAAGGCCTGGCAATTCCTGACCCGCGGCTACAGCCAGTCCGTCGAAGACATCATCAACGGCGCCCTTTTTGAAGCGCACACGCGCCACATGGTCATCGTGAAGGACATCGAAATCTACAGCATGTGCGAGCACCACCTGCTCCCCTTCTTCGGGCGTTGCCACATCGGCTACATCCCGCGCGACAAGGTCATCGGCGTGAGCAAACTCGCGCGCATCGCGGACATGTTCGCGCGCCGCCTGCAGATACAGGAGCGCATGACCGAGCAGATCGCCGACGCGTTGATGAAACACCTGCAGCCGCTCGGCGTGGGCGTCGTGATTGAAGCCCAGCATCTCTGCATGATGATGCGCGGCGTGGAGAAACAGAACTCACTGATGATCACGTCCTCCGTGCAAGGCTGCTTCCACGACTCCAACGCGACCCGCACGGAGTTCTTCAAGCTGCTGGAGCGCCCCTCCCCGCGCGGATAGTTTTTACAGACGTTGCAACCCGCCAAAAAAGTTTTTACAGACGTTGCAAACCCGATACCTTCGCGCGCGACGAACGACGGGCGGTTAGCTCAGCGGTAGAGCATCTCGTTTACACCGAGGTGGCCGGGGGTTCGAATCCCTCACCGCCCAGGCTTCGTCCCGAGCGCGGCGAGGGACCCCGGCATAGTTGTCCCGACGCTAGGCGTCGGGACGACGAAGCCGGGCTCGCCTCCCGCTCGGAACTACGCCCGGGCAAGCCAAGCCAGGCCATGTTTACGTACGTGTATATCTTGCGCAGCGAGATTGATCCCAAGCGGCACTACACAGGAATGACGGACGATCTCAAGGATCGCTTGCGCCGGCACAACGCAGGCGAAGTCGCGCACACGGCAAAATACGGCCCGTGGAAAATCCGCGTGGCGATTGCCTTCGAAGACCGCCATTCAGCCGCGAAATTTGAGGGCTACCTCAAGTCGCATTCCGGCCGCGTTTTCGCCGCGCGCCACTTTTGATTCCAAGAACGATCACACGTGTGAATTGTTCGGGATGGCGGGGCGGCGGACTTTGGATTCGTAGTCGGGGTTGGGTTCGGGGATGCGGGCCTCGACGTCGCGTTGCCAGGCGATGAGCCGGGCCTTCATCTGCCTCGCGCGCTCAGGCTCTGCCAACGAGAGATCGCGCTGCTCACTGGGGTCCGTGCTCAAATCAAAAAGCACGCAGTGTCCGGTTTCAAAAAACTGGATCAGCTTCCACGTCCCTTCCACGATCGCGGACGCGGGTGTACCGCCTTGGTTCCCGTAGTGCGGATAGTGCCAGAAGAGCGATTCACGCGGGAGCGTCGCGCCGCCTTTCAACACCGGCATCAAACTCACGCCATCGCAGTGTTGCTCCGGCTGTAGCGGAAGGCCGGCGGCCTCGAGGAACGTCGGGTAGAAATCCGTGCTGGTCACGGGAACCGCAGTGCTGGAGTTTGGCGCGATGATGCCGGGCCAGCGCGCGAGCTGGCAGACGCGGGTGCCGCCCTCATAGGTCCACCCCTTCCCCTCAGCGCACGGCAGGTTGCAGGTGGGCGATCCCTCCGCGGTGGACAGGCCGCCATTGTCCGACGTGAACATGACCAGCGTGTTGTCGCGCAGGCCCTCCTCGTCGAGTGCGGCGAGAATGCGTCCGATGTTCCAATCCAGGTTCTCGATCATCGCCGCATAAACAACATCCGATTGGAGGATGCGCCGGCGGATACGGCGCTCGTGGAGACCGATGGCCGGATAGAAATCGCCTTCGACGAAGGGGTTCACCCGGTCCAGTCCCAAGGCCCGGGCCTTCGCCTCATATTTTCGGACGAGCGCCTCCGGCGCCTGCAGGGGCGTGTGCACGGCGTAGTGCGAGAGGTGCAGGAAGAACGGGCGGTCGGCGCGTTGTTTGATGAGGCGGATCGCCTCGTCGGTCAGGCGATCGGTGAGATATTCGCCCTCCGGCGCGTCGGGAATCGGAATCGGCGCGTACGGCGCAAAATAACCGGAGGGCGGCATGCCGTGGTGGCAGCCGCCGATGTTGACGTCGAATCCGTGGTGCTCGGGATAAAACGGGGCGTCGCCGAGATGCCACTTGCCGACGTGCCACGTCTGGTAGCCGCCCTCCCGGAGCGCGGTGGCCACGCTCTTCTCCTCCAGCGGGAGATAATGCAGGTACGGCACGTCCTTGAGGCGGCCTTCCCGGTGGCCGCCAATCCACTGCGTGACGCCCACGCGCGCGGGATATTTTCCGCTCAGGATGCTGGCGCGCGTCGGCGAGCAGACCGGGGCGGAGGCATAGGCGCGCTCGAACTTCAGGCCCTCGGAGGCGAGGCGGTCCAGGTTCGGCGTCTCGTAGAAGGTGCTGCCGAAGGACGTCAGGTCGCGGCAGCCGAGGTCATCGATCAGGATCAGCAGGATATTCGGTTTCGTATGCATGGGTGTGTCCGGCGCACGTGTGCGGGCGCAAATGCGCTTGATTTGCGGTGCCCGCCCATCCAGTATTTCGCGCATTCAAGGCGGGCGTAGTACAATGGTAGTACGCGAGCTTCCCAAGCTTGATACGCGGGTTCGATTCCCGCCGCCCGCTCCAGCCCTCCACTCACGACTGCGTTTCAGCAGGGGCCGATTCGGCCGGGGCTTCCGCTGAGGGACCCAGGCCCAGCAGCTCTTCCACTTCCTTCTGCACCGACTCCAGTTCCGTCAGCTTGAGCTGCGGATCGGGAATGGTGAAAACCTCGCCCGTTTTCCGGTGTTCGTAGATGATCAGCTTGCTGCCGTCTTCGCGGACCTGGACGTCTTTTTCGACCAGCAGTCGTTTGCGCTCCAGCATGACGGCGAGAATGTAGATCGCGTTGATGCGCGAGAAATCCTCCTTGGCCATGTACTGCCGCAGGAGGGTCTCCACGGTCTCCTTCTTCAACGGGTCCGGGGATGGCGGCGCGGGCGCGCGGTATTCCGTCTTCCAAAAACTGACAGCGGTCGCACGGACCTCATCGCTCCACCCGGCGATTGAATAGTCGCGGCGTTCATAGCCCGCTTCGCCCCGGACGAGGCACGAGATGAGCGCCTGTCCGTCGACAAACGGTTCTCCGGTTCCCGCGCACGCGTGGCCGCGCGATTTGATATCCCAATCCTGTGCCATGCCTTGCTCCTCGTTGCCGGTGCCGGTATAGGGCAAACCCGCGGCCTTCGCAATGCCAGAAGAACACCACAAATGCCCGTGACAGTGCTGCGCGCGTCGCGTAGAACCTGCACATGCGCGACACGGACAAGCCGCCCATTTGGATGGATTACCTTCGACTCATCCGCCCGGGGTACTGGATCAAAAATGTCTTTGTCGCACCGGGCATCCTGCTGGCGTTCTATTTTTCCCCGGGGCTGGACGTGTGGAGCCAATGGACCGGCATCCTGATCGCGCTGGCCAGCACCTGTCTCGTGGCTTCCAGCAACTATGTCCTGAATGAAATTTTGGATGCGCCGGGCGATGCGCATCACCCGGACAAAAAACATCGCCCCATCCCATCGGGACGCATCGGCGTCGGCGGCGCCTATGTGCTCTGGGCCGTGCTCGCCCTGGCCGGGTTCGGCTTCGCCACGCTGGTGAACACCGGGCTGCTCGCGTCCTGTGCGCTGCTGTGGATCATGGGTCTCGCCTACAATGTCCCGCCCGTGCGGCTGAAGGACATCCCCTACGGCGACGTGCTTTCGGAATCGGTGAACAATCCGATCCGCATGGCCATCGGCTGGTACGCCATGGGCCTCACCACCACACCCACGCTCTCCGTCCTGCTGGCCTACTGGATGTTCGGCGCGTTCCTCATGGCCATCAAACGGTATGCCGAACTGCGCCACATCGGCGATGCCGCGGTGGCGGGCGCCTATCGAAAATCCTTCCGCTGGTACAACGAGGAACGCCTGCTGGTGAGCATCCTCTTCTACGCCGCCCTCTTCGGCATGTTTTCCGGCGTCTTCATCTCGCGCTACCGCATTGAACTGGTCCTGGCGATCCCGTTCGTGGGCCTCGCGATGGCCAGCTATTTCCGGATCGGTTTTAAACCGCACAGCCCCGCGATGAATCCCGAGCATCTTTGGCGGTATGCCAGCATCATGGTCCCGGCCCTGCTCGCCTTCGCGGTTTGCGGCGCCCTGCTCTTCGTCGATGCCTCGCCGCTCTCCTCGCTCTTCGCGCCACGCTACACGCCCTCCGCGATTCCGTGAGCGCAACGCGATCCATCCTGGGCTGGCGCTTGGTTTACGCCGCGGTCGCCTTCCTTCTCGCCACCGCCAGCAGCCACCTCATCTTCCAACGCGTGCCGACCGGCTCGGACGAAAACAGCTACGTCTTCCAGGCCTACAACTTCCGCGATGGCCACATCGCACGCCCCGCGCCGCCGATTCCCGAGGCGTTTGCGCAGGAGATGATCGTCATCAACCGGCAGGCGGGCTGGTTCTCCCGCTACCCGCCGGGCCATCCGCTCTGGTTGCTGCCGGGCATTTTCTTCGACGCGATCTATCCGATGATCGCCCTCGCGGCGGCGGTCGCGATGTGGTTTCTCTGCGGCGCGGCCACCGCCCTGCGGATCCCCCAGGCGATGGTCGCGCTTCCCCTGCTCGCCTCCCCGTTTTTCTTCTTCATGTACGGCACCCAGCTCAGCCACACGAGCGGCCTCGCGGCGTCCGCGGCATTGTGCTGGGGCTACCTGCGCGCACACACACGAAATGAGCGGTGGCCGCTCGCGATCGCGGGCCTCGCATGGAGCCTCCTCTTTCTCAACCGGACGTACACGGCGTTGCTCATGGCGATCCCGTTCGGCCTCAATGCGGTGATCGCATGGCTGCGCGCGCGAAACATCCGCTCTTTCCACCAGATGGCCCTGTTTGCCGGCACGGCGGCATGCGGCGTGCTCGCCTATCTCGCGTACAACAAACTGGCGACCGGCGACGCATTTCTCCCCACCTATTTATTCTATGAACCGAGCGAAAACCTCGGCTTCGGCCCCCGCCGCACGCAGGGCATGGAAATCCTGCACACACCGGAACGCGGGCTCTCCATTCTGCTCACCAACATCGTCGACTTGGATCAATGGCTGTTCGGCCTGGGCGGATCCCTCGTGCTGGCGACGGCCTTCGCCCTCTACGGCTGGCATCGACGCTGGTCCCCCGTCCTGCTCGGCTCCATGCTGTGCGTCTGGGCCGGCTATGTCGCCTTTTGGTTCCACGGCGTGAAGGAAGCCGGCGGACCGGCCTACTATTTTGAGACACTGGCCCCGCTGTTCCTCGCCTTCGCGCTGGGCGTATCGCGCCTCTGGCAGCTTCACCAAGGAAAGCCGCTCGCGCGCAAGGCGGTGGCGTGCGCGGTGGTGGCAGCCCTGTTTGCGGGAAGCGCAGCGTTCATCCGCCGCGAAGGACGTCTCCGCGCCGAGGTTCAGCAGATCAAGCGCAACCTGTACGACACGATCGCCACCCTGCCCACCAACGCGCTCGTCTTTCTCGAAAAGTTTGAGCAACCGCACATGGGCGGGATCGTTTTTAATCCGCGCGGGCTGGAGAGCAATCCGCTCTTGATGCGCAGCATGTACGAAGACAATCCCGTCGCCCAACGCCTCTTCCCCGACCGCCCCGCCTTCGTCATCCGCGGCAGCAGTCCGCACCTTCCGGAACCCCTTGAACCGCCGGAGCGGCTTCACGTCAGCCGCGAAGCGCATAAATTCCATCGCCGCACCGGAGCAAACAAGGTTGCGGATGACGGCCGCCTCATTCGCGTGGCGACCGAGGGTGACAAACCCGAATGGCTCGCCTTCGGCCTCGCGGTGAATGTACCGGCCGGACGCTGGCGCGTGGTGTGGGCCGGGCGCACGGAGAATGTCGCGGAAAACGCGCCACTGAAACTCGACGTCACGATGGGGCGCGGTCGCAGCACGCTTGCGGAAGCTGCCGTGTCGGGCACTCATCCGGAGGAGGTCCACGCGTTCGAAATCGCGCTGACCAACGTCATCTCCCGGGTGGAAGCCCGCGTGCGGTACGGCGGTTCGGGCACGGTCGAATTGGAAGCGCTGCGCGTGGACGAAGTGCGCTGACGCTTCAGTTCCGCCCGCTCTCTTCGGGCAGATAGTCCAGCAGCGCGCGCCAGCGGTCGTCGCCGCTGATCACAAAGGGCCAGAGTCCCTCCGCGATGCGCGGATTCAGGATCACCGGATCCGGTGGCTTGACCACCCAGGAGCCCTCGGCGAGTTCGCGTTCGAGCTGCCCCTCATCCCAACCGGCATGCCCGTGAAAGGCACGCACCCAGGCGTTGGGTTTAGCAAGACACGCCTCGAGCTGATCGACGGGCAGGCCCAGATGCGCCACCAGTTGCTTGCGGCGCGGCGGGCGCTCAAACACCACGACGGCCAGCCGGGCGCCGCCCACCGGGCCGCCGCGCAGCACGGGAATTCTGTCGAAAAACGGCCGCGTCGGTTCATGAGGTCCGATGCACTCCGCCAGCGACGCGCCCGCGGGGCGGTTCATCACAAATCCCAGCGCCCCCTCCGCATCATGATGGGCAATGAAGACCAGCGTCTGGAAGAAATGCGGGTCGCGCAATTCAGGACGGGCGACAAGCAGTTTTCCCGCAAGCGACCGCTTGGTCGCCGCGCTCACAAGCTGTCTCCACCGCGAGGCGCTGATTCCGCGGGGGGATACCGTTCCCGCCACTCGCGCCGCGCGTTCTCCGCCTCATCGGGTTTGCCCGCGCGGTCAAACGCGCGCGCCGCCGCCTCCAACGCGGCAGGCGTCAGCTCCGGGTGATCGTAGAGAACGGCGACCGCGAGGTACTGGCGCGCGGCATCCTCCCACGACCCCTGCCCCTCCGCCACGCGGCCCAACCCGAAGTAACTGCGCGCGCGGATCTCCGCCGTTTCCGGCGTGGCGGCGCCGGTCGCCGCGCGTTCAAACGCTGTTTTCGCATCCGCCCACTTTTCTCTGCCGACCGCCCAATCGCCCCAGTGCCAGGCGGAGACAAGCCCCTCGTGGGTCGATGCCGGCGCGCGCGCGGACTTCTCAAATGCCGTTCCGGCCTCATCCGCGCGACCCTGCGCGAGCCGGGCGCACCCCACCACATGCCAGCCGAGCTGAACCCACGCGGCATTTTCCTTGCGCAGGGCCAGCGCCTCGCCGGCGGCGACCGCTTCGTTGTAGTTCGTGCGATCGAGGTTCCACCGCGCGGCCCAATCAAGCAATGCGGCAGGCACTTCCGCATGCGCCCCCTCGGCAATCAGCCGGTTCAGCGCTTCCGCCGCCTCGTCCGAACGACCCTGCCGCTGCAGCGCGCCCAGACGCCGGAACTGGATGCGGCGCGACAGGGCGGGCGCAGGCTGCTTGCGCAGGGCTTGTGCGTAGTGAAATTCGGCCGCGGCAAAATTTTCCTCCTGTTCCAACAGGCTGCCGTAGACGAGGTGTGCCTCGGGCGCCAGCGCACTGGACGGATAGTTCTTCAGCAACGCTTCCAGCGACACGCGCGCGGCCGCCAGGCGCTCCAGCGCGATCTCCGCCTGCGCCATGCCGAAGAACGCCTGGTCATTCGCGCCATACGACGGATGGTCCTCGACAAGTCGTTTCCAGTCCGCGAGGGCCTCTTCCGTCGCCTTGCGCTGCGTGTGGCAGTACGCGGAGGCGAACAGGGCGTCCGCGGCGAGACGGTGGGCCGGTTGCAAATCGGCCACTGCGCGATAGCGGCGCGACGCCTCGGCCCACGAACCGCTCTCCTGCGCGATCCGGGCCGCGGAAAACTGCGCCACGCCCGCGCGCTCGGGATCCGGTCGCTGTGCGAGCAACTCGTCGTAGAGGGCCAGCGCCTCATCCGCTCGACCGGTTTCACGCGCGGTTTCGGCGCGCATCCAAAGCAGGTCCGCGCGATTCTCCTCCGTCAACGGCGCCTGGCGCGCACGCACATACGCGTTCGAGAAATCGCGCGTTTCCATCAGGAGGAGCGCCAGTTCGTAGGACGCGGGTGCGAATTCGCGCGACGCCGGATGCCGGTCCAGCAGGCGCTCGTACACCGTCCGCGCCTCGACCGGTTTGCCGCGCAGCCGCTGCGCGTTGGCGCGCAGGTAAAGCCAGTCCGGCGCATCCGCCTCCGCCGCGTGGACCGCCTGCGCCAGCGCTTCAGAGGCGCGGCCGGCCTTGAGTTCCGCCCACGCCGCGGGCAGGCGCGATGCGGCGGCGGACGGATGATCCGGGAACCGGGCAAAATAATCTGCGTAGGCCGCGGCGCTGTCCTCGTACTGCTGCCGGCGATAGGCGTGCTCGCCCATCAACAGCAACGCCTCCGCCGCGGCGCGCGGCACGTTGGTCTGCGCGGCGGCGTCTTTCAACAGGCCGTCGATTTCCGCCGACTTCCCCTTCGCCGCAATGCGCAACCCCGCAAGTTCCACGCGCGCGAGCTGGGCATAGGGCGAATCCCCCGCCTCCTTCAACACTCGCCGATACGACGCCTCCGCGTCCTCGCCCCGATCCAGGCGCCGCTCCGCATACGCCACGTAATACAGCGACGCGGCGTAAAAATCGCGGGGCAACGCGGGCTGTTTCAGGAGCGAGCGGAAGGCCTCGCGCGCCTCCGCGAACTGCTCGAGCTGCACCCGCGATTCGGCGAGGCGAAAGCGCGCCCGCACGGCATAGGTGGATTGCGGGAAGCGGGCGATGGTCTCCTCATATGCCGCGCGCGCAGCCTCCGCCTGTTCCTGCTGGCGCCGCGCCTCGCCGATCCGGAAGAGCGCGGCATCGGCCCCGGGCGCGTTCGTGCTGTCCGCCAGCGCGCGGTATTCGCGCACCGCCATGTCGTACAGGCCGCGCGCGTAGAGGCCATCGGCGAACTGCAACTGATCCACCGGCTCGATCGCCTGCGCGAGCGAGGCCAGCAGCAGGACGGCGCATACACGCAGCTTCATGCGATTCCGTGGGGGGAGCGGCTCAGGACTCGGGCACCCCGGTGGCAAACGAAATATTCCAGATGTCGGACTGGCGGCAGAGGTCGAGCACGCCGATGACATGCTCGTAGGCCGTGGCCTTGTCGGCGCGGATCAACACCGGCTGTCCCGGGAACAACTGCGCGAGGCGCGCGAGCATCGCGGACAATCCATCCGCATCCAACGAGCGGCTGTTGACGACAATTTCGCCGTCGGCGCGGATGTTGATGATGATTTCGCCGGGGAGCCGCTGGGGCACCTCGCTCGTGCGCGCGGTCGGGAGGGTGATGTCGATTTCCGCCTCCCACTGGGCAAAGATCTGGCTGGTCACAAAGAAGCAGAGCAGCAGGAAGACCACGTCGATCATCGGGGTCATCTGGAAGCCGACGGGCTCGGGCTTGATTCGCGAACGGAAGTTCACGCGCTACTCCTTGTGGATCAACGTCAGCATTTCGGCGGTGTTCTTCTCCAGGTCCGAGATGAGGCTGGAGGTGCGCCCGCGGAAGTAGGCGTAGGCGATCATCGCGGGGATCGCCACAATCAAACCCGCCACCGTGGTCACAAGGGCTTCGGAAACGCCGCCGGCGAGCTGCATCGGCTTGGCCTTCGCCAAATCCAAGGCGACCGTGTTGAAGGCCTTGAGCATGCCCATCACCGTCCCGAGCAAGCCGATCATCGGCGCGATGACGCCGATGTCGAGGAGGTACTGGGTCTGGTTCTGGATCAGCGTGGCCTGGCGCCCGCCCTCGCCTTCAACGATTTCACGGAGCAGACCGGGGTCTGGATTTTTGGCGCGGACGGCATATTCCAGGGCCGCCCCGATCACACTCGCCTGCGCCGAACCGTCGTTGCGGCAGGCCGTGTGCGCCTCAACGAGGCGGTTCTCGCGCAGCAACCCGCGCACCTGTTCAACGAGCTTGCCGGGAATGATCTGCTCGCGGCGCAGCGCCAGCAGAAAATACAGGATCAGCGCCAGCGCCGCGACGGACATCGCGCCGAGCACGTACATCAGCCATCCGCCCGTTTCGATGATTTGCTGGATCGTCATCACCTGCGGGGCGGCCGCCGCGGCGGCGTCCTCCGCCGCACCCGGTTCCTGCGCGCGGGCCAAACCGGCGAGCGGCAGCATCAACAGCCATGTCAGTTTCTTCATACGCGTGCTCCTCAAGGGTTCAGGGACGTCCACCCGCGATCAGTTCCCGGTGTTGGATGAAATACAGCACGCCCGAGGCCACCGTGATGACGGCCACACCGAGCGCCATGCCTTGCGCGATATACGAGAAGGCGAAATCATAATTGGCCAGGAATTTGGGATCCGCATGGCGAAGCAGATCATGGCGCACCGCCATGCCGAGCAGCAAGGCCACGATCACGACGATCTGCCACACGGTCTTGTGCTTGCCCCACTTGCCCGCCGGGATGATGTTCCCGCGCGTGGCGGCCAGCAGGCGCAGCCCCGTGACCAGGAACTCGCGCGCAATGATGATGACCACGATCCACGCCGGCACCAGGGACATGGACTGCCCCCCGCGCTGGATCTGGATCTCGACGAAACTGACGAACGCCGCGCAGACCATGACCTTGTCGGTGAGGGGATCCATCAGGCGCCCGAAGGCCGAGACAAGGCGCTGGCGGCGCGCGATGTAGCCGTCGAGGAAATCCGTGATCCCGCCGATCACGAATACGACCATCGCGGCGCTGTAAAAGTACGGCTTGTTCATGGTGAGCAGCGCCATCAGCACTCCGGCGAGGCCGAGACGGCTCATCGTCAACATATTGGGCACATTCATGGATTCGCTCCAGTGGATGGGATCTCGAGATACGGATCGGGCGGCTCCTGCACGACGGCGGGCACGCCTTTGCGGGGGGCCAACGCGGGCGGATAGTCCGTACGTTCCGGCGCGGCCCGCTCGCAGCGGGAAATCCCGGAGGTCACGCCCCATGCGAGCAGCAACGCCGTCAACAGCACGCCGGCGCGGCGCGCATTCTGCCGGGAAAAATGCGGGGCGATCCGGGCCCACACCTGAGCGAAATCGGGCGCATTGCGGCGCGGCGCACGCGGGCGCTCCTCCTCCACCGCGGGCGGTGGCGTTTCTTCCGCGGGTGCGGGCGGGGGCGGAAGCTCTTCGCGCGGGACGGCGCGGGTGCGGCCCTGCGCGTGGCGCACGTTGTACTCCTCCACCAGCGGACCGGCATCCAGGCCGAGAAAGTCAGCGTAGATCCGGATAAAGCCACGCGCGTAGGCCGGGGCGGGCATGCGCGAAAAATCGTCGCGCTCCATCATTTCGAGGTGCTGCAGCTTGATCCGCGTCTTGATCGCCGCTTGGGAAAGCGAAATCCGTTTCCGCTCCCGCGTCGTCTTGAAGACATGCCCCATCGATTCCATGCCGGATTATACCTCTTCCTTGACTTCGTTTTCCGGCACCTCGCCATCGAGGTCGATGAGGATGTCGCGCGGGTCGGCGCCCTGCGCGGGACCGACGACGCCCTTCTGTTCCAACAGATCCATGATCCGCGCGGCGCGCGTGTAGCCAATCCGGAGGCGGCGCTGCAGCGAGGAGGTCGAGGCGCGCCGGGTCTGGCGGATGATCTCGAGCGCCTGTTGCAGCAACTCGTCGTCCTCCTCCATGTCGGGCAGGTCCACCTGCTTGCCTTCGATCTTCTCCTTGATGGCCGTCTCGTACTGCGGCGCGCCCTGTTGCTTCCAATGCGCGATGATGCGGTTGATCTCGGCGTCGGTCGTCAACGAGCCCTGCGCGCGGATCAGTTTCGGGCTGCCGGGCGGCAGGAAGAGCATATCGCCCTTGCCCAGCAGCTTGTCGGCGCCGGCCGCGTCGAGAATGGTGCGGCTGTCCACCTTTTGCGCCACCTGGAACGAGATGCGCGCCGGGAAATTGGCCTTGATCGTGCCCGTGATGACATTCACGGACGGCCGCTGCGTGGCGAGGATCATGTGGATGCCGACGGCGCGCGAGAGCTGCGCGAGGCGCGCGATCTGGTTTTCGATCTCCGCCTGCGCGACAAGCATGAGGTCCGCAAGTTCGTCCACCACGATGACGATGTACGGCACGCGATCCGGGATCTTGTCCTCAGGCGGCGTTTCGACCGGCGGCAGGCCGTCCGCGAACAACTCCTCCTGCTTCACGATCGGACGGCTGTTGAACGCCTTGATGTTCCGCACGCCCGCTTTCGCAAAGAGCTTGTAGCGCTTTTCCATTTCGTTGATGGCCCAGCGCAGGCCGAGGCTGACCTTCTTTGAATCGGTGATGACCGGGACCACCAGGTGCGGCAGGCTGTTGTAGCCCGAGAACTCCACGATCTTCGGGTCGATCAGCATCAACCGCATCTGGTCCGGCGTGCGCGACAGCAGGAGGCCGGCCAGGATCGAGTTCATGCAAACGGTCTTGCCCGAGCCGGTCGCCCCAGCCACGAGCATGTGCGGCATTTCCGCAAGGTCCGCCACTTGCACGCGTCCGCCCACATCCTTGCCCAGGCACAGCGGCAGTGCCGCGCGCCCGCTTTGCCAGACGTCGCTTTCGATCACCTCGCGCAGGAAGACGGCGGTCGTCTTGGAGTTGGGCACCTCGATGCCCACGACGCCCTTGCCCGGGATTGGCGCCTGCACGCGCACGGTCTCCGCCTTCATCGCGAGGGCGATGTTGTTGCTCAGGGCGGCGATACGCTCCACGCGGACGCCGGCGGCGGGCAGCAACTCGTAGCGCGTGACCACGGGGCCGCGCTCGACGTTGGTGACTTCCACTTCGACCCCGAATTCAGAGAGCGTTTCCTTCAGCAATTGTCCGCCGGCCGCGAAGTCGCCCGTCGTCAGCTCCGGGTGCCCCGTCACCGCATCGAGCAAGTCGAGCGGCGGCAGGGTCCAGTTCGCGCCGCTGGAGGGCAGCACCGCTACGCTTTCCACCGGCTCCGGCGCTTTCTTCGGCGGCGGTGGCGCGGGCTCCTCGACGGCGGGCGCGGGTTCCGGTTCGACGGCGACCGCCGGCTCGGAGGTCGTTTCCTTGCCTTTTCGGCCAAAGAGGCCGAAGCCCTTTTTCTGCGTCGGCTCGGGTTCCGGCACGGATTCCTCTTCTTGCGGCGGCTCGACGAGATCGTCCGCCGGGAGGATTTCGGGCTCCGGCTCTTCCTCCACCGGAGCGGCACGGCGTCCGCGCGGTTCAACCGGCGCCGGTTCGACCTCCGGCTGCTTCCGGCCACGCACCTTGACCGCCGGCGCGGCCTCGGAAGATTTCATCGCTTCCTCAAGGCGGCGGCGGCGCTTCATGACCTCGCGCTGTTCCTCCTCAAGCTGCCGCACGCGATCCATGCGGGCCTTGCGCGCCACTTCCCACCGGTCATAGAGGGAAAGCACGATCTCCCACGCATTCCGAAGCAGCGTCCCGGGGCGGACCTCCATCATCATGACGAGCCCCATCAGCAGCAGACCCGTCATCAGGATGCCCGTTCCAATCGGGCCCCACAGGAGGACCAACGACCGGGCCGTGAGCAGATCACCCACCACGCCGCCGGTGCTGCCGACGTTCAAATCCGCGCGCCAGGTCGCCCACCCTCCGGCGTTCAATTCAAGCAGGGCCGCAACGGAAGCCAGCGTCGTGAGCGACCAAGCCACCTTCGTCCAGAGTCGCCCCTCCCGCTTGAAGAGACAAACCAGGCCGATGTACGCGAACGAAAGCGGCGCGAGGTAACCGGCCACGCCGAGCCCCATGAAAATGAGGAAGGCAAACCAGGCCCCCATCGGGCCGATGAAGTTGGCCGGCGGGTCGTTGGGCGGCGATTGCAGGACGCGGATGTCACCCGGGTCGTACGAAAAAACCGCCAGCACACTGAGGACCGCCAGGGTCACCAGCAGGATGCCCACGACCTCCAGCCAGCCGCTGCGAACAATTTCCTTTTTTACAGCCATCGGCGCAGCATAACAACCGCCGGGACCCAAGAGCAAGAGAGGTATGCAACCAGAAGAACTCGACAGGGTCCGCCACGCCCCCTACACTGCATTCGTGGTCCCCTGCGAAAGGAGCCGTACAGCATGATCAAGACGCTGATGGTGTTCACCGATGGCTCGGAAGGCGGCGACACGGCTTCACGGTACGCCGTGTTCCTCGCAAAGCGGCTCGGCGCGAAAGTCACCGGCTGCCATATCCTCGACTCGCGCCTGCTGGAGGGCCCGTTGCTGGCGGATATCTCCGGATGGATTGGCGCCCAGCCGTTCAGCGGCCAGCTCAAGCAATTCCGGGACCTGCTGCAGCAAAAGGGCGAGGCGGTCATCGGCGCGCTGCTCAATCTCGCGGAGAGCGAAGGGCTCGATATGGAAGCCCAGCTGAAAATGGGCCATCCCGCGCGCATCATCCTTGAGGAGGAGGCGCGCGCCGAAATGATCGTCCTCGGCCAGAACGGCGAACATGCGGAACTCACCGGCGAATTTATCGGCTCGACGGTCGAGCGCGTGGCCCGGCACTCGGTCAAACCGTGCCTGGTCACGCCGAATGTGTTCAGGCCGATCACGAAGATTTTGTGCGCCTTCGACGGCAGCGCGCACTCCAGCAAGGCCCTGCATGAGGCCATCGAACTGGCCCTCGCCCTGCAAGCGCCGCTGGTCATCCTGTCCGTCGCCGACTCACACGACCTGGCGCTCGCGCGCGAGCGGGCCGAGGACGGCATCCGCATGGCGCGCGCCCATGAATGCGCGGCCGCCAACCTCGTGGTCGAAGGGCGCCCGGACCAAATGATCCCGCTGAAGGCGGAGGAATTGGGCTGCGAATTAATTGTTGTGGGCGCCTATGGCCACTCGCGCATCCGCGAAATGATCCTGGGCAGCACCACGCATACGCTCATCACGCAGTCCCACATTCCGGTCCTGCTCGTCCGCTGAGCCTCCGACGCACCGGTATTTCTCCGTGACGCGGCCCGCGGCTCGTGGTTCATAATCCACGCCATGTCGCTCATCATCCCGATCCTCCTCGGCCTCGCCGTCCTCCTGCTCATCGGCCTGCTGGCCTGGCTGCCCGCCCGCCTGGCGGCGCTCAAGCCGAGACCCGAAGACCAGCACCTGCTCGCGGAACTGAAGGGACAAGTCATGGGATTCAGCAGCCAGGTTGAAGGGCTGCGCCAGAGCGTCGCCACGCTGCAGGGACAGGTCGTGCAATCCCTCGACGGCACCCGCCGGGCGATGGATGAACGCCTCGACGGCGCGGCGCGCGTCATCAACGATGTGCGGCAGAACCTCGGGCAGCTGGCGGAAAAGACCCAGCACCTCGCCGAGATCGGCAAGGATATCGCCAGCCTGCAGGACATCCTCCGATCCCCGAAATTGCGCGGCAACATCGGCGAACTCTTCCTCGGCGACCTGCTCGCCCAGATCCTGCCGCCCGATCATTTCGTCATGCAGCACGGCTTCCAGGGCGGCGAAACCGTGGATGCCGTCATCGCCTTGAAGGCCGGACTCGTGCCGGTCGACGCGAAGTTCCCGCTCGAAAATTTCCAGCGCGTCGTCAAGGCGGGCACGGATGAGGAACGCAAGGCGGCGCGACGCACCTTCATCGCGGACGTAAAGAAACACATCGACGCCATCGCGAAGAAATATATCCGCCCCGACGAGGGCACCTTTGATTTCGCCCTCATGTATATCCCCGCCGAGAATGTGTACTACGAGACCATCATCAAGGACGACGAGCTGGCGGGAGACGGCGCGCTTTTTGAGTACGCGCTGAAACGGCGGGTGATTCCGGTTTCGCCGAACAGTTTCTATGCCTATCTCCAGACCGTGTTGCTGGGCCTGAAGGGCATGCGGATCGAGGAAAGCGCGCGCGAGGTCATCAACCAGCTTTCGCGCGTTCACACGGAGTTCGCCCGCTTTGGCGACGCGTTCCGCCTTGTCGGGGACCATCTCGACAACGCGCGAAAGAAGTACGACGACGCCCAGAAACGATTCGACAAGGTCGGGCAGAAACTCGAGCAAATCGACGGCGTCGCCCAAGGCGCCGCACCCTCGCTCCCGGAGAGCACGTAGCCGTCAGCGCGAGGCGCGGGCGTCCAACAACCGCTGGACGTACTTGCCCAGCATATCCGTCTCCAGGTTCACCGCATCACCCGGGCGCAGCGCGGAGAGGGACGTGTTCGACCACGTATGCGGGATGAGATGCACGGTAAAGCCGTCGCGCATCACGTCGACAAGCGTCAGGCTCACACCCGACACGGCGATGGATCCTTTCGGAATAATCTGGGCCATCCATTCCGGCGCGCAGGCGATTTCAAGGATCCAATCGCGGCCGGCGGGCGTGATCTTGCGCGCGGCGCCGGTCGAGTCCACATGACCCGTGACAAAATGGCCCCCGAGCGGATCGCCCACGCGCAGCGCACGCTCCAGGTTCACCCGGTCGCCCGTCTTCTTCCGGCCCAGATTCGTGCGATCCAGCGTTTCGCGCAGCAGATCAAAGGCGAGCGTATTTCCGCGTTGTTCCGTGAGCGTCAGGCACACGCCTTCCACCGCCACACTCTCTCCGATGGCCAGCGGCGGGGTCCACTCCGCGGCGCGAATGCGCAGCGTGCCCGTGCCGCCGCTCAACGAAACGGAATCGATCGCGCCTACCTGCTGGATGATGCCGGTGAACATGTTGACCTCCCGGGCCGAGCCCGAATCCAAACATCCGAACCGAGGCGCTGGCAGTCCACCACGCGCCAGGCCGGGGCTTCCGCCAGCGGCCAGCCGGAACCCGCCACGGATGCCGAGCCCGTTCCGCCGAGCACGCGCGGCGCGATGAACCACCACGCCTCATCCACAAGTTCCTCGCGGATCAGCGACGCAGCCAGCGCCCCGCCGCCTTCGCACAGGACATGCAGGATGTTTTTCGTCGCCAGCGCCTGCATCACGCGCGCGAGGGAGAATACCCCGCGCCGGAGCGGCACTCGTTCCACATCGATTCCGCGCGCCCGCAGCGTCTTGACATAGGCGGAACGCTCCGACGCGCCTGTGAACACGAGCGTCTGCCGAAACAATCCATCCGACAGCACGCGCGTCTTCAGCGAGAGGCGTCCGCGGGGATCCAAGACGACGCGCAACGGTTTGCGCCCATACGCGGGCGCAGGAAGGAGCGAGGGATTGTCCGCGGCAACCGTCCGGCGCCCCACGAGAATCGCGTCCACGCGGCGGCGCAGCGAGTGCACTTCGCGACGCGCTTCCGGACCCGTGATCCAACGCGATCGCCCTGACGCATCCGCGATGCGTCCATCCAACGAGACGCCCATCTTCAGCGTGACCCAGGGACGCTTCCGCGTCATCCACGAAGCGAACGGATCCAACAACGCCTGGCACGCCCCGGCCTCTACGCCGGTCACCACCTCGATGCCGGCCTGGCGCAGGATGTCGAGTCCGCGTCCGGCGTGGCGGGGATTCGGGTCGCGCACGCCCACGACCACCCGTTTGACGCCGTGCTTCATGATCGCCTCCACACACGGCGGCGTACGCCCCCAGGTGGAGCACGGTTCAAGCGTGACATAGAGCGTGGCGCCGCGCGCCTTTGCGCCGGCCTTGCGGAAGGCAAACACTTCGGCGTGCGGTCCGCCCGCCCGCCGGTGATACCCCTCGCCGACGACGCGTCCGTGCTTCACAAGCACGGCGCCCACCGGCGGATTCGGGCGCGTCAGCCCCTCCGCCCGTCGCGCGAGCGCGATCGCGCGCAACATCCACGCCTCATCCGCGGGCAGGCTCGGTTTCTTCACGAAAGGTGTTCTTGTACGGCGACTCATAGCCCAGCAGCGCATCCACGAACGAGGCGGGATCGAACGGCGCCAAATCGTCCATCCCCTCGCCCAACCCGACATAGCGGATCGGCGCCTTCAATTCGCGGGCGATCGAGAAGACAAAACCGGCCTTGGCCGACCCATCCAGCTTGGAGATGACCAGACCGGTGAGCGGCGCCGCCTCATGAAAGAGCCGCGCCTGCGCAAGGGCGTTCTGCCCCAGCGCCGCGTCGAGCACGAGCCAGATTTCATGTGGCGCGCCGGGCGTGTGTTTCGCCATGGACCGCCGCACCTTGCCCAGCTCCTCCATCAGCGGCTGCTTGGTATGCATGCGGCCCGCCGTGTCGACGATCGCGATGTCGCACATCCGCGCGCGGGCCGCGGCCAGCGCGTCATAGGCCACAGCGGCGGCATCCGCGCCGGTCTGGCCAATCACCGACTCACAGCCCACCCGGTCGGCCCAGATCTTCAGTTGATCCGAACCCGCGGCGCGAAAGGTGTCCGCCGCGCCCAGCAGCGGGCGACGGCCCGCGCGTTTCGCAATCCCCGCGAGCTTCGCGCAGGTGGTCGTCTTGCCCGAACCGTTGATGCCGACGACCAGCAGGCTCAGCAGCGGGTCCTGCCTCGGCCAGTCGTACGGCTGCGCAGGTCCGAGCGCGCGGGTCATCAGCTGGCGCAGCATGTCGCGCGCATCCACGCGGAGGCCCTTGTAGGCGCGCGAGAGTTCGGCGGTCAATTCCGCCGCCAGGGCCGCCGGGATGTCCGCGAGCAGGAGCGTCGCCTCCAACTCGTCCAACGTATCCTGGTCAACCTTCTCCCCCTGCTCACTGCGGCTGAAGACGCGCGAAAGCGCGTTGGCGAATTGCTTCCGCGTCCGGGACAGCGCATGGATCCACGTCACCATGGCCGTCATCCCGCAGTCTTGGCGCGCGCGAGTTCCGCCGCGCGCGCGGGCCGGTTGAGTTCCTTGCGCGCGCGATCGAGGATGCCGTTCACAAAGCGCCCCGACTCGTCGGAACTGAGTTCCTTCGCCAGGTCCACGGCCTCGTTGATGGAAACCACCGGGGGGATGTCCGGACGGTGCAGCATCTCGAACAACGCGACACGCATCACATTGCGGTCCACGCCGCCCATGCGTTTGACATCCCAGTGCTCGGCGCACTTCTGTAGCTGCGCGTCCAGCGCCGCGCGGTGCTGTTCGACGCCGCGGATGAGTTCCTCCGCAAACGCGCGCACCTTGGTGGTGGCGTCCTGATCCAGCCAGAATTGCTTCAGCGCCTCCTCGAGGTCGCCGTCGTTAAAGTCACGCTGGAAGAGGAATTGCACGGCCAGCGTGCGACCGTCATGGCGCCCGCTCATACGGCCTCTTTGCGAAGCTTCTTCAGCACGTTCGCCATTTCGACCGCCGTCTCCGCCGCGCTCCAGCCGCGATTCCCCTGCTTGCCGCCGGATCGCTCCATCGCCTGGTCGGTGTTCTGCGCGCCGATGACCCCGTCGATCACCGGGACGCCGGTATCCGCCGCGATCTGCGCGCACGCGGACGCCACCTGGCGGTTGATGATTTCCGCATGGCCCGTGGAACCCTGGATCACGACGCCCAGCGCAATCAACGCATGGTAGTTGCCAGACGCCGCCATGGGACGCAGGACGGACGGCAGCTCAAACGCCCCCGGCACCCACACAACCGTGATGTCTTCATCACGCACGCCCAGGCGCAGCAGCGACTCCGTCGCGCCCTGCAGCAGGTTGCGTGTGAAGAGGTCGTTGAACCGGCTGATGCCGATCCCGATGCGCAGCCCTTTTCCGATGCCGTCTCCAGTGATGATGTTCATGGGATCTCCCTATCTTACAGCAGATGGCCCAGTTTGGCCTTCTTGGTTTTCAAATAGCGCTCGTTGTGCGGCGTCGGCGACGGAAGCAGCGGGACCCGCTCTTCCACCGGGACACCGTAGGCCTCCAGCCCGGAAACCTTGCGAGGATTGTTCGTGATGAGCCGGCAGCGGCTCACGCCCAGGTCCTTCAGCATCTGCGCCGCCAGCGAATAGTCGCGCGCGTCCGCCTCGAAACCGAGCTGCTCATTGGCCTCCACCGTATCCAGGCCTTCCTCTTGCAGCGCATAGGCGCGGATTTTCTGCTCCAAGCCAATGCCGCGCCCTTCCTGGCGCAGGTAGATCAGGACGCCATGTCCGCTTTCGCCGATCAATTTCATCGCCTGCTGGAGCTGCGATCCGCAATCACACCGCATTGAACCGAAGGCGTCCCCGGTGAGGCACTCGCTGTGCACGCGCACCAGCGGCGCCGGCTGGTCCCACGGCGCCCCGGCAAAAATCGCCAGATGATGCTTGTCGTCGACGGCCGAGCGGTACATGCGCAGGCGGAAGGGACCGAACGTGGTCGGGAGGTCGATTTCCTCCTCCAGTTCAATCAGCGTCTCGGTCGAGCGGCGGTGTTGGACCAGGGCATTGACCGTGACGATCCGGAGGCCATGCGCGCGGGCAAACGCAAACAGGTCCGGGCGTCGCGCCATCTCGCCGTCCTCGCGAAGGATCTCGCAGATCACGCCCGCGGGGCGGAGTCCCGCCAGCCGCGCAAGATCCACGGCCGATTCCGTGTGACCGGGACGCCGCAGCACGCCGCCCGGCATGGCCTCGAGCGGAAACACATGGCCGGGACGGATCAGTTCGGCCGCCGACGTGGCCGGGTCGCACAACAGGGAAATGGTGTGCGCGCGATCTGATGCGCTGATGCCCGTGCTGATGCCGTGGCGCGCATCGACGGATTCCATGAACGCGGTGCGAAACGGATCTCCGCTTCCGTGTGGCGCCATGCGCGACAGGCCGAGCCGGGCCAGTTGCTCGCGCTCCAGCGCGACGCAAATCAGCCCGCAGCCGTGGCGGGCCATGAAGCGGATGGCTTCCGGCGTAACCTTTTCGGCGGCGAGAACGAGATCGCCCTCGTTTTCGCGGCGCTCGTCATCCACGACCACCACCAGTTCGCCGCGGGCCAGCGCCTGCAGCGCATCTGGAATGCTGTCAAACCGGTCCTGGACCGTCGCCGCTTCCGCCTGTTTCGCTTTCATAAGATAAAAAATGCCCCGAAGAGACGACTTCGGGGCACACTTCACCTTAACGGCGCAATCTTCATTTCATCCCGACTGTACGGTCGGCGACAGATGGCCCGCCTGTTTCAGCGGGGTGACTGTCTCGGTCCCCTCTTGCGAAGGGAGTCGCGGGCTGCACCGCCGGTCGGGAATTTCCAGTGCGTTGCCGCACCAGATCACCCGGCCCCGAAGATCGCTTTCTTCCTAAAGGATTGAACGTATCGCGATGCCAGTGGCGGTGCAAGTGCGGAATCAATCCCCGCGCGTGGCGCTTGTTCCCGATGGCGCCGCGGGCTACTGTTGCCGCGTGACTGCCCTTTTTCTCATCCGCTTTGCCGCCATCGCCGCATGGATCGGCCTCGCCTGCCCGGCGGCCCTCGCACAGGCCGCGGACCCGGCCGAACCGCCCGCCGCTCCCGCGAACACAAGCGTCCTTTCCCGCCAGACGCTCTACCTGATGGATCCTCCGCCGGCCTTCAGCACGACGCCGATGGACCCCACGGAGGCCCGGCTCAAGCTGCTCGACGAAACAGAGGAGGAGGAATTCTCGGCCCCGCCGCTCGTGGTGGCGCGAATCTCCAGCCTCCCGCCGGTCCTCGGGGACTCCCCGACCCAGGCGTTGCTGCGCGCCGAACGGAATCTCCTGCGCGAACGGGTGCGTGTCTCCGACCGCTACTTCCGGGAAGGGCAGACCGAAGAGGCCCTCGCCATGCTGACCGAGTTGGAGCGGATGATCCGCAACGAGAGCCTGCGCACCATGATCTTCAACCGGCTCGCCGCCTATTACTTCCGCATGCAGCGCTTCGACGAAACCGTCCGCTACGCGCGCGAGGCGTGGAACCTCAACCGCAGCGACTACGTCAGCGCCTGCAACCTCGCGGCCACCCTCCTCACGATCGGCGAGATCGACGAAGCGCTCGACATCCTGCTTCGCATCTATGGCTCCGCCTATGACCGGCCGCAACTCGCCTTCTCCATCCACTTCAACCTCGCCTGCGCCTACAGCCTGAAACTCGACACCACCAAGGCGCTCCAGAACCTGATGATGGCCGCCCAGATCGACCCCGCCTCCACCTACGCGGCCCTCGGCGACCCCCACCTGGATGGCATCCGCGAAACCCCTGACTTTGCCAAGGTGCGAACGGCCCTCGCGACGTTCATCCAACAGTCCACATCCGATTCAAAATGATTCGCCTTGCGCGGCGCAGCGCGTCCGGATAGACCAGCGCTCTCGACGGAAGGATTTCGCGCATGAAAAAACGCATTTATCTCTGCGGGCCGATCATGGATGAGCACGAGGGGCACGCGCGCGCGTGGCGCCAGAAGGCGAAGGAACTGCTCGGGCAGGAGTTCACCCTGCTGGATCCTATGCGGCGCAACTTCAAGGACCGCGAAGTGGACAGCGCGAACGAAATCGTCGAATTCGACCTGCAGGACATCCGCGACGCGGACATCGTGCTGGTCAACTACAACAAGAACTCCATCGGGACATCCATGGAGGTCTTCTACGCCTCGCACGATCTCAAGAAATTCGTCATCGCGTTCTCCCCGTTCTCGTTCAAGGACTCGAGCCCGTGGATGGTGCGGTTTTGCACGAAGATTCTGCCGACACTCGAAGACGCCGCGGCGTACATCAAGGAGCACTTCATCACGCAGCACCACGCCTGAAGCGCGGCAGCGGTTCAGGCGCCGAGTTGGCGCAGGGCGGTGTCCAGGGCGTGCCACGCCATGGTCGCGCATTTCACGCGCAACGGATACTGGCGGACCCCGCGCAGCGCCGCCAGGTCGCCGAGTTCCTCTTCGGGCACCTCAGGACCTCCGCGCATCATCTCGACAAAGGCGCGGGAGAACGGCCGCACCTCGCCGACCGGGCGGCCCAGCACCCGCTCCACCATCATGGAGGCTGAGGCCGTGCAGATCGCGCAGCCCTGGCAGTCAATCTCCACACGCGCGAGGCGCCCGCCATCGAGCGCGGCATTCAATTTGATGTGATCGCCGCACGTCGGATTTTCCTCGTCAACCATGGCCGACGCATCCGCGATCACGGCGGCGCCGCGCGGATGCTTGTAGTGGTCCAGGATGATCTCCTGGTAGAGGTCATCCAGTTGCACGGGCGAAAAACTCCTGCACGCGGGCCAGCGAGGTGGCGAGCGCATCAACTTCCGCGCGCGTGTTATAGAAGTACAGCGAGGCGCGGCTCAGGGCCGTGACACCGCGTTTCCGCATCAGCGGCTGCGCGCACATGTGGCCGGCGCGGATCGCGATGCCGTCGCGATCGACGAAATGGGCGACGTCGTGCGGGTGAATGCCGTCCATCGCGAACGAGATGGCCCCACCCCGCTCCGGCGCCAGGCCATGGACCGTCAGCCCCGGCACGCGCGAAAGCGTCTCCACGGCGTAGCGCGTCAGCTCCTGCTCATAGCGATGGATCGACTCCATGCCGATGGCGGACAGGTACTCCACGGCGACGCCAAGGCCGATGGCGCCGGAAATATCGGGCGTGCCGGCCTCGAACTTGTGGGGCAGGTCCGCCCATGTCGAGCGCTCCAGTGTCACCTTGCTGATCATTTCGCCGCCCCCGAGAAAGGGATCCATCTCCGCGAGACGATCCTCGCGCGCATAGAGCGCGCCGATGCCGGTGGGACCGCACATCTTGTGGCCGGAGAAGGCCAGGAAGTCACACCCCAGCGCCTGCACATCGACCGGCATGTGCGGCACGCTTTGCGCGCCGTCCAGCAGCACGCGCGCGCCCGCCCGGTGCGCCGCGTCGATGATCTCGCGGACGGGGTTCACCGTGCCCAGCACGTTCGACATGTGCGTGACGGCAACCAGTTTGACACGGGCATCCAGCATCCCGTGATACGCATCCAGATCCAGCGTCCCGCGTTCGGTCACCGGTATGAATCGCAACTCGGCGCCGGTGCGCGCTGCCAGCAACTGCCACGGGACCAGGTTGCTGTGGTGCTCCATTTCGGAAAGGATCACCGCATCGCCGGTTTTGAGGTGACGGTTCCCCCACGCATGAGCCACGAGGTTGATGGATTCCGTGGTACCGCGCGTAAAAATCAGCGTGCGTTCATCCTGCGCGCCGATGAACCGCACGATCTTGCGGCGACCCTCCTCATAGGCCTCCGTCGCCAGTTCCGCCAGGCGGTGGATGGCGCGATGCACGTTCGCATTAATTTCCCGGTAGTACGCATCAAGCGCGTCAATCACCACCTGCGGTTTCTGCGTCGTGGCGGCGTTGTCGAGATACACGAGCGGCTTCCCGTCGCGGACCCGCTGCGCAAGGATGGGAAAATCCTTGCGAAGGTGTTCGGGATTCAGCATGGGGGCGCCTGGGGGCATGAGGGGTTATATCTTGATGGAAATGGTTCCGGCTTCGACCTTCACCGGGTAGCTGCGAACGGGTTTCACGGCGGGCAGGCACAGATTGCGCCCGGTGCGCAGGCAGAAGCGAGCCCCGTGCAGCGGACATTCCAGTTCGTGGTCGGTGACCTCTCCGTGGATCATGGTCGCTTTCTGGTGGCTGCACCACGCGCTGATGGCGAAGTATCCGTCCTCCAGCTTGAACAATCCGATCTGGTTGCTTCCACCGAGGTCCACGAGCTTGCGGTCCGTCTGCTGGAACTCCTCTTCGCGGGCCACTTGCGTCCAGCTCATGCGCCTTCCCCGCATTTGCGGCGGACATCTTCGCGCACACGTTCCCGCATGAACTCGTGGGGGACCCGTTCAATGACCTCTTCGAAGAAGGCCATGACCAGCAGGCGGCGCGCCTCCGCTTCCGGAAGCCCGCGGGAGCGCAGATAGAACATCTGGCTCTCGTCGAGATTCCCCATGGTGGCGCCGTGGCTGCACTTCAAGTCATCCGCGTCGATCTCCAGGCCCGGCAGCGAATCCGCGCGCGCGCCTTCATTGAGGATCAGGTTGTTGTTCATCTGGTAGGCATCCACCTTGATCGCGCCCGGCGCCGCGTCGATGATGCCCTGGTAGACGGAGTGGCCCTGGTCTTTGACGGCGCCCTTGTACAGCAGGTTGCTGTAGGTGTGCGGCGCGCTGTGCAATTGCAGGGTGCGCTGATCCACGTGCTGGTTGTCGTTCGCGAAAAATAGGCCGCTCAAGTACGCCTGCGCGTTGGGCTCATGCACATCGCAGGAGACCATCATCTTGCTGACCTGCCCGCCGAGCAGGAGCGTCACCCACTCGACGCGCGCGTCCCGTTCGGCACGGACCCAGTCTTCGCCGATGTGATAGGTGCGCGCGCCCCATTCCTGCAGCGAAGCCGCGCGCAGGGTCGCATTGCGGCCCGCGTACAACTCGCGCGTGGAGACGGCGAGCAACTCCGCGTCGGCGGGCGACTCATAGTATTCCGCGATGGTGAGCTGCGCTTCGTCGGAAACCGCCGCCACGAGATGCGGCAGGACCGCTTTGCCCGCGGCGCGATGCTGGTATCGGATCAGCACGCCGTTGGGCACCACCACGCGAGGCGCCACATGAATGAACAACCCGAAGGTCCAGAAGGCGTCGCCCAGCGCGCTGAATTTGCGCGGGGCCTTCACGCGGGCCGCGCCCTGCAGGTAGCGCTCGACCAGCGCCGGATGCCGCGTTGCGGCGTCCGCCAGCGACAGCACGACCAGCGATCCGCTGTTCAGCAGACCGGTGCGATCATGGATGGAAAACCCGTCGTCGCTCACGCACACCACGACGTCGAATTCCTCATCCCACGGGCTCGCCGCCAGGGCCCGCGGCACGGGGGCGAGACGCGGCGACGGCGCAAACCGGTCAAACGGGAATAGGGCCGGGTCGGTGCGCCGCCACTCCTCATCCCGGACCTGCGGCATGGGAAGTTCGCGATACTGGGCGAAGGCCGCCGCACGCTTTTCCTGCAACAGGGCGGGTTCCGCGGCGCCGCCGATGCGGGCGAGCAGCGTTTCGTCAAATCCCGGCAGGCCGGCAGCCTCCGGGGTCAATTGGACCGTGGTCATGATTCGTTCTCCGTCAACCGACGCTGTGCTCGAGTTTGAGTTCCAGAAGCTTGATCGCCTCCACGGAAAACTCGAGCGGCAGTTCCTTGAATACATCCTTGCAGAATCCGTTGACGATCAGCGAGGTCGCGCTTTCCTCGTCGATGCCCCGGCTTTGCACATAAAACAACTGTTCCTCACTGATCTTCGAGGTGGTCGCCTCGTGCTCGGTGATCGCCGTGCTCGTCTCGGCCTCAATCACCGGGTAGGTGTTGGCCGAGCACTTGTCGCCAATCAGCATCGAGTCGCAGCAGGTGTGATTGCGCGCGTTCAGGGCCGACGGAAGAATCTGGACCAGCCCGCGATAGGAATTCGCCGACTCTCCGGCGGAGATCCCCTTCGAGATGATCGTGCTCTTCGTGTTGGCGCCGATGTGGATCATCTTCGTGCCCGTGTCCGCCTGCATCCGGTTGTTGGTGAAGGCAACGGAATAGAACTCGCCCACCGCATGGTCCCCCTCGAGGACCACGCTCGGATACTTCCAGGTGATCGCGGCGCCGACTTCGACCTGCGTCCACGAGATCTTCGAGTGCGCGCCCCGGCAATGGCCGCGCTTCGTCACGAAGTTATAGATGCCGCCCTGGCCCTTCTCGTCGCCCGCGTACCAGTTCTGCACGGTGGAGTACTTGATCTGCGCGTGGTCCAGCGCCACCAGTTCCACCACCGCCGCGTGCAACTGGTTCGTGTCGCGCATCGGCGCGGTGCAGCCCTCGATGTAGGAAACGTAGGCCCCCTCCTCCGCCACGATCAGGGTGCGCTCAAACTGGCCGGTATCGCGCGCATTGATGCGGAAATACGTCGAGAGCTCCACCGGGCAGCGCACGCCTTTCGGGATGTAGCAGAAGGAGCCGTCGCTGAAGACGGCCGCGTTCAGCGCGGCAAAATAGTTGTCGCCCGCGGGCACGACGGTGCCGAGATATTTTTTAACCAGTTCCGGATGGTGCTGGATGGCCTCCGACATGGAGCAGAAGATGATTCCCTTTTCCGCGAGCATTTCGCGGTGGGTCGTCGCAACGGAGACGCTATCGAACACGGCGTCCACCGCAACCCCGGCCAGGCGGTCGCGCTCCTGGAGCGGAATGCCCAGCCGTTCGAACGTCTTGATCAGCTCCGGATCGGCCTCGGCGGCGCCCGCCGCGGCGGATTTCGGCGCGGAGTAGTAGCGAATGCCCTGATAGTCGATCTCCGGATAGGTCACCTTGGCCCATCGCGGTTCGCGCATGGCTTTCCAGCGGCGGAAAGCTTTGAGGCGCCAGTCGGTCATCCAGTCCGGCTCGTTCTTTTTCTTCGAGATTGCGCGGACGATGTCCTCATTGAGCCCCTTCGGCAGCTCGTCTGTCGCGACCTCCGTGACGAACCCGTACTGGTACTCCTGCACCAGCTTGCTGTCCGTCTCCAGCTTGATCGTTGTTTCCGTTTTGTTCATGTCCGTTGCCCTAGACGAGCACTTCCTTCCCGAAACGCGCGCGAATCCAGTCGTAGCCGTTCTTTTCCACTTCCTTGACCAATTCGGGTCCGCCGGACATCGCGATCTGGCCGTCAATCAGCACATGCATGTGATCGGGCTTGATGTGGGTCAGGATGCGTTCGTAGTGGGTGATGACGAGGAGACCGAAGTTCGGACCCACCATGCGGTTCACGCCCTTGGAGACAATGCGGAGGGCGTCGATGTCGAGGCCGGAATCCGTCTCGTCCATCACGGCGAGCGACGGCTTGAGCGTGAGCATCTGGAGGATTTCCATCCGCTTCTTTTCACCGCCGGAGAACCCGTCGTTGAGGAAGCGATTCAGGAAGGCCTCGTTCATTTCGAGGAACTTCAGGTTCTCGCGCATCTCCTTGATGAACTCGGACGCCTTGATGGCGCCCTGCCCGAAGCGCGCATCCGCCGCGCTCTTCAGGAACTTCGCGACGCTGATGCCCGGGATCGCCACGGGATACTGGAACGCGAGGAAAATCCCCGCGCGGGCGCGTTCGTCGGGCTCCATCTCGATGATGTTGCGGCCCTGGAAGAGGATTTCGCCGCCGGTGACCTCATAGGAGGGGTGCCCCATGATGACGTTGGACAGCGTGCTCTTGCCCGAGCCATTGGGCCCCATGAGCGCGTGCGTCTCACCTGGGTTGATGACCAGGTTGACGCCCTTGAGGATCGGTTTGTCCTCCACCTTGGCGTGCAGATTGCGAATTTCGAAGAAGGGCAGTTGTTCACTCATGGGCCGTCAGTTCCTTTTGCATGGTTCTTTCCGTGCGTCCGTCGCGCACCTTACAGATCAAATCCCAATTCGAGGCGGACCTCCTCGGTCATCTTGTCCGGCCCCCACGGCGGGTCCCAGACGACCGTAACCTTCGCGTCGCTGATGCCTTTGAGGCTGAGCGCGGTGTCCTTCACCTGGTGGATCAAATATGGACCGTACGGGCACCCCGGCGACGTGAGCGTCATGTCGACCTCCACGCGCGAGCCGTCGACACGGGTGGCGTACACCAGCCCCAGATCGACGATGTTCATGTGCAATTCGGGATCGAAAACGCCGCGCAGCACTTCGCGGACCTGGTCCGGCGTCCAGACCGGCGTATCCGCAGGGGCCGGTGCGTTCTGAATCGGTTCGTCGCTCATGGGACGGTCTCCAGCGCCGGTGGGGCGCGAAACTGGCTCAACGAAATGTTGTGGATATAGCGGACCAACTGGGCGTGGATGTGCTGGATCGGTTCCTTGAGCGTGCAGGCATGGAACTGGTCGCAGCGGTCCGGGTGTCCCTGGCAATCCGCGAGCAGCACAGGTCCTTCGACCGCCTCGATCACCGCGCCGAGATTCATCCGATCCAGCGGCACATTCAGGCGGTAGCCGCCGCGCACGCCGGGCGTCGATGAGACCAGGCCGGCCCGCGCCAGCGCCTGCATCACCTTGCCCAACAACTCTCCAGGAATGTTGTAGCGCTCGGCCATGTCCTTCGCCGTAACCCAGTCGCCCGCCCGCACATCGGACATGTGCAGGATCGCCATCAGGCCATATTCGACTCGTTTGCTCAGCGTTAGCATGCTCGAAACCCGACAAATTCTGTCGCCTTTGAAACCAAAAAGAGAAGGCAGCCGCAACTGCCCTATCCGTTGGAACATACGACATGCGGAGTTGATGTCAATGCGGTTTCGCACGGCTGGATTAAGGTTTTTTCGCCGGGCGCGAAAGATTAGCATGGATGGTTCATTATCCCCGCTGTCGGAATGGCTGTATCGCGTCCACGGCGCCACCGCATTCGCGATGTTCGGCGTGATCTGGATCGTGCAATTGCTCGTCTATCCGGGATTCCGGCGCATCTCCCCGCAGGAATGGGCCATGCACCACCGGGAGCATTCCACGCGGATCAGCTTCGTGGTCGTACCCTTGATGCTGTCGGAACTGTGCGCCGCCATCCTTTTGGCGCTGACGGACTTCTCGTTCGCCACCGGAGCGGCGGTGGGTTGCGTTGCGGTGGCGTGGCTCTCCACCTTCGGCATCCAGGTCCCGCTGCATCACCAGTTGAGCCGTGCGCATGACCGCGCCGCCATCGAGCGGCTAGTCCGAAGCAACTGGATACGAACCGCGGCGTGGACGGCGAAGGCGATTGTCGTGTGGACGGCGTAGGTTCAGCGCCACGAACGGATGTCGTCTTTCGTTTCCGAACGGCGATCCGGCCCGCAGGACCAGACCAGCACGCCGACACCGGGGCTTCCGCCGTAGATGCTGTTCTCCACCTTGGCGATCGTGTCGAAGTTGCTGTCCACGACGATCTGGTAGGGAATGCCCCACGGGTCAAGAAACTCGCCTTCGGCTGAAAGGCCCGACCACCCGCGCCGGTACGGTTCGATTTCGATGAAGATCATCCGCTGCGCATTCAGGGGCTGATCGGCCACGGTGAGGTCCGCCTCGCCGCGCAGGAGGCGCATGAGCGGGGCATTCGGGCGGCGAGCCCCGTAGCGAACATCCGCGCCCTGGATCGTCGCCACCGCCGGCCATGCGCCATATTCGCGCTGGTAGCGGA
The DNA here is from genome assembly GCA_937996795.1 of uncultured Verrucomicrobiota bacterium. Lineage (GTDB taxonomy): Bacteria > Verrucomicrobiota > Kiritimatiellia > CAIVKH01 > CAIVKH01 > JAMLJG01. The sequence continues at coordinate 54,687 of CALKUH010000047.1, read as the reverse complement.
TGATGGCACGCTGCAGCGCCTGCACGTCATTCAGCGCCATATCGAGCCGCCCGGAAGCGCGCAGGGCCCAGATGGCGGGCCCGACGGAGGAAACAACAAGGAGCACGAGCGCGAGAACGATGACCCATTCCGGCCACGAGAGCCTGGCGGCCAGGCGGCGGACGCGGATGAGGAGCGTGCGCACGGCGTCCCGCGGGCTCAGCTCAACTTGCCGATGATGGAGATCAGCGGCATAAAGAGCGCGATCACAATCGTGCCCACGACCACCGCCAGGAAAACGATCAACAGCGGCTCGATCACGGAGGTGAGACCCGCCACCGCGTTGTCGACCTCGTCATCGTAGGTGTCGGCGATCTTCATCAGCATTTCCGGCAGCTCGCCGGTTTCCTCGCCCACCTGCACCATGCTGATCACCATCGGTGGGAACACCTTGGTGGCCTCAATTGGGGGCGCCATGTTTTCGCCCTCTTTCACGGCATCGTGGACTTGCGAAACGGAGCGCGCGAGGACCTCGTTCCCGACCGTATCGCGCACGATGTTCAGCGCCTGGAGGACCGGCACGCCGGAGGCCATCAGCGTGCCCAGCGTGCGGGTGAAGCGGCCAATCGCCGTCTTCTGGATCAGTGCGCCGAAGAGCGGCATGTTCAGCTTCAACTTGTCGAGGGCAAAACTGCCCCCTTCCGTCTTGGCCGCGAGCTTGGTCCCGATCACGATCAGGATGATCGCGATGATCACGAGGAGGATGCCGGGCACGCGGATGAAGCCGAGATCCACCATGCCCGCCACGATGTTGCTGATGTTCATGACGAATTGCGTCAGGCCGGGCAGCGCCGCGCCTTCAAGCAAGTCGGTGAAAATTTCCTGGAACTTCGGGATGATGACGATCATCAGGAACGCCAGGATGCCGATGGCCATGACCATGACGACGATCGGATAAATCATCGCGCTCGTGACCTTGTTCCGGATCTTCTGCGCCTTCTCCATGAACTCCGCGAGACGGATGAGCACCTTGTCCAGGACGCCGCCCACCTCGCCGGCTTTGGCCATGTTCACGTAGAGCTTGTTGAAAATCTTCGGGTGCTGCGCCAGCGCCTCGGCGAAGGTGCTGCCCGACTGGATCGCGTCCGCCATTTCCCGCAGCGCTTTCTTGAGGGCCGGGTTGCGCTCCTGCTTTTCCAGCACTTCAAGACTCCGCACCAGCGGCAGGCCGGCATCAACCAGCGTGGCGAGCTGGCGCGTGAAGACCATGAGCTGCTTGGTCTTCACGCGGGTCATCGACGTCGGCATCTTGAATTCAAAACTCAAGGCGCCGCCCGGTTTGGCGGACGATTTGCCGCCGCCCGCCTTGCGGGGCTTGGCGCCCGCTTCCGTCACGCTGGTGGGAAACAGGCCCTTCTCGCGGATGCGGGCCAATGCAGCCGTCTGGCTGTCGGCTTCGACCTCACCCTGGCTTTCACGGCCCCGGGCATCCAACGCGACATATGAGAACTTGGGCATTACAAACTCCAGCGTTACCTGATAACTAGCCCATTGCTGGACTGCTGGCAACCGATAAATCGTTTTACTTTAGCGCATCACAATGCATCAGGTGTACTTCAACACTTCCTCGACTGTTGTGTAACCATCGAAGATGCAACGGATACCGTCTTCGCGCAGCGTGCGCATGCCGAGCTCCATCGCCTTGTCGCGAATGATGATGGTGGGCTTGCGTTCGTTGATCAGATCGCGAATCGGGTCGGCAACGCGCAGGTACTCATAGATGCCGCGTCGTCCGCGATACCCCGTTTCATTGCAGCGCGCGCAGCCGACACCATGGTAGAACGGACGCCCCTGCACCTGCTCGTCCCGAAGCCCCAGCAGTTCCAACACTTCGCGGTCGGGCTGATATGCCTGCTTGCAGTCCTGGCAGATTGTACGCACGAGGCGCTGGGCGAGCACGCCCTCCAGCGTGGAGGAAATCAGGAAGGGTTCCACGCCCATGTCGATGAGGCGCGTGACCGCGCCGGGCGCATCGTTCGTGTGCAGCGTGGAAAAGACGAGATGGCCGGTGAGCGAGGCTTGGATCGCGATCTCCGCCGTTTCCTTGTCGCGAATTTCACCGACCATGATGATGTCAGGGTCCTGGCGCAGGAAGGCGCGCAACACGCGCGCGAACGTCAGCCCGATCGCCTCGTGCACCGGGATCTGGATGATCCCCTCAATGTCGTATTCGACCGGCTCCTCGGCGGTCAGCAGCTTGGAGTCAATCGTGTTGAGCCGGCGCAGCGCCGAATAGAGCGTTGTCGTTTTGCCGGAACCCGTCGGGCCGGTGACCACCACGATCCCGTTCGGCTTGTCGATGTCGGCGCAGAAATGGCTGAACACATCGTCCGGCATGCCGAGATTCTGCAAGTCCAGCTGGACCGAACTGCGGTCCAGCACGCGCAGCACGACGCTCTCGCCGAATTGCGTCGGCAGGGTGGACACACGGAAATCGATCTGACGCCCGCCCACCGGCAGCTGGATGCGACCGTCCTGCGGCAGACGCCGCTCGGCGATGTTCAACCCGGACAACACCTTGATGCGCGAGATGACCGGCAACGCGAGATGCTTGGGCGGCGGCGCCATCTCGTACAGCGCGCCATCCACCCGGTAGCGAATCTTGAACTCGTTCTCAAACGGCTCGAAGTGCACGTCGGACGCGCGGTCCTTCACCGCCTGGAACAGGACGAGATTCACAAAGCGGATGACCGGCGCCTGGCTCGCCATCTCCTCGATTTCAGCCGTCTGGTCGCCGCCCTTGACCTGGATCGTCGCCTCGCCGACATGCTCCAGCTCGCTTTCCAACGCGGAGAGCATCTCATTAACCGAATCGCTCGCGTCCCCGTAGTGCTGGTTCAGGAAGGCGGTGATGTCGGACTCCGACGCCACCACGAACGAGACGTCGCGGGTCAGCACGAAATTCAGCTCGTCCACCACTTCCGGGCTGAGCAACTCGTACGTCGCGAGGACCACCGAATGCGAATCCGCCTCCACCGGCACCACATTGTACATGCGGGCCACGCTGCCCGGGATGGCCTTCAAGACCGATTGCGGGATGTCCGCCCGATTAAGATCAATCACGCGCGCGCCGAGGTGGGCGGCGATGGCCTGGAGCAGGTCGGGCTCCCGGATGATCTCCATGTCGATGAGCACCTCGCGGACCGGCTTGCCGGTTCGCTCATGCTCGTCGGCCACTTCCTCGGCCTGCTGCGCCGTCACCAGCGAGTCCTCGATGAGCTGCTGCAGCAACGGATCTTTGAATTCCTGTTCCGCCATGGCAGCTCCTAGCGGCGGCCCTCGGCCTGGGGTTGGATCTTCTTCATGATCGTTTCCACGTCCTGCGCGCTGGTGACGACCTCTTCGTAATCAATGACGCCGCGCTCATAGAGGCTCACCAGGTGATCATCAAGCGTCATCATCCCGAACTTCGCGCCGGTCTGGATGTCGGACGTGATGCGATAGGTCTTGTTGTCGCGGATCAGCGAACGGATCGCCGGTGTGGCCACCATGATTTCAAACGCCGCGACGCGGCCCGGACGATCCTTGCGCACCAGCAACAGCTGGGAAATAACGGCCTCCAGGCTCGACGCCAGCTGCGTACGCACCTGGTTTTGCTGCTCCATCGGGAAGGCGTCGACAATGCGGTCCACCGTGCGCGCCGCGCCCGTCGTGTGCAGCGTGGCAAAAACGAGGTGGCCCGTTTCCGCCGCGGTGATCGCCGCCTGGATCGTCTCGAGGTCGCGCATTTCGCCGACCAGGATCACGTCGGGGTCCTGCCGCAGGCCGCGCCGGAGCGCCTCGCTGAACGACGGCACGTCCACGCCCACCTCGCGCTGGGTCATCACGCTCTTCTTGTGCGAGTGGAAGTATTCGATCGGATCCTCGACGGTGATGATGTGGACATCGCGCGTCTCGTTGATCACGTTCAGCATGCTGGCCAGCGTGGTCGTTTTGCCGGAACCGGTGGGCCCCGTGACGAGGATGAGGCCGCGCGGCTTGTAGAGCAGATCCTTCAACCCCGGCGGCAGCCCGATCTCGTCCAAGGTCAGGAGGCGAGACGGGATCAGGCGCAGGACCATCCCGATGTTGCCCTTCTGGTGAAACACGCTGACACGGAAGCGCCCGCGATCCTCGTGGCCGAAGCCGAAATCGGTGCCCCGGTCCTCCACCAGCTTGGCCTGGTGTTCCGGCGGGACAAAAGACTTCATCAAGCGCTCGGTGTCCTTCGCGCGCAACGGCTCGCCGTCGATCGGCTGCAGGCGCCCGTGCAGGCGCAGGACCGGGGGCAGCCCGACGCCGAGATGCAAGTCCGACGCGCCCTCGTCAATGACAAGGTCGAGCAGGTCGGTCATCTGGATTTCGTCCGCCTTGATCGTCATGGCTAGTTCGCATCCCCCATGGTCGTACGGATGACTTCGTCGAGCGTCGTCTGGCCGGCGATGACCTTGCGGACGCCGTCCTCGCGCAGCGTGCGCATGCCCAGCTCGCGGGCGCGCGCGCGGAGGTGCGCGGCGGACACGCGTTCATAGATCAGGTGCCGGATCTCGTCATTGATCAGGAAGATCTCGAAAATGCCGATACGGCCGCGGAACCCGGTGTGGTTGCAGTCCGAGCAGCCGCGCCCGCGGAAGAGCTGGGCCGCTGACAACTGGCCCGCCATCCCGCCCATCACGCGCAGCTCCGCGTCGGTGGGCGTGACCGGCTCCTTGCATTTCTCGCAAATCTTGCGCACGAGGCGCTGCGCCATGATCGCGCGCGTGGAGGACGCAACGAGGAAGGGCTTCACGCCAATGTCGATCAACCGGGTCACGGCGCTCGGCGCGTCGTTGGTGTGCAGCGTGCTGAAGACGAGGTGGCCGGTCAGCGAGGCGTTGACGGCGATTTCCGCCGTTTCCATGTCGCGAATTTCACCGATCATGATGATGTTCGGCGCCTGGCGCAGGATGGATCGCAGGGCCGCGGCAAAGGTGAGGCCGATGTCGGTGCGCACGTGCACCTGGTTCACGCCGGTCAACTGGTACTCGACCGGGTCCTCGACGGTGATGATCTTCCGGTCGGGCTTGTTGATGTGATTCAAACAGGCGTAGAGCGTCGTCGTCTTGCCCGAGCCCGTGGGACCCGTAACCAGGATGATGCCGTCGGAGAGACCGATAAGCCGCTCAAAGGTCTGCTGGTCATCCGAAAAGAATCCGAGCTTGGGCAGCCCGAGCGACAGGCTGTCCTTGTCGAGGATACGCATGACGATCGACTCGCCATGGTTCGACGGGATGGACGACACGCGCAGGTCGAGATCGCGTCCCATGACATTGATCTGGATGCGTCCGTCCTGCGGCAGCCGCTTCTCGGCGATGCTCATGTTCGCCATGATCTTCACGCGGCTGACGATCGCGGATTGAAGCCGTTTCGGCGGGCTCTCCACCTCGTGCAACACGCCGTCCACGCGGTATCGCACGCGGAACTTGCGCTCCAGCGGTTCCAGATGAATGTCGGACGCCCGGCTGCGGAAGGCCTCCAGGATGATCAGGCTGACGAGCTTGATGATCGGCGCGTCGGCGTCGGTGACCTCGTCCTCGCCTTCAAGCTTCGGAGTCCCCTCGCCCGGCGCCTGCACCGAGCCCTCGGTCAACTCTTCCAGCATGGAGGCGACCGTGGAACCCGTGGCGGGATAGAACCGGTTCAACGCGGTTTCGATTTCCTCGGGCACCGCCACCACGCCGGCCACATCGCAGCGGAGCACATAGCGGAGGCTGTCCAGCGTCTCGACGTCGAGCGGGTCGCTGAGCGCAACGGTGATCGTGTTCTCCGTGCGATAGACGGGAATGATCTTGTAACGGCGCGCCACTTCGCCCGGCACGAGGTCAATGACCTCCTGGTCCAGTTCGACACCGGAGAGGCTGATGAACTCCATGCCGAACTGGTTCGCGAGCGCCTTCAAGACATCCGTCTTGGTCGCGTAGTGCAGCGTGGCGAGCACGTCGATGACGGCTTTGTCCTGATCCTGCGCCGCCTGCAAGGCCTCCGCCGCCTGCTGGTGCGAAATCAGTCCGACACTTTCCAGAATCTCTACTACGTATTCGTCGTTGGCCGTCACGCGTAAACCGTGGGATTAAAAGCCGGATGCTTTTGGTCAGCCTATCCTCCGCCCCCCCGCGGTGTCAATGTGCGTGGCGGTTGCGCGGGAAAAAGAGGCGCGCGGGGCTCAGCCCAGTTGCTTCTTCAAGCCTTCGCGCGCGAGCTGCGGGTTCGCCTTGCCGCGGCTGAGTTTCATCACCTGGCCCACGAGGAACTCGAACGCGGCCGGCTTGCCCGCCTGGTAGTCGCGCACGGATTTTTCATTCGCGGCGATCACCTGCGCAACGAAGGCCTCGATGGCTCCGGCGTCACTCACCTGCGCCAGGCCGCGCTGCTGCACGAGGACCTTCGGGTCTCCCCCCTCGGCGAGCACGATCCCGAGCACATCCTTGGCCGTGGTGCCGTTGATCACGCGGCTCTCGATCATCTGGATCAGCGAGGCCAGCGCGGCCGGCGTCACACGCAGCGCGGAGATGGCTTCGCTGGTGGCGGACATGCGGGCCATCAATTCCGTCATGATCCAGTTGGACGCCGCCTTCGCCGGCGCGCCGGCCTTGAGCGTCGCCTCAAAAAAGTCCGCGACCTCCTTGTCCGCCACGAGCACGCCGGCATCGTATTCCGGCAGGCCGAGGGCCGTCACGAAACGCGCGCGGCGCGCGGCGGGCAGTTCGGGCAGGCTCGCGCGCCACCCCTCCACCACCGCGGCGTCGAGGCGGACCGGCGGCAGGTCCGGTTCGGGGAAATAGCGATAGTCGTGCGCGTCTTCCTTGCTGCGCATCGATTCCGTGCGGCTTGCGTCATCATCCCACCGCCGCGTCTCCTGCACAATCGGGCGGCCTTTTTCCAACTCGCGGATTTGCCGCGGGATCTCGTGTTGCAGCGCGCGGAACACCCCGCGAAAGGTGTTCATGTTCTTGATTTCAATCTTCGTGCCGAGCGCGGAATCGCCTGCGCGACGCACGCTGCAGTTGATATCGCAGCGGATGTTCCCCTGCTCCAGGTTGCAGTCGCTGATCTCCCCGTACTGCATGACCTGTTTCAAGGCCTGCAAAAACGCGAGGGCCTGCTCCGGCGTGTGCAGGTCGGGTTCGGTGACAATCTCCATCAGCGGGGTTCCGCCGCGGTTAAAGTCGATGCCGCTCGCCGCCTCGAAATGCATGTTCTTGGCGACGTCCTCCTCCAAATGGATCCGCGTCAGGCGCACGCGCGCCGGGGCGCCGTCCACCTCGAAATCCAGGTGGCCGCCGCTGCACAGCGGCTGGTCGTATTGGGAGATCTGGTAGTTTTTCGCCTGGTCGGGATAAAAATAATTCTTCCGGTCGAACTTGCTGGCCAGGTTGATCGTCGAGTCCAGCAGGAGCCCCGCGCGCACGGTGAGGCGGATGGCCTCCTCATTGGCAACCGGCAGCGCGCCGGGGTAGCCGAGGCAGACCGGGCAGACCTGCGTGTTGGGTTCCGCCCCGAAGGCATTGGGGCAGCCGCAAAACATTTTCGAGCGCGTGCGCAATTGCACGTGCACTTCCAATCCGATGTCCGCTTGCCACGCCATACGTGTCATCCGTTGTTATTCAGCGGGGGGCGCCGTTTGTGCCAGTCGGTGGACTGCTCATATGCGTGCGCCACGCGCAGGATCGTCTCCTCCCCGAGCGCGGGTCCGATCACCTGCAGGCCGACCGGCAGCCCGGCGCCGGTGAATCCGCACGGGACGGAAATGCCGCAGATGCCGGCGAGGTTGACGGTGACGGTGAAAATATCGCTGAGGTACATCTGCAGTGGATCGTCCGTGCGCTCGCCGAAGCGGAAGGCGGGCGTCGGCGACGTCGGCGTGAGCAGCGCATCGCAACGGCGGAACGCCTCGTCAAAGCCGGCGCGGATCCAGCTCCGCACTTTTTGCGCGCGCAGGTAGTAGGCGTCGTAGTACCCGCTGCTCAACACATACGTGCCGAGAATGATGCGGCGCTTCACCTCGGGGCCAAAACCCTTCGCCCGCGTGCGTTCGTACAGCTCGATCGGATCATCGCCCGCCACGCGCAGCCCGTAGCGCACACCATCAAATCGCGCGAGGTTCGCCGACGCCTCGGCCGTCGCGACGATGTAATAGGTGGCGATGGCATATTTCGTCTGCGGCAACTCGACGGGCACCACGGTGGCGCCGAGCTGCTCGCACTGCCGCACCGCGTCGCGCACGGCGCGCTCCACCTCGGGGTCCATTCCGTCGATGAAATACTCGCGCGGCAACCCGAGTTTCAGTCCGCGCAAATCACGCCCCAAGGCCGCGGTGAAATCCACCGGCGGCGCCTTCAGCGTGGTCGAATCCATCGGGTCCGGCCCAGCCATCGCGTTGAGCAGGAGCGCCGCATCGCGCACATCCTTCGTCAGCGGCCCGATCTGGTCAAGCGACGACGCATAGGCCACGAGTCCGTAGCGCGAAATGCGGCCATACGTCGGCTTCAGCCCGACGCACCCGCAGAGCGCCGCGGGCTGGCGGATGGATCCGCCGGTGTCGGTGCCCAGCGTGGCCAGCGCGAGATCCGCCGCCACGGCCGCCGCGGAACCGCCGCTGGAACCGCCCGGCACGCGCGCGGTGTCCCACGGGTTGCGCGTCGGCTGCCAGGAGGAATTCTCCGTGCTGGAGCCCATCGCGAACTCATCCATGTTCAACCGGCCCAGGATGACCGCGCCCGCCTCGCGCAGGCGCTGGATCGCGGTGGCGTCGTAGGGCGCCCGGTAGCCCGCGAGAATCTGCGAGCCGCACGTGCACGGCTGGCCTTTGACATTCAGCACATCCTTCACGCCGATGGGCACGCCAAGCAACGGCGCGGTCTCCCCCTTCGCGCGCCGCGCGTCCGCCGCGCGGGCCTGGCGGAGGACATCGTCGCGGTCCACCGACAAATAGGCGCCGACGGTGGGGTCCAGCTTCGCAATGCGCGCCAGCAGGGCCTCCGCGAGTTGGACGGAGGTGACCGTTCCCTCGCGCACATGGCGCGCGGCCTCGCCGACGGTGAATGCGTGAAGCGCGTCCATCTTATTCGATGATCCGGGGCACGACGAACTGGCCCATCCGGTGTTCGGGCGCATTCGCCATGACGTCGTCATGCGGCAGGCCGGGTTTCACCTCATCCGCGCGCAGGACATTACACGCTTCGATCGCCTGGGCCATCGGCGGGAGCCCCGAGACGTCGACGTTCTTCAACTCGTCCACGTACGCGAGGATCTGTTCCAACTGGCCCTGGAGGCGCGCGCGCTCCTCGTCGGCCAGTTCAAGCCGGGCCAGGCGCGCCACATACGCCACATCGAAACCGCTGGAGGCTGCGTCCGGCATGCGCGCGGCTTACAGCTCCACCGCGAAGTGGCAGTGCGCCTGGATCTCGGTCGCGATCTTCTTGAGCAACTCGGGAGCGACCGCCTTGTTGACCTTGATGATCGCGATGGATTCCTCGCCCTTCAGATCGTGCGGATTGCGCACATCGTCGATGTTCACGCCGGCCGAGGCCAGGGCGTTTCCGATCTGGCCGAGCACGCCGGGCCGATCCTTGTAGGTGAACACCACCGTGTGCCCGCGCGGCACGAAGTAGAGGTTGTGGAAATCGTTGATGCGCGAGATCATGATCGTGTTCTCGGTCACCGTCCCGCGAATGCTGATCGTGCGGAGCGTTTCCTTCTCCGTCCCGCCGGTCAGGTCCAGCGTGATCGAATTTTCGAACCCCTTGCGCTCGTCCGTCGGGCGGTCGTTGTAATCCACGCCCATGTCGCCGAGGTACTTCCGCGCCGCGGCGAAGTTCATGGAGCGGTCGAACTCGTCGTTCAGGGCCGCGACAATCGGGACCAGCAGCCACTGCGCGAACGGCTTGAGCGTGCCGTAGAAGCTCGTCTCGATGAGCTTGAGGTTCGCCTCGCGCCCGAGGAAGGACCGCGAGAGCTTGGCCAGCGTGAAGGCCAGTTCACCGTAGGCCTCGTCAAGACCCGGCGGGATGTCGCGGTTGACGATGTAGGTGGAAATGCCTTTTTCGTCGAACTCGATCAGCTCCTGCGCGGCGAGCGCGGCGGCCTTCGTGTTCGCTTCCTTCGTGCTGGCGCCGAGGTGCGGCAGCATGATGTCGGCGATGTCCGCGATGGGCTTCGGCCCCTCCGCATCCTTCGGGTACACGTCGTTGAGGAAGCGCAGGCCCTTCTCCGCCTTGAGCGAGCGGAGGTCGTCCTCGTTCACGACGCCGGCGCGGGCGCAATTGACCAGCGTGGCGCCCTTCTTCATCCGGCCCAGCAGGGACGCGTTCACAAGCCCGCGCGTTTCGCTGTTCTCCGGGATGTGCAGGGTGACGTAATCCGCGCGCTCGAAGAGCGTCGCCAGGTCCACCAGCTCGATGCCGAGCTGCTCGGCGCGATCCTTCGAGATGACCGGGTCATAGCCGATGATCTGGCATTCAAAACCCGACAGGCGTTTCGCCACCAGCTGGCCGATCGCGCCAAGACCGACGATGCCGACCGTCTTGCCGCTGACCTCGCGGCCCATGAACGCCTTCTTCTCCCACTGGCCCGCGCGGCACGAAGCGTCCGCTTTGATGAGGTGGCGGGCATCCGCGAGCATCAGCGCGATGACCTCTTCCGCCACCGCGTTCGCATTCGCGCCCGGCGTGGTCATGACATCGATGTTCTTCTTGCGGGCGTATTTCGAGTCGATCGTGTCGTAGCCGGACCCGGCGCGGACGATCACCTTCAGGCCGGGCAGCGCGTCGATGATGTCCTTCGTGACCTTCTCGCTGCGCACGATCATCGCGTACGTGTCGGGATGCCGGCGCACAAGGCCCGGCAGGTCCGTCGTCTCCTCCATCACCACGGTGTACTGGCCGTTCGCGTCGAGGATTTCCTTCACAATGGGATTCAGCTTCGTCGGGATCAGGACTTTCTTCATGGCGCCTTTCGCAAAATGAGTGGGAGCGGAGACGGTATAACCCCGCCCGCCGCGAATCAAGTCCCGCGCCTCAAAAAGCTGCAACGTGCCGGACGGAGCGCCGCGCGTGGCTATGCGCTTGACCACCCCGCACCCCCTACCTATGGTCTCGCAGCATGTCGCGTGCTGTCTTCCTTCTTTTGTTGTGCCCCCTGCTGTGGGCCGTCCACCCGATTGCGGCGCCGGCGCAATCCCGCCCGTTCGAGGAATCGGAAAAACAGCATTCCTGGTTCAGCTTCAACCGCCCGTCCAAATCGAATCCCGCCGACCAGCTGGCGTGGGCGCGCTCGCTCCGGGACGACGGACGCTTGCGGAAGGCCACCCGCGCGTTCCGCGCGCTGGTCACCACCTGGCCCGGCTCGCCCGAGGCGCCGTCCGCGCAACTGGAACTCGCGCAAACCTTGGATGTCCGCGGCAAGCTTGAGGACGCTTTTGAGGAATACGATGGCCTCACGCGTCGTTTCACGGGCGGGTACGCCTACGACGAGGTCCTGAGGCGCCAGTTCGAAATCGCGCGCGCGATCCTCGACAAGCGGCGCGGGGGGCTCCTGATTTTTGGCGGTTTCCGCGCCCCGGAACGCGCGATCCCGCTGCTCGAAAAAGTCGTCCAGAACGGCCCGCGCTCCCCCTACGCCGCGGAGGCGCAATTCCTCATCGCGCAGGCCTACGAGTGGAGCGACCAGCTGGAACTGGCCGTCGTCGCCTACATGACCGCGCAGCATCGCTATCCCACCGGGCCGTGGGCGGAGAAATCCTCCTTCGGCCGCGCCCGCATGCTCGTCCGCCTCTCCGAGGAAAATCCGAACGATGAGGAGACACTCGAACAGGCCTGGGCCGCGGTCGCGGTCTTCCTGAACACCTATCCGAAGTCCGACGACGCGCCCGTCGCACAGGCCTACCGGGAGACCCTGCTCCGCCGCCGCGCGAAGGCGGCCTACGACAAGGCCCTCTTCTATGACCGCCTGGCGAAGCGCCCCGCCGCCGCGCACCAGGCCTACAGCACCTTCCTCCGGCAGTTCCCGAATTCAGAGTGGACGGCGGTGGCGCGTGCGCGTATGGAAGAGTTGTCCCCGTTTGTGGAGAAAACCAATGAGAACTAAGTGGCTTGCCCTCTTGTCCGTCGCCGTCCTCGCCATTGGCCTGACCGGCTGCGCGGGTTACCGCCTTGGCTCAATGCTTCCGACGGACATCGAAACGGTCTATGTGCCCTCGGTGCTCAACGAGACCTCGGAGCCGCTTATCGAAATCGAAACCACCCGCGCGGTCATCGAACAGATCCAGCGCGATGGGTCCCTGCGCATCGCCGCAGAGGACACCGCCGACGCGATCGTGCGCATCCGCATCCGCGAATACCGGATCGAGCCGGTGGCCTTCGACACCACGCGCCGCTCCGACGTGCGGCAGTATCGCATCCGGATGACCGCCTCCCTGCTGATGACGCGCCGCTCCGACGACAGCGTCATCGTCGAGCGCCCCGCCGTGCGCGGCGAAGGCGTGTTCAACATGGCCGGCGACCTGAGCTCCTCGAAACTCATCGGCCTGCCCGTGGCCGCGGAAGACCTGGCCACGAAGCTCGTGCAGCAGATGGTCGAGGCGTGGTAGTCCGCCTGGGTTAAACGCAGCGAGCGGCCCGAAGGCCGCTCGCTTCACTGCAAAACCGATGCCCCGACGATCAGGCGGCCTTCAGCGCGCGCAGGTGGTCGGCCGCGCGACCCTTCTTGCGGACCGCCTGGCCCTTCTTGATGATCCCCTTCTTTGCCGCCTTGTCGAGCGCGGAGCAGTAGGCCTTGAAGGCCTCCGCCGCCTGGGTGGCGTCCTTGCCCGTGACCGCCGCCTTGAACTTCGTCTGGAACGTCTTAATCAGAGAACGCCCCGCCTTGTTGCGAAGACGGTCTTCCTCGCTCTGACGGTGACGCTTCAACGCCTGCTTCGAATGTGCCATTACTCATCTCCTCAAATGGGCGCCCTGCACCCGCCCGCAGCATGATTGATCCGCGGGAAAAAGTTGTGACATACTATCGGCCAACCTCATGAAGTCAACCGGCAATTCAGCCGTTTTTCGTGAATCGCACCGCCGCTACCGCGCCCACCTGCGCGCCGCGCGGCCCGATCCCGCCCTCGCCGCCCTGGCGATCGCGGCCTGGAGGAACCCGGACCGCGTGGTGCTCAAGCGCGTCACCCGCCGCGCCGTGCTGCTCGTGCACCTCGACGGCACGCCGACCATTCTCAAGTTCTTCAAGGACCCGCCCTGGTATCTCGCCTGGCGGCCCGGGTGGGCACGCCACGCATGGGCGGCGGCGCGCACGATGCGGGAGATGGGACTGCCGATGCCGGCGGTGCACCAGTTCGCCACCTGCAACGTCGGCGGCTACACGTCCGTCCTGACAATGGAGGCGATTCCCCATGCGGTGACCCTCCGGGAGTGGATCAAGAAACAGGCGCCCCGGTGGGACGCGGAAACCCGCGTCCGCTGGCGCATGACGATCCGCGCCCACTGGATGAACCTCCTGCACAACGGCGTCTATCATGACGACATCAAGGCCCTGAATGTCCTTGTGCAACTGCCGCCCGGCGCTGCGGCGCCAACGCTCTGGTGGATCGACCCCGAAAGCGCGCATCCGGGCCACTGCCCGACGCGCTTCCAGATCATCCGCAATTTGGTCCAGCTCAACGGCTCCATTCGAAAGGGTGTCACCGACGGGGAACGGCTTCAGTTCCTCCGCGAAATGGGCGAAGACTTTCCCTGGGTTCTCCATCCATCAATCGAGCAACGACTCCGCACCTGGACCCACGAGCGACTCCTGAAAGAGAAGCGGACGCGATGCGGCCCCTGAAATTCCTCCTCGGCCTCCTCCTGCTTCCCCTCGCGTGGGTGGTCGTGTCGGCCACCGCCCGGCTGGTCGCGCAATTGCAGCCGGATGAACTGGGGGCGCACCCGCACTCCGCGGCGTGGCTTGGCGGGGGCTTCCTGCTCTGGCTGTTCCTGTTCGCCACCATGCCGCGCCCGATGCGGACCTATGTGCTCGGGCACGAACTCACCCACGCGTTCTGGGCGCTGCTCATGGGCGCGCGCGTCTCCCGGTTGCGCGTGAGCGCGCACGGCGGCAGCGTCACGGTATCCAAGACGAACTGGATCATCACACTCGCGCCCTATTTTTTCCCGTTTTACTCGGTGCTGCTGCTCGCCCTGGTGCTCGTGCTTGGTTTTTTCCTCGACCTGCGCCCCTACGAACCGCTGGTGCTCGCCCTGCTCGGCCTGACCTACGCCTTCCACGTCACGTTCACGATCAGCATGCTCACGCACCGGCAACCCGACATCCAGGAACACGGGCGCCTCTTCTCCTATGTGGTGATTGTCCTGCTGAACACACTCGCGCTCGGCGGATGGATCGTCGCCGCGGCCCCGCCCTCGCTTCATGACTATGCACGTCTGCTCGAAGCGGACGGACGACGGACCGCGCACCACCTGCATCACGCCGGTCTCCGCTCCATCGACTGGATTCGCGCGCACGTGAAATAGGACTTTTCGGCCCCGCCGCCCCCGCTATCATCCCGGCCCATGGCAGTTCCCACTCCGAATACGGCGCCCGGCGCCGCGCCCCGGGTGTCCGTCGTCATTCCGGCCTACGGATGCGCGGCCACCATCCCGCACGTGCTGGAGGCGCTCTTCGCGCAAACCGTCCAGCCGCTCCAGATCATCGTCGTGAACGACCGCTCGCCGGACCACCTCGACGACGCGGTCGCCCCGTTCCTTTCGAGGATCGACTATGTGCGGAACGAGCGGAACCTTGGCCTCGCGCGCACCTGCAACGTGGGCCTGCGGCGGACCACCGCGCCCTATGTGATGACGCTGCACTCCGACTGCCTGCTCGACACGGACTACATCGAGCGCATGCTCGTCCATCTGGAACGAGACCCGCGGATCGCGGTGGCCACGGGCCAATACCTCTTCGAGAACCACGAGGCGCTCGGGTTGAGCGACCGCCTCTTCGCCGCGCTGAATGTGCTGCCGGTCGAGACGGACCGCTCCGACAAGGGTGTCTACCCCGTCAACTTTATTGAAGGCAAAGCCGACGTGTTCCGCCGGGACGTCATCGCGCGCTACGGATTCTTCACCGAAAACCTCTCACTCACCGCGGAAGACCAGGACCTCTCGGCCAAAATGCGCCGCGACGGACATATGCTGATCCAGGATTGCGCCGCGCGCTTCCGGGTGATGTTCACCGGCACCAGCGATTCGATCCGAAAGGTGCTGCGCAAACAGCGCACCTATGCGCGGGGCCAGGTGTACGTGGCCATCCGGTACGGGCTCGGCATTCTGGGGGAATCCACCGCGAACCGTCGCCTGCGCGCGCTGCATCGGATGGCCCAGCTACTGTTCGCGGCCGGCTTGCTCGCCCTGCTGGCGCTTCACGTGGTCATCGGATGGTCACCGGTATGGATCGCCGTGTGGATCGGCGCGCGCGCGGCGATGTACCTCGTGATGGGCCTCCGCCGCTTCCCGCGTGACAGCCTGCTGATTGCGGGCACCGGTCCGCTGGCGGACCTGATCTATTTTGCCGGCGCCATCGAAGGCACGGTCAAGACGCTGCTGCTCGGCCGGACCTAATCCGCCACCAACTCCGCCATGGAGACGAACAGCGCGGCATTTCCAGCGCCGCCCACATCCCGCAAGACAATGCGATTTTCGCCCGGCGCCAGCGTCAACGGCGTGGACTCCGCCGCCACGAGCTGATTCTGGGGGAATTCACGGATCACCCCGCCGGCCAGGTTCACCAGCTTGGGTCCGCCGACGCCCACCGCGAGCACCCGCAAACGGCGCTCCATCGCGCCATCCGTCAAATTGAACACCCGCAGCGTGGAGGATTTGCGCAGAACGCGATAGTCGTCAAACCGCTGCGTCTCCCGCCACGGCTTGGCATAGCCCCAATCCGGGCCATACAGCACGAGCGTCTCCTTCCCCGCGCTCCGGGCCTTTGCGATCACGTCGTCCGTGGTGTTGTAGAAGATGTTCACGAGCAGGCGATTCGTTGTCGCGGCGAAATAGTCCTCGCGATTGGCAAGGCCATACTCGCGCAGCTTCAGGCCGGCCGTGTTGGTGATGACCGCGCTGCGCGCGAAGTGGCGCAGCGGCCAGTCCCAGCGGCCCGAGGCGGGACGGTCCCAGTAGTTGCGCGCGATCTCCATGTAGGCCGCGTCGGGATATTTCTCAACGAATTGCAGCACCGAGTCGCGCCAGCGATTGGCCAGGAATGTGTCGTAGGGTTCGTCGGGGACCGTGAACGTGACCGTGACATTCGTCGGCTGGTACAACGCCATTTCGTTCCACGGTTCCAGCCAGCGATCGACCACGACCAGCGTGCCGGCCGGCAGTTCGCGGTCGAGCCAGGCCGCCATGTCCTTGTAGGGCGTCGGCTTGCCCGACAATTGGGTGCACAGCCATGCGGGATGCGCATTGAGCGCGGCGATGGCCAGCGCCGCGCCCATCAACACGCGATCCACCGGCCAGCGTCGCACGGCTTGCGCAACGCCCCGCAACCCCAGCACGATGATCGCGAGGTAGAGCGGCATGTACGCCAGCATGTAGCGGGAATAGAAACCCGCGCCCGTGGCCTCGCGCCCCAGAAGAAAGGAGGCCATGCCGCAAAGCAACACCACCGGCGAAAGCCAAAGCCACGGCTCGCGGCGCGCGAGCCGCACCAGCATCCACACGCCGCCGCCCACGCAGAGGACCGTCACGATTCCGCGCAGCAACCCCTTGCCCATGAAGAAGGCCGTGCCGGAGGTCAGCAGCATTTTCGGAAGCGACGGCCCGCCCTCGAACACGCGGCGCGCCCAGGAGCGCATTTCCTCGGAGGAGCTTTTCATCAACTGGGGAACCCCCCAATCCGAGAACAACACCGGCAGGCCGACCAGCACCGACGCGCCCACCAGCACACCCGCGCGCGCGCGCGCCTCCGGGTGGCGCATCGCTTGCAGCAGTGTGGCGCCCGCGGAGATGCCGGCCAGCAGCAAGGCCGCGAACCAGCCGCTCGGCTGGCTGTAAATCATCAGGAACATGCCCGCGACATGGGCGGCGATCCGCCAGCCGGGAATGTACGCATCGCGCGTGAACACTGCTTTCAACGCATCCGTGGCCGCGATCGGGAGCAGGAACGAGCCGAGGACCATCGGGGGATAAAAGTAGGCCTCGCGGCTCGTGAGAATCAGATAGGGACTGAATGCCGCGATCAGCGCGAGGGCGAACGCGGTCCCCTGCCCGCCCAGGCGTTTTCCGAAACACCACGCGGCCAGCAGCGCGCCAACGCCCCAGAGGACCGAAGGCAGGCGCACGGTAAAGTGCGTCGTCTCCAGCCCGAAGAGATTCAGGAAGAATTCCGTGGCCGCCATCGGAAACGGAAGCTGGGCCGATATGCCCATCAACTGCAGCCACTGCGAGAACATCGTCATCGCGCCATCGACATGACGGGTCAGGTTGTAGAACAGGATCGTGTCGGCGCGAAACGCGGGCGCATCCAGATGGTAAAGCCGAAAGAAGGTTCCCGCCCCGAGGACCAGCAGCAGGGGCCAGAGGCGATGGAAACGGTTGGCGGCGGATGATGTGTTCATGAGTTCACCAGCGTAATGGCGCGCGTTCCGCGCGGATAAAGGCGGGACCACACCCAGGCAAGGGGAAGAAAGGCGATGAACGGAAGCGGGCGGAAACGGCCCGTCAGCGCAATGCACAGGCTCGCCGCGAGGGTGTTGGGAAACGGCACGAAGGATTCGCGTTCCACGCGCAGTCCAACCCGTTTCAGAATGGGCTCCAACTGTTGTCCCGTCGGGAAGCTGATGTGACGGGGCGCGTCGAATCCGTGCCAGCGTTTGCCGAAGCACCTGAACTCCAGATTCGCCAGGTTGGGCACCACCACATAAATACGGCCCGTCGGCTTCAACAGCTCCGACAGTTTTTCCAGCGTGCCCGAGAGGTCGGTCAGGTGCTCCAACACAAAATGGAGCGTGATGACATCCACCCGCCCGCGAAGGTCGCGCGCCATCTGCCCGGCATCCGAATAGACCGGGACACCCAACTTCGCGGCAAGCGAACGGGCATGCGCCGGATTCAATTCAAAGCCCGCCCGCTGGACGCCGGTCGCTTTCGCGCTGTCGAGGAACCAACCGTCACCCGCCCCGTAGTCAAGCAGCAGTTCGTTCGGCACCAGTGTCTTTAGGGGGAAATAGACGGGCCGCATGACGACACGCCGCATCAGTTCGTGAAGACGCGATTTTTCCGCGTGCACCGGATATCCTTCATAAAAGGCATCCACCGAACCCGGCAGTGGATATTGCTGCACCAACCCACAGGCGATGCAGCGCACGTAATTCACATGGAAGCCCGTCGGCAGGAAATAGTCAGGCGCCGCCAGCGTGTGCGGCGCGCAACGGTGGCCCGCACAGCACATGCACGAAAAATCGGGGCTCTCGGATTCCTGGTTCATGGATGCGAATCGCACTCGAACCGCAGGACGATACCGATTATCCTGCGCGCTTCAACGGCATAACACGGCATGAAAATCATCGGCATCGATCTCGACAACACCCTCATATCCTACAAAGGCGTCTTCCATCGGGCGGCGCGCAGCCAGGGGCTGATTCCGCCGGAATGCCCCGAGGACAAGGATGCCGTGCGGGACTATCTGCGATCCGTGGACCGCGAGGACGATTGGACCCGGCTCCAGGGTCACGTCTATGGACCCGGCCTGATCGATGCGTCTCCGTACGCGGGCGCGCCCGAGTGCATCGCCGCCTTTCGCCGACGCGGCTGGCGGGTCGTCATCATCAGCCACAAAACGAAGACGCCCTATCTGGGACCACCACATGACCTGCAAGCCAGCGCGCGCGAATGGCTGGATGCCCGGGGGATCGTGGGCACTGGCGACGGACAGGTGCCACGCGACTGCGTCTTCCTGGAGGAGAGCAAGGCGGCCAAAGCCAATCGCATCGCGACAACGGACTGCGACTGGTTCGTCGATGATCTCCCTGAATTCCTCTCCGATCCCGCGTTCCCCCTGCGCACCCGGCGCGTCCTCTTCGATCCCGAGGGCCGATCGCAACCGGATACCCGCTGGCTGCGGGCATCGTCGTGGGCCGAAATCAACGCCTTGATTCTCGAAACGACGGAGCCGCATGGAACCGCTTGAGACCATCGACGCGAGCGCCCGGCAGTTGCTGCATGACGCGGGGCGTCCTGACGATGACCTCACGGTCACCCCGATTCACGGCGGCGGCAACAACCGGGCGTTCCGCGTTGACGCGGGCGGCACGCGCTATTTCCTCAAGCAATACTTCCGCGCCCCCACGGATCTGCGCGACCGCTTCGCGTCCGAGACGCAGTTCCTGCGCTTCGCCGGTCGCCATGCCCCCGGCTGGACCCCCGCCCTCCTGGGCGCGAATGCGGCGGCTGGCATTGCACTGATGGAATATGTGGACGGTACACGACTGGCCGATGAACGACCCGGTCGCTCGGAGGTGGCGGACGCCCTTGCCTTCTTTTGTGCGCTGAACACGCAGCGCCGTGCCCCTGACGCGCAACACCTGCCCACCGCCTCGGAGGCCTGCTTTTCCATCGGCGACCATCTGCGACTGGTCGAAAAACGCATGGAACGCCTGCAGCAGATCCGCGCGGAAGACGAAGCCTCGCGCGCCGCCTGCGCGTTTGTGCGCGACCGGCTGGCCCCCTTCCTCGACGGCGTGACCCGCCGCCTTTCCGCCCTTCCGGAGCGCGACGCCGCGATTCCATCCAATCAACGCGTCTTGTCGCCTTCGGATTTCGGTTTTCACAACGCCCTGCGCACCCCACAACACACCCTGCGTTTCGTCGACTTTGAATACGCGGGCTGGGATGATCCGGCCAAAACCATTTCCGATTTCTTCCTCCAGCCCGCGGTCCCGGTTCCCCACGAGCACTACGACCATGTGATCACCGAAGTGGCGGCCGCCTTGCAGCAACAGCAGATACTCCCGCGGCGCGTCAAAACCCTCTACCCGCTGTTCGGCGTGAAGTGGTGCTGCATCCTGCTCAACGAATTCGTTCCCCGCGATGCCGCGCGGCGAACGTATGCGCGCCCCGGCGAGCGGATCGAAGAGCGCCGGCGCCAGCAACTCCAGCGTGCGGAGCAATTGCTGGCCCATCTCGAATCCGCTACGTTTCCGCCATGAAGGGATTGCTCGTCTCGCTGCTCGTCTTCGCCGCGTATGTGCCGGTCTCCGCCGTGCTCGCACACCTGTTGCGCATCCGCCGGCACGGCAAACTCTTCTTCCCGTTGATGGCGCTGTCGGTGCCGGTCTATGCGGCGGTCTTTTTTGCGTTGCCGGATGACCTCGGGTTCCTGCCGCCTCCGTGGCAGGCGACGCATGCGTGGGTCGATGTACTGACCGGCGCGGTCGTGCTCGTCCTCAACATCCACAGTTTCATCGACTATTTCTTCGCGTTCAACGGCGGCTTCTCCACCTCGCTCCTCCTCTTGCTCCATCGCGCGCCCCGGACCGCGGATGCCTTGATTGCGGAGTATCACGGCGCGGATGGCCTCGACAAAATCTACGGCTGGCGCATCCCCTTCCTCGTGGGCAAAGGCTATGTGGTCATTGATCCCGACACGCAGATCTGCCGCCTGACGCCGCGCGGCGAGCGTGCGGCCCGCATCGGACGCTTTGCGAAACGATTCCTGAATCTGGCGGAGGGCGGCTGATGGCCATCGGGGTCCTCGCAGCCTTGCTGGCCACGCTCACATGGGTCGTGGCCCATCTTCTCCACATGCACCGGTCCCCCGCAAAGGACCGCCTCGCGAAAATGTTCCGGGCTTTTGCGGCCACCCTTCCGCTGGCCCTCGCGCTGACCGCGGCCCTGCTCCACCACCCCGAGTGGCGCGTGGCGCTGGCGGGAACCGAACACCCGGCCTCCGCGTATGGGATGGCCGTGCTGATGCATGTGCTCTTCTTTTTCTGTTACGTGGAATGCTTTTACCATGTGGAGCGCGCGGTCACCTTGCGCATGGTGATCGAAATCCAGCGGCATCCCGGCGGCCCGCCGACAATCCAGCAGTTGATGGCCACCTATGGCGTGGACGACATGATCCGGCGGCGGCTCGATGATTTGAAGCGCAACGGCTTTCTCGAATTCGACGGTCACCTGTGGCGCCTGACGGCCAAGGGCCGCCTCTTCGCCTCCGTCATGCGCGTGTCGAACGCGATCTTCAACTCGAAGCCGCAGAATGAGCGGCTGCCCTGACGCGATCAACGCGAACGCAGGCGGTACATCAGGATCCGGCAGAGCGAACCCGCCACGGAAACCACATTGCGCGGCTTGAACGCCGTGGAGGACCCGTCGGTGCGCGAATCGCACGGCACGCGGACCTCAAGGTACGTGACCTCGGGATCGTTGAGCACACGGCACAACAGCTCCGCCTGGTAGCCCAACCCGTACGTGCTGATCCGGTGCTTCAGAACGTTGGCGCGCCGGTGCAATACAAAACCGTTGAAATAGCGGATGCGGTGGCCGCTGAACAGGCGCACGAGACGGGCGAAATTGATCGAGCAGATGCGCCGCAGCATCCCGCGATGATCGCTGTTGAACCGGGTGTTAAACACGCGGCTGTCGATGAACGGAATGATCACATCCGCCTTGCCCAGCAGGTCGAACATCTTGCGGATCGAGGAGGTCGGTTCGGAGTTGTCGCCGAAGAGCACGATGAAGTACTCCCCGCGCCCGCGCTCGGCCGCGCGGAAATAGTTGATGCCGATGCCCGCGTTCTTTTCGTTCCGGATCAGCACGAACTGGTCAGTCGAAAGGCGGTGCTTCGCGATGTAGGCCTGGACGACCTCGGAGGTGCGGTCCTTCGAGGCGTCGTCATAGATCAGGACCTCATAGCGGAACGGGAACCCGTCGGCCGCCTCGCGAATCGTGTCGAGGGTGCGCTCAATCAACAGCGCCTCGTTGTAGCACGGCACGAATATGGTCAGATCAATGGCCCCTGAGTCCGGCACGCATACCTCCCCTTCACGATTTCAAGGGCATAACTGCTCGCACAACAGGCACGGACACGCAAGACCAAATCCGGCCATGCGCACCCCGCCTTGACGGATCGGGCGCGAGATGCGAAGAGAACCGGGCGCATGCACGCCACTCCGAATCTCCGCGCCCACACCTGCAACGTCTGCGGCCATGCCCCGCTGGCGGTGCGCATTGATTTTGGCCCGCAACCCATCAGCAGCCGGTTTCTGGCGACCGCGGACGAACCCCAGGAATTTTTTCCGATGCTCCTCGCGCAGTGCGAAGCCTGCGGGGTCTTGCAGATGGCGGAGCATCCCACCGCGGCAGCGTTGAAACCCCGCTTCGATTGGATCACCTACCGCGAGGCCGAGGCCCATCTCGACCGGATGGTGCAGGACATTCTCGCCGTCTCCGGCGCAGGACGCGAGGCGCGGATCGTGGCGGCCAGCTACAAGGACGCGAGCACGATCGACCGCTTCCGCCGCCTCGGGTACGGCGGCGCCCTCCAACTGGACCCGCGCGCGCACCTCGAGGTGGATGCGGACCGCGCGGAAATCGAAACCGTGCAGGATCGGCTGACGGCGGATCGGGCCGCGCGCATCGCGGCTTCGCTCGGGCGGGCGGATGTGGCGCTGATGCGCCATGTTATCGAGCACACCCACTCCATTCATGCGTTTGCCGCCGCGATTCGCGCGCTGGTCAAGCCGGGCGGCGTGGCGGTCTTCGAGGTTCCGGATTTCGAACCGAGCCTGCGTCACTTCGACTACAGCACACTGTGGGAGGAACACGTCTACTGCTTCACGCCCACGACCCTGCCCGCGACCTGCGCCCGCCTGGGCTTCGAGGTCCTTCGCACAATCAATTATGCCTATCCGATTGAAAATGCCCTTGTCGTGATGGTGCGGGTCGGCGCCGCGAAACCCGATCCCTCGCACCTCACCGCCGCGGACCTTGCGCAGAACCTGCAGCTCGGCGCCGCCTATGCGGAGGCGCATCCCGTGCGATGCAAACGGCTCCAGCAGTACCTGTCCGATTTCCGCCGTCGCGTGGGCCCGGTCGCGGTCTTCGGGGCGGGACACCTGACCTGCAAATACATCAACCTGATGGGCATTGGCGGGCTGGTCGATTTCGTCGCGGATGCGGACCCCAACAAGCTCGGAAAGTTCATGCCGGGCTCCGCGCTTCCCATCCTGCATCCGTCCGAATTGGAGGCGCGCGGCGTCAAACTCTGCCTGCTCGGGCTGAGCGCCGAGAGCGAGGCGCGCATCCGTGCGGCGTTCAACTCATTCACCGACCGCGGCGGTCAATTCGCCTCCATCTCTCCGATCAGCCCCACTCGTCTCCATTATTGACCATGAAAAGCTCCCCCCTCACACGCTCGGCGCCCGGCGTTTTCGTCACCGATGATCCCATCGTCCGTGTCGGACCGGACATCATCGCCCGCCTCAAGGAGGAGGCGCGCAACACGCCCCGCAAGCGGGCGCGCCTGAACACGCACCGGCACATGGACGATGCCGTGCACGAAATGCTGATTGTCCTCGACCGCGAGACGTACGTGCGGCCGCACCGCCATGCGGAGAAATCGGAATCCTTCCACGTGATCGAAGGGGAAGCCGATGTCGTTGTGTTTGACGACGACGGCGGGATCGCGGAGGTGATTGAATTGGGTCCGTCCGGCGGCGGGCGCTGTTTCTTCTACCGCCTCGCCGAACCGCGCTACCACACAATGGTGATTCACTCGGACGCGCTCGTGATTCACGAAACGACGAACGGGCCCTTTATCGAATCGCGCACCTCCTTCGCGCCGTGGGCGCCGGAGGAAGGCTCGGCGGAAGCCACCGCTTTCATGCGTGGATTACGGCAGCGGCTCGCCCGCTCCTGACGCGATCACCAGAACGGCATGGTGTTCCGGTCCACGACCATCATCCCCGGAAAACAGGTGATAAACGCGCCCCCCTGTGCCAGGAACTTCTGGTGGTTGCGGATGATCGGCTTCGAGTGGACCCAAGCCAGGATGAACGCGTAATCCGGCTTTTGCTCGTAGAGCGCGGCGGTCGGCAGGACGGGAATGTGGTGTCCCGGGCTATAGAGTCCCTGCTTGTCCGGGCTGTCGTCGACGATAAACTTCAGGATGCCGCCAAGTTCAAAGTGATAAAGCAGGAGGGTGCCGCCGCGCGCCGCGCCAAACCCCGCGATGGAATGGCCTTTGCCATGCAAGTCGTGCAACACGCCGCGCACCTCATCGCGCACGCGGTTCAATTCGGCGGAGAATGCGCGCAGCGTCGCGGGATTCCCGATGTCGCGCTTCGCCTCCAGCGCGAGCAACTCCCCGACGGAGGCCTGCACCGGCCGGCGCCCGCCTGCGCGTTGCGCCGTGCCGATCAGCGAACCGCCCTGGATGCTCACGCGCTCCACATCAATGAGCTCCATGCCGTGGCGGGCGAGAAACGACTGCAGGGCGCCCACGGTGTGATAGCACACGTGCTCGTGGAAAATGGTGCCGAGCAACATCTTGTCGATCACGTCCAGCAGATACGAAACCTCGAACACGAACACGCCGTCATCCGCCATCATCCGCCGGATGCTCTCCGCCATGCCCGCCATGTCGTCCGTGTGGGCGAACACGTTGTTCGCGGAAACCACCGCCGCGGGGCCATATTCCGCACGCAGGCGGTCCGCCAGCGCGGGGGTCAGGAATTCCGGCAACGTATCCACGCCGCGCTCCGTGGCCACGCGCGCGACGTTCTCCGCCGGATCAATCCCGAGCACACGATAGCCCTTGCGCTTGAAGCACTGGAGGAACGTGCCGTCGTTGCTGCCGACGTCGATCACCAACCCGCCGGCAGTCGGGGCGTTCTTTGCCACGACGCTGTCCGCATACTCCTCGAAATGCTTCACCAAACCGGCGGAATTGCCGCTGAAATAGGAATAATTCCCGAAGAGAACGGACGGATCGACGACATCCAGCAATTGCACATGTCCGCACGAACGGCATTGATACATGTCCAGGGGGTAACACGCCTGCGGAACGGACAACTGCTCGCGCGTGACATAGGCGTCCGCCACCGGCGTCGGCGTGATCGGCACCACCAGGTCAAGCGACCGCCCGTCGCACAGGCGGCACGTCGTTCTGCGTTTGAGATGCGAGGTCATGGCTCCCTTTCCGCCCCAGCGGGCGCGCGCGGACTATACGGAGGCGAAAAGCTGCGTCGCAAGCGCGTTCTCCCTCAGCCCCCCGCCGCTCCATCCGCGGGGCGGATCAGCGGGCGCGGATCGGTCTCCAGCTCCGGCATATCCGCCACGGCAAGGGCGGCGATGCGCGCGACCTCGTCGGGCGACAAGAGCAGCTCGGCGGCGCGCAGGCAATCCTCCGCATGGCTCCAGCGACGGCTGCCGGGAATGGGAAGCAGGCAGGGCGAACGCGCGAGGAACCACGCAATCATCAGGCGGTACGGCGTCACGCCGCGCGAAGCCGCCAGTTCGCGAAGCAGCGGGGCGCGATCCAGGCGCTGGGCAAGGCCGAGTCCGCCCAGCGGCCGCCACGGCAGGAACGCGATATTCTCGCGCTCGCACCACGCCAGCACGCCATCACGTTCCGGGTCACGGCACCAGAGGTTGTACTGGTTCTGGACCGAGACGATATCGACGACGGTCCGGGCCTCCTCCACTTGCGCAACCGAGTAGTTCGACACGCCCACGTGGCGGATCAATCCTTCATCGACGGCGCGTCGCACCGCTTGCATCGACTCGCGCACCGGATACCGCGCGTCAGGCCAGTGATGCTGCCACAACGGGATTGGCGCGCGCCCGCCAAGGGCTTCATGACTTTCGCAAATCGATCGATACAGGTGATCCGGCGACCCATCCATCCGCCAGCGGCGATCCACCCGTATCGCCCCGCCCTTTGTCGCCACGCAGACGCGCGCAGCGCCCGCACCATACGACGCGAGCGCGCGGGCCACGAGTTTTTCATTGTGATGCTGGTCCCGTTCGTCGTCGCAATAGGAGCTGGCCGTATCGATCAGGGTGACCCCGAGATCGAAGACACGATGCAGGGTCTGGATGGCTTCGTCTTCGGGCACACGCTCCAGCGAAAGCGCCATCGCGCCGTAGCCGACCACGCTCACGCGGGTCGCAGTGGAGCCAAGGGTGCGCTCGCGCATGCGGTGCTCCTAGAAACGAATCAGGCAGCGCCCGTTTACGGCGCCGCTGCGCATGTCGGCGATGGCCTGGTTGATGTCGTCCAGCGGATACCGGCGGCCCACCAGCGGCGCGAGATCCAGTTTTCCCGCCTCCATCAGGCGGACAAAACGCGGGATGTCGCGATCCGGCTCCGCCTCGCCACCATGCGAACCGCTCAATTCCTTCTCGAAATGAAGCGGCAGCGTGTAAAGGGACACGGTGTCGCCCTTGCGCGGAACCCCCACAAGGATCGTGCGCCCGCGCGCGGAGGTCAGCCGGTACGCCAGCTCAATGATCCGCGGGTTCCCGGTGTTGTCCACCACGACATCCGCGCCGTCGCCGCTCAACAGCGCGCGCAATTCGGGCTCCAGTTCCCGCCCGTCCGCGACCAGTCCATGCGTCGCGCCCATGCGCCGCGCGAGGTCGACCCGGCCTGGATGCAGATCCACCGCCACGATGGGATTCGCCGACGCCAGCGCCGCGGCCTGCACGATATTCAGTCCGATCCCCCCGGCGCCGAGCACCACGACCGATTCGCCGATGCGGACGCGCGCGTTGTTGTTGATCACGCCAAATCCCGTCGTGACGGCGCACCCCATCAGCGCGGCCGCATCCACATCCAGCGTCGCCGGCACCGGCGTCAGGCGATTTTCCGAAATGATCGCCGCCTCGTTAAACGTCGTCACCCACCCGGCATTAATCGCTCCGCGCGCGGACGGATACCGCGGCGCGGGCGCTTCGATGCCCGCCGCCTTTCGCCAGTGCAGGACAACGCGGTCCCCGGCCTTCACGCGTCGCACGCCCTCGCCGCACTCCAGCACCTCGCCGCACCCCTCGTGACCCAACAAGTGCGGGAGGTATGCATCCGGCCCCTTGACGCCATCAATCTCGCCGAGCTGCGACCCGCAGATGCCGCTCGAAAGGAGCTTCACGAGCACCTGCCCGTACCGCAGCGGCGGGATCTCGATTTCATCGATCACCAGCGGCTTGCGCTGTTCAACGAGGATGGCGGCGCGGACCTTCATGCTTCACTCAAAGTAGATGAACGAATGATCGCCGGTGTAGCCGGCCTGCTTGAACCACCACGCCCACTCCAGCGGCGTGCAAAACATCTCGCACGTCAACTGCCAGTAGAGCAGGTTCACCTTTTCCTCTTCGTTCCGATAGGACTCGACACACAGATATTTCCGCTTCGCAACACGCTCCATTTCCTTGAGCGCGTCGAAGAGGTCGTAGCAGTACAAATTGTGAAGCGTGTTGATGCTGATGGCGAGGTCGAAGGACTGGTCGGCGAACGGCAGCTTTTGCGCCGGTGCGACCTGGAGGAACGGGCGCACCTCCTCCTTCGCGTGTTCGATGCCATAGCGCGAGACATCGATGCCGGCCACCTCGAGCCCGGGCACCACCTGCGTCAGGTCGTACAGCAGGAAGGCCTTGCCGCAGCCGATGTCCAGCACCCGCATGCCCGGCTTGAGCTGGTAATGATCGGCCATCGCCTGCGCGACCGCGCGCCAGCGCCCGTCGTATTTGAATCCGCCGTAGCCGGTGCGGCGGTCGCCATCCCAGTAATCGACATCCCACTGGCGCGCCAGTTTCGCGGCCTCCGCCTTGGGGAAATCATTCACGCGCGCGAGATAATCGCGCTTCGTGGCTTTGTGAACACTGGATAGGAAATCGATGTACATGGAAACCTCACCCCTTCAACGCGGCGGCCACCCGGTCGGCGATTTGTCCGGCGCGCAGTCCGCACAGCGAGCGCGCGTATTCCTGTTCACCGGCCTCGTGCCGGAATTCATCGGGCATGCCGAACCGCAGCACGCGCGCCGAGCGCGCGTCCGCATCCGCCGCCCACTCAAGCACCGCGCCGCCGAAGCCGCCCGCCAGCGCCGCCTCTTCGACCAGGCCCACCAGCGTGTGGCGGTGGAAAACGGAAGCCAGCATGGCGGCATCAAGCGGCTTGATGGTCGGCATGTGCACCACTTCAACATCAATGCCACGCGCGGCGAGCGCATCGGCCGCGTGCAAGGCCTCCAGCAGGACGAGCCCCGTGGCGATCAGGCAGGCGGCGCCGCCGGTGCGCACCGTCCTCGCACGGCCGATGACAAACTCCGGGGGCTCGGAAAAAATGGCCGGTTCGCCCTTCTTGCCGATGCGGATATAGACCGGCCCCGGATGCGCGACCGCCGCGCGCAACGCGGACCGCACCTCGGCGGGATCGGCCGGGGCCAGCACCGAGAGGCCCGGCAGGGTCCGCAGGATCGCGATGTCCTCAAAGGAATGATGCGTGGGCCCGAGGGAGGCATAGGAGAGGCCGGCGCCCACCCCGACGATGACGAGCGGCGCCTCGTTGTAGCAGACATCGAGTTTGATCTGCTCGAAGCAGCGCGCGGTGATGAACGTCGTGATGGTATAGGCCACCGGGCGCAAGCCCGAAAGCGCCATGCCGGCGCCCACGCTGATCATGTTCGCCTCGGCCACGCCGCAATTGAAGAAACGTCCGGGACATTTCTCCTGGAACTTGTTGAAGAGCCGGTTTCCGATGTCGCCGGAAAGCAGGTGTACGCGCGCATCCGCCTGCGCCATGCGGGTGATCTCGTCTGCAAAGGCGTTTCTCATGCGAGGCCCAGCTCCCGTCGCGCCTGCACGACTTCATCCGCGGTCGGCACCCGGTAGTGCCAGTTGTTGTCGTCCTCCATGAAGGAACACCCCTTGCCCTTGACCGTGTGGCAAATGGCGATGCGCGGCTTGCCGGAGGGCGGCGCGCGCAAATAGCCGGCAAGCGCGGCCATGTCGTGTCCGTCCAGCTCGACGGCATCCCAGCCGAACGCGGCCCATTTTTCGCGCAGCGGTCGCAAGGCCAGCACCTCGTCGCTGCGGCCCGTCGCCTGCCATTTGTTGTAATCCACGAACGCGGCCACGTTCGCGAGCTGCTGGGCCGCCCCGAAAAGCGCCGCCTCCCAGGTCGACCCCTCGTTGCATTCGCCGTCGCTGAGGATGACCGCCACGCGATACGCTTTGCCGAGCGAGCGGGCGGCGAGCGCCATGCCCAGTCCCGTTCCCAGGCCGTGCCCGAGCGAACCGGTCGCCACCTCGACCCCCGGCGTGGACTGCGGGCCGGGATGCTCCTGCAAACGCGACCCTTCCCTGTTGAACGCCAGCAACTGGTCGGCGGGGAAATACCCCTTGCGCGCCAGCACGCTGTAGAGCGCCATCGCCGCATGTCCCTTGCTGAGGATGATGCGATCGCGATCCGGGTCCTGCGGGCGGTCCGGGAACACCCGCAACGCACCGCTGAAATAGCAGGCCACGAGGATATCAACGCAGGAAAGCGCGGAGCCCAGGTGCGGCGTCTCGGCCCGGTGCGACATGGCGATCACCTCGGCGCGGGTCTCGCGCGCGATCGCTTGGAGTTCGGCGATGGACGGTGTGGTCATGGGAGGTGCTGGTAATCGCGGGGCGCGCGGCGCAGGTCGTCCCAGTGCTCGCGGAGCCAGCGCACCGTGTCATCCACGATGGTTTCGAGTTCACGCGCCGGCGCCCAATCCAACTCGGCGCGCGCGCGCGCGGTGTCCAGCAGATATGCCGCATCCTGCGCAAGGCGGGCGGGCGCGACATCAACGACCTTCTCGAAGGCGACCTCCATCCGGCGGCAGATCAGTTCCACCAGCTCGCGGATGGAGACCCGGCGGTCCGTCGAAAAATGATAAATGCCGCCCGGCGGCGCCCGCTCCGCGACGCGTTGTGTGCCCTCGGACACATCATCCATGTGGATGAAGGAACGCACCGAGGTGCCGCCGCCCTGCAGTTGCAGGCGTTCGCCGGCGAGGATGCAGAACACCGTGCGGGGCACGATGCGGTAGAGGGCCTGCCCAGGGCCGCACACATTGGCAGACCGGGTCAGCGCGGCGGGAAACCCGTATGCGCGCTGGTAGGCCATCAGGTTCATGTCGCACGCCGCCTTGGAGACCGCGTACGGCGTGCTGGGATTGTATGGCGCATCCTCGCGCACGAGGCCGGACGTGTTGCCGTAAACCTCCGGCGTCGAGGCCTGGACAAATTTCTTCAGGCCTTTTAGCGCGCGCAGGCCGTCGTGCAGGCCGACCATCGCCAGCAGGTTCGTCCGATACCAATCCAGCGGACGCTCCCAGCTCTGCGCCACCATTCCCTGCGCGGCGAAGTTCACGATGTAGTCGGGCTGGAACTCCGACGCAAGGCGCAGGACCGCGGGCAGGTCCTTGTTCAGGTCAAGCTGGTGGAATTGGAATCGCGACGCGTCCGCCCACCGATACGGCAGAAAGGCCGGGATCGGCTCGGGCGAGCGGCTGACACCCGCCACGTCGCAGCCGCGCGCCAGCAGATGCGCGACGAAACTTGCGCCCGAAAAGGAATTGCTGCCGATGACCAGATAGCGCGACGCGCTCATTTGAGGCCGATGCTTTTCATGCGCTTGATGTTGAAATAGTGCTCATCGGTCAGCGAGTTCGGGAGCCGCCCCGCACGGAACGCCGCAATCAGGTCGCGGGACCCGTCCTCGATCGTGTACCGGGGCGTGAACCCGAGCACGCGCTTAATCTTTTCCGACGAAATGTGATACGAGCGGATGTCGTCCGACGGCGTCGTGACGATTTCGATGTCGCGCTTCTCCGGCATTTCCTTGAGGACCACCCCGCGCACCACGCGGGCGGTTTCCGACACGCTGAAGTTCTGGTACGCCGCGTTGAAAATCTGGCCGGCGACCGGCGCGTCCTCGATGCGCAGCAGCAGCAGGTAGAGGTCGATCATGTCCTGCATGTGCAGGTTCGGACGCATTTGCGAGCCGCCAAACACGGTGATTTTTCCGTTGTTCACCGCGTGGTTCGTCAGGATGTTGACTGTCAGGTCGAGGCGCTGGCGGGGCGAGTAGCCGCAGATCGTCGCCGGGCGCACGATCACCGGGACGAAGGAGGCGGACTGCGCCTCCAAGAGGACGGGCTCACACAGGGCCTTGTATTTATTGTAGAGCGAAACCGGGACCAGCGGATGCTCCTCCGTCACATTCGGATCGTCGCTCACGCCATACACGCTGCCCGAGGATGCATGGATGAAGCGGCGCACGCCCGCGGCCTTCGCCTCCTTCACAAGCGGGATGAAGGCCTCGTAGTTGATGCTGTGGCTCAGGTTCGCGTCCAGTTCGACGCTTGGATCGTTCGAGATGCAGGCCAGGTGAATGACGGCATCGCAACCCGCCAGCGCGCGTTTCACGAGGGCCGTGTCGCGGATGTCGCCCTCGATTTCCTCGAGCTTCGGATTGCCGCGCACCGCCGCGAGCGGCTCCCTGCCATAGATGTAGAGGTCGAGCACCCGAACGGCGTAGCCGGCCTTCAGCAACTGCGGCACCAGCACGGCGCCGACATACCCGGCGCCGCCGGTGACCAACACGCGTTTGAACCGAAGCGATGATTCCGTTTGCATCAACGAGACTCCTCCGCAGGCGTTTGCGCCTGCACCATATCCATGAAATTGTGCAACACCACCGCGTGCGCCGACTCCGCGAACCCATATTGATCGGCGGGCACGTAAAAGTTCAGGTCGCCCGATCCGCGCAACGGATTGTCCGGGCGCATGGCGCTCAACGTGATGACCCGCAGGCCGCGCTCCCGCGCCACCCGCACGGCCGCGAGCACGTTCGGCGAACGGCCGGAACTGCTGATCGCCACGAGGTGGTCGCCCGCCTCCGCACGGCGCGCAAGCGGCTCCGCGAAGACGGATTCATACCCGATGTCATTGGACAGCGCGGTGATGAGGGAGAGATCCGAAAACACCTCCGTGTGCAGGTGCCCGTTCTTCGCCAGGTCCGCCGCGAAATGGCTCGCCATGGATGCGCTCGCGCCGTTGCCGACGAGGTAGATGGCGCGGCGCCGGGCCCGCAATTCGAGGGTCCACTCGCACCAGCGGTCAAACGCCTCCTGCACGGGGGATTCCACGCCATTGCGGTCGCGCGCCGAGAGCGCGCGCAACAGGCGCGCCAAGGCCTCGACATGTTCCTGCCAGGTCACAGCCATGAAGCACTCATTTGAGAAGGGTTTCGATCTGCTTCGCGAGATTCACGCGATCAATCGACTTTTCATTGCCCACGATCGACACCGCCCACGCGCCCGCGACATTTCCGACAAACGCCATCATCTCCGCCGGCGCCCCCTGCGCGGCCATCAGCGCGCAGACGGAAAGCGAGGCGTCGCCCGCCCCCACCCGATCCACGACCTTCTGGGCCAGCGCGGGCACATGCGAGAGCCCCGTCGTGCGGTCATAGACCATGCTGCCGTTGCTGCCGCGGGTCACGGTGATGCGCGGGCAGTTCAGCTTTTCGGCAAGCCGCGTAATCATCGGCGTCAGGTCACCGCGATAGTCCCGCGCCTCCAGCCGCATTTCCTTTTCCGCGAGCGAAATGTAATCCGCGCGCGGGTACTTGGAGATCACATTGTAGCCCATGTTGCCGGCGTTCGCCTGCGTGTTGACCGCCAGGTAGCGCGCGTGCTTGCACAGCGTCTGCACGGCGCGCGGGGTCATGAGGCTGTGGCCGAAATCGGCCACCAGCACAACGTCGTGCTTCGGGGCCAGGCGCTCCAGTTCGGCGCAAAACGCCGACTCGTCGTCCGGTTCCAGCGCCGCGTCGTTGATCGAATAGACCTCCAGCATCTTGGTGAAGAAGTAGTGCTCGATCAGGCGCTTCTTCACGATCGTCGGCGAGTTGCGGCGCTTGAGGTAATGCGCATCGATGTCGCCGCGGACATGGCCCCGGATGAACTCCAGGTGATCGTCGCGATCGCCCACCTGCGTCAACAGGGTCACCTTCCCGGCAAAACTGGCCACATGGTTCGCGACCGCCAGGATGCCGCCCGCGAAGCGTTTGCTGTAAAGGCTCTTCACCGCGAGGGTCGGTTCCTTGGACGATTTCCCGATCGCCTCGCAATATTCGTAGTCGTCGATGATCGCCTCGCCCACGACGAGAACGGACAGGTCGCTCGCGCGGCCGAGCTGCTGGTTGATCGCCGCGGCTGGATGGCGGCGCGCGAAGCCTTCGAGGTATTCCTTCACTTCCTTCGGATAGGCCGACGCGAAGCGGTTGATGAGGCTCGACGAACTGAACACGATGTCGTCGGTGAACGCGAGGGCGCCGCCCACCGCCTCCACCGCATCCTGTTCGAGGCGGATGCCGCCGGTGACGTCGTTCGCGGCGTTCTTGTACTCCATGCCCTTGGCGTAGAGATCCGGCTTGATGAGGCCGATCGTTTCCACCGCCGTGGGCCAGCGGTTGAGGGCGACCGCATCCACCATGTCGAGCGCCGCGATGGCTTCCAGGCGCAGTTCCTCGGGAAACGCGGGGCGGTCCGGGCCTTTATTGACGAAGCGATCCGGCGTCACCGTCACGACCAGCACGTCGCCCAGTTCCCGCGCCGATTTGAAGTGCCGGATGTGGCCGATGTGGAGCAAGTCGAAACAGCCGTGGCAGTGGACCACCCGGCGGCCCTTCGCCTTTTGCGCCGCAATGAACTCGGCAAGGCGTTCCAGAGTAAGGATTTTTGATGGTTTGGACGTCATGACAGCGTGAAGGCCGATATGATTTGAGGGCCCTCAGGGCGTGGCAAGCTCGAAATCGTGGATGAACACGAAATGTGGCCGTTCCCCCATCGGCGCAATGGAGAGTTGATCGCCGGGCTGCAGGTCCCACGGACCCCACGCCGCCTGCCACTGATCGGAACGCGAGACGGTTTCCTCCGCCAATTTTTCCCATTGCGCATCGCGGATGCGCCAGATCGAAACACGGCCCGTGCCCTGGGCCGTGCCGCGCATGCGCAGGAGGAAGCCGCCGGACGACGGCACGAACACAGCGAGTCGCGCATCCGTCTCACCCGGCGTGGTGAGCGTCGCGCCCTCGCGTGTCTGTGCGTACCGCCAGCCGCCGC
The DNA here is from genome assembly GCA_937996795.1 of uncultured Verrucomicrobiota bacterium. Classification (GTDB taxonomy): domain Bacteria; phylum Verrucomicrobiota; class Kiritimatiellia; order CAIVKH01; family CAIVKH01; genus JAMLJG01. The sequence continues at coordinate 20,492 of CALKUH010000047.1, read as the reverse complement.
CGGTCGGCCAGACGGCGGGACGGCCTTCCTGGGCCTTCATTTGATACGCCTCCGCCGGCGTGCGATGGCAGCCGGTGAACGTCGCGGATTCCTTCATGAGATAGCCGTGCGGGCTGAAGCCCCACCGCCAGAGTTTCGCGATCGATTCCTCGCGCAGCGACTCGCGGTGCGGAAAATCATACACCCACGTCCACAGCTCCTGGTGCTGGTACATGGATCCGTCGTCCGGCTCCGCAATGAGTGCGGTCTCCGGGAACCGGCGGAACACGTCGCGCGCCTGCGCGCTGCGGTAGGCGTACACCTCGCGCGGCACGCCGTGTGACGGATGGTCCGCGGCGATCACCTGCCGGTTCGGCACCGGCAGCGCGCCCGGCACCTCGCGCATGAAGAAGCCGTTTCGCCACATGTACAGGCCGCCGTCGGGCACCGTCTTCAACACCCACTCCTGGATGCGCGACATCGGCATCAGCTTGTCGCGCTGCGCGTAGAGCGCCCGGTACGGCGGCACATGCCAGGCCACCAACAGGATCAGCAGCAACGCGCCGAAGACAGGCGCGACGCGAGGACGCCACGCGGCGACACGCTGGAACAGATCGGATAGACCCACGGCCGCGATTGCGAGGAAGGGCAGGAAAACAATGCCGAGGTAGCGCGGGAAAAAGTTGCGGAACAACACGGCGACGAAGATCACCACCGGCAGCGCCAGCAGCAGCTGGAGCGCCATCGACGCCCCCCGCGCGCGCTGCCGCCAACAGACCACGAGGCCCCAGATCCAAACGAGCGTGAACGCCGCCAGCCGCCCGTCCTCGCGGCCCCATCCGAAACACGCCATCTGGTACACCAGCAAGTCCCACGTCAACGCCTCGCGCACACCGCCCACATTGCCGACGCCCGCCGCGGCCGCGAGGGGGAATTTCAAGAACGGCAGCGCGCATACCGCCGTCAAGCCGGCGAGCGCCAGCAACGGCGCATCGGAACCTGGCATGTCCGCGCCCTGCTTGCGACGCCACCAGCGCCAAAGCGCCGCACCCACGGTGGCCACCCCCACCGCGAGTGCAAAAAACCACGCCGTCAGATGCGTGAAGAACGCGCCCAGCAGGCCGGCGGCAAACAGCGCGGCCCATTTCAGCGCCCGCGCATCAAGGCGCCCGTGCTCCCAGCAACGCCACCCGCTCCACAGCGCCAGCGCCTGGAAAAAGAGCAGCGGGCCGTAGGACGTTGCATCGCGCGATTGGTATACGTGAAAGAAGGATAGCGTGAGCAAGACGCCGCCCCACCAACCCGCAGACGGGCCGAACACGCGCCGGAGAAAGAGCCCGAACAACGGGACCGTCAGCGCGCCCAGCAACGCAAACGGAAGGCGGAACGCGGTCAGCCCGCCCGGCTCGTTCAGCGAGCGCAGATGGCGTTGTGCCCAATTTGCCAGCACGTATTGGAAGGGCATGTGCTGGCCGGTGAAGCCCTTGAACTCGTCCGCGTAAATGTCCCGGACGATCTGCCCCGCGGACTTGGGCGGCGCGCCGTAGGACGCGATGGTGATTTCATCGATCCACAGCACGCTCGCATCCAGGGCATGCGTGCGCAGCCAGATCGCCGGAATGAGCAGCAAAAACAGCCACGCCGCCCCCCATCGCCGTCCCGCCAATTGATCCGTGCTCAAAAGTTCCCCCCACGAAAAGTGCAAATGATGCGGACGCCCGCAGCCCGGGTCAAGCGCCGTGGAGTCGTCCCAAACGAGAGGATCAACAACAGGAAGCCCGGGTACACTGACAACATTCCGGTCGTGGCTCCACAATTCGGTCGCGCCGCCCTCATAAGCTGCACGCGCAAGCGGCTGGGAGGGTACTGCTCACGCGGAGCCGTACGTATTTTAGCGGACGCGAACAGGGGAATCCGCTCCGGGTTTCCCGCAGTCTATCTTGAAACATTCTCGCAACCCGCGCGTGCGCGTGATATGGATCGACATCTGACTCGGATGGGCGAGAGAACTGGGGGTGGAGACAGGAGCGTGCGATGCGAATGAAGAGGGCGTTGGGTTCTTTGGCGTCGATGTGGCTGGCTGCAGCGCTCGGCGCCGGCGCGCCGATGGTCGCGATGGCGGTGCGCCCGAATATCGTCATTGTGTATGCTGACGACCTGGGATTCGGTGATTTTTCCCGTTACGCCGCCTTATACGGCACGGCCAACCCGGCCTCGACGCCGAACCTGGACCGGCTGGCGGACGAGGGCCTGCTCTTCACCCAGGCGCATTCAGCCAACGCCGTCTGCACGCCGTCGCGTTACTCGCTGCTGACCGGGATCTACAACTGGCGGCGCTTCCAGAGCATCTCCTGGCACTACGGCTATTTGCAGGGTGTGGAGAACATCCCGCCCGCCGGCGATGTGACGCTTGCCGAGTGGCTGCGCGACCGCGGCTACGAGACAGCCGCTTTCGGCAAGTGGCATCTGGGCGGCAAGTGGTATGCGCCGGGGACGAATACCCGGATCACCAACAACCCGGCCGTCTCCTCGGCGGTGGACTGGACCCGGCGCATCGAGGGCCACGCGACCGACATCGGCTTCACCACCTTCCGCGGCATGGCGTCCGCCCTCAACATGCCGCCCTACGTCTACCTGCGCGACGACCGCGTGCAGGTGTGGGTGGAGGACACAAACCTGAACCAGTACGGGAGTTCACTGCCGAACGGGCGCAAGGGCTATTTCCGGCCCGCCACCACCAACGACACCTTCACCTGGTTCACCACAGCCGCGCTGGATTCGACCGTGGTGGGTGCGAAGGATTCGCGCGAGGGCTTGGGCGATCCGTCCTACCGGCAGATCGATGCCGACCCGATCCTGGTGGCGGATTTCGAGCGCTTCATGGACGAGCGCGCCACGTCGGGCACAACCAACCCGCTGTTCGCCTACGTCGCGCTGCATTCGCCGCACGCGCCCTGGGCCATCACCCCGGCGTTCAACAACGCCACCAACGGCGCCTACGACTACGCCCGCTACATCGCCGAGGTGGACCACCGAATCGGGCGGATCATCGCAGCCCTCGACAACAACGGCCTGCGGGACAACACGCTGGTGCTGTTCACCGCCGACAACGGCGTCGAGGTCACGGCCATGTCCCGCAGCCTGGCCCAGGGCGACGACCCGAACGGCCCGCTGCGCGGGGTCAAGCGCGACGCCTGGGACGGCGGCACCCGCGTGCCGTTCATCGCGCGCTGGCCGGGGCGGGTGCCCGCCGGCGCCACGACGAACGCGCTGGTTTCCCAGGTCGGCATCTTCCCGACCCTCGCGGCGATGCTGGGCGAGGCCCTGCCGCCGGGCGTCGCGCCGGACGGGGAGTCCTTCCTGCCGGTGCTCACGGGGCGCCCCGCCGCCCCCTCGCTGCGCGGCGGCATCGTGCTCTGCTCGATGAACGGGCACCTGGCGCTGAAGACCCCGGACGGCTGGAAGTTGGTCGACTCGACCGGCGGCGGCGGAAATGCCACCACGTGGAACGCCGCGAACCAGACCCTCACCAACGCCATCGGCACGGACCGGGGCGTGCCCAAGCAGCTTTACCGAACGTCCGCGGACATCGGCGAGGTGACCAACCACCTCGCGGGCTTCACCTCGAACAGCGCCATCCGCGCCGAGCTCGCGCGCCTCACGGGCCGCGACCTGCTCGGCACGCTCGATTATGCCCGCGCCGGTATCCTCCCGCCCCAGCCGGACACCGATGGCGACGGCGTGCCCGACCTCTTTGAATCCCACACGGACCTGTATCGCAGCCACCAGGACACCGGCACCGATCCCGCCGCGCCGGATTCCGACGGGGACGGATGGAACGACGGAGACGAAATCCGGATGGGGACCGACCCGAACAATCCGGACTTCCAGCCGCGGACGGCGAACCTCGTGGAGCATCGCCTGCCGCTCGGCGGCGCCGTTGTGGTGAGCGTCAACGGCAGCAAGACCAATCCGCTGACGGAAATCGCGCGCGCCACCTGGACCAACGCCGGCGCGCTTTTCGTCCGGCAGCGCGGCTACGACACCACCACGCAGCACTGGCGGGCGCGCTGCTACCTGGCCTTCGACCTGGCGCCCCTGGCCGGCCATCCGGTCCAAGCCGCCCGCCTCACGCTGCGCCAGATCGACCGCCTCAACAGCACCACCTTCAACTCCCCGCTCGCCGTCAGCCGGGTGGAATCGGCGTGGGACCTGTCCGGCACGAACTATCCCCTGTACGCCGCCAGCACGGCCTTGTCGCGTGTGATCGGCACCAACAATCAGTTCGGCACGAACCAGACGAGCCAGGGCACCTATACCGGCCGCGTCACCGACATCGTGCACAGCTGGTCCGGCGACCCGTGGACGGAGGCCGCGCCCCACCACGGATTCCAGGTGGCCCTGACCGACACCCAATTCACCGGCGTCGCCTTCTCGGAAGCAGTCGGCGAACGCCCGGAGCTGGCCGTGACGGTGTATGTGCGCGACGGGGACGGCGACGGGGTGGACGACGCGTGGGAGCAATGGCGTTTCAACGAAGTGGTTTTCATCCCGCCGGATCGCGACAGCGATGACGACGGGTTCCCCGATGTGGATGAATTCAGGGCGGGCACGGACCCGCTCAACGGGGACTCGTCCCTCCGCGTGCGCCACCTGTCCGTCGGCCCCACCCCCGCCGGCCTGATCTTCAGCAGCGCACACGCGCGACGATACAGCGTGTGGGGCGCCACCAACCTCTGGCCAGCCCCTCAGTGGGCCCAGATCGCCGCCGATCTCGAATCCACGCCGCCGTCCAACACCGTTCCGATTCCGATTTCATCCGACGCCCCTTTCACGGTCTACAGGATCGGCGTCGAGCCGGCCGATTAACGGTTCAAAAGCGTCCGTAAAACAGGCCGACGAGAAAAATCAGAAGCACCATTTGGATTGATGCATCGAAAAATCGCTTTTACAGCTATTGGACAAACTCAAAGGCGATCAAACGAACCCTTTGAGTTCACTGCTCACCCGTGGAGCGTCGCTTGCTGGGCAGCCGACGTTCCAGGGTGTGCAAACACTTCAGGTCGACGTTGGCAAAAACAGGATAAGGACAAACGACATGAATGCACAGATTATCCATGAATCCTCCAAGGGGCGCGATTTCCTGATCTGGGGAGATCACTATTCGTTCAAGACGACGTCCGCAGAAACCAACGGAGCCCATGCGCTCGTTGAGATGACCGTAAATCCGGGATCAGGCACGCCTCCCCACATCCACCACGCTGAGGATGAACTGTTTTATGTGCTGGAGGGCGAACTAACGCTTTGGTGCGGTGACCGCAAAGTCATGGGCAAACCAGGAACATTCGTCGCCGTTCCGAAGGGCGTTGTCCATCGCTGGGCAAATGAATCCGCCATCCCGGCCCGTTCGCTGGTCATGCTTGTGCCCGGCGGATTCGACGAATTCTTGATGCGGATTGGGAAGCCCGTCACAGACGCGGCAGACGCCAGACGGCCTCCAACAAAAGAGGAAATCGATTTTGCGCTGTCGATCGCGGGTGACTACCACATGGAAGTAGTCGCCCCCTAGCAACTGAAGCGGAGCCAGACACAACAAGCAGCCGGCCGAAAAGAATTAAACTGCAGGCCATTTGAGCCGAGGTCCGCCCCTGACGGTTTTGGGCTGAAGAGCGTCGGCAACGTTGCAGGTTTGGCCGCTAAACGGAAGCGAAGCGGGGTCAGGGTGTCGGATCGGCGGCGTTGGGACCGGTGAGGGGGACGAAGACGACGGGGATCAGGACCTCCTCCAGCGTGCCGTTCACCCGATCAAGGTGGAACGAGTCAGTCCGCACATAGTTGCAACTTTGCCTTCAGCTTCCTCCGCGTCGCATCACGCGGGGCGCGATAGGCCTGAACGGCTCGGTGGATGTTGGTGCGACTGCCCATCTCCAGCTTAGCGCTAACCCACTCATCACTCACAATGCTGCGGCTCTTCACCCACCACGCCACCGCTTGCTTCACGGGGTCCGTCTGCTTCCGACCCCATAGCTCACGGACGGCCACCCCCACTCGCGCAGCCGCCTCCTCCAGCGCTCGCCCCGCTTCCCGTTCATCGTGCAACCTAAGACCTTCGTCGCGATACGACGCCCGTTTGCGTCCGCTCACCCGTCGGGCCGCCAACCCCAGCAATTTGTCGCGAAACGAATCATCCCCCACGTACCAGCCCCTGCGCAGCGCCTTCCACTCCGCCGCCAGCTCATCGGGTTCCCGCCCCTGCGCCACCTCGGCCGCCCGCCGTTCTAGCATCACACCGTAGCGCCGCCGGCTGCCCCCGCCCTCGTCCGCCAGTTCATGTCCCTCAAAAACCCGCCGCCGCACCAGCCACGCCGGCAGCCCGGCCTCATGCACAAAACGCGGGAAGCTGCTCCACGGGTACTCCGCCAACACCGGCTTCTCCGCATCCAGCATCCGCGCCCGCGCGGGATTCAGATGGATATAGTCGCTCAGCGTGCGGAAATATCCCGCGTCGTCCACCGACACCGGGATCGCCTTGTACCGGCCCTGGAACAGATGCCCGCTCAGGCGATGGCGCCGGTTGAAGCGCTGCGTGTAGGTCCCCTGGAACCACTTCATCCCCGCCACCAGATTCGCCTCCGGCGTCTCCAGCAGCAGGTGATAGTGATTCCCCATCAGCACGTAGGCGTGAATGCGGAACCCCGTCCTCGCGCACGCCTCGGCCAGCGTATCCAGGAAGCACCGGCAATCCTCCCCGTCGCGAAAGATCGCCTCGCGCCGATCCCCCCGGCACATCACGTGGTACACCGCCCCCGCATACTCCATTCGAACGCTTCTCGGCATGCCGCACAGCGTCCTCTTCACCCCGCCCACCCGTCAAACACACTCTGCAACTACGTGCGGACTGACCCCTTTATGTGAAACACACTCTGCAACTACGTGCGGACTGACCCCTTTATGTGCCCCTTTACCCCTCCCCTTTACCCCTGACCCCTTTACCCTTTACCAACGGCTGGCCACGTGGTACAATGCATTCTCAAACTCTTTCCTCGGCGGCCTAGCCATAACGCCTGTAGTCCCACCCCAACCCAACCGGCCGGTCAATCAATAGTGAAGAGTTACGGCCCGACCCCGGCGCTCACGAGGCCCGCGCAGCGGGCCGAGGTATGCAGAGGAGAATTAATTGTCGAATAATACAGACCTGACCCTATTCGCGGAGAGACCCTATTCGCGGACCTATTCGCGCGGACTATTCGCCATGACTTTACCTCCTTTACCTCACCCCCTTCGCCCGCAACGCTCTCTCGAAATTATGAACGCCAGCTATACCCTCCGTAGACAATAGGTATTTTTGGGCCGCTTCGAGCGCGGCACGCCTCCCCCCGCCAACACGGCGGTGATGGTCAGCATATATCATTGCGCCACAAAGAATTGGATAATCAACTCCGGCTCTATCTGGTCCGCGCAAAATAAATCCAGATTTCATACAACGAATCCTTGCGCGCGAGAAACTGTCGCTATTGTTTCTATCTATTACGACATAACGAAGACAGGATGTCGTCAATTGAGTACTAAGTTCTTCAACTGCACGTCGGCATTGCGCAACCCATTCAATACGCCACGCATCACAGTCTGATATTATGCAGAAATAGACATTATTTACACAAAATGAATGACGCCGTTCCGGCGCAATAACACAAATAAATTTTATTGATAACAGCTCCAATCGCGTCAATAGCTTATCAATCATAACTAAGCGTCCGGAGTACAGCATCCGAGATCCTCTGCAACCAGCAATAGCCAAACATACGCCAATCGAACGACCCTTCCTTGAGGGCTATTTATTGCGAGGTATGTTGCGATGGATCCAGCTGTTGCAGTAACAGCAATTTCGGTAGCGGTTATGGATACCTCTGAACTTAACACGGGCTCACTAATGGCACATTCTACGGCACTGACACTGCTTGTTACAACAACAGTTACAGTCGTTGGGGGCTCAGGAAATCCGCCATTGTCGGGATCATCATCGTCGTCGTCGTTCCCTCCGAATATCGCAGCGTGTATTTCGATTAACAAAGTGAACGCCCACGAACGCCATGACCATCGGCCCAAATAGTCCATTCGCCCCAAAGTTTCATTTCGGGCAAAAGCATACAGATTTAGTCCGCCTCGCTCCTGCGACGGATCCCTGCTTAACCACCGCCCCAACTCCGGGGTGTAGAATCTGTAGCCGTAATACACCAACCCCGTTTCGGCGTCCGTGTACTTCGTGCTGAATTTGTACACAAAGACGTCAACGAGGCTTCCGGATTGAGCGAGGAGCGAGCCGTAGGCGTCATAGTCGTAGCGGGCGACGAGCGTGCCGTTGGTGCTCGTGTAGGCGGCGATGTTGCCGTTGGCGTCGTAGGAGGGGAAGAAGGGACCGGGGTCACCGACCCCGGCTACAGAAACGGAGAGCAGGCCGCCGATGCCTCCGGCGCCTTGCATCGTGGAGCTGAGGTCGAGGCCCCAGGTGTAGGAGTTGGTGACCGGTGACCCGTTATCGGTGACCAGTTCCCGGATCATATTCCAGCCGTCGTAGAGGAACGAGTGACCGGTGATCTGTGACCAGTGGCCGGTGGTTTCGACCGAAATGGCCTTGGCGATGCGGCGGCTCATGTAGTCGTAGGTGTTTTCCACGGCGTTCGTGCCCCACTCGACCCGGATCAACCGATTCTCTCCGTCCCACACATACGCCCGCGTTCCGTCGTTCGTCAAGTTGCCATCGGGGTCGTAAGTCAGATTTACCACGGAGGACACGGAGGTCACAGAGAGGTATTGGTTCAGTTCGTTGGCGAGGTAGTGGTTTGTATTCGCGTTCACTCGCGACAATTCGCGGTTTCCGATGGAGTCATAAGTGTAACCGAAGTCGTTGGTGTCCATCAGGGCGGAGATCAACTCGCTGCGGGTGTTGTAGCCGAAGAGGTTTGTCAGGATGGTTCCGAGGTCGATGTCGCGACGCTCGATGCGGCGTCCGGCGGGGTCGTTTTCGTAGTCGAACTGGCGGATAAGAACGCCGGCGTGGGTGTTGGCGACCGAACTGATTAAGTCACGGTTGAGCTCGAAGCTGCGCATGAAGCTATGGCCTTGGGTGTTGGTCCAGCCGGTCACCAAATCGGAGCCGGGGAGGTAGGAGTAGTTCACCACGGAGCTCACGGAGGCCACGGAGGAGGAGATGGCGGAGAGGCGACCCAAGGTGTCGTAAGCGTAGGTGACCGAGTATGGGGTCGGCTCGCTGGGCAGGGCGATGCCTGCGGGGCGACCCAACGTGTCGTAGGTGCGGGCGAGGTCGGCGCGGTTGGAGGTCAGGCCGGCGCCGAAGATGGTTTCGTTGGTTAGGGCGAGGGTGGCGGGGTCATAGGTGAACAGGTTGGTGCGGACGCCGACGGTGATGGCGGCGGTTTGGCGGCCCAGGCGGTCGTACTGGAACACCACGTCGGGGGTGTTGTCGGAGTAGTTGATGTTGGTCAACTGGCCGAGCAGGTCATAGTAGTAGTCGGTGGTGACGCCGCGCGCCCAGCGGCGCTGGGTCAGCCGGCCCTGCGCGTCGTAGCCGTAGGCGGTCCCCTGCCCGTCGGCATAGAGCTTGTTGGTCAGCAGGCCGGTGGCTTCGTCGTACTTCCACTGGGTGATGTCGGGCGCGCCGTTGGTGTCGCGCCAGGTCTTCATGGCGATCATCCGTCCGTAGGCGTCGTATTCATAGGCCACGGGATAGGTCGCGCCCCAGGTGTTGGTGACGCGGCCTTGGAGGTCGTACGCCGTGTAGGTGGTGTTGCTCAAGGGGTCGGTGACGGAGATCATGCGCCCGCTTTCGGAGTCGTAGACGAAAGTCGTGCGATGTCCCGCTGCGTCTTCCCGCCACGCGATCCGACCCTGGCTTGTGTAGGCCATCCGGTTGGTTCCAGTTCGAGGCTGGAGTTCTTCAACCAGACGCCCGAGCGCGTCGTAGCGGTAGCCCATGGAATGCCCGGTCGCCGTCGTCGCAGCCACGCGCAAGCCATTGACGCTGACCTCCACCTGGGTGTTGGTGGAGAAGGGATGCTGGACCTGTGTCGTTACGGTCTTTGTATTCCGATCAACGCTCCGGGCGTATACGGTTTGGTTGCCGTGGAGGTCCCATGTCTTCCGCGTTGCGCCGCCGCAACTGCCGCAACCGGATTCATTCACGGCGACACGCTCCACGCTTGTCGTGACGGGCACGCCGCTGCCGCTCCCCGCATACACGCGCTGCACCGTTTCACGCCACCAGACATCTCCGTCCTCCACAAACCGCTGTGCGGCCTCGTTGATGCGGTCGGATGAGGAGAGGTCCAGTGTCCCGTTATCATTCACATCGACGCCGGAACGCACAACGGCGCCCAACTCGTCGTATACGGTCAACTGGTCAGGACGCCCATCGCCGAATTCAGTCCGAACCAATCGGCCAGCCGGATCGTAATGGAAGCGATTGGTAACCACGACACCGCCAAACCCCGGATGCTCAGTCCGCATTGCGCGGCCCCGCCCATCGGTTACGGTCTTTTCCCAGATGGGCGAGTTTGAACTCCCACGATGGACCACCGTCCAGCGCAGTCCGCCCGACTCAAGTCCATAGGAGTAGAACTGGGGCACGGTTGCGGTACCCGTGACGCTCTTGGTACGGCCGTCGTGATAGCGTTCGGTAATCTCGGTCCCTCCGTCCGGGCGCGTGCGCACCATCCGGCGGCCATACAACTCGTATTCCGTCGTCGTGATCAACCCCGCCTGGTCGGCAGCCGAAATCAGCCGACCGGCCAGGTCATATTGATTGCTGGCGACAACCAGGCTGAGAGATCCACCCGTGAGCACCCGCTTCAACACGCGCCCATCGGCGTCATAGGTGTAATCGGTGACAAGATTCGACTGGGCCGGATAGGCGCCCGCCGGCACGCCTTCCTTTGTTTCGGATGTCAACCGGCCGAGTTCATCCCGCGTGAACAGGCGGCGGATGCCATATTCGTCGGTTTCCTCGGTTTTGCCGCAACAGAGTGAGCCCCATACGGATTCATGGCGGTTATCCCCATCGTGGAGCACCAGTGTTTCGCGCCCGAGCTCATCGTATGTACGAACCTCCCACGAGGCGGTTTCGTAGCCCGATCCATCGTATACCTGCATTTCGGACTGCAGGTTCTTCGCGAGATGGTTCTCAATACGGATTTCACGCACCGTCCGATGGGCGATCCCATTGGGCGCGTTGGTTGTCCCCTCGGTCCGGACAATGCGGAGGAAACTCCCCGTTCCCTCAGTGAACACCCCAAGTCCGTTGGTGGAGGCGACAAAATTCCCGGCCTGATACGAATACGTTTCGATCCGTCCATCGGGCCCGACCCGCGACTTGATCCGGCCGCGCGCTGCGGACGAAGCGTTGGTGCCGTAATGGATGGTTACGCTTCGTTCGTTCGCCAAATCTCCATATTCGGCATCCCCATGGGCGGCATGCTCCTCAATATGCACGCGATCATGGTTCCCATCGCGATGGTAAACATGATAGGTCCGGCTGACGACATCGCCCAACACGCGGCGCTCAATCGTGCGCGGTTTGAAGTCGATATTTTGCACGACGTCCGACGGATCATGAGGGGCGTAGCTAAAATAGGTGGCATCCGCATCATCCGGGTCCAGGGGCGTCGCCAGATTCACCGCATCAAGCCAGGGTTCAACAACCAGCGTCTTGCGTCCGAGTGAATCATAATCCAGCGCCTGCCAGGAGCCATCCGGACGATCCATGCGAGCGAGCTTGCCAAACCGCCCGGCGTGCGCGGAGTTCGTGTAATACGTCCAGACGGTTTCCAGGTTCGCCCCATCCGGGTCGTCCACATTCCGAATCACCCGCTTGCCGAACGGGAACCAATAGACCTCGTGGATCCGGTCGAGGGCAATTCGGTTGCTGCCGTCTTTGCGAATTTCACGGCTGCGCTTGTGCACCTCCGGCTCAAGCCACTCGACGGCCAGGGTATGCGTGACCAAGCCGCCGCCCTGGACATAGGACCAGCCATTGGTTTCGCTCCATATGAACTCCGTGCGATTGGAGGTGCTCCCAACGATCTGCGTGATGTGGAGGCGGTTATATACATTTGTGGAAGCGTCCGGATTCTCGATCCGCCAGACCACGAAGGGATCGGCTTCTGGTGGATCAACCGTTTCATTGGTGCTGATGTCGGCAACCTGATCCGGATGATAAAACCGCATTTCGTAGCGGAACTCATCAAGCGCCACAACCTCCACGGCCGATTGAGGACTGCGGATTTGCCGCAACGTTCCTTTGTAGTGATGGGAGCGCACACCACGAGCCATCCCAATCACGCGCAAGGCCTTCGGCGTCGCATGCAGCGGGGTCAGTTCATTTCCCGCGACTTCAACGAATCCAGCCTCTCCGCCATTTGGGGCATCGCCCAAACCGATGCGATACCAAAAACTATTCCCCACGCCTCCGCTTCCGCCACCCTGCGGACAACCACACCCCTCACAACAATCTTCCGCCGGCCCCACGATCGTTATTGTTTGCGTTACGACCGCTGAGTTTCCGCAGTTATCCGAAACATCCCACGTTCGAGTCATAACAAATGGATAGGCGTCAACATCGTCCGCCGAGTCTATGGATTGTTCCAGAGGATTGATCGACGGGCTTGAGTCGCACGTGCCGGACACATCAATGGTCGGATCAACGAGGTCGACCAGATTTGAAAAGCAGACGATCGATACGTCGGATGGCGTGATCGTGGCCTCAAGATTCGTCGCGCTGTTCAAAACGGTAATGACCTGCGATATGGTGTTCGTCATTTCGTGGGCTACGGCGGTCCATGTTCGAGTAATGGTGGCCGGGCAGTCCCCGGAGACCTCCTCCTCAAAATCAACGGAGACGGAATCTCCGCATAAGTCGATCGCGGTAACATTGGTGGAAGTCACATCGGACCAACAATCCGCATTATAGTCAGCAGGATTGGCGGAAAATGTCGGGGGGGCTTTGGCGCGAATCGTTATTCCGGCGCAGCAGACTTGGTTCGTGGGATCATAAATCGTACCGTTGCAACACGGGTGATCAACCGGCCGACATGTATCACAGTCCCACGTTTGACACGCCAGCAAGTTGGTTGGATTGCACGGGTTATCCCCAGGACAGGAGGCAAATGCAACCGAATCACAATACACGCTGACCAAAAACAGAAGGATGACAAGGCGGGCACTGAATATCAGCTTCATAATGGTTTTGCCCCTTTCCTCTCCAAACGCCGCAGGGATGCCGTCACCGCCATCTTTAGTCGCGGATGCTCCTTTAGCTCCTGGACCAATGGAATATCCCGGACATCACCCAGCTCGCCCAACGCACCGATGGCGGCCAATTGCATCATGGGGTCGGCGGATTGTTGGATCCATTCGCGCGCCAGGGGCAACAGCTCCCGATTCCCCAACTGGGCGCCCAACCGCAGGGCCGTGACACGCTCCGCCGTGGAGGCGCGCGCATCCACGACAACGCGATGGCACGCATCGGACAGGCGTGTACGCATGCGGTCATCACGCGGCAACACCTGCCGATGCAAGGCCAGCAAGGCGGTCCCCGCCATCGTGGCGCCCCGTTCATCCGTCGCCCGCCACAACACTTGTTCCACGGCTTCGCGGCTGGAGGCGCGGTCGTACCATTCACCCAGATGCTGAAGGGCATAGTCGCGCACCACGGCTGTTTGGCGGACATCGTCGAACACCTCCGTCAGCAAGCGGGCAAAATCCCCCGCCGGATCGGACGTTTGCCGCAACAAGGCCATGACTTCATGAACAACCGCGTATTCGCGGGCCGGCGGAAAGTCGGACACGCCCTCGACCCTTTGCGGGTCCAGCAGGAAATCCTCCAGATCGCGGCGCTGTTGCTCATCAAGGCGTGGGGCTCCCGATTTTTGGAGCAAGGCGATAATTCGCGATACACGCTGGATTCGATCCGCCCGCTCCTGTGCGTTCAACTCGGTAACGGGCTCGTTTGCAGCGTCGGGCCCAACGGCTCGATTCGCCCCCTGGAGACTCCTCGCGGATGACGCTCCGATGGCGAGAGTGTGATGCTGGCTCTGCAAGACTTCGGGCTGCGGCCCATCGCCATGTCGGGCAACGGGCGCCAGCAGGACGATGGCCCCCGCAACCGCAAGGCCGCCGAGAATCAGGCAGAGGCGAACAACAACCGGCATTCTCATTGCCGCACCCCCACGCGCTCCACGCCCTGATAGACAACGAGCCGATGACAGAGCGCGGTATTCGAATCCGCGCTCTTATGAAAAACAACCGTCGCCACTCCAATCTCGTTGAAATCATCCGCAGTGAGCACCAAATGCGTACCGCCGTTGCCGAACAAGACGCCCGAGACAAAAATATTCAGCTCCAGGCGAAGGTTGGGGGGAATTACCGGAACGATGACATCCATTTCAACAACCAGCGTTCCGTTCGTCAGGATATCCACGACTTGAAGCCGCGAGGAACCGGATGAGTAGATCCGAAGGGCATCGACACGCGCGCTGTCAATGATCGGGCCGCCGGGTTCAAGCCGGGCCACAACATGGCGCTCGCCATGCTCCGCCGCCAGCAACTCCAACCGACGCCCTTCTCCGAGGCGGCGCCACCCCACGGACAGATGATCGCCGCCGCCACCCGCCGCATGTAGCGCCTCAATGTAGTACGGTTGGTCCGCCTTGAGCACGAGCGTGGTGGACGCCTGCTGGCTGTACACATCCCATGTGCGGGCCGTGGTTCCGGTGGGCACCGAGGCGCTCTGCACGGCATTGGATGCCTGATCATCAGGACTGAGCCACAGCGCGCCCTGTTCGTCGCTGCTGATCCAAAATTGATAGGTTCCATCCACCGGCGGAAGCAGATAGCCCCGATACCGCGCGCCGTACTCGTCATCCCAGTCCGTCGGGCCTTCAAACCCGTCGCGCAGCTCACTTCCGTCCGGTGAATTCGGATATCCTGCGTCCGCGAGCAGGGACGTGATGGCGCCGCCAGCGATATCAAACCAGTGCTCCCGAAGAATGCCGCCCCGATTGGTCGGGCTGCCGATATTTGCAAGCTGATGACCGGGAATCACCCCGACCCAGTTGCTTGGCAGCCGCCCGCGGTCCGTCACCGCCAACGCAGTGTCCGACTCAATGTGCACACCGGTGCTCATCCCGATGTTGTCCCATACGAAGGCGCGATTGACCCATACCGCAGGATTGCCGTTGAAGCGGGCCTCCACCACGGTGACCTGCACGCTATTGCTGAGCGCAGGACCCGAACTTGGAACAAAAACGCCCGTCGCGACATGAACGCCGGACGTATTGAATGTGAAGGCTATGCGCCCGGTCGGCGCGCCGTTGTAGATTTCCGCGCCGTTCACCCGCAGGCTGAGCACGCCGGAGGTCGCCGCCACGGACGGCGCCGCAAGCAGGAGCGCGTCGCCCTTGCGGAGCGCGAGATTGCCTTGCTCCAACACATCGAACGGCGCCCAGTCAATATGGATTGTTTCTTCAAGTGCGCCGCTTTCATAAGCAAGCACGACGGGTATGGCCGCTTCAGCCTGAAGGGGCACGTTTGCATACCAGCCGTTGCTGACGGTCGGGCGCAACGCGCCGGCATTCGTGATGCGCATCAGGTCGAAATAGCGGGAACGCCCCTCCACAAACGCTGGCGAAATCAGGCTGTTCGATGGGGCCGCGAGTGTGTAGTTGTAACTCGCAAGGCGGTCTTCCACCCAGTCCTTCCGCCCGTTCGCGTTGGCGTCGGGTCCGTTGACTCGATAAAGCTTGATTCGGCGTATGACAAGGGACTTGTGGGGATCAATGTTGTCCCAAGTCACACGCAACATGTTGGTTCCCGCATCCAGCCACGACGTCAACACGCGGCCATACCAATTCGGACCCGCTTCCAGACGGACAGGCACCCGACCAAGGGTCTGTCCATTCAACTCACACTCCACATATTCGACGGATGTGGATTTGGCGGGTGAAGACACCGACGCATAAATTTCCACCTGATAGATATCGCCGGTGGGCACGACAAGGGCATAGTCAGCCGCCCCCCTTACGCTGACACTCAGGAGCAACTCGCCCTGATTGGTCCAGACGCCCGTCGTCTGAACCGTGTTGCTTCCGGGAACGGACACCGCCAGGTCAAGCCGGCCCGTCGTCACGGATTGTGGATCTGTGCCCAGAAACAGATGCTCTAGTCCATCCAGCAACCCATCTCCATCGCTGTCCGGATTGCCCGGCTCCGCGCCCGCAAGGTACTCTTCCCGAAGCGTCAAACCATCGTTGTCGCGGTCAAGTTCAGCCAATCCGGAATCCAACGGGTCCAAGCCATGCTGCAACATCCACCAATCAGGAATTCCATCGCCGTTTGAATCATCCGTTGTGGGATCCAGACCCAAGCGGTATTTGAGAAGATTAATCAGGCCATCACCCTGATTATCGACAATGTTATCCCAAGGTTCCGCGTCATTCAGGAAATGAGCGTCCTCCCAGGGAGCAGGCATTCCATCTCGATCAACGTCTATCGAGGACTCAATCGACAGGTCATCGTAGTAAACGTGTCCGTCGCCATGTCCTGTTTGCCTCAGGATGACAACCGCATGTGTCGTCTTGTCCGGCACCAATGAGGTTATGGCAAAATAGTGCCACAGGTCGGGTGCGTGTGCAGCGGTGAGGCGAGCCCATCTTGATTCGAGCAAGATTCCGCCACTGTAGTAGTCAACGCTGATCAATCCCACCCGATCGCTGGTCAGCATTGCGTTGTCCCACGCATTCGTTGGCGACGGATGCAGCATGAAGCCGCATAACTTTAACTCTTCGCCCGGGATAGCCCATATATTTTGTTTGATATAACCATCCCATCCCATTGAGAGGAAGGCTTGGCCTGTAGAATTGGTTCCACGAAATATGTTGGTCGAGATTGCCGACCAGTTCGTCGAGGAGCCAGTCCATTCGGGAATCGTCAGCGCATCGATAGGCGAGCCTTCCTCAAAATCGCCATTAAAGATACGGGAAACGTTATAGCCCAGAGGGTAATCTCTGTCAAAATAGTCGGGCCCAAGCAACTGGGGTGCATGCATCCAGTTGTTCGACCCATATCCAGCCGCCACATCATTGGAATTCAATTTTTTTGACAAGTATACATAATCAGTCTGGCCTTGGAGTAAATTGGTGGTTTTTATCAGAATGGCATAATAAAGGTCTCCCGTAACACGCGCCGACGGGAAGGACCATGCGATTCTATATACATCCATTGTTACATTATTCAGGGTCGGGAGACCATGAAAAGCGTTCGTTGCATGCACGACCACACTGGTATAACGCCCCCCATCAAACCACATATTAGTCCATTCGCCATTGGAACTGACTTTCCATGAGAGTCGAGCCTGCACGATAACGGAATCACCCGTGGATAAAGCCAGATTTTGTGCAGCGAGAAAGTATAATGCATTGCTTCCCCCCGTCTCATCTATCGTTAGGAATCGCTGCCAGAGCCCCGGCACAAGCTCCCAAGCAGCAGATGTAAATTCGCCGAAGTTGTGGTAGAGCCAGTTCCGATTAATTCCGTTTGTTCGGTACAAACCGTCCAGCGGATCTCTCGACTGTGACACCTCAGACCCGTCGTCCCATCCATCGGTGTCCGTGTCCCAGATTTGCGGGTCAGTTCCGTTGACATATTCCTGCAAATTCGAGAGTCCATCACCGTCGGCGTCATACATTCCATCCGCCGAGTCCGTCGGATCAAACTGATTGGCTACCTCCCACGCATCTGGCATACCATCACCGTCGGTATCCGTTGAGCGTGGGTCTGATCCATGCTGGTATTCCTCCAGATTTTCCAACCCATCGCCATCCGCATCCGCCAGTGACTCGTACATGGTTGCGATGTCGTTGGTTCCAAGCGCTCGGGTGTATACCCGCACATCATCCAACTTGCCTTCCCAGAAATAGGGGGTGCCCCAATAGACGGATTTTCCGATCAGCAGTTCCGACCGAATCGCCGGGCTGTAGACGCCCTCTTGTGCGCTGAGACGCTGGCCGTCCACATGGAAGGAAACGTTGGTGCCGTCATAACTTGTCGCCAGATGCGCCCAGCGACCGGCGAATGATGCGTTCTGGGCCAGCGCCAAAACATTCGAGCAATCACCGCCAACGAGGTGCATGCCCGGATCGGCCTGATCGGCCAGCCAGAAGAATCCGTTCTGCCAGGAACCGCAGTAGTTCTCGCCGATATCCGACATCAACGCGGGATAATCGGACGGCGCCACATTTTCCATAAAAACCCATGCGCTAAGCGTGAATTGTTTGCCCGTGATGATGGCAGGGGATTGAAGCACTCGGACAAAGCTGCTCGTGCCGTCGAAATTAAGCGCGTTGCCCAATCGCCCGGCGACCCAAGCCGTGGTCGGCATGTTGACCAAGTGGCCGTCATATCCTGTCCCTGCGGAATTCGCCGCATTCGTGCCGGAGGTCTCGTCAAATTTCCACCACCCCTCGCCCTGTCCGGGAACCGGGGATTTCGGGTTGAATCCATGGGTGATTTCCCACCAATCAGGCATGCCGTCAAGATCGGTGTCACAGTCGACCTGGGCGAGAACTTGAGTGGCAATAGCCGCGTTGCCGCATGAATCCACGGCGCGCCAGACCCGCGCGATATGCACGGTTGAGGCGGCAACGACGAAGGGCGGCGAATCCGTATAGGTCAGGGATGGCGCGTAATCGCAGGTGTCCGATATGGTTGCATAGCCGGTGTTCGTGGGATCAATGGATGCGTCGCACGAAAGCAGACGGTCGGACGGAGGGGTAAGAATGGGCGCGATGGTGTCCACCACCGTGATCACCTGTGTTTGGATGATCGTTGCGCCACAGAAATCCGTCGCCGTCCAAACACGGGTTATGGTCGCCGGGCAGCTCCCCGTCATGTTCTCCACCATGTCGATCATCAGGCCGGTCGGCCATTCCACGAGGAAGTAGTCGGCATATCCGGGATATACGTCGCCGCCAACATCGTTCCAATGCCCCGGGGGACTTGAGTGATTGAGCAGGGCGAGGTGGTATTCCTCTATGTGTCCGCCGGGCTCGCCGTCCCCCCAATTTTGGTAACTGAAAGCTTCGCCGGTGATCCAGTTCCAATTCCCGTCCTCCACATCGTCGGAAGCCCCGAGCCAAATCGCTTGGGAACCGACCGGCGCGAGTCCGAGTGCAAAGAGGTTTTCCGACTCGCTCGTAATCGTCGCCAAATGCCCTGTAACATTGCCCAGTACAACTTGTGCTGCAATCCGTGCCTGCGCCCATGAAAGCGCCCCGGTGACAAGCTGGTAGTAGTTTCCGTTGCCGGGATTCAGAACTGGCATCCAGCCGTTTGCGGCTACAGGCGGGGTCGTGAAATAGCCGCCGGTGACCGTTACGGTGGGTGGCGCAGAAACCTGTCCGCACTGAACCGTTGTATTGGATGGAACGCCAACGAGTTGGAGCGCATTCAGCGGATGTTGGATCGTGATGGTTTGGGTCGCGCTGCTGGAGTTCCCCATCCAATCCGTCGCCTGCCAAACGCGCGTGATGATGGAGGGGTTCACGCCATTGGTCGACTGGAGCAGGGCAACCGTCGCGGATGGATCACAGTTGTCCGTGGCAGAGACAACCGAGGGTTCAGGGACACTGCACATCGCGTAGACATTGGAGGGCACTCCGACCAGTTCGGGCGCCGTCATGTCCATTCGCGTGATCACTTGAACGCAGGAAACGTGGGACAGCAAACCGTCGCGCCCCGTCCATGTCCGGATCACCTGCCCCGAAGCAGCGGAACCCGTGACCACATCGCTATAGTTGACCACATAGCCGGAGCCAAATCCCCCTGCGAGGCTGGCATATCCCGTTTGTTCGGGCGCCGTCTCCGCATCGCATTCCAACGTGCTATTGCTTGGACAGGATATGATCAACGGAACCCGTAGATACGCGTTACGAACCTCATTTGAAGTCCAGGCCCGATTTTCGATAAAGACCTCATCCATCAGGCCTTTCAGACGATACCCGATCGACACCGACGATCCGCTCGCCGTCGGCCATTGCAAGACATTGGTAGAATACGTAGTCGAGGAAACCAGCACTCCGTTCACATACGCCCGAACGGAACGGTTCGAAAATGTTCGCGTAAACGCCACATGATACCATTGCCCGTACAGCGGAAGAGTAGCGACGGATAAAGCCTGCTGGCTGGCCGGACTACCCTGATAAAACTGAAACTGCAATCCACCGTTGTAATACAGACCGAACTCGCCCTGATGGCCGTTCTTCGACAGGAAGCTGTACGTCCATGTCGAGCTGTTCGTCACATTCACCCAGAACGACAACGTCAAGTCCCCCGTGATTTGCAGGTTCGTTGTGTTCGGCACCGTCACCCAGTTTGTTCCGTTGAACCACCCGTTCGTCCCCCACCCCGTCACCACCGTCATCGCCCCGTCACGCGCCTGCCCGTGA